>NZ_JBEXHC010000024.1:0-125427 GCF_040607655.1 Streptomyces sp. NPDC005266
CGTACGCCGCGGGAGGAGATTTTGTGCGGGTTGTTCGCTGAGGTCCTGGGGGTGGAGCGGGTCGGGATCGATGACAGCTTCTTCGAGCTCGGCGGCCATTCCCTCCTCGCCACCCGCCTCGCAAGCCGCATCCGGTCCGTCCTCGGGGCGGAATTCGCCATCCGGCAGGTGTTCGAGTCGCCGACCGTCGCCGCCCTGTCCGCGCTGCTCGACGGCGTCGACGGCATGGCATCCGCTCGTACGCCCGTCACCCGCGCCGACCCGCTCCCCAACCGTGTGCCCCTCTCCCTCGCCCAGCAGCGCCTGTGGTTCCTGCATGGCTTCGAGGGCCCCAGCGCGACGTACAACATCCCCATGGCGCTCCGCCTGACGGGGACGCTCGATCAAGAGGCGCTGCGCGCCGCGCTCGCCGATGTCGTCGGCCGCCATGAGCCCCTGCGCACCCGCTTCGCCGAGGACGCGGACGGCGCGTACCAAGTGGTGCAGCCCCCTGCCGGGCCCGAGTTGGAGATCGTCGAGACGACCGAGGACGCGGTGACGGAACGGCTCGCCGAGGCCGCCCGGTACCACTTCGACCTCACCGCCCACGTGCCGTGCCGCTCCTGGCTGTTCACCTTGGCGCCGGACCAGCACGTCCTGCTGCTCCTCGTCCATCACATCGCCGCCGACGGCTGGTCGGCCCGTGTGCTCGCCGAAGACCTCGCCACCGCCTATGCCGCTCGGTGTGCGGGTGGCGGCGCACCCCAGTGGGCGCCACTGCCCGTGCGGTACGCCGACTACGCGCTGTGGCAGCGTACTGCCCTCGGCTCCGAGAACGACCCGGACAGTCTTCTCGCGCGCCAGCTCGCCTACTGGACGGAGGCGCTGCGCGATCTGCCCGAGGAGCTGGCGCTGCCCACCGACCGGCCGCGACCGGCCGTCGCCTCGCACCGGGGCGAGCAGCTCGGGTTCGAGGTGTCCGCCGAACTCCACGCCGGGGTCACCGAGCTCGCCCGTACCCACCGGGCCAGCGTCTTCATGGTCGCGCAGGCCGCTCTCGCCGCCCTGCTGTCCCGGCTCGGCGGCGACAGCGGAGAGGGAATCATCCCGATCGGCACGCCCATCGCCGGCCGCACCGACGACGCCGTGGAACACCTCGCCGGGCTCTTCGTCAACACCCTGGTGCTGCGCACCGACACCTCCGGCAACCCCGCCTTCGCCGATCTGCTGGCCCGGGTACGCGAGACCGACCTGGCGGCGTACGCCCACCAGGACCTGCCGTTCGAGCGCCTCGTCGAGGCCATCAACCCCGAACGGTCCCTCTCCCGGCATCCCCTCTTCCAGGTCATGCTGGCCTCTGCCCACGAGCGGTCGCGGGCGCTGACCCGGCTGCCGGGGCTGACGGCCGAGCCGTTGCGGATCGGTACCCGGACCGCCCAGTTCGACCTTTACCTCACCCTTCAGGAGCGGCATGCCGAGGACGGCACGCCCCAAGGCATCGGCTGGACACTGGAGTTCAGCACCGACCTCTTCGGCCGCTCGACCGCGCGGCGGCTCGCCGAGCGGTTCGTACGTGTCCTCGAGGCGGCGGTCGCCGCCCCCGACACGGCCGTCCAGGACCTCGACCTGCTGGCCCCCGCCGAACGCGAAACCGCCCTGCTGACCTGGAACGACACCGCCGTCGAGCCGCCCAGCGCCTCCGTGGTCCAGCAGTTCGAGCGGCAGGCCGTGGCAACTCCGCACGCGACCGCCGTCGAGTACGACGGGAGGAGTCTGTGCTACGCCGAGCTGAACGCGGCCGCCGGGCGGCTGGCCGGCCTTCTGCACGCCCGTGGCTGCGGCGCCGAACGGTTCGTCGCGCTCGCCCTGCCGCGCACCGAACAGCTCGTCGTCGCGCTGCTCGCCGTCCTCAAGTCCGGTGCGGCCTACCTGCCCGTCGACCTCGACTACCCGGCCGACCGGATCGCGTTGATGCTGGAGGAGGCCGACCCCGTCCTCGTCCTGACCACGACCGAAGCGTCCGCCGCCCTACCCGCGGGCATGCCGGACGACCGGATGGTCCTCCTCGACGGACTCGACGGACTCGACGGAGCCGACTGGCTCGACGGACCCGACGGACCCGACGGACCCGACCGACTCGGCGAGTCCGACGCCCCGGACCCGGCCGTCGGCCAGGAGCGGAGCCCCGATCACGACCCGGCCCACCCGGCGTACGTCATCTACACCTCCGGCTCCACCGGGCGCCCCAAGGGCGTCGTCGTGCCCCATCGCGGCCTGGCCAACTTCCTCGCCGACATGGGTGAGCGCACCGCGCTCACCCCGGACGACCGGCTGCTCGCCGTGACCACCATCGGCTTCGACATCGCCGGGCTCGAGATCCTCGCCCCGCTGCTGCGCGGCGCCACCGTCGTACTCGCGGGCCGCGACACCGTGCGCGACCCCGCCGCGCTGTCGGCCCTCGCCGCCGCCCGTGGTGTCACGGTCCTGCAGGCCACGCCCAGTCTGTGGCACGCGCTGGTCACCGACGGCGATCCGGCCGCCCTGCGTGGCGTCCGCGCCCTGACCGGTGGCGAGCCGCTGCCGGCGGAGCTCGCCCGCACCCTGCGCGCGCACACCGCCTCGGTGACCAACCTCTACGGGCCGACCGAGACCACCATCTGGTCCACGGCCGCCGAGGTGGACGCCGCCACCGTGGACGCGCCCGTCATCGGCCGCCCCCTGGCCAACACCCGCACCTACGTCCTCGACCGCGCCCTGCGCCCGGTCCCCGTCGGTGTCGCGGGGGAGCTGTACATCGCGGGCGCGGGGGTCGTGCGCGGCTACCTCGGGCGGCAGGAGCTGACGGCTGAGCGGTTCGTCGCCGACCCGTACGGCGCGGCGCACGGCGACGCCGGAGGGCGCATGTACCGCACCGGCGACGTGGTGAGCTGGACCGAGGACGGTGATCTGCGGTTCGTGGGCCGCGCTGACGGACAGGTCAAGCTGCGCGGTTTCCGCATCGAACTCGGCGAGATCGAGGCCGTGCTCGCCACCCACCCCGACGTACGGCGGGCCGCCGTCGTGGTCCGCGAGGACCGGCCCGGCGACCGGCGCCTGGTCGCCTACACCGTCATCGGCGAGGGCCGCACCGCTCCGTCCCCGGCACAGCTGCGCGACCACGTGGCCGCCGCGCTGCCCGGGTACATGGTGCCCGCCGCGTTCATGGCCCTGGACGCCCTGCCGCACACCCCCAACGGCAAGCTGGACCGCAAGGCGCTGCCCGCGCCCGAGTACGCCGCCGAGAGCGGCGGCCGCGGCCCGCGCGACGCGCGCGAGGCGGTGCTGTGCGAGCTGTTCGCCGAGGTCCTCGGCGTGCGGCCGGTCACCGTCGACGACGACTTCTTCGCCCTCGGCGGGCACTCCCTGCTCGCCACCCGGCTCGTCGCCGCCATTCGCACCGCCCTCGGCGTCGAACTCGCCATCCGCACCCTGTTCGAGGCGCCCACCGTGGCCGGCCTCTCCGCGCGGCTCGACGGCGCGGCCCGCGCCCGCCGCGGGGTGGGCGCGGGCCCGCGGCCGGAGCGGTTGCCGCTGTCGTACGCGCAGGCGCGGCTGTGGTTCCTGAACCGCTACGAAGGCCCCTCCGCCACCTACAACATGCCGCTGGCGCTGCGTCTGACGGGCCGGCTGGACCGCGCCGTGCTCGCTGCCGCGCTGGCCGACCTCGTCGCCCGCCACGAGCCGTTGCGTACCGTCTTCGCCGAGGACGCCGACGGGCCGTACCAGGTGGTGTGGGAGGCGGCGGCGTCCGCCGGGCTCGCCGAGCCGGAGATCGTGCGGGTCACGTCCGACCAGCTCGACGCGCGGCTGGCCGAGGCCGCCCGGCACGGCTTCGACCTGTCCGCCGAACCGCCCCTGCGCACCTGGCTCTTCACGCTCCCCGAGCCTGAGGACCCGGCCGACCAGGAGCATGTCCTCCTCGTCCTGGTGCATCACATCGCGGCGGACGGACAGTCGCTGCCCGTCCTGGCCCGCGACCTGAGCACCGCCTACGCGGCCCGCCGTGCCGGATCGCGCCCCGACTGGGCGCCGCTGCCCGTGGCGTACGCCGACTACGCCCTGTGGCAGCACGAGATGCTCGGCTCCGACGACGACCCCGCATCGCCGCTGGCCGCCCAGCTCGACTACTGGCGCGGGGCCCTCGCCGGGCTGCCCGAGGAGATCGCCCTGCCCGCCGACCGGCCGCGCCCCGCGGCCCCCTCGTACCGCGGCGACCGCGTCGGCCTCACGGTCCCCGCCGCGCTGCACTCCGCCCTCGCCGAGCTGGCGCGCGCCACCGGCACCAGCCTGTTCATGGTGGTCCAGGCCGCCGTGGCCACGCTGCTCTCCCGGCTGGGCGCCGGTACGGACATCCCGCTGGGCAGTCCGGTCGTCGGCCGCGACGACGAGGCCGTCGAGAACCTCGTGGGCGTCTTCGTCAACACCCTGGTACTGCGCACCGATCTGTCCGGCGACCCCACCTTCACCGAACTGCTGCGGCGGGTACGGGAGACGAACCTGGCCGCCTACGGTCACCAGGACGTGCCGTTCGAGCGGCTGGTCGAGGGGCTCAACCCGGAGCGGTCGCCGGCCCGGCACCCCCTGTTCCAGGTGCTGCTCGTCCACAACAACGCGGTGCCGGACGCCGGTCCGCGCACGCTGCCCGGCCTCACGGCCGCCCCCTACCGCGTGGACACCGGCGTCTCCCGCTTCGACCTGCTGCTGTCCTTCACCGAGCGGCGCGACGAGCGCGGCGCGCCCGCGGGCCTGGAGACGACGCTGGAATTCAGCGCCGACCTGTTCGACCGGGCGACCGCGGACGCGCTGGCCGGCCGGCTGCTGCGGCTCCTGGAGACCGTGACCGACGCCCCGGACCAGCCCGTCCACGCCATCGATCTGCTGCGGTCCGCAGAGCGCGACCAGGTCCTGCGGGAGTGGAACGACACCGCCCGGCCCGTGCCCGGCACCACCCTGCCCGGCCTCTTCGAGCGGCAGGCCGCGCTCGCCCCGGACGCCCCCGCCGTCATCGGCGCGCACACCCTGTCGTACGGGCAGCTCAACGCCCGCGCCAACCGGCTGGCCCGCCGCCTGATCGCCGGGGGCGCCGGCCCCGAACGGTGTGTGGCCATCGCCATGCCGCGCTCCGAACTCTGGCCCGTGGCTCTGCTCGCCGTCCTCAAGACGGGCGCCGCCTGGCTGCCCGTGGACCCGCGGCAGCCCGCCGACCGCGTCGCGTTCATGTTGTCCGACGCCCGCCCCGCGCTCGTCCTCACCGGCGACGAACCCGAACTGGCCGAGCCCGTGAGCCCCGCCGGAGAGCCGGGCCCCGGGAACGTCACCGACGACGAGCGCACCACGCCGCTGCGCCCCGACCACCCGGCGTACGTCATCTACACCTCGGGCTCCACCGGCCGGCCCAAGGCCGTCGTCATGCCGGCCCGCGCCGTACTCAACCTCCTTGCCTGGCACCACAGCGTGCTGCCCGGCGCGGCGGGCACGGTCACCGCGCAGTTCACGGCCGTCAGCTTCGACGTGTCCGCTCAGGAGATGCTGTCCGCGCTGCTCTACGGCAAGACCCTCGCGATCTGCCCCGAGGACACCCGCCGCGACCCCGACGCCCTCGCCGCCTGGCTCGACCACCACGCCGTCCAGGAGCTGTACGCGCCGAACCTCGTCGTGGACGCCGTCTGCCGGGCCGCCGACGACGCGGGGCTGCCGCTCGCCGCCCTCGCTGACATCGCCCAGGCCGGTGAGGCGCTCACCCCGCGCGGCGCCGTGCAGCGGTACCACGCCGCGCGCCCCGGCCACCGGCTGCACAACCACTACGGCCCCACCGAGACCCACGTGGTCACCGCGCACACCCTCCCCCCGCACCCCGAGGAGTGGCCCCAGGCCGCGCCCATCGGCCGGCCGGTCGCCAATATGAGCGCCTACGTGCTCGATGCCCGGCTGCGGCCCGTGCCGCCCGGGGTGCCCGGCGAGCTGTACTTCGCGGGAGCCGGGCTGGCCCGCGGCTACTGGGACCGGCCGCGGCTCACCGCGGAACGGTTCGTGGCCTGCCCGTTCGGGGCGCCGGGCGAGCGGATGTACCGCACCGGCGACCTGGCCCGCTGGAGCACGGACGGCGACCTGCACTACCTGGGCCGCGTCGACGACCAGGTCAAGATCCGCGGCTTCCGCGTCGAACTGGGCGAGGTAGAGGCCGCCGTACGGCAGCACCCCGGCGTCGCCCGCGCCGCCGTCGTCGTCCGCGAGGACAGCCCCGGCGACAAGCGGCTCGTGGCCTACGCCGTCCCCCGGGACGGGCACCGCCTCGACGCCGCCGCCGTGCGCGCACACGCCGCGACCGCGCTGCCGGACTACATGGTGCCCGCCGCCGTGGTCGCCCTCGATGCCCTGCCGCTGACCCTCAACGGCAAGCTCGACCGCCGCGCCCTGCCGGCCCCGGACTACGGCGCCGGCCTCGGCGGCGGCCCCGGCCGCGCCCCGCGCTCCCCACGTGAGGAGATCCTCTGCGCCCTCTTCGCCGAGGTCCTCGACCTGCCGGCGGTCACCGTCGACGACGACTTCTTCGCCCTCGGCGGCCACTCGCTGCTGGCGACCCGGCTCGTCGGCCGCGTCCGCTCGACGCTGTCCGCCGAGATCGCCGTCCGCCAGGTCTTCGAGTCACCGACCGTCGCCGAGTTGTCCGCCGCCCTCGACAGCGCGGAGCGCGCCCGTACCCCGGTCACCGCCGTCACCCCGCGCCCCGAGCGGCTGCCGCTTTCCTTCGCACAGGCGCGCCTGTGGTTCCTGGAGCGGCTGCACGGCCCCAGCGCCACCTACAACATCTCCGCCGGGATCCGGATCACCGGCGCGCTGGACGTCGACGCGCTGCGCGCCGCGCTCGCCGACACCGCCGCCCGCCACGAGACGCTGCGCACGGTCTACGCCGAGGACGCCGACGGCCCGTACCAGGTGCCGCTCGGCGACGGCCCGGCCCCCGAACTGACCGTCACCGAAACCACCGAGGACGAGCTGGCCGGGCAGGTGGCCGGGGCCGCGCGGCGCCCCTTCGACCTCTCCGCCGACCTGCCGCTGCGCGCCCACCTGTTCGACCTCGGCGCCGAGGCGTACGTCCTGGTGCTGGTGATGCATCACATCGCCGGCGACGGCTGGTCCCTGCCGATCCTCGGACGCGACCTCGGCACGGCCTACGCGGCGCGCCGGGCGGGCCACGCACCCGAACAGCCCGCGCCCGCCGTGACCTACACCGACCACACGCTGTGGCAGCGCACGGTCCTCGGCGACGACAGCGACCCGGACAGCCCCCTCGCCCGCCAGCTCGACCACTGGCGCCAGGCCCTCGACGGCCTGCCCGAAGAGCTGCCGCTGCCCACCGACCGGCCCCGCCCGGCGCGCACCGCGCACCGCGGAGACCTCGTCGGCTTCGAGCTGCCCGCCGAGCTGTACGCGCGGCTGCGGGAGGTGGCCCGGCAGACCCGGTCCAGCCTCTTCATGGTCCTCCAAGCGGGGCTCGCCGCCCTGCTGTCCCGGCTCGGCGCGGGCACGGACATTCCCCTCGGCGCTCCCGTCGCGGGCCGTACCGACGACGCGGTGGGCGAGGTCGTCGGCCTCTTCGTCAACACCCTGGTGCTGCGCACCGACACCTCCGGCGACCCCACCTTCGCCGAACTCATCGCCCGCGTCCGGGAGACGGACCTGGCCGCCTACGCGCACCAGGACATCCCCTTCGAGCGGCTTGTCGAGGCGCTCGCGCCCGAGCGGTCCCTCACCCGCCACCCGCTGTTCCAGGTCGCGCTGGCGCTCAACAACACGGCGCAGTCCGCCGCGGCCGGCGCCCTGACCCTGCCGGGCGCGACCACCGCGCCGTACCCGGTCGGCACCTCCACCGCCAAGGTCGACCTGGCCTTCGCCCTGCACGAGCGGCGCGAGCCGGGCCGCGAAGGGCTGACCGGCGTCCTGGAGTTCAGCACCGACCTCTTCGACCGCGCCACCGCCCAGCGCCTCGCGGATCGCCTCGTCATGCTGCTGGACCAGGCCTCCGCCGACCCGGGGCGGAGGCTCGGCCGGGCCGAGATCCTGGATGCGGCCGAACGGCGCCGGGTCCTCACGGAGTGGAACGAGACCGGGCCGGGCCGGCCGCCGCGCACCCTGCCGTTGATGATCGAGGAGCAGGCGGCCCGCCGCCCCGGGCACACCGCCGTCGAGGGCGACGGCGAGGCGCTGACCTACGGAGAGCTGAACGCGGCCGCCAACAGGCTCGCCCGCTACCTGATCTCCCGGGGGGCGGGACCAGAGCGGTTCGTGGCGCTGGTCCTGCCGCGCTCCACCCGGTGGGTCGTGGCGATGCTCGCGGTGCTGAAGTCCGGTGCCGCCTGGGTGCCGGTCGACCCCGGCTATCCCACCGACCGCATCGCGTACATGCTCACCGACGCCGACCCGGTGCTCGTGCTGACCGACGCGGACACCCGCCCCCTCGTCGCGGAGACCGCCGGTGACCGGGCCGTCGACCTGGACGATCCCGCCGTACGGGAGCGGCCGGCCGGCCTCCCCGACAGTGATCCGGCCGACGCCGAGCGCGGCGCCGCCCCGCACACCGCGAACCCCGCGTACGTCATCTACACCTCGGGCTCCACGGGCCGCCCCAAGGGCGTGGCCGTCTCCCACCACGGCCTCAACTCCCTCCTCTTCAGCCACATCGAGAACCTGGCGATGGACCACACCAGCCGCGCGCTGCAGATCATGTCGCTGAGCTTCGACGCCGCCGTGGCCGATGTGACCCAGGCGCTGGTGGCCGGGGCCACACTGGTGCTCGGCCCGGCCGACGGCCGGCTCGCCGGCGAGGACCTCGCCGAGCTGATCACCGCCCGCGCCGCCACCCATGTGCTGCTCCCCCCGCCGGTGCTGGCGACCGTCCCCGAGGACCGGGTGCCGACCCTGCGGGCCGTTATGACCGGCGGCGAGGCGTTCGACGCCGCGCTGGCCCGTCGCTGGACCCGCGGCGGACGGCGCGTTATCGACGCCTACGGGCCGACCGAGGCCACTGTCACCGCCACCATGAGCCGGCCCCTCGCCGAGGGCGAGGCGCCGCACATCGGCCGACCCGTCGCGGGCGTCCGGGCCTACGTCCTGGACGCCGGCCTGCGGCCGGTCGCGCCGGGCGTCGGTGGCGAGCTGTACCTGGCGGGCGGCGGACTCGCGCGCGGCTATGTGCGCCGCGCCGCGCTGACCGCCGAACGGTTCGTGGCCTGCCCGTTCGGCGCGCCGGGCGACCGGATGTACCGCACCGGCGACCTGGTGCGCTGGAACGCGGACGGCCACCTGCAGTTCCTCGGCCGCTCCGACGACCAGGTCAAGCTGCGCGGTTTCCGCATCGAGCTCGGCGAGGTACGGGCGGCCGTCGCCGCCCTGCCCGGCGTGGACCGGGCCGAGGTGCTGGTGCGCGAGGACCGCCCCGGCGACCGCCGCCTCGTCGCCTACGTGGTGCCCGCGGACGGCGCGACCCTCACCCCCCAAGCGCTGCGCGAGGGTCTCGCCGAAACCCTCCCCGGCCACCTGGTGCCCTCGGCCCTCGTGCCGCTCGACGCGCTGCCGCTCACCCCGCACGGCAAGCTCGACCGCAGGGCGCTGCCCGCCCCCGACTACGCCGCGTCCGGCCCCGGCACCGGCCGCGCGCCGCGCACCCCGCACGAGGAGATCCTGTGCGGGCTGTTCGCCGAGATCCTCGGCCTGCCCGAGGTCACCGTCGACGACAGCTTCTTCGATCTCGGCGGCCATTCGCTGCTGGCCACCCGGCTGGTCAGCCGGATCCGCTCCGTCCTCGGCGCGGAGCTCGGCATCCGCACCCTCTTCGAGACGCCCACCGTCGCGGGCCTGGCCACCGCCCTCGGCGGCGGCACCCGGATCCGTGCCCGCCTCACGCCCCGGCCGCGCCCGGCGCGCACCCCGCTGTCGTACGGACAGCGCAGGCTGTGGTTCCTCAACCGCTTCGAAGGACCGAGCGCCGGCTACAACATGCCCCTGTCGCTGCGGCTGACCGGCCCCCTGGACCGCGCCGCCCTCGCCGCCGCGCTCGCCGACGTCGTGGCCCGGCACGAACCCCTGCGGACCGTGTTCGCGGAGGACGCCGACGGCCCGTACCAGCAGGTGCTCGCGCCCGAGGACACCCCCGTCGAACTGCGTGTGGTGCCCGTCACCACCGCCAACCTCGACGAACGGCTCACCGAGGCGGCCGGGCACGCCTTCGACCTGTCCCGTGAACTGCCGCTGCGCGCCCACCTCTTCGCGCTCGCTGACGACGACCACGCCCTGCTGCTGCTGATGCACCACATCACGGCCGACGGCTGGTCCATCCCGCTGCTCGCCCGCGACCTGACGCGCGCCTATACCGCCCGGCGGGCCGGCCAGGCCCCCGACTTCGCCCCGCTGCCCGTCAGCTACACCGACTACACCCTGTGGCAGCGGGACCTGCTCGGCTCCGAGGACGAGGCCGACAGCGAGATCAGCGCACAGCTCGCCTACTGGACCCAGGCCCTCGACGGGCTGCCGGAGGAGCTGGCCCTGCCCACCGACCGGCCCCGTCCCGCCGCCCCGTCGTACCGCGGCGGACGCTTCGACATCGAGGTGCCCGCGGCCCTGCACGGCCGGCTGCGCGAGGTGGCCGACGCGCACGGCGCCAGCGTCTTCATGGTGCTCCAGGCGGCGCTCGCCACGCTGCTGCACCGCATGGGCGCGGGCGACGACATCCCACTCGGCTCACCGGTCGCCGGGCGCACCGACGACGCGGTCGACGACCTCGTGGGCTTCTTCGTCAACACCCTCGTGCTGCGCACCGACGTGTCCGGCAACCCCACGTTCGCCGAACTGCTCGGCCGGGTCCGCGAGACGGTGCTGACCGCCTACGACCACCAGGACGTGCCGTTCGAGCGGCTGGTGGACACCCTCAGCCCCGCCCGCACCCTGGCCCGGCACCCGCTGTTCCAGGTGATGCTATCGCTCAACAACACCGACCGCGCGGTGACCGCCGCTACCGGCGGCAGCCACGGGCTGCGGGTCACGGGCCGGCCCGTCGGGACCGGCACCGCCTCCTTCGACCTGCTCTTCGGATTCGGCGAACTGCCCGCCGGGGCCGGGGGCGCGCCGGGCGGCATGTACTGCTCCGTCGAATACAGTGCCGACCTCTTCGACCGTGCGACCGCCGAAGCCATCGCCGACCGGTACCTCCGGCTGCTCCAGGCCGTCACCGCCGACCCGCCGCGCCGGGTGGACCTCATCGACGTCCTCGCCCCCGCCGAGCGCGACCGCGTCCTCGGCGAGTGGAACGCGACCGGGCACGAACTGCCCCGGCAGACCTGGCCGCGGCTGTTCGAAGCGCAGACCGGGCGCACACCGCACGCCACCGCCGTCGACTTCCAGGGCACGGCCGTCTCGTACGCGGAGCTCAACGAGCGGGCCAACCGGCTCGCACACCACCTCATCGCCGCGGGCGTCGGCCCCGAGCAGTTCGTCGCCGTGGCCCTGCCGCGCACCGACGAGCTCATCGTGGCGCTGGTCGCGCTGCTCAAGGCGGGCGCCGCCTACCTGCCCATCGACCCCAACTACCCGGCCGACCGGATCGCGTTCATGCTCGGCCAGGCCAGGCCCGCGCTGCTGATCACCACGGCCGGGCAGGCGCCGGCCCTGCCGGACTGCGACGCGCCCCGGCTGCTGCTCGACGACCACGCCGTACGGGATGCCGTCGCGGCCCGGCCCGGGCACAACCCGACCGAGCGGGACCGCACCGCGCCGCTGCGGCTCACCAGCGCGGCGTACGCCATCTACACCTCGGGCTCCACCGGGCGGCCCAAGGGCGTCGTCGTGCCGCACACCGGCATCGCCGCGCTCGCCGCCGCACACGCCCACAGCCTCGCCCTGGACGCCGACAGCCGCGTCCTGCAGCTGGTCTCGCCCAACTTCGACGCGGCCATCGGCGACTTCGTGATGACGCTGCTGACCGGGGCGACGATGGTCCTCGGACCGGTCACCGGCCATGTCGGCGGCGATGAACTGGCCGAGCTGGTCACCGGCGACCGGGTGACCCACATGGCGCTGCCGCCCACGCTGCTGGCCACCCTCGACCCGGACCGTGCCCCCACCCTGCGCGGCGTCCTGATGGGCGGCGAGTCCTTCTCCGCCGAACTGGCCGCGCGCTGGTCGCAGGCGGGGGTGCGGGTCATCAACGTGTACGGGGCCACCGAGTCGACCGTCCTGACGACCATGAGCGCTCCGCTGCGCGGCGACGGCGTGCCGGACGCCGGCGGGCCCATACCGGGCGACCGGCTCTACGTCCTGGACGCCGCCCTCCATCCGGTCCCGCCGGGTGTCACCGGCGAGGCCTACCTCGCGGGCGAAGGTGTCGCCCGCGGCTATCTGGGCCGCCCGGGGCTGAGCGCGGAGAGGTTCGTCGCCGACCCGTTCGGCGCGCCGGGGGAGCGCATGTACCGCACCGGCGACCTGGTGCGCTGGACCACCGACGGCCGCCTCGTCTTCGCGGGCCGGGCCGACGAACAGGTCAAGATCCGAGGCTTCCGCGTCGAGCTCGGCGAGATCGAGGCCGTCCTGGCGCGGCACGCCGCCGTCTCCCAGGGCATGGTGATGGTCCGTGAGGACCGCCCCGGCGACCGCCGCCTGGTCGCCTACCTCGTCGGCGCCGGCGGGGCGGCCGAGCGGGAGGACGTACGGGCGCACCTGGCGCGCAACCTGCCCGACTACATGGTCCCGGCAGCCCTCGTGGACCTGCCGGAGTTCCCGCTCACCCCCAACGGCAAGATCGACCGCAAGGCCCTGCCCGCGCCCGACTTCGGTGCCGCACCCCAGGGGCGCGGCCCGCGCGACGAGCGCGAACGCGTCCTGTGCGGCCTCTTCGCCGAGGTCCTCGGGCTCGAACAGGTCGGCACCGAGGACGAGTTCTTCGCCCTCGGAGGCGACAGCATCATGTCCATCCAGCTCGCGAGCCGCGCCCGCCGGCAAGGGCTGGTGATCTCGGCGAAGGACGTCTTCGAGCACAAGACGGTCGCGGCCCTGGCCCGCGTGGCCACCGACGCCGTCGACGCCGTGGCCGAGGAGGAGGGCGCGAACCTCGGCGAGGTGCCGCTCACCCCGATCGTGCACTGGTTCGCCGAACTCGGCGGCCCCGTCGACCGGCTCCACCAGTGGCGGGTGCTGCAGGCCCCGGCCGGCTGCGACCGGGAGCGGCTGGTGGCGACCGTCCAGGCACTGCTCGACCACCATGACGGCCTGCGGCTGCGCCTGGTCACCGGCCCCGGCGGGCCCGGCGAGGGGCCGGGCGCGGGCGACGGCTGGCGGCTGGAGGTCACCGCGCCCGGCAGCGTACCGGCCGGCGACAGCGTGGTGCGCGTCGACGCCGAGGGGCTTTCGGAGGAGGCGTGCCTGGAGCTGATGGCCCGGCACGCCAACGACGCCCGGGACCGGCTTTCCCTGACCGACGGCCGTCTCGTCCAGGCCGTGTGGTTCGACCGCGGCCCGCACTCGCCCGGCCGGATCTTCCTGAGCATCCATCACATCGCCGTGGACGGCGTGTCCTGGCGGATTCTGCTGCCCGATCTCGAAGAGGCGTGGAAGACGGTGGCCGCGGGCCAGCGGCCGGCGCTGCAGCGGGTCGGCAGCTCGCTGCGCGGCTGGGCCCTGCGCCTTGCCGACTGGGCGCTCGACCCGGTACGGGAGGCCGAACTCGGCCACTGGAAGCAGGTGCTGGCTCACTCCGAGCCGCCGCTGGGCCGGCGCCCGCTCGACCCCGGCCGGGACGTGAACGCGACCGCCGCGCTGCTGACCAGCTCCCTCGACCCGGACCTCACCGAAGCCGTGCTGACGAGCGTCCCCGAGACCTTCCACGCCGGCGTCAACGACGTCCTGCTGACGGCCCTGGCCATGGCGGTGGCCGAACTGCGCGGCGGCGGACGGCCCGGCGGGGTCCTCGTCGACCTGGAGGGCCACGGCCGCGAGGAGCATCTGCTGGACGCCGAACTGTCACGGACCGTCGGCTGGTTCACCAACATGTACCCGGTACGGCTGGACCCCGGGGCCTACGACCGCGCCGAGGCCATGTCCGGCGGAGCCGCCGCCGGACAGGTCCTGAAGCGGATCAAGGAGCAGCTGAGCGCCGTCCCGGACAACGGGCTCGGCTACGGCGCGCTGCGCTATCTCAACCCGCGCACCGGCCCGCGCCTCGCTGGATCCGGCGGCGCCCAGATCGGCTTCAACTATCTCGGCCGGTTCACCGAGGCACACACCACCGAGGCGACGACGGACTTCTCCGTCCTCGCCGACCTCAGCGGCGTCGGCGGCCAGGACCCCCGGATGCGCCTGCCGCACGCGCTCGATCTCGCCGCCGTCACCCGCGACGGCGCGCGCGGTCCGGAGCTGACCGCCCACTGGCTGTACGCCCGCGACGTGCTCACCGCCGACGAGGTGGGCCGCCTCGCCGACGCCTGGGTCCGGGCGCTGCGGGCTCTCGTGGAACACACCCGGCGGCCGGCCGTCGGCGGCCACACCCCGTCGGACATGGCTCTGGTGGACATCAGCCAGAGCGAAATCGATCTGCTGGAAGATGAGTGGAGGACGTCCTAATGAGTCAGTCGGGGCTGGAGGAGATCCTGCCGTTGTCCCCCTTGCAGGAGGGGATCTTCTTCCACAGCGTGTACGACGAGACCGCGCCGGACCTGTATGCCGTGCAGCTGGTCGTCGACCTCGAAGGCCCGCTGGACCGCACGGCGCTGCGGGCCGCCGCCGACGGCCTGCTGCGCCGGCATGCCAACCTCCGCGCGAGCTTCCGCTACGAGGGCGTCAACCGCTCCCTGCAGCTCATCCACCGCGAGGTGGCGGTGCCCTTCCACGACGTGGACCTCACCGGGCTGCCCGAAGCCGAGCGGGCCGCCGCCGCGGACCGGGCCGTCGCCGAGGACCGCGCCCGGCGACTGGACCTGAACCGGCCGCCGCTGCTGCGCTTCACGCTGGTGCGGTCCGGCGACGACCGGCACCGGCTGGTCCTGACGTTCCACCACCTGCTGCTCGACGGCTGGTCGCTGCCGGTGCTGTGGCGTGAGCTGTTCGCCCTCTACACGAGCGCCGGCGACGCCTCACGGATGCCTTCCGTACGCCCGTACCGCGACTACCTGGCCTGGCTCAAGGGCCAGGACCGGGCCGCCGCCGAGCACGCCTGGCGGGAGGCGCTCGCCGGGCTCGACGGGCCGACCCTCGTCGCCCCGGAGGCCGGCGAGGTGGCCATGGTCCCCGGCCAGATCAACACCCAGCTGTCGGGCGAGACCACGGCGGCGCTGACCGCGTGGGTCCGCGAGCAGGGCCTGACGATGGGCACCGTGCTGCAGGGCGTGTGGGCCATCGTGCTGTCCCGGCTCACCGGCCGCGCCGACGTGGTGGCCGGCGTCACCGTCTCGGGGCGGCCCTCGGAGATCGACGGCATCGAGTCGATGATCGGCTTGTTCATCAACACCGTGCCGATGCGCGCCCGGTTACGCCCCGCCGAGCCGATGTCCGTGTTCCTCGCGCGTCTGAAGGAGAGCCAGACGCGGCTGCTCGCACACCAGCACATCGGCCTCGCCGACATCCACCGGCTGGCGTCGGTCGGTGGCGGGGCGCGCGGCGCCCTGTTCGACACGCTGACCGTCTTCGAGAACTACCCCAGCGGGGGCGGCGGAGGCGGCGCGTCGCACGCGGCGCTGCGCGTCACCCGGGTCGACAGCCAGGACGCCAACCACTACCCCCTCTCGCTGATCGGCGCACCGGGCGAACGCATCTGGCTGCGCCTGGACTACCGGCCCGACCTGTACGACGAGGCCGCCGCACAGCGGATCGTGGACCGTGTCGTCGGGGCCCTCGAGGCCGTGGCGGCGGCCCCTGACAGCCCCGTCGCCCGCATCGCCGCCGCGGCCGGGCCCGGCGGCGGCGCGCTGCCCAAGGGGTGCGCCGGCGCGCGGACCGCGGTGCCCGAGGGAGGGCTCGCGCGGCTCTTCTCGGACCGGGCCGAGCGCGTCCCCGACCGCCCGGCCGTCGTCTCGGACCATCAGACACTCACCTACGCCGAACTCGACGCCAGTGCCAACCGGCTGGCCCACCGCCTGATCGCGCAGGGCGTACGCGCCGAAACCCCCGTGGTGATGGTGCAGGAACGCTCGGCGCTGGTGCCGGTCACCGTCCTCGCGATCCTCAAGGCGGGCGGCTACTACGTGCCTTTGCACGACACCTACCCCCTGGAACGGATGCGGCAGGCCGTGGCCGAGGTGGGCGCCGAGGTCGTGGTCACCGACCGGGCGACCGCCGCCCGCGCCGGCGAACTGGGCCTGACCACCGTCGTCGTGGACGAGACACCGCCGGGGGAGTGGCCGGACACCGAACCCGAGGTGCCCGTCGCGGCCGGCCGGCTGGCGTACGTCATGTTCACCTCCGGCTCCACCGGCCGCCCCAAGGGCGTCGGCGTCACCCAGCGCGGCGTCGCCGAGCTGGCCTTCGACAGCCGCTGGCACACCGGCGCCCACGAGCGGGTCCTGATGAACGCGACCCAGGCGTTCGACGCCTCGACCTACGAGCTGTGGATACCGCTGCTGTCGGGCGGCCGGATCTGCGTCGTACCGCCCGGCGAGCCCGACGTCGCCACCCTCGAGCGCGTCATCCGGGACCACGAGGTCACCGGCGCGCTGCTGACCACCTCCCTCTTCAACCTGGTGGCCGAGGAGCGGCCCGAGGCGTTCGCCGGCATGAGGGAGATCACCACCGGCGGTGACGCCGCGTCCGCCGAAGCCTTCCGGCGGGTCCTGGCCCACTGCCCGGACATCACGGTCACCAATCTGTACGGGCCCACCGAGATCACCATGAACGCCACCCACCACGCGGTCACCGCGGCCGATCCGCTCGGCCCGCTGGTACCCATCGGCGGGCCCATGGACAACACCCGGCTCTACGTCCTGGACGACAACATGCTGCCGGTCGCCGACGGCGTGCCCGGGGAGCTGTACGTCGCGGGCGCGGGGCTGGCCCGTGGCTACATCGGCCGCGCCGCCCCGACCGCCGAGCGATTCGTCGCCGATCCGTTCGGCCCCGCCGGCTCCCGTATGTACCGCACCGGCGACCTGGTGCGCCGCGACGCCGACGGCGTCCTGGAGTTCGCCGGGCGTGCCGACCACCAGGTGAAGATCCGCGGCTTCCGCATCGAACCGGGCGAGGTGGAGGCCACCATCGCCCGGCACCCCGCGGTCGGACAGGCCGTCGTGCTCGCCCGCGCCGACCAGACCGGCGAGAAGCGGCTGGTCGCCTACCTGGTGCCCGCCGCGGGCGCCGAGGAGGACGAGGCGCCCGGAGCCGAGGAGCTGCGCGCCCACGCCGGTCAGACGCTGCCCGGCTACATGGTGCCCACCGCGTTCGTCACGCTCCAGGCGCTGCCGGTCATGCCGAACGGCAAGGTGGACCGCAAGGTTCTCCCCGAACCCGACTGGGACACCGCCGCCCACGGCCGCGGCCCGCGCAGCCCGCAGGAGGAGATCCTGTGCGGGCTCTTCGCCGAGGTCCTCGGCGTCGCCCGGGTCGGCATCGACGACGACTTCTTCCAACTGGGCGGCAACTCCCTGATGGCGACCCGCCTCGTCAGCCGCGTCCGCTCCACCCTCAAGACCGAACTCGCCATCCGCGAACTGTTCGAGTCCACGACGGTGGCCGCGCTCTCCGCCGTCCTCAACCGTGCCTCCCACGGCCGTGGCGGCATCACCGCCGTCACCCCGCGCCCCGAGCGTGTCCCGCTGTCCTTCGCGCAGGCCCGGCTGTGGTTTTTGAACCGCATCGAGGGCCCCAGCCCCACCTACAACCTCCCCGTGCCGCTGCGGCTGACCGGCCGGCTCGACCACGCCGCCCTGCGCGCCGCGCTCGCCGACCTCGTCGGCCGCCACGAGCCGCTGCGCACCGCCTTCGGCGAGGACGCCACGGGGCCCTACCAGAAGGTGCTGGCGACCTCCCCGTTCCCGCTGGAGACCGTCACCACCACGGAGGGCGAACTGCGCGGCCTGCTGGACGAGGCCGCCGCGTACCGCTTCGACCTCACCTCAGAACCCCCGCTGCGCGGCCGGCTGTTCCAGCTGTCCGAACGGGAACACGTTCTTCTGCTGCTCCTCCACCACATCGCGGCCGACGGCTGGTCCATGCCGCTGCTGCGCCGCGATCTGACCGTCGCGTACGCGGCCCGCAGCGCCGGCCGGGCCCCCGAGTGGCAGCCCCTGCCGGTGAGCTACGCGGACTACGCCATCTGGCAGCGCGACATGCTCGGCTCCGAGGACGACCCCGACTCCCCGATGTCCCGCCAGCTGGCCTACTGGACCAGGCAGTTCGACGGCATGCCCGCGGAGTTGGAGCTGCCCGCCGACCGGGAGCGGCCCAGCGTGGCCTCGGGCCTGGGCGGCATGCTGTTCTTCGACGTTCCCGAGGACACGCACGCCGGGCTCGCCCGGCTCGCCCGTGACACCCGCTCGACGATGTTCATGGTCGTCCAGGCCGGGCTGGCGGCCCTGTTGGGGCGGCTCGGCGCCGGCACCGACATCCCCATCGGCACCCCGGTCGCGGGACGTACCGACGATGCGATCGGCGAGCTCGTCGGCTTCTTCGTCAACACCCTCGTGCTGCGCACCGACGTGTCCGGGAACCCCACATTCAAGGAGCTCGTCGCCCGCGTGCGGGAGGCCGACCTGGCCGCCTACGCGCATCAGGAGGTGCCGTTCGAGCGGGTGGTGGAGGTGGTCAACCCGGAGCGGTCGCTCGCCCGCCACCCGCTGTTCCAGGTGCAGCTCTCCTTCAACAACAACGACCAGCAGGCCGCCGCCGGAGTGCACGGCAGGCTGCCGGAGCTCACGGTGTCCAACGAGCCGGTCACCGTGTCCACGGCCAAGTTCGACCTGCTGTTCTCCTTCGCCGAGCGGCGCGGCCCCCAGGGCGAACCGGCGGGTGTGCAGGCGTCCCTGGAGTACAGCCTCGACCTGTTCGGCGCCGAGACCGCTCAGTCGATCGTCGACGGGTTGCTGGCCCTGCTGGCGCTGGTCGTCCAGAACGCGGACCTCAGGGTCGGACGCATCGACGTCCTGTCACCGGAGCGACGCCGGCAGGTGCTCGACGGATGGAACGACACCACCCGCGCCCTTCCCCGGCGGAGCCTGCCCGAGCTGTTCGAGGAGCGCGCCGCCCGCGCCCCCGACACCACGGCGGTGCTGTACGAGGCCGTGGCCGCCGACGGCACACCCGAGGGTGTGGAGCGGCTGTCGTACGCCGAACTCAACGGCCGGGCCAACCGGCTGGCGCGGCTGCTCCTCGAGCGCGGCGCCGGCCCCGAGTCCCTAGTGGCCATCGCGATGCCCCGCTGCCCGGACCAGGTCACCGCGGTGTGGGCGGTCCTCAAGACCGGCGCCGGCTACGTTCCCGTCGACCCGGCGCACCCGGCCGAGCGCGTCGCCTACCAGCTCACCGACGCCGACCCGGCCCTCGTCCTGACCACCGGGGCGATCGCCGCCGGGCTGCCCGAGGGCGGCGCGCCGCGGCTGCTCCTCGACGACCCCGCCGTTCTCGGCGACCTCGCGGGGCGGTCCGCCGCCGATGTCACCGACGAGGAGCGGACCGGCGTTCCACTGCCCGACCACCCGCTGTACGTCATCTACACCTCCGGCTCGACCGGCCGCCCCAAACCTGTGGTGATGCGGGCCGGCAGCCTGCGCAACCTCATCGGGTGGCAGGAGGACCTCCTGCCGTGCGGTGGGGCCGGTGCGGACGCCGCCGGGGCCACGGTCACCGCCCAGTTCGCGCCCGTCGGCTTCGACGTGTCCGCCCAGGAGATCCTCTCGGCGCACACCGCCGGAAAGACCCTGGCGCAATGCCCGGACGACGTGCGGCGCGACCCGGAGCAGCTGGTGGCCTGGCTCGCCCGGCACGGCGTACAGGAACTGTTCGCCCCCAACCTGGTGATCGAGGCCGTTGCGACCGCCGCCAACGAGGCCGGCGCCGACCTGCCGGCCCTCCGCGAGATCGTGCAGGCCGGGGAGGCCCTGACGACGGGGGAGGCGGTCCGCGCCTTCCATGCCCGCGTCCCCGGACGCCGGCTGCACAACCAGTACGGACCGACGGAGACCCATGTGGTGGGCGGGCGCGTCCTGGAGGGGGACACCTCGGCGTGGCCCGACAAGCCGTCCATGGGCGGCCCCGTCGACAACGCCCGGCTGTACGTCCTCGACGAGGCGCTGCACCCGGTCGCCCCCGGTCGGCCAGGCGAGCTCTACATCGCCGGATCCCCACTCGGCCGCGGCTATCTGCGCCGCCCAGGCATGACCGCCGAACGGTTCGTCGCCGACCCGTTCGGCGCACCGGGGGAGCGGATGTACCGCACGGGGGACCTGGTCCGCTGGACGGCCGAGGGCCGTGTCCGCTACCTCGGCCGGACGGACCACCAGGTCAAGATCCGCGGCTTCCGCATCGAGCCCGGCGAGGTGGAGGCCGTGCTCGCGACCCACCCCACCGTGGCCAAGGCCGCCGTCCTGGCCCGCGAGGACCTGCCCGGCGAGAAGCGTCTGGTGGCGTACGTGGTGCCGGCCGAGGGCGAGAGGGAGCCCTCCGCGCCCGGGGCCGACGGCGAGGCGCTCGCCGCGCACATCGCCCGCAGCCTGCCGGACTACATGGTCCCGGCGGCGTTCGTGACCCTCGAGTCGTTCCCGCTGACCGCCAACGGCAAGCTGGACCGCCGGGCCCTGCCCGCTCCCAGCGGGACCGCCCCGATCACCACCCACCCCCGGACACCCGAGGAGCGGCTGCTGGCCGAGCTGTTCGCCGAGTTGCTGGGCGTACCGGCCGTCGGCGTCCACGACGACTTCTTCCGGCTGGGCGGCCACTCCTTCCTCGCGACCCAGTTGGTGCGCCGCATCCGCACGACCTTCGGGGTGGAGCTGTCCGTGCGCAGCGTCTTCGAGGCCCCGACCGTGGCCCGGCTGGCCGAGGAGCTCGGCTCGGACACCACCGGCGACCCGCTCGCGCCGCTGCTGCCGCTGCGCACCGAGGGGGAACGGCCCGCCCTGTTCTGCGTCCACCCCGGCACCGGTACGACCTGGTCCTTCGCAGGGCTCCTGGCCCATCTCGCCCCGGACCAGCCGCTGTACGGGCTGCAAGCGCGCGGCCTGACGGAGCCCGACCGCATGCCCGCGTCCCTCGCGGAGATGGCAGCCGACTACGTCGCGCGGATGCGCACGGTGCAGCAGTCCGGCCCGTACGCGCTGCTGGGCTGGTCGTTCGGCGGTCTGGTCGCCCACGCCATGGCCGTCCAACTGGAGGAGGAGGGCGAGAAGGTGAGCCTGCTCGGCATCATGGACACCTTTCCGCCGGACCTGGAGGCCATCGCGCCCGACTGGTCCGACCAGGAGATCATCGCCCCGCTGCTGGCCTCCGGATTCGCCTTCGACCCGGACGACCTGGCCACGGACCGCGATGCGGTCCTCGCCCGCTACGCCGCCCATCTGGAGGAGGAGAACAACCGGGCGGCCGGGCTCGGCGAGCACGGCCTGGTGCGCAGCGTCAACGCGTACGTCCACAACAACCGGCTCATGGGCACCTTCGAGCCCGGAGTGTTCAGCGGGGACCTGCTGTTCTTCACCGCCACCCGGCCGACCCCCGGGGTCAGTTACCCCGAGCAGGTCATGCGGAAGCTGGTGCCCGAGGCGTGGAGCCCGTACGTCAAGGGTCGCATCACCAGCGTCGAGGTGGACTCCGACCACGGCGCGATGCTCTCGTCCCCGGAGGCCGCCGCGCGGATCGGCACGGCCTTGCGAGAGGAGCTGTGAGCGGCGCCTTTCGCGGGAGCGGAGCGAGGGCATGAAGGGACATTCAGCCGCCGCTGAAAGACCATGACCCTCGTCGACGGCCGGTGCTAGCGTCGCTGGCGTCGACCGTCGACGGAATATCTGGACCACCACTACGACGAGCGAGGGAATCCCGGGGCATGACCCAGCCAATCGACGGTGTGAACCTGGCCGATCCGCGGACCTTCAACGAGCGTGATCTCACGGATTTCTGGACCCATCTGCGCTCCGAGGAACCCGTTCACTGGCACCCCCCGATGGACGGCAACCCGGGATTCTGGGTGGTCAGCCGGTACGCCGACATCATGTCCGTTTACCGGGACAATGTGAACTTCACGTCCGAGCGGGGAAACCTGCTGGTCACCCTGCTCGCCGGAGGCGACTCCGCGGCGGGCAAGATGCTGGCCGTGACGGACGGGCACCGCCATCGGGAACTGCGGAAGATCGTGCTGAAGGCCTTTTCGCCACGTGCCCTGGAGCGGATATCCGAGCGCGTCCGGGAGAACACCCGCGCGCTGGTCTGCGAGGCGGTCGAGGAGGGCACCTGTGATTTCGCCGAGGACATCGCGAGTCGCATTCCCATGGGTACGATCGCCGATCTCCTGGGCGTGCCCCCCGCCGACCGGGACTTTCTGCTCACCATGACCAAAGCGGCGCTCAGTTCGGACGCGGTCGACGCGGATGACCAGGACGCGCTGATGGCGCGTAATGAAATCCTGTTGTATTTCGGCGAACTGGTCGAGGAGCGGCGCCGGTCACCGGGTGACGACGTCATCAGCGTGCTGGCGGGCGGCCAGATCGACGGGCAGTCGCTGAGCGAGGACGAGATGGTTCTCAACTGCTACAGCCTCATCATCGGCGGCGACGAGACCAGCCGGCTTTCGATGATCGACTCCGTCCACACCCTGGCGCACCACGAGCGGCAGTGGCAGGCGCTGCGCGACGGCGACGTCCCGCTCAGCAGCGCCGTCGAAGAGGTGCTGCGCTGGGCCACGCCCGCCATGCACTTCGGCCGCACCTGCCTGGCCGACACCCGGGTCGGCGGCGTGGACATCGCGGCCGGCGACATCGTCACCCTGTGGCACAGCTCCGGCAACCGCGACGAGGCGGTCTTCGACGACCCGGGCACCTTCGCCCTGGACCGCTCGCCGAACAAGCACATCACCTTCGGTTACGGGCCGCACTTCTGCCTCGGGGCCTATCTGGCTCGGGTGGAGGTGTCCGAACTGCTGTCGGCGCTGCGGACGTTCAGCGACGGGTTCGAGATCAGCGGCCCGCCGCAGCGGATCCACTCCAACTTTCTTACCGGGTTCAGCAGCCTGCCCGTGCGTTTCGAGCCCTGCGCGTCGGGACGCGACCGGTACGAGGCCACCCGCGGCGCGGCTGTCTGACCGCGGCGCCCCGAAGGCACCATCCGAGGACACCACCCACGGCGCCACCGAGGCACCGGAAGAAGAGGAGCAGCCATGAGCACGAACCCGTTCGAGGACGCCGAAGGCACGTACCTGGTGCTCGTCAACGACGAGAACCAGCACTCCCTGTGGCCGTCGTTCGTCGAGGTGCCCGCCGGCTGGCACATCGCCCTGAAGGAGACGGACCGCCAGTCGGCGCTCGACTACGTCAACGAGAACTGGACCGACATGCGGCCCAAGAGCCTGGTGGTCGCCATGGAGGGGGCCGACAAGACGCAGTGATCGAGGACCGCCCCCGCCGAACACCCTGACAGACGGACACGAAGGGTTTTCCCCGCATGGTAGGCATGACCCGGCTGCACGGAACCGCGCGCAAGTCGGCACTGTCGTTGGCGGCCGGAGTCATGCTGGTGGGGCTCGCGGCCGTACCCGCGTCCACGGCCGCGACGGCGGCCCCGGCGGACGGCCGCGCCGTCATCCAGTACACCGAGTACGGCATCCCGCACATCACCGCCTCCGACTACGAGGGCCTCGGCTACGGCTCCGGATACGCCTCGGCCAAGGACAACCTGTGCACCCTTGCCGACGCGTTCATGACCGAAAACGGTGAACGGTCGCTTCATCTGGGCGCCGACGCTCCGGCCGACCCGGGCCTCGGCCAGGCGAGCACCAGCCTCGACAGCGATCTGTACTTCCAGCGGATCAAGGACAGCCACGTCGTCGAGAAGCTCGCCCGCCAGGCCCCGCCGAACGGCCCCGACCCCGAGGCCGCGCAGATGGTCCGCGGCTATGCCAAGGGCTACAACCGCTATCTGCGCCAAGCCCTGGCGGACGGCGGCATCACCGACCCCGCGTGCCGCGGCAAGGCGTGGGTACGCCCCATCACCCCGCTCGACGTCTACCGCCACGTCTACGCGATCAGCACCGGCTCCGGGTCCGGCGTGGTCATGGACGGCATCGCGCGGGCCCAGCCGCCGACGGCGACGGGTGCGACGGCGGCGTCGCGCGGCGCGGACGCCAGGAGCACGAAGAGCACGGACGCGAGGAGCACGGACGCGAGGAGCACGGGGGCGAGGAGCGCGGGGGCGAAGAGCACGGGGGCGAAGAGCACGGGGGCGAGGAGCACGGACGCGAAGAGCACGGGGGCGAAGAACACAGGGGCAAAGCTGAACGCCGCCATCCGCCGTGCCCGCGACGACGGCAGGCTCGGCAGCAACGCGATCGGTGTGGGCGCCGACGGCACCACCTCCGGGCGCGGGGGCGTGCTCCTCGCCAACCCGCACTACCCCTGGCATGGGCCCGCACGCCTCTGGCAGAGCCAGCTGACCATCCCCGGCCGGGTCAACGTCTCGGGCGCCTCGCTGCTCGGCTTCCCCGGCGTGCTCATCGGCCACAACGCGGACGTCGCCTGGAGCCACACCGTCTCCACCGCCGCCACGTACGGGCTGTACGAGGTGGCGCTGATCCCCGGCAAGCCCACCCACTATCTCGTCGACGGCAAGCCCGAGAAGATGACGAGCCACCGCGTCCGGGTGCGCGCCCGCCAGGCCGACGGCAGCACGAAGGTCATCACGCGCACCCTGTGGAACACCCGCTACGGCCCGGTGATCGACACGGGGCCGGGCGGCGTGCCGCTGCCCTGGGCCCGTACCGCGCACACCATCCGTGACGCCAACGCCACCAACCTGCGGGCCATGAACACCTGGCTGGGCCTGGGCCGGGCCAGGACCACCGACGACGTGCTGCGCGCGCAGACCCGTACCCAGGGCCTGCCCTGGGTCAACACCGTGTCGGTCGACAGCCGGGGCAAGACCCTCTACTCCGACATCCAGGTCGTGCCGCACGTCACCGACGACCTCGCCAAGGAGTGCAGCACCGACCTCGGCCGGCAGGTCTTCCCCAACAGCGGCATCTCCGTCCTCGACGGCAGCCGCGGCGCCTGCGCCTGGGGCAGCGACAAGGACGCCGTACAGCCCGGCCTCTTCGGCCCGCACCGGCTGCCCACGCTGACGCGCACCGACTACGTCACCAACTCCAACAACAGCCCCTGGCTGGCCAACCCCGAGGCGCCGCTCACCGGCTATCCGCGCGGCGTGGGCGACATCGGCACTGCCCGCTCGTTCCGCACCCAGGAAGGCATCCTGGCGGTGCAGCGCCGCCTCGCCGGCACCGACGGACTGCCCGGCAAGGGCTTCTCCCGCAGGACGATGGAGCAGACGCTCTTCGGCAACCGGAGCCGGACCGCGGAACTGGCCGCGTCCTCGACCGCCGCCATGTGCGCGCGGTTCCCCGACGGCCGCGCGCCTTCGTCCCATGGCCCCGTCGACGTCTCCCGCGCCTGCGGCGCACTGGCCCGCTGGGACGGCCGCTACACCCTGGACAGCAGGGCATCACTGCTCTTCGCCCGGTTCACCCTTCTGGCCGCCCGGGTCGAGGGCGGACCGTGGCGTCACCCCTTCGACGTCCGCGACCCGCTGCACACGCCCAACACCCTGGCCGTCGACAACCCCGCGGTGCAGCGGGCGTTCGGTGACGCCGCGGCCGAACTGAAGGCCGCCGGGATCCCCCTGGACGCCCCGCTGCGGGACCACCAGTACGTCACCCGCGGGAAGGACCGGATCCCGGTGCACGGCGCCCCGAGCCCGCTCGGCGTGCTCAACGTCATCACCCCCGCGTGGGACCCGAAGGCCGGCCACACAGACGTCATCACCGGCTCCAGCTTCATCCAGGTGACCGAGTTCGGCCGCGGCGCAACACCGCGCACCTCCTCGCTGCTCACCTATGCGCAGTCCAGCGACCCCACATCCCCCCACTTCAGGGACCAGACGAAGCTCTTCTCCCGCGGCGTCTGGATCCGTGAGCGCTTCACCCAGCGCGACATCCTCGACTCGCCGCGGCTGCGCACCCAGGTCCTGACCTGGAGATAGGAGGGCCATGCCCATTGCCACCATCAACGGGATCCGCCTGAGCCACCAGGACACCGGCTCGGGCGATCCCGTCGTCATGATCATGGGATCGGGCAGCGGCGGCCGGGCCTGGCATCTGCACCAGGTGCCGGCCCTGACGGCTGCCGGTCACCGCGTCATCACCTTCGACAACCGCGGCATCCCGCCCACCGACGTCTGCACCGGGGGCATCACCGTGGCCGACATGGTCGGCGACGTCGTCGGGCTGATCGAGACCCTGCGGCTGGGCACCGTGCGCGTCGTCGGTACGTCCATGGGCGCGTACGTCGCCCAGGAACTGGCGCTCGCCCACCCCGGGCTGGTGCGCCAGGCCGTGCTGATCGCCAGCCGGGCGCGCAGCGACGCGCTGCGCCGGGCGCTGGCCCGCGCGGAACAGGAACTGCACGCCTCGGGCACCGAGCTGCCGATCGCCTACCGGGCCGTCGTCCAGGCGATGCAGAGCCTGTCTCCGCGCACCCTTGACGACGAGCAGTCGATCGCCGACTGGCTCGATCTGCTGGAGATGGCACGGGAGGACCGGGCGGGCAGGGGCGCCCAGCTCGCGATGGAGCCGATGCCCGACCGCCGCTCGGCGTACGCGGGCATCACGGTCCCCTGCCACGTCATCTCGTTCGCCGACGATCTGATCACGCCGCCACGGGCCGGGGAGGAACTGGCGAGCGTCATTCCCGGCGCGAGCTTCGAGCTGATTCCGGACGCCGGCCACTACGGGTATCTGGAGAACCCGGAAGCCGTCAACAAGAGCATGCTGGAGTTCTTCCGCGCGGGCTGATACGCGCGCTGCGTGACCCACGACGTGAGAGGCGAAGGGGGCGGGGCGGTTGCCACGGCAACCGCCCCGCCCCCTTCGCGTCCGCTCACTCCGCGGTGAGCATCCACAGCCAGGTGGACGGTGCCCCCAGCGGCTCACGCCGCTCGATGCGCAGCCCCGCGGCGGCGAAGGCGTCCTCGTAGGTGGCGCGGTTCATGATGGGCGTGTCCATGAACGCGTGGACCAGCTCGAAGCCCACCGAGAAGATCGGCAGCCCCGCCCGCTGCTCCTGCCACTCCTGGGCCGTGGTGTCGCCGATCAGGAATTTCCCGGCCTTCGGGAAGACGCGGCGCAGTGTGCGCATGACACCCGCCGGGTCGCCGGTGGCGTCGAAGAGGTCGTGCATCATCAAAAAGCTCGTGACCAGCTCGACGTCCGGGAACGTCTGGTGGGAGAAGGCCAGGACGTCGCCGTGCACGATCTCGATGCGATCGGCGCACCCCTCCTCGGCGACCCGCTTGGTCGCCTGCACACAGGCCGCCTCGTTGATCTCGATCCCGATGCCGCGCCGGGAGGGGTCCTGTCCGCACAGCCGCAGCAGCCGGGTGGCGTCCCCGCAGCCCAGGTCGGCGACGGTGCCGCAGTCCACCGTCGCGAGCAGCTTCTCCTCCAGCGGCAGCATCATCGCGCGGCCCACCTCGCCCGAGCCGACCGCGACCATCCTGCCGTCGCGGTCCACGTCCTGCTCGAAGACGGAGCTGCCCCGCGCGAGGCCGGTCAGGCCGCGCAGCACCTCGTGGTATCCGCCGACGCCCCAGGTGAAGAAGCCCTTGTGGTGCACGAGGTCGCGGCCGGTCTCAGTCAGCGTCACGGTGTACGGGCCGTCGGCCGTACCGGCGGGAATCTCGACGTATCCGAGCAGGGCGGCCGCGCGCACCAGGGCGAGCAGCCTGGTCGGCTCCGAGCCCGACTCGGCGGCTAGGGAGTCCAGCGTGCGGGGTGTCTCCAGCAGCCGCTCCCATACGCCCAGTTGGTTGAGCGCGAACACGACGTGCGAGCCGATGTACCCGTTGAACAGCGTCTGCGGCGACACCGCGGGGTGCGTCGGCACGGTGAGCGCGTCCCTCGCCCCGCCGAGGCCGTGGCCGAGCGTGGCGCGGGCGCCCGGTCCGGCCAGCAGCGTGGCGACCACGGCGCAGAACCGGTCCATGGCCTCGGGCGTGGCCACGGTCACCCGGACGTAGCCGGGGAGCCCGAACAGCGTCAGATCCCGCACCAGGATCCCGTGCTCCTCGGCGAGACGGCCGGCGAACTCGTCGCTCGGCCCCGGAGTCTTGACCATCACGAAGTTCGTCACCGACGGCACGAAGCTCACGCCGAGCCCGGCCAGCCCCTGGCACAGGCGCTCCCGCGCCTGCGCGGTGCGCTCACGGACCTCGTCGAGGTGGTCACGGCTGTCCAGCGCCGCCACCGCCGCCTGCTGCGCCAGCCGGTTCATGTTGAACGGCAGCGCCTGCCGGGCCCGCTGGAGCTCGGCGATCAGCTCCGCCGGGCCGAGGGCATAGGCCGCGCGCAGCGAGGCCAGCCCCCACGCCTTGGAGAAGGTCCGCAGCACGATCAGCCGACGGCCCTCGCGCACCGCGTCCAGGGCGCGCTCGTGACCGTCGCCGGCGAACTCCATGTACGCCTCGTCGAAGACGGGCACGACACCGGCCTGCTCGGCGGCCGTGAGGATGTCCTCGACGGCGGCGGGGGAGAGCACGCTGCCCGTCGGGTTGTGCGGATTGCAGACGAAGACCACACGGGCGCCGTCC
Source organism: Streptomyces sp. NPDC005266 (assembly GCF_040607655.1). Lineage (NCBI taxonomy): Bacteria > Bacillati > Actinomycetota > Actinomycetes > Kitasatosporales > Streptomycetaceae > Streptomyces > Streptomyces sp. NPDC005266. Next base: position 28,825 of record NZ_JBEXHC010000024.1, read on the forward strand.
CCCAGCGCCGCCTGCAACTCGGCGGCCGGGATCCGGAAGTCGGCCAGCCCGACGGTTCGGACCGTCGCACCGGCCACCGCCGCCGAGGTGGCGTACCCGGGGAAGGTGGACTCCGTGGTGACGACGACGTCCCCGGCCGACACCAGCGCCAGCGTTGTCAGCAGCACCAGTTCATCGGCGCCGTTGCCCACCGCCACCATGTCGTCGGTGACGCCGAAGCGCGCCGCAAGGCGTGCCCGCAGCACGGAGGCGTTGCTGTCCGGGTAGGCCGTGCACCGGCCCTCCAGCTCCTTGGTGACCGCGGCGATCACGCCGGGCGGCGGACCGTAGGGGTTCTCATTGCAGTGCAGCCGGACCATGTCGTCGCCCCTCGCATGCTCTTGGTGGAGGGGCTGCACTGATGGCGGGCGAGTCACGGTGCTCACGGTGTCTCCTTCGACTGGTGACGGGAAAGTGCCTGGACGCGCCTCGCTCGCCGCGCTACTGGCCGAGGTCCACGCCGGGTGACTGGAAGGCAGGGCCGAGGACGGTCCTGGCGCCCTCCGCTGAAGGCATGTCCAGCAACTTCCGTGCCTCCACCTGCACTTGGAACATGAGGCCGACCGTGTTGTCCAACTCCGCGGGATGGCCGTCGAAGACCCGGTGCAGGCCCTTGAGGAGGTTGGTGTACGAGGTGTCGCAGCGCAGCGAATCCCTTCGGCCGGCGGAGCCCGCGGGGAGCCGGTAGGTGTCGGGGTCGTCGACCATCGGGTACACGCCGTCCGGGTCGAACGGGATCTCCGGGCCTTCGTAGCCCCAGCTTCCGTCGGCCTTCCGCTTCAGCTGCCGCCCCTCGACGATCTCCTTGAACATGTAGTAGTGGCCGAGCTCCCCCGGGTCGCCCAGGCCGTCGTCGTTCAGGTCGTGCGGGCTGCCCTCTCCCTGCTCGATGATCTGGTAGATGCCCAGCAGCGCCGACTCCTTGTCGGTGACCTTGTAGAGCGTCTTCGGCGCGTCGGGCCAGCCGACCTGGCGCGCGGGATCGCCGCTGAAGAGCTTGCCGCCGTCGTCGAACCGGATAATGGCCCGGGCGATGCGGTTGTAGAGCCAGCCGATGGTCTGAGGCTCGTACTCGGCCTTGGTGAACCAGCCCTCCAGCTTGGCCATCGCGGCGCCGTCCGCCGCCAGCACCTTGCCGTGCCGGTCGGTCCTCACGCTCTTGGGATCCACCACATGGCCCTTGAACGGCTTGCCGTCCACCATCGGATGCTGGGGTTGCTCGATGGCCATGAAGACGTCCTTGACGTGCTCCAGGGACAGCTTGCGCAGCCTGACCTCCAGATCGGGCAGGACGGAGGCGGGCAGCTTGCCCGGGTAGGTGGGCACGAGACCGGGCCGGCCGATCTGCGGCTTGCCGCCCACCGCGTTGAGCACATTGCACACCTGCGCCATGTGCTGCATCTCCTCCAGCACCACCGCGCGGATCAGCTTGCCGATCTTCACATTGCGGTCGGGTTTGATCGACAGCAGCGCCGTCAGATACGGCGGTATGGTCGCCAGCTCCACGAGCATCGCCTGCTGGAGCACGTCCCTGAGCTCATCGGGCGTGGTGATGTCGAGGATCAGCGGTTCGGGACCCGCGTCCAGCCAACTCACGATCATGTCTCGCTTTCCTGGGGAGAGGTCCCTGGTGACCGGCATGTGATTGGGGGAGTCCCGGGGCGCCAGCAGCGTCCGCCTGATGTAGGTGCGGTGCCGCACGACATGGCGGTAGTTGCCGAGGTCCAGCACGTCCCGCATGACGGGGAAGAGATTCGCGTACTGCTGGAAGATGGGCCGCACATCGCGCATCCAGGTGGGCTTCGCGGGCGCCCGGTAGGCATCGAAGACCCGGACGCTGAGCGTGCCGTCCGGCTCGCCCGGCCGGTGCAGCGGCCCGTACGAGATCTGGGCGGTCGCACCGTCCATCACCTTGCGCGGATTGCCGGGGTCGGTGCCGGTGAAGCCGACCTTGGCCCGGCCCTTGGCGTCGGTGACCGCCTCGGCGGCGACGGAGACCGGCTGAGGCGGCTTGCCGGCGTTCAGGAACAGCCGCAGCCCCGCCGCCGGCTTCCCGAACCGGGTGGCGTACAGCGTCGTCGAGCCCGTCGCCTCGGAACTCTCCGGGTAGAGCCGGAACACGAACCCGTCCGCGTGCACCCAGGTCCCCTCGCCGTTCTCGGCGAGCAGCACCCCGGGGTCCTTGGCGTCGTCGACCACGGCGAGCCGGCGGTCGGCGATGAGCCGCAGCCGCTCGCGGTCCAGGCGCGCGGTGGCGATGCCCGCGCTGCGCTCGTAGAAGCCGCTGTCCATGCCGGTGAGCGGGGCGAGCGGCTTCGGTTTGCCGTCCGCGTCGAGCACGGCCAGCCGCAGTGTGCCCACGTCCTCCAGCGGGCCACCGCGCTTGGTGGCCCGGATACTGTTGGCCAGATCCACGAAGACGGTCCCCGACGCCTCGTCCACCCGGCACGGGGCGTGGTTGAGCGGACTCTTCGCCCCGGCCTTGCGCAGCCGGCGACCGGCGAGGAAGCGCTTGGGCTCTCCCGCGTAGTACGGGCCGATGGACCCGACGACCCGCCCGAAGGTGATGTTGTCCGGCCAGTGCTCGACGCCGTCCTCGACCGCGTCCATGGTGAGCTTGACCGACAGCAGACCCTTCTCGCTGCGCGCGCGCAGGGCTTGCAGAAAGGGGGAGCCGCCAGTCTCCGCCCACTCCAGGCCGGACAGCACCGACTGATAGGTGCCGGCCATGTCCGGTCGTCCCGAGGGCAGCGTGGCCCGGGGCCACAGGTCCTCCACGGCCGACGGCAGGAAGTCGCCGCGCAGGAGCTCACGTCCGTCCTTGTCCAGCAGCCGGGGCCGCCACCCGTAGATCTCGGGAACCATCTGGTTGGACGGGTCGAGGTCGACCATCTTGCCGTTGGTCCGCAGGTCGTCGTCGACGAGCCGGCCGCCGACGACCGGATCCTCACGGCCGCTGGTGACCTGCCTGCCGTCGGGGAAGCAGACACTGGTCACCGACACATCGGCCAGTCGTACCGTGCCCGGCCCGCGGGGATTCCACAGCCCGTTGACATCGGGCAGGTTCATCCGCCACTGGAAGCGGGGCTCGAAGAGGTTGTTGTCGAAGTACGGCGCCGCGTTGTTGGCCGTGGCCACGTCCGTCTGGATGGTGCCCGCGAAGTTCAGCCGGGGATACCCGAGATAGGACACGTCTTACGTCCTCCGTGCTCAGTGAACGGGCGTCAGGCCCAGCGGACATCGACCGGCAGCCTGGCGGGCGCGAGATTGACCCGCGGCGCCTGGTACTCCAACGGTGTCTCCCGGGACACGCTGATGCCGGTACACCGGTCGAGCAGCAGGGACATGGCCGTCTCCGCCACCACCCGTGCGAGCGGCGCGCCGAGACAGAAGTGCATGCCATGGCCGAAACCGAGGTGGCGGTTGGGGGAGCGGCGGATGTCAAAGCGGTCGGGGTGGGCGAACTGGGTCTCGTCCCAGTTGGCGGCCGCCGTCCACACCGCTACCGGCTGCCCCGCCTCCACCGTGTGCTCGCCGATCCGGGATTCCTGCGTCGTCAGCCGCAGCGACCGCGGCAGCGGGCCCCGGTAGCGGAACACCTCCTCGATGGCCGTGGGGATCAGGCCCCGGTCGGCCCTGATCTCCGCCGCCGCATCGGGATTCTCGTCGAGGCAGACCACGAGGTTGGCGAGCAGCATGGTCGTGGTGTTGTGGCCCGCGAGCAGCATCACCGCGGCAAGGGAGACCACTTCCTCATCCGCCAGCCGGTCGCCATCGATGTCCACCGTCACCAGCCGGCTCAGCAGATCGGCCGCCGGTTCCCGGCGCCGCCGGGCGACGAGCTCGTGGAGGTAGACCTCCAGCTCCTCCAGCGCGCCCCCGAGCTGCTCGCCACCGCTGGGCGTCGCGGCCTGGCCGCTCGGGTCGATCAGCACGGCGGCCCAACTCTGGAAGGCGCGCCGGTCGTCGTGCGGCACCCCGAGCAGCTCACACAGCACGATCATCGGCAGCGGGTACGCGAGCCGCTCCAGCAGATCGAACCGCTCAAGACCGGACAGCTCGTCCAGGATGCCCTCCGCCGTCTCGGCGACCCTCGGCGCGAGACGGTTCACCAGCCGCCGGGAGAACGCCTGGTTGACCAGGCCGCGGAACTTCCGGTGCGTGGGTGGGTCCATCGTGAAAAAATTCATCCGGGTGAGCCGCTCGAGGACCGGTGGCACCGTGGTGTCCACCCCGGCCGCTCGTCCCGCCGCCCGCAGGTCCGCCGAAAACGTCGGGTCGGCGAGCACCCTCTGCGCGTCGTCGTATCCGAATACCTGCCAGACCTTCAGGGACTCGTCGTAGCCCACGGGATTGGTCTTCCGCATATGGTTCAGCCACGAGTAGAGTTCCGCAACCTCCTTGTCCAGAAGTCGGGCCGTATTGTCGGAATGTACTGGCCCAGAAGGCAGCATGAGTCCCCACCCAGAGGCAATTGTCGGCTAACGGCAACGAGAGGCTAACTCAGCTCCGATGCCCTGTCAGGGCCCGACTTCTGCCGCGCGCCCGAGCTTCCGGCCCGAGCGAGAAGGGAAACCCGGCCCCGCCAGTTTCTTTTCGCCACGACTTAATGAGCGAAATTCCGACGGGACCGGGCCGGGGAAACCACGAGAGATTAAGACGGGCGTGCTCAGGCGTCGCGGGAGCGCAGCACCCACCATCCGGCCGCGTTGGCCGCCACGGCCCAGAAGGCCAGCAGGGCTATCGCGACGGGCGTCCCGTACACCGGGTCCTCGGAGACCCCCATGAGGGTCATCCCAGCCGGCCCTGGGAGGTAGTTGGCGGCCTTGGACAGTATCTCCACCGACGTCGACTGCATGATCATCGGCAGTACCAGCATCACGAGGAAGGCCACGGTCAGCGTGCCCGCCACACTCCGCACGGCCGCCCCGACCCCTATGACGATCACCCCTGCCGTGCCGAGGTAACCCCCCACGGCCAGCGCCCGGCCCACCGTGTCGCTCGCGGTCACCGGATCCGCGGCATCGCCGAGCGCCAGCAGCCCCGAGCCCAGCCCCAGCGGGGTGAGCACCATGCCCATGACGAACAGCACCGGGAAGACCACGATGCTCTTGGCCAGCAGCATGCGATAACGCACCGGCACCCACTGCAGCGTCGACCGGATGCTGCCCGTCGCGTACTCGGTCGCTATGACCATCGTTGCCAGAGCCAGAACCGCGAACTGTGCCATGAAGACGACACCGGTGCCGACATTGTCCAGCGGCTCGGTCGGCAGCCCCGCACCGGAGCTGCCCCCCGAAGGCTCGGAGCGGGCGGCCACGCCCGCGATGACGGTGTAGGCGACGAGCAACGCCGCCGTGGCGGCCAGGCACACCCACGTCGAGCGCACCGACCACAACTTCGTCCACTCCGCCGCGCTCGCTCCGAAGAGCCCGCCGCGGCCCCCCGGCCTGGCGCCGGAGCGAGCGCGCAGGGGAGGGGAAGAGGCAGTGGGAGAAGAGGAGGGGGCGGGAGAGACGGCGGAAGCCGTGGAAGTGGCGGTCTTGTCGGTCATGGCTCAGCCCTGCCCTGTCTGGTTCTGGCCCGAAGGCGCACCGTATTCGACGCTGTCCGAGGTCAGCTCCATGTAGGCCTCCTCCAACGAAGGCTCTTGGACGCTGAGTTCATGCAGCCGGGTGCCGGCCTTGTGGGCGAGGTCACCGACCTGCTCCACGGTCGCGCCACGGACCGTCAGCGCGTCCGCGCCCGAGCGCTCCGACCTGAAGCCGGCCTTGGCGAGCAGCGACTCCAGCTCTTCGAGATCGTGTGGTTCCGGGGCCCGGACCCGGACCGTGCCCAGCGCACTGCGCTCGATGATCTCCTCCATCGGCGCGTCCGCGATGAGCCGTCCCTTGCCGATCACAACGAGTTGGTCGGCGGTCTGCTGCATCTCGCTCATCAGATGGCTGGAGATGAAGACCGTCCGGCCCTCGGCGGCGAGAGCGCGGGCGATCTGCCGCACCCAGCGCACCCCGTCCGGGTCCAGACCGTTGACCGGCTCGTCGAAGATCAGCACCCCCGGGTCGCCGAGCAGCGCCCCGGCGATGCCCAGCCGCTGACCCATGCCGAGGGAGAACAGCCCGACGCGCCTCTTGGCCACCGACGTCAGCCCGACCTCCTCCAGCACGTCCTCGACCCGGCTGACCGGTATGCCGTTGCTGCGTGCCATGGCCCGCAGATGGCTGCGAGCGGTACGCCCGGGATGGAGCGCCTTGGCGTCGAGTAGCGCGCCGACCTCCCTGATGGGGTGGCGCAGCTCCTCGTACCGCTTGCCGTTGACCAGAGCCTTGCCGGCCGTCGGGTGGTCCAGGCCCATGATCATGCGCATGGTGGTGGACTTCCCGGAGCCGTTGGGGCCGAGAAAGCCGGTGACGCGACCGGGCTCGATCGCCAGGCTCAGGTCATGGACCGCGGTGACATCGACGTAGCGCTTGGTCAGTCCGCTGAGGGTAATCATGGACAGCTCCCCTGCTGGCGCTGCTCCCGGTTGGCGCGCCGATACGAACCACAGTAGAAACCGAGACAGGGCGGGCACATCCGACTATGGGATTCAGCCATCTATCACTTTCGTAAGGGGGGGACTCTGGCGTCGCGCAGGGGGTGGAGAGCGTCTTTCAGCCCGGGCTTAAGGACGGTGACCTCCTTGCTCCGCCGTCGCTAGGCTCTCTTTCGGCGGACTTTCGGCTCGGTGGAGCAGAGCCGCTCGCTGCGAATGCGCGTCCTCAGGAACTCAGCACAACCTGCGAAGCGCGTGCGTTTCCGGAGAGAAATCCGTGCCGCTCACCGGTGTGCGTGCCATGGCCCCGGAGCCGAGTGTCAAGGAAATCCGTCGTCATCGGCATGTCTGTGGACCGGGAGGCCGCCAACGTGAATACCGGATTCGGTAGACGGTCGTTTGTCCTCACCGCCGCGGGTACAGGCCTCGCGACCGTGCCCGGCCGGGCATGGGCGACGACAGCGCCTCCCACCCGCTCCACATCCGCCGGCCCCAGCCCACATGAACGCGCGGTGCACGACGCGCGCATGCAGTGGTCGCGGCTGCCCGAGGACTGGCGCACCGCGCCCTTCCTGGGCAACGGCCCGCTCACGGTTCAGGTCCACGGCGCCCCCGGCGGTTCCGCGCTGCGGTTCTCCCTCGCCGGAGCCGGTCTCGCCGCGTCCGTCGCGCCTCACCTCGACCTGGTGCCGACCGGCGCGATCACCGGCCTGCGGTGTGAACTCGATCTGTGGAACGCCGAGTTGACCGGGACCCTCACGACGACCCGGGGGCAGATCGCCTTCGCGGCGCTTGTGCCGCACCACCGCGAGGTGCTCCTCCTCCGCACGCTGGCCGAGGAGGGCGAACGGGGCGCGTCCTTCACCCCCCTCCCCGCCAACCGCATCGACGCGAGCGTGACCTGGGTCCAGGGCAGGAAAGACCGCGGAGGCGCATGGCTCGCGGCCGCCCTGGGCACGACGGACAGCGGTGAGCTGCGCAGGATCCTCGCCGACGGTGCGCGTGAGGTGATCGCTGAGCACCGGTGCTGGTGGCACGGCTTCTATCCGAGCAGCTATGTGTCCCTGCCGGACAAGACCCTCCAGCGCTTCCACTGGATTCAGATGTACGCCCTCGGCTCCCTCACCGACCCCACGGCGAGGGCGGTGCGGCACACTCCGGCGCCGCTGGGCACGGCCAACCACCTCGCCCTCGGCCCGGTCGCCGCCGCGCTGACGGACGGCCTGGAGCCGTCCCACGATCATCTGGTGGGCGCCCTGCCCGGAGTGGGATCGAAGGGCGGGCGCGCGGAGAACCCGGTACTCGCCGCAGGCGCCCCCGCACTGTGGGACGCCTACCGCCGCATCGGCGACGAGCGCATCCTGCGTGAACTCCTCCACCCGGCACTGCGCAGCGCGGTGACCTTCCACGCGGGCTTCCTCGTCGAGGGAGCCGATGGACTGTTGCATATGCCCCTGACACACGCGACCGGTCATGGCGACATGACGGACTGCACCCATGACCTCTCGCTGCTGCGGTGGGCCACGACACATCTCATCGCCGCCACCCGGCGACTCGGGCTCCACGAACCGCACCTGCCGCGCTGGCAGGACATCGCCGCCCGGCTCACCCCCTATCACCACGACGCCGGCGGCGTCCTGATCGGAGCGGGGGTCAGAGCGGCGCGCTCCGATCCCCGGCCGGGACACCTGCTGTGGATGTTGCCCCTGCGCGAGAAGGTATGGAGCCGGCCCGACGATCGCCCGCTCATGCGGAGCAGTTTCGACCACTGGGCAAGCATGCGGGATGCCTGGGACAGCGGCTCCTATGTCGCCGCGGCCGGCCTGGCCGCCGCGCTGCGCGACGCCGCACAGGCTCATGACTTCCTCACACGGCTGACCGCATCGCATACCGCCGACGACAGCGCGCTGCTGGGGAACACGCTGCACCGCCACGCTTCCACCCTGCGCGCCGCCGCCCCGTTCGACGGCGAGCAGGCACTCCTCGACCTCCTGGTGGGCGGGGACGACGGCGTGGTCGAGGCGTTTCCCGCCGTGCCCGACAGCTGGCGTGACATCTCCGTGGCGGGACTGCGCGTGCCCGGCGCCTTCGTCCTCGACGCATCGCGCCGCCAGGGACGCACCGAATGGGTGCGCGTACACAGTGAATCCGGCGGGTCGCTCACACTGCGGCACGGCATGGACGCCGACACCGAGGTCCGGATCAGCGGTCCCGGGGACGAGGGCCCGGGCCGCCTCGCACGAGCCCGTCGCACGGCGCCAGGCGTCTGCGCCGTGCCCCTCCGAGCCGGAGAGTCCGCCACCTTCGTCCGGCGCGGCCTGGATCCCGCCGTCGAGCCGCGCGAGGTGCCCGGGAACGGTGGGGCCCGCCGCTGGGGGTGACCAGGGCTCCGCGGCACCCGGGCACGCACGCCGCGGTTCGCTGGGCGCCCATGGCTCGGGGGAGACCGATGCGACGGCCGCGCGGCCGCCGGGTCGACAGACTGTGTCCATCGGCCCGGCGGCCGCGCCGAGTTGTGCGCGCATGGCCGTCACTCGCCGGCGATCGCCGCGAGCATGTTGGTGCTTGCCGCCCGCCGCGCCGGCCACATGGCCGCCAGCACCGCCGCCACGGCGATACCGAGGAACGACAGGACGATGACATTGAACGGCAGGGTGAAGTCCCACAGCCGCTGGCCGAACATGGCGTGCTGCATGACCGCCCCCGTCGGGATGCCGACCACCACTCCGAGCAGGGCGCCGAACAGGGAGATCACGATGGACTCCACCCTGATCGTCCTGCGGACCAGAAGCTGCCTGGCTCCCACCGCTCGGATCACCCCGATCTCCCGCGTACGCTCCATGACCGACAGCACCAGCGTGTTGATGACGCCGAACACGGCGATCAGGATCGCCACCCCGAACATCGCATACATCAGGGTGAAGGCGAACTGCTGTTGATCCACGCCCTGCTTGACCAGCCCGTCCCGGTCCGTGATGGCGACATCGGGGCGGTCGCGGAAGGCCTTCTCGATGCTCTGCCGGGCCTTGTCCGGATCCGGCCCGGAGGCGTAGAGGGTGGTGATCTGGCCGCGCAGTGTCTCCGGTGCCTTCGTCACGTCGAGGAAGATGCTGGCCTGCAGCTCGGTCGCGTCATAGACGCCCACCACCGTCTGCGTGACCGATGTCTTGTCGTCCAGCTTCAGCGTGACCTTGTCGTCCATGCCCAGGCCCAGCATGTCCGCCTGGTTCTTCGAGATCACCACACCACGCGTCAGGTCGGCGCTGCCCTCGATGATCTTCGGGGTCAGGACCGTCTTCAGCCCCCTTGGCTCGATCGCCGAGATCCGCCGCTCGGTCTTCCCACCCGGATAGGTCAGCCCCACCAGCACATCGCGGCTGCCCGCCACCTGGGACACGCCGGGCAGGCCGGCGACCGTGCCGGCCTCGGCGGGGGTGAGTGTCGATTCGCCACCGGCCGCCGACTGCAGGACGGTGGTCGTGGCCGGAACGTTGGCCCGCGTCGTCGACGCGATCAGCGACGAGAAGGATGCGCTGAGAGTCGCGAACGCGCACACCAGGCCGAGACCCACGGTGATCGCGGTCGCCGTCCCCGAGGTACGCCGCGGGTCGCCCGCCGCGTTGCGCAGCCCCAGCCGCGCCGCGGGACCGCCGCGCCGTCCGAAGAACCGCGTCACGGGACGCAGGATCACCTCCGCGAGAAGCGGAGCCAGAAGGATGACGCCTACCACCCCGAGGACCGCCCCCACCAGCCCGATCACCCGGGCTATGTTGGAGGAGCTCGGGTCCGCGGTCGTCAGGACCATGACCGCTGCCACGACCAGGAAGGCCAGCCCCAGCATGATCCGGCGGCGCTTGGTCTCCTGCGGTACGACCGCGTCGGTGCGCAGCGCCGCGACCGGCGGAACCGCCGCGGCACGCCGCGCGGAGTTGTACGCGGCGAGCACCGTCACCAGCACGGCGATCCCGTAGCCGAGCAGGATGGCGATGGGGCTGACACTGAAGTCCACGTCGTCATCCGGACGCATCACGGAAATGAGCAGGGGACCGACCGCCACGCCCGCCACCGTCCCCACGGTGCCGCCGGCCAGGCCCAGCACAGCGGCTTCGGCCACGATCCCGGTCCGCACCTGCCGCCGACGGGCACCGACGGCCCGCAGCAGCGCGTACTGCCGGGTGCGCTGGCTGACCAGCATCGTGAAGGTGTTGGCGATGACGAACATCCCGACCAGCAGGGCCACGGCCGCGAACGGCAACATGGTCAACCGGAGTTCCAGTGCCTGGCTCTCCGACTGGTCGGCCGAGGCGTCGGCCAACTCCTTTCCCGTCGCGACATGGAAGTCATCGGCAACGGTCTTCCGCACGGCCGCCGCCATGGCCGTCGTGTCAGCACCCGGCGCCGCGACCAGCTCCACACGCTGGAAGCGAGTGCCGAACAACTTCTGAGCGACCTCCGTGTCGTAGGCCACGGCCGGCACGGCGTCGGACGAGTCGTTCGAGTCCTGCTCCGTCTCCGGACCGAGACGGTTGTAGGTGAACAGCGCGGTCACCTCGGCCTCCTCCGTCCGCCCGCCGGACAGCTGGACGCGGACGGTGTCCCCGACCTTGATGCCGGCGGTTTCGGCGTCGGTCGTATTGAGCGCGACCTGACCGGAGCCGTGGGGCTTCGTGCCCCGGTCGACGGAGAAGCGCTTGTCGTTGCTCCAGTTCGTGCCGGCCCGGTCGAGGACCGTGCTCGTCTTGACGAGTTTGCCGTCATGGCCGACGATTCCGGCCCGGCCGACGATCACACCCTCGGCCCGGGCGACTCCGGACACCTTGGCCAGCCGCTGCGCGTCCGCGGTGGTGAGCTCGGGGGCCTTCCCGGGGCTCTGCACCGAGACCCCGACGTCCTTGCGTCCCTCCTGGGCGGCGAGCGTGTTGGCGATGGAGTCGCTGACCACCCAGCTGCCGACGGTCGCGGTGACCCCCAGCGCGATGGCCACGAGCGTCATGATCGCCCGGCCCTTGTGCGCGAGCAGGTCGCGCAGCATGGTCTTGAACATCAGGAGACTGCCTTCTCGAAGGACTTCATGCGCTCCAGCACGCTGTCCGCCGTCGGCGCGAAGATCTCGTCGACGATGTCGCCGTCCTTGAGGAAGAGCACTCTGTCGGCATAGGCGGCCGCGCTCGGCTCGTGCGTCACCATCACTACGGTCTGGCCGAGTTCGTCGACGCTGCGCCGTAAGAACTGCAGCAACTCCGCGGAGGCGGTGGAGTCCAGCGCTCCGGTCGGCTCGTCGGCGAAGACCACATCCGGCTCGGTGACCAGGGCACGGGCGCAGGCAACGCGCTGCTGCTGACCGCCGGAGAGCTGGCTCGGCCGGTGATCCAGCCTGTTCTGCAGGTTCACCGCCGTGATCACCTTGTCCAGCACGGCCTGGTCGGGCTTACGGCCGGAGAGGTCGAACGGAAGAGTGATGTTCTCCAAGGCTGTGAGGGTGGGCAGGAGATTGAAAGCCTGGAACACGAAGCCCACCCGCTCACGCCGCAGGTCCGTGAGCGCGTTGTCGCTCAGATCGGTCAGCTCGGTGTCCCCGATCCAGATCCTGCCCTCATCGGCCTGGTCGAGGCCGGCGACGCAGTGCATCAGCGTCGACTTCCCGGAGCCGGAGGGACCCATGATCGCGGTGAACTCCTGGCGCGGGAACTCCACGTCGACCCCGGCAAGGGCGACCACCCGGGCGTCGTCCGAGCCGTACCGCTTGGCAAGCCCGGTGGCGCGGACGGCAGCTGTTGTCTGTTTCATGGCATCGAGTCTGCGAGCGAGGGCCCTCCGGGCGCGTCGCCAAAAAGACCACGGAGATGTGCGACTTAGGTTTGGCCCGTACTGAACCTTCGTAGGGGTGAGAGAGATCCGTACGGTGGACGCCGGACGAGCCGTCAGCGCCTACGCTCGGGCTGTGACACAACGTACGGAGATGGTGCACAGATCGCGCATGCGGCGCTGGTCGGACCGCTGGGGGACCACGCTGCTCGCCGGCGTGCTCGTCGCCGGCACACTCCTGCCCACCGATGGCGAGCCCGTCCCCTACGTACAGGCGGAGTTGGGCATCACGCCGACGTCCGGCCTCGTCCTCGTGATCGTGATCGCCGCGGCGTCCCTGGCCGCCGCCCTGTTGCTGCCCCGCATGCGGTGGCCGGTGATCGCCGTCGGATTCGCGGCCTGGATCCTGCTGTCGGTCTGGGTCGCCCTGTGCGCCGCGTCGTATGTCGCCGCGGTCACGCTGCGCAGACGGCTGCTGCTCGCCTGCTACCTGGCGGGAGCGACCGGTGTCACGCTGCTCCCGACGACGACGGGCATGGCCATCGGCCTCCCCGGCATGGCATGGAGCGACCTGCTCCCCTCGATCGGCGGCGCGGGACTCTTCGTCTGGCTGCCGTTCGCCCTCGGGCTGTGGAGCCGGGCCCGCCGCGAGGTGGTCCAGAGCCTGCACGAGCGGGCGGAGCAGCTGGAGCGGGAGCAGGCCGCCCGCACGCAGCAGGCCCGCATGCAGGAGCGGGCCCGGATCGCCCGGGACATGCACGATGTGGTCGCCCACCGGGTGTCCCTGATGGTCCTGCACGCGGGAGGGCTGGAGGTCAACGCCAAGGACGAGCAGACCGCGGCCGCGGCCGAGCTCATCCGCCTCACCGGCCGGGAAGCCCTCTCCCAGCTCAGGGACGTCATCGGCCTGCTGAAGGCCACCGGCGAGGCCGAGGACATGACCGGGCTCGGCCCGCAGCCGACCCTCGAGGACCTCGACCGGCTGCTCGATCAGTCGCGGGCGGCCGGGATGTCCGTGGTCCGCTGCGACGAGGGAACGCCGCAGCGGTTGCCGACCCTGCTCGAGCACGCCGCGTACCGCGTCGTCCAGGAATCCCTGACCAATGTGCACAAGCACGCCGGTGCGGCCCACACCCAGGTCCTCGTCCGGTACCACCACTCCGACCTGGAGGTCGTCATCACCAACGACGCCCCGGTCCGGCCCGTCGAGCCGCTTCCCGGCAGCGGCATGGGGCTCGTCGGCCTGCGCGAGCGGGTCGAGCTGCTGCACGGCGAGTTCACCGCTGAGCCGCGCACACAAGGCGGCTTCGCCGTCAGCGCGCGGTTTCCTCTCACCGCACACCCTACGGAGGCACACGTTTGAATGGAGTAACGCGCACGATCCGCGTCCTGGTGGTGGACGACGAGGCGCTCGTCCGGGCCGGTCTGCGCATGATTCTGGAGCCCGCCGAGGACATCGACGTGGTGGCCGAGGCCGGCGACGGGAAAGAGGCCATGACCGCCTTGGCCGCACACCGTCCGGACGTCGTCCTGATGGATGTCCGGATGCCCGGCATGGACGGGCTCGCCGCGCTCAAGGAACTACGGCGCTCGCCGGACGCCCCCAGAGTGATCATGCTGACCACCTTCGACCTCGACGACTATGTGCACACCGCCCTGCGCAGCGGAGCATCGGGGTTCCTGCTCAAGGACACTTCTCCGAGGGACCTCGTCGCCGCCGTCCGCACGGTCGCCGAAGGCAGCGCCATGCTCAATCCGAAGGTCACCCAGCGGTTGATCGACAACTTCGCCGAGATGGACTCGGCGGACGCCGCCGCAGCTCGCGAGCGGCTGTCGGTGCTGACCAAGCGGGAGGAGGACGTGGTTCGCGCGGTCGCCCGAGGACTGTCGAACGCCGAGATCGGCCGCGAGTTGTTCATGAGCGAGGGCACGGTGAAGGCCCACGTCAGCCGCGCACTCGCCAAGCTGGGCCTGTCGAACCGCGTCCAAGTGGCGCTCCTGGCCCGGGATGCGGGAATGAGTTAAAGGAAACCGCGGTCTCCTGAGAGCCCCGCCCGGCCGCGACAGCCAGGCGGGCTCTCCTCTTCCCTGTCTATTCGCGCATACCGGCCAGTTCCACCGGCCGAGTCCGCAGCGCCAGCCGTGCGGGAAGTACGGCGGACACCACCGCCAGCACCGCACACACGGCCACCGCGGTGCCGACGGTCTCCCACGGGACCACGATCGAGGAGTGCACCGACACCCTCCCGAGTGCGGCCCGGATGGCCAGCAGATTCCCCCCGGCCACGACCGCACCCAACACCGCGCCCACCCCCACGGCCATCAGCGCCTCTGCCGCGACGATGCGCAGCACCTGCTGGTTCGTGGCGCCGACCAGCCGCAGCACCGCCAGCTCGCGCACCCGGTCGGAGACCGCCATGACCTGGGTGTTGGCGAGCGCGATACCGGCGTAGAGCAAGGCGATGCCGAGCACCACCAGGAAGCCGAGGCGGGTCTGCCGGCTGGTCCGCGGATGACTGGCCGCCACCCATTGTTCCCTGCTGTGCACATGGCCGTCCGAAGGCCGCACGGTCTCGCGGAGTGCCGCGGCGACGGTTGCCGGATCCGCTCCGGGGCGCAGCCTGACGTCGATCCGGTCGGGTGCCGCTCCGGCGGCGTTGCGCGGGGTCACATAGACGCCGTTGTTGCCGGTACCGGCGCGCATGACGGCGGCGATGCGAAGACGGGCCTTGCGACCGTCGCCCAGCCAGACGCCGACGGTCTCCCCGACGGTGTGCCGTGCCCACCCCTCATTGACGATGATGCTCCGGTCGTCGAGGTCGGTGACCCTGCCCGACACGACCGGCGGCTTCTCCACCGCGGCCAGTGCCGCCGCTTCGACGGCCAGCGCCTGATCCTGCACCAGCGCGACCCCGTCCTCCATGGTGGAGACGGCGGTGGGGGCCAAAGGCGCGGCGATCGTGCCGGGTACGCGCTCGACCCGTGCCACGGCCCGGCGGCCCAACCCAGAGGGATCGCTCGCTGTCACAACGAAGTCGGCGGCGGTCCGGGTACGGATTTCGCTGGCCTTGGCGTCGTTGATCGTCGCGCTCGCGCCGAGCAGCGATCCGGTCAGCGCGACGGTGATCAGTACCGGGGCGCCGATCGCCGCCGTGCGCCGCACCCCGGCGGCCGCGTTCTCCCGCGCCAGCATTCCGGTCGCGCCCGGCAGCCGGGCGGGAAGCCAGGCCAGCACGCGGGTCAGCGGACGGACAAGGACCGGGGCGAGCAACGCGCAAGCGGTGATCAGCACCATCGGCTGGATCGTGTACGTCTTTCGGTGGAGGATCTCGCCGGGGTCGGTGGCCAACCGCCACACCACCAACCCGATACCCATGCACAGCAGTATCGCGCCGGCCACCCACCGGCCGGGTGTCATCGTCCGGCGGTCCACCGCGGCCTCGCGGAGCGCCTCGGCCGGTCCCACCTTCCCCGCGCGCCGGGACGCCGCCCACACACCGGCCATGGCCACGAGCACTCCGGCCGAGAAGGCCACGTAATACGGCCAGTTCCCTTCGCCGACGGTGAACCATGCCGGCGCGACCTCAGCGTCCACCAGCCAGGACGCCAGCCGTGGAGCTCCGGAGGCGCCGAGTACACACCCCGCGGCCGAGGCCAGTGCCCCCACGGCCGCGGCTTCGGCGAACACCAACCGGCGCACCTGGCGGGGCGTCGCCCCAGCGGCACGCAGCAGCCCGAATTCACGCCGCCGCTGGGCCACGGCGAAGGCGAAGGTGGACGCCACGACGAACACGGACACGAATCCGGTGACCCCGGCCGCCGTTCCGAGCAGGGCGTTCACCGAGACCAGGGCCTCATGGTCCCGGTCCGGATCGGGGTCGGCCAGCCGCCGGTCATTGCCGGTGAGCACCTGGACGCCGGCCGACCCTGGCGCCCCCTTCAGAGCCTTGCGTACGGCGGCGGCCGGGGCCTCCACCACGAGGTTGTCGATCCGCGGGGCCAGCCGGGCCGCCTCGGCGTCACCGAAGAACACCGCTTGCTCGACGCCGGGCCCGGTGACGGTACCGACCACCGTCCGAGTCGCTCCGGCCAGCGTCAGCCGGCGGCTCGGCTCCGCCCGGTCGCCCATGACGACGACCTCTCCGGCCGTCGCAGGGGCCCGTCCCGAGGTGAGCCGGTACGGAGCGAAGGCGGCCGTCGACCAGGGACGGCCGACCTTGCCGCCTCCCAGACCGAAGCCTCGGTCGGGAACCGTCTTCCCCACACGGGCGAGCCGATCGGCCAGTTCGACGCTCACTGGCCGGGGCTGAGCGAGGGGCTTGACGCGTACGCCGACCGGCGACGGCACCCTCAGCGTGTCCGCGCCGCGCACCACCACCGGGGCGCGCGCGAACCGCTCCGGGCCGCGCTCGGGCGCGCTCAGGGTGGACGCGAGGGCCAGCCCCATTGTGGCGATCAGCCCCACGCCCAGGGCGAGGGCGACAAAGGAGCCCACGAAGGTCACCCAGCGGGTGCGCAGGGTGCACACAGCCACGCTCAGCACGTGACGGCCTCCAGCTTCGTCATGCGGGCGGCGACCGACTCGACGGTGGGCGAGCTCAGTTCTCCGCTCAGCCGTCCGTCGGCGAGGAAGACCACGCGGTCCGCGTATGCGGCGGCGACCGGGTCATGAGTGACCAAGATGACCGTCTGCCCGTCGTCATCGACCATGCCGCGGAGCATGCGCAGCACCTCGCCGCCCGTCGCCGAGTCCAGCGCCCCGGTCGGCTCGTCCCCGAACAGCACCTCCGGCCTGGTGATCAGGGCTCGGGCCAGCGCCACCCGCTGTTGCTGCCCGCCGGACATCTGCGCGGGCCGGTGCCGGGCGCGGCCGCTCAGACCCATCCGGTCCAGCACGTCCCGAATCTGCGACCTGGAGGGCCGTCGGCCGGCGAGCCGCAGCGGCAGCGCCACATTCTGCTCGGCGGTGAGCGAGGGCAGCAGATTGAATGCCTGGAAGACGAAGCCGATCCGTTCCCTGCGCAATAGCGTCAGTTTCGTCTCGCTCAGTCCGGTCAGCTCCGTGCCGCCCACAGCGACCGACCCGGCTGTCGGCCGGTCCAGCCCCGCCGCACACTGCAGCAGAGTGGACTTGCCCGAGCCGGAGGGGCCCATGACGGCGGTGAAGGTCCCGGCCGGGAAGGCGAGGGAGAACCGGTCCAGAGCGGTGACGGCGCCCTCGCCGGACCCGTAGGTCTTGGTCACCGCGCTCAGCTGAATTGCGTTGCTCATCATGGTTCCACTCCATCGGCGTTGCCCACCGGAAGCAGCGGGGGCCGGTGGAGTGTTCGGGGTAGGGCAGGACCTACCCCCGGTGGTAGGGCGGGGAGGATGTTCCCGGCGGCCCCCGGCTTCTACCGTCAGGACATGCACACGCGAAACCTGTGGCAGGCACTGGCCAGGCCGGGCTTCCTGCTTTCCTCCTGGCCCTGGCGGTCGGTGGCGTACATGCTGAGCAGCGCGCCCGTCGGGATCGCCACCCTGGCCGGGATCGCGGTGACAGCCGTCGTCGGGGGCGTACTGGCCGTCGCCGTGGTGGGTCTTCCGCTGCTTGCCGCACTGTGTTTCGCGGGACTGCCGGTCGGGGCGGTGGAACGCCGTCGGCTGCGGTTGATCGACGACGAACCGGCAGCCGGCCCCCACATCGCCCCACCCCGGGCCGGCCTGTGGAACTGGGCGCGGACCCGGTTCCGCGAGCAGGTCACCTGGCGTGAACTTGCGTATGCCATGCTCTTCGCGGTCGTCCTGTGGCCGCTGGATCTGCTGGCGGTAGCGACGGCGCTGGCCGTGCCACTGGACCTGCTGGCCACCCCCGCGCTGCTGGCCACGATCGGCGAGGGCACGGAGATACGGGTGCTGAAGCTGTGGGTGGTCACCTCGTGGACGCAGGCATTCGGGGCCGCCCTGCTCGGCGTGGTGCTGCTCGCTGTCTGCGGGTACGTCCTGACGGCGGCAGCCGGAGCCCGAGCCGCGTTCACCAGGGCCCTGATCGCTCCCCGGGACGCTGAACTCGGCTCGTACATCACCGAACTGACGCGGTCCAGGGTCAGGTTGGTGGACGCCTTCGAGGCGGAGCGCCGCCGGATCGAAAGAGACCTGCACGACGGTGCGCAGCAGCGGCTGGTCGCGCTCACCATGACGCTGGGCCTGGCCCGGCTCGACGCCCCGCCGGGACCGGTTGCCGAGCTGATCGCCAAGGCCCAGGCAGAGGCCGGACATGCCTTGGTGGAGTTGCGGGAGCTGATCCACGGCATTCACCCCAAGGTGCTCGCGGACTTGGGGCTGGAAGCCGCCATCGCCGACGCGGCGGACCGTTCGCCGGTTCCGGTGCGCCTCGAATCGGAACTGTCCGCGCGGCGGCTGCCGGAATCGGTGGAGTCCGCGGCCTACTTCGTGGTGCGAGAGGCGTTGGCGAATATCGCCAAGCACAGCGGCGCCACCTCTGTCCGGATAACCGGCCGGCACCACGACGGGCGGCTCGTTGTCGAGGTCCACGACAACGGGCGGGGCGGGGCGACCGCCGATAACGGCACCGGCCTGATGGGACTTGCCGACCGGGTGTCGGCGCTCGATGGCAGACTTGTCCTGTCCAGCCCTTCCGGCGGGCCGACCCTGCTGCGTGTGGAGATTCCTTGCGAGGCGAAGAACGAAGTCTTCGGGTAGTGCTCGCCGAAGACAGCGTGCTCTTACGGGAGGGGCTGATCGGGCTGCTCGACCGCTTCCGTCACCAGGTCGTCACGGCGGTCGGCGACGCCGACGCCTTGCGGGCGGCAGTTGCAGAGCATGACCCTGACATTGTCGTCACCGACGTACGGATGCCCCCCAGGTTCTCCGACGAGGGCCTGCGCACGGCTGTTGCGCTGCGGGCACAGCGGCCCGGGCTGCCCGTGCTCGTTCTCAGCCAGTACATTCAGCGGAATTACGCGACGGAGTTGCTCGACGCCGGTGACGGCCGTGGCATCGGCTACCTGCTGAAGGACCGCGTCGGTCACGTCGGGGAGTTCATGGACGCCCTCCGCCGGGTCGCCGACGGTGGCACGGTCATCGACCCCGAAGTCGTACGGCAGTTGCTGCGCCGGCGCCGTGATCCCCTCGACCGGCTCACCCCGAGGGAACGCGAGGTACTGGCCTTGGTCGCGGAGGGCAGGTCGAACGGTGCCATCGTGCGCGAGCTGGTCGTCACGGAAGCTGCCGTCAGCAAGCACATCGGTAACATCCTCCACAAGCTGGACCTGCCGCCCACCGACGAGACCCACCGAAGGGTGATGGCGGTCCTGGCCTTTCTGCGTGGTTGAGCCTGCCGTTGCCGGACGCCGGCGATGTGCACGGCAGGCGCCGTGGTCGAGAACAGCACGAAAGCGGCACGAAGCGGCGGCGTACAATCCAGCTCTCGGCGTCGGAGGGGGTACGGATGCCTGAGTGGAGTCACGGACATGACCAGCGGCAGCGGCAGGGCCCGAAGCCGCCCGTCACGGCGGGCGCCCGGCCGGGGCTCGACCAGCGCAAGCGGCTGGTCCTGGCGCTGGAGGCGGTCCCGGTGATGGCCGACCCGGCCGCGCGGGGGCAGGTCCTCGGGCTCCTCCCGTCCGAGATTCACGGCAGCCTGCCCCGATCGCCGATCACCCGTGTGGACTTGGTGGGCGTGGTGGAGACCTGTCTGGCCTTTCCCGACGGTCTCAGCCAGCTGTGGCAGGCCGTGAATGTGGTGGACCCCGGGTCGTACGCGCTGCGCGAGCTGGCCGAGATTCTGGCCGAGATGCCCGGGTTCGACGGTGGTTGAACGCCGATGAGGTTGAAAAGGTGTCCGAGACGCGGACTACCCGTCGCTCCTGCGCTGGGACATGATGGGGGAAACGGGAGGAGTCAAGGCCCGGAATCGGGGAGGTCATCGCGGGATGGATCGGCATGGGACCGTCATCGAGTCGGAACTGCTCGATCTGACGGGCGTCAGTTTTGAGAACCTGCGCGCACGGTGTGGTCTTGAGTGGGATCAGATAGAACAGCGGCTGCTGGCACAGCTCTGCGGCCCGGCCACTGTCCTCGCCGGTGACACCAACAACAGTTGGACCATGTGACATCTGGTGACAGGGGCGGCGAGGAGCTTTTCGGGCGGGACCGTCATCCGTCTTCGGCACGTGCTCCGCGGCATGGGCTTCCCCCGCGCCATTTCGACGCACTGGCCGCCGGTGGTGGCGGGGCGGTGGTCATCGCCCACCTCTGGGACGCGGAGCGCAGCCATCGGCTGCTTCTTCTGGGACTCCTGATGACCATGGCGGCTGATCGCCCGGATGCCGTCGGCCCCTTGGCGCCCCTCGATCACGCATGGGATCTGCTCAGCGCGGCCGAGCGGCAGAGCCGCGCGGTGACCGACGACATCCTGCTGGTTCCCGAAACCGGCGTCTGGCTCCAGCACACGCTGCGCCGATTACACGGGGGCCGTGCTCCACTGGACGAGGATCCACCCCTGTGGGTGGACACCGGGCATCTGCACCTCATCGCCGCGGCGTGTGCGGTACGGACCGGCCTGCCCTTCTCCCTCCGCCTCCCCTCGCGCGCGGGGGCGGTCTGGCTTCCCTCGCTGGGACGCGCAACCCTGCCCGGCGTGCCGGGCCCGGGGGCCGCGCCCGCGCGGGCGGAGTTCGACGGGCACGTGCTGACTCTGCACCATGGCGGCGAAGCGCTCGAGGTCCCCTTTCACTCACGGCGGGCCGTCCCCGGATGGCAGCCTCCGGCCAGGCTCGCACTCGAACTCCCGGAAGGGCCCAGGGAGATCCACCTCAGTAACCTCAGCCCCTATCGCATCCTTCCCGCGGACGCCGCCGGACAGCGCTCACCGTCGTCGGAGGAGCCTGCCGATCACTGGGCTGATCTGCTGGAGAGCGCCTGGCCCCTGTTGCGGCGCGCCGATCCGCAGGCGGCCGAGGATGTCGCCGCCTGCGTGCGCTCCATCGAGCCGCTGCCCCCGGCGACACCCTTCCGCTGGCACAGCGCCACGATGGGTGACGGCATGGGAGGGCTGGCCGCTTCGGCGCCGACAGGGTCGCAGCCCGCGGCCGCCGCCCAGTTCGCGGCGATCCTCACCCATGAGGTCCAGCACAGTAAGCTCAGCGCCCTGATGCACATGTACTCCCTGCACACGCAGGAGAGCAGGCCGCGCCTGTACGCGCCATGGCGGGACGATCCGCGGCCGCTGCGCGGGATGGTGCACGGGGTCTACGCCTTCGCCGCCGTGGCCCGGTTCTGGCGCGGATATGTGCTCGGCGGTGGTGCGCCCCCGGACGAGGCGGCGCTGGCCCACTTCGAATTCGCCCTGCGCAGAGGCCAGTTACTACGGGTGCTGCCCTCGCTGTGCAAGGACCCGGAGCTGACCCCGCTCGGCCGCCGGCTGCTGGGACAGCTGGCCGAGACCGTGGCGGACTGGACGGACGCCTCTGTTCCGGACGGGCTTGTCCTCGAGGCGGGGCAGATCGTCGACGATCACGCCGTGAGCTGGCGTCTGTACCACCTCGTACCGGACGCGTCGCTGGTGGCGGAGATGGCCCGGGGCTGGCTGGCGGGTGACCGTAGCGGTCGTCCATATCCGCACACCGCTCCCTGGTGTGGATGCCCGGCGCCCAGTCTGGTGCCGGACCCCACCGGCCGGAACCTGGACGCCCGGGCCGTACTGCTGCGGATGCGGCTGATGGAACCCGAGCTCGCGAAACTCCGAGAGGCTCCCGAACGCCTCGGCGCGACAGTCGAGGGCGCCAGGCCCGCCGACCTCCTTCTCGTCTCCGGGGACAACGCCGCCGCGCGGGAGCTGTACGTGCGGGAGATCAGCGCCGGGCCGGGCCCGGCGCCCGGCGGTGGCGCGGCCTTCCGCTCCACCGCCGGTGCCTGGGCGGGTCTTCGCCTCGCCCTGGATGCCTCCGGCGGGCACGAGGCGGCTGGCCGGGCGCTGCTTCGGTGCCCGGAACTGGTCCGTGCGGTGCACCGGGCGATCGGCGAGGCCACGGGAGAGCCCGTGGATGCCGTCGCCGTCGCCGCATTCATCGGTCGTACCGCGGCGCCGGCCTGAGACCGGCGCCGCCGGCCCGCCCTCGGCGGGTCAGAGCGGCATGGGGTCGGCATCGCAGTTGGCACGCCGCCAGGCCGCCGCGTCGGCGCAGGCGGGGTGGCCTTCGCCGAGTGTGGTCTGGAGCTGCTTGACCGCCATGGTGTGCAGCCTCTCGGCCTCCTCGTTCCGGCGCAGCGCCCTGAGATCACAGGCCAGGTTGCCCATCACGACCAGCGCCGTCGGATGCATCTCGCCCAAGGTGCTCTTGATCACTTCAAGGTTGCTGCGGTCGAGTTCGGCGGCTGCGGCGGCGTCGCCCTGCACGAACATGTCACTGGCCAGGTTGGCGGAGGCGATCAGCACATAGGGGTGGGTGTCGCCGACGGCCTCCCGGGCCCGCCTGAGCGCCGACTCGTTGACGGTGCGGGCCGTGTCCACCTTGTTGACCAGCCGCAGGGTGATGGCAAGGTCCATGTCGGCGGCGGTGGTGTCCGGGTGGCCCTCGCCGAACACTTCCTCGTACAGATCCCGGGTCGACTGCCCCAACTGCATGGCCTCCTCCAGCGACCCCATCTGCCGTAGATCCACTGACAGGTTGAGGGAGGCGATCAAGGAGTCCGGACTCCGCTCGCCGTAGCGCTCGGTGAGCGCCGTACGGACGGGCCTGCTGAGCTCGATCGCCCCGGGATGGTTTCCCGCCTTGCGCCGGGAGACCGCCAGCCGTCCCACCGCCCGCAGCGTGTTCGGGTTCGTCTCGCCGAAGACTCTGCGGAACCCTCCCACCAGATCCTCGAACATCCGTGCGGCCAGGTCGTAATCGCCCGTCTCGCGCCGGTCGAGGGCCAGGCCCATCTCGGAGAGCAGGCTGTCGAACGCCTCCTCGCCGTACAGCAGGACGTTGCGCCGATGAGTCTCCTGGTCCAGCTCCAACGCCCGGTTGAACTGGCCGGAGGTCCGGAGGGCGACGGCCATGTTGTGGGAGTGGATCAGCGTCAGCGGGTCCTCGTCGCCGTACGCACGCACGGCCCGCTCGTACACCTCCTCGGCGATCTCCACGGATCCCCGGAAGTCGCCCTGGGCACGGCGGTCGGCGGCCACCTGACCGAGGGTGGAGAGCAGCTCCTCCTCCGCGTCGGAGCCGAGCTCCCGCACCTCTCCCAGCATGCGCTCGCTCAGCTCCGCGGCCTCCTCGTAGCGGCCCATCCGCCACAGCACGTACCACAGATCGCGGCAGAGCAGCAGGGTGTGCTGATCGCCTTCCCCGTACTTCTCCTTCCAGGCGTCGTACGCCTGCTGGCCGAAGTCCCGCGCGGCCTCGTGGTCGCCCCAGTAGTAGAGGTACTGGGCGACGTTGATGATCATCTGCCGCGCGTTGCGGGAGTCCGACTCCACGGCCCTGGAGACCACCACGTGCGGGTACAGGTCGGCGAACCGCCCCCAGTGCTCGGGGTCGCGGGGCTGGCGCGGGGCGTTGGCGGCCAGCAGCATATGCGCGCCGCGCCGCATGCGCTCGCGCTGCTCCTCGGTCATCCGGGCGATCAGTACGGCCTGCACCAGACGGTGCATCTGGATGGAGTTGTTGCGGTGGTCGATCTTGGCCAGGGAGTAGCGGTTGATTTCCCGGACGGCACGGCCCAGCCGCAGTGGGTCGGTCAGCGCCCGGTCCAGGTCGGGGGCGATGGGCTCGACGGCGGCGCCGGAGAACAGTGACCTGGCCACCGGCTCGGACGCGAAGTACGCGCAGATCTGGAGCAGTTGCAGAGCCGCCGGGTTCTTGTTCGCGAGATGGTCCAGCGAGACGTTCCAGGCGGTGGCCACCGTCTGCTCGTACTGGGTCGGCGGGGACACCGACATCAGCTCGGCCCGCTTCTCCTCGAAGAGCCGTAGATATTCCGCCGCGGGCATTCCGGTCTCGGCGCGCCAGGCCGATGCCTGCTCGACCGCCAGCGGCAGATCGCCGAGGACATCCGCGAGCTGGTCCGCCTCCTCGTCAGGGAGGTCGGGGTTGCGCCGCTGCAGGAGCTGGATGCTCTCGGAGCGTTCGAACACATCCACCTCCAGCGGATGGGCCAGCGTGTTCCACTGCGGATTGCGGGAGGTGACCAGGATGGATCCGGAGGGACCGCCCTCCGGGCTGCTCGGGAAGAACTCCTGCACCGATTCCGGGCTCTCCGCATTGTCGAATACCAGCAGCCAGTTGCCGTACGGGTTCCCGGTGCGCAGTGCCTCCAGGACGGCAGGCACCGCGGTGATGGCCTCGCCGGTCACCGGCAGACGCAGCCGCTGGGCGAGTTCCACCAGCGCCTGGGCGATCTGAGTGGGCCGCTCCGCCGGGATCCACCAGACGATGTCGTAGCGGGAAGCATGTCGATAAACGTATTCCAGGGCGAGCTGGGACTTGCCGACACCACCCATGCCGTGCAGCGCATGCGGAAGTACCGCGGTCGGGCCGTCGCTGAGATCATGCTCCAGGCGCTCCAGCAGATCCTCGCGCCCGGTGAAGACGAGGTTCCGCGGCGGCATGTTTCCCCAGATGGCGGGGCGCGTCGATGGCCCGGAGGAGCCTCGGTCGAGCGGCGCGCCCGATTCCGGCGTCGTCGCGCCCTGGGAACCCGCGGTCAAAGTCGTACCTCCTCGATGTGCACCGTCGCCGCCTACACCTCCCTGCTGCGAGAGGGCAGGCGTCTCGGGCGTTCCTGGAATATTCACTGTGACAGGGCCTTCGTTGTGTTCGGCAGGGTTGCTCTCTCCGCGCGCCGTTGGGCCAATCTGCTGATCCGATGAGGCGCAGGCAGTGCGGATGACGCGCTGAATGCGACGAGCGCGGCGCAAATGGGTCCCGGACAAGGCATCCAGGACAACATGCTCGATTTCTCGGAAATGCAGGTTCTCCCCGGTGACCTCGGGCTCTCCCGGGACGTCCTCGCCACTGAGGTGGATGAGCAGCTCGCGGGCGGCACCGCTGTGCGGCGCCAGGATCTCGGCGGCGATCCTCGACGCCATCTCGGTCGCCTGCCGGGTGCTGGAAGCGAGCAATTCCTCACGCACTCCCTCGCCGAAGAGAAAGGAGTCCCCGCCGCTCCCCGGCATGGGCTCGACCAGACCACTCATAAAGAATTCAGCCAGATGGGCCGGGCCCGTCCGGGGGAGCGTGCGGCACTGTACGGCGTACATGACGGGGAGGTCGAGTGGGACCGCGGCCAGCCGGGTGGCCAGGGAGAAGGCCTCCGGGGAGGCCCACACCCGGAAGCGGGCGACGCGCTCCGCGGCGCCTGCGGGGGTCCTGGCGTACTCGGGCCGTACGGAGGGGGGTTCGGGCCGGTGCGGAGGCACGAGGAGGGCGGCCACCTCGGTCCAGCGGGGGCCTTCCCCGGCGATGAAGCGGGCCCAGGGGGCGATCCACTCGTCGGCGATCTCCAGGACGGGCACGGGCACCGGGCGCCGGCCGCCGAGCGCTTCCGGTGGGGGCGTCGCGATGGGGGGTTCGGTGAACTCCCAGTCCATCGGGGCGCTGGCGCCCCAGGGACCGGAGGCACGCAGCCGGACCCGCCGCGGGTCGAGGGCGGTGCGGTGCCACAACCGCTGCGGCAGGGTGTGGAGTACGGCCACGGGCTGATGGCGGCCCCACACGGCCAGCACGTCCTGCACGGCGCCCGCGCGCCAGGCGGGAGCGAGGCCGTCGGTGAGGACGAGGATGATCCGGCGCCCGGTGGGGTCGACCAGGCTCCTCGGCGGCTGGGCTCTCGACCGGCGGTCCGGCCCCCGCAGGACAATCCCGCCCGGGTGGTCGGAGCGGGTGTCCAAAAAACGCAGCCGCAGATCGCGGAAGCCGCCGTGGCGGCGCAGCGCCGCCGCGAACCGCCGGGCGAGGGCGGCCCAGAGCATCATGTGCGGGCCCGCGTCGACCACCAGGGCCGCGTCCCAGCGGGGCTCACTGCCCGGCCCCATCACCGGGGGCAGACCGGGAGCTTCGGCCAGCCGCTCGGCGGTCGCCTCCTCGTCCAGCTCTTGATGGAGCACCGAACGGACGCACTGCCGCAGGGGGCGTAACGCGTCCCCGACCCGGATCATGTGGACGCCGTCGGTCACCCTGGCTCGCGGCCCGGACCCGTGCCAGGCCCGGCCTCCGGGCGCGGGGCCATCGACGCGAGGGGGCGGCGGCGCTTGCGAAGGCCCCGTTGGTGGCGGGCGGTGGGCCAAGGAGTGGAGGAGCGGATCGGTGTCCTCGCCCGTCGGCGGTGGGGCATCGGGCGCCGGACGTTCGTCGGTGGGTGGCGGCTCGTGATCCGTCCCGTCCGATGGCCGAGCGCCCGGCCGCGGAAGCTCGGGCTCAGAATCGGGCTCGGGTTCCGGTACGGCGGGCTCCGGCTCCCCGGGGGCAGGTGGCCCATCGGGGTCTGACGGCCCGGCCAGCTCCGGGTGGTGACGGGCCAGCCACAGCGCGTCCGCCACCTCCCACCACCGCAGCCCGCCGACGGGCAGGCGTCCGTGGTCCGGGGAGGAGGTGGCCGGGGCTTCCGCCGCACCACCCGTCCCGGTCCGCTCGGGTACCGACGGGCGTTCAGGCACTCGGTTCCGCCCCGTCGGCGCGTACGTCGGGACTCAGGGGATGCCAGATCGCGCTGAGGACGGCCCGCCACTCGGCGTCGTCGCCCTCGGCATGCGTGTACGCGCCGGAGGTCGCCAGGTGGGCGGCGTTGAGCAGCTGATCGGCCGCCAGGCCGTTCACCTGCTCGCTGCGCGTCATGAAGTCCTGGACCAGCCTGTCGTGCATGTGCCCCAACTGGTCGGCGAAGTGCGCGGCGACCAGCTCGCCCAGTGCCTCCGGGCCGGGGTCCGGTATATCGAATCGGAGGCAGCGGCGCATAAACGCCTCAGGGAACTCCCGCTCCCCATTGGAGGTCATGATGACAATGGGAAATGAACGAGTTGTGACGAGGCCCTCTGTAATGGGAGCGGTTCTGCCCGGATCCGCGGTGTGGACGATCACTTCGGGGAACTGGCGCTTCACTCGTACGAGTGGTGGCACGGCGTACCAGCCGTCCTCGAAGAGCGTGAGCAGATCGTTCGGGAGATCGGCGTCGCCCTTGTCGAGCTCATCGATGAGCAGGATCCTCGGTAAGCGATGCGGGAGCAGCGCGGTGCCCAGCGGACCGAGCTGAATGAACTCACCGATGTCCACGCGGGCTTCGTCGTCGCGGAAAGCCGTGTCGCCGGAGTCGGGGCCGTCCGCCGCGCCGCACCGCTGCCGCGCCGCGTACCATGCCTGGCCCGCCTGCGCGCGCCCGATCACGTCGTATTCGAAGAGCCCCGAGGCCAGGGTCGACCGCGAGGTGATGGGCCACTGGAGCACCCTGCCCAGCCGCAGCTCACGGGCGATGCGATAGGCGAGGGTCGACTTGCCCACGCCGGGGCGGCCGGTGACCAGCAGCGGGCGCCGCAGCAGGATCGCGGCGTTGACCAGGCGGACTTCCTCCGCCGAGGGCCTGCGCGCCGCACCGACCGGGCCGAGCCGCCGGTCGGCCTCGTCGTCGTCGGGCGGCTGCGGCAGACAGGGTCCGCCCTGGAAGGTCCGCCAGCGCGGCCCCTCCGGCCACCGGCGCTCCTCGTACGGGACCTCGGGCAGCACCGCGCCCGTCCCGTGGTACAGGAGCTCGCTCGTTGCCACGGGAGCACCAGCCGCCTCTCCGCTCCTCTCCGGCGTGTTCAATCGATCCCCCCTACGAAAGTGGCGGGAGCACATGGCCCGCCGTCGAGGAGCAGTTCGGGGTTGTCCCAGATCACGCTGAGGTCCCTGACCGGGTCTTCCC
The DNA here is from genome assembly GCF_040607655.1 of Streptomyces sp. NPDC005266. Lineage (NCBI taxonomy): Bacteria > Bacillati > Actinomycetota > Actinomycetes > Kitasatosporales > Streptomycetaceae > Streptomyces > Streptomyces sp. NPDC005266. The sequence continues at coordinate 57,089 of NZ_JBEXHC010000024.1, forward strand.
GCGAACCATTTCCACCAGCGGCACAGTCGCTCTTCCACTGTCTCGCACGCTCGGGAAGCTTCGCCAGACCGTCCTCGGCCAGTCCTTCGCGCACCACACTGCGGAAGGCCTCCGACGCGCTGTCCTCGCGATGGTGGATCAGCACGGGGACCCCCAGGTCCAGTGCCAGCCGCAGCTCCCGCAGGCCCAGACCGCTTCTCGGTTGCGGGGGCTCGCTGAGCACCATCGCCACCACCTCATCTCGTCTCCCGACCCGCGCGTCCAACAACGCGAGGTGCTCGTCCGTGGAGCGGCCTTCGGCGTCACACCAGTGGACGTCCGCCTGCTCGGGCCGGCTCTTCCAGCGGGCCCAGCGCATGCGCCAGGCGTGGTGGAGCTCGCGTCGCTGAACCCGCTCCAGGCTGTGAATGAATATTTCGTGGTACTTGCTCAAAATCGGGTTGGCGTAGCCCAGCTGGGGGTTGCGATTCCACCACTCAACGGGCTCGTTCAGCAGCTCGGTCGGCAAGAAGAACTCCAGCACCACTTCTTCGGCGCGCGACTGCCACAGCTCCGCCATCCGGGTCAGCAGCTCCGCGACGGCCACGGGGATCTGGCTGCGCGGCACCAGGTCGCGGGGCTCGCCCTGCGGCTCCTGGTGCAGCCCGGAGGATTCCGCGTATCGCACCCGGGCCGCGAGTCTGTAGCGCGCCTCTCTGCGACCCTGTCTTCTGCGCTTGGCGTCCACGGGGGTCAGATCGGGTGCCACCTTGACGAACAGCCTGATCACGGGGCGCTCCGGTTCGGAGCCGAGCCCGTCCACGCTGCGGCCGCCCAAAGGCAGGGCATCCGCGGTGCGGCCGCCGGCCAGGCCTGCGCGCATCGAGATCAGTCCGTCGTCGCCGTCCGCGACACCCCACTCCTGGGCGAAGTGATCGTTCCACGCGTACAACTCGCCCACCGAGGAGGCCAGGTCGGGGTGGAGGGCGAGATGCTCCAGCAGGGCCATGCTGGGCGGCAGCCCCCCGGGCGGGGCGTTGCGGCAGGCCAGATGGAGGAAGGCGTGCCAGGCGGTGGGGCAGTGGGCAGGGAGGCGGAACCGGTCCCCGCAGACCTCGGCGACGATCGCGCTCAACTCGGGTATGCCTATGTCGAGCGCCTGCCGCAGCGCCGCCCAGTCGCGTCCCCGGTACAGATCGGCCGCGTTCCACTCATCGAGCAGGGGCTGCAGCCGGTGGGTGAGGGCCGGAGCCACGAAGCCGGTGATCTCCAAGAGCACCTCCAGGCCCCCGTTCCGGTCGCCGCAGGCCCGTACTGCCTCGAAGAACTCCTGGTGGGAGGTTGGATAGGGCTCCAGCTCCAGCCCGCCGAACGCCTCGGACAGCTCTCGCCGCCACTGGTGCCGACCGCGAGCGTCGGCCAGTGCCACCGACCCTCCCAAGACAGTCACCATCTCCGCCAGCACCCGGCGCCGCGCACGGCTTTCCGCGAACCGCTCCGACACGTGCGTCCCCCCTCGCACCCGACAAGCGCGCTCCGGCATCGCGCTTATCCGGCATACCCATCGTCGCGAGCGTTTAGCGTAGAGGCACGATCGGCTTACTGGACACTATTCGTGCATGGAACACGGTGTCCGGGACGTGCCACCTTTGCCAGGGCCTCTGGGGACGGCTCCGCGGTCGATGTCGTGACGCCGTGGCGCCGGCGCGGAAGGACCGGGCCGGCGCCGAGGCAGCCGCGGCTGCGGCTCGGACGGTCCAGGTCACTCCCGGACGGCTGCCCGTTTTGCGAGAATTCTGATCGATATGAGGGCGATCACGGCGAGGCCGATGATGTAGCCGGAGACGGCCATCGAGGTGCCCGTCGCCTCCAGCAGCAGCACCATCACGAACGGCGCCAGACCTCCGCCGAACACCGCGGCGATCTGGTAGCCGAGCGAGGCGCCGGTATAGCGCATCTCGGCGGTGAACAGCTCGGCGAACAGGGCGGCCTGCGGCCCGTACATGATGCTGAGGAAACAGCTCGTGACGAACGTGCCGACGGCCAGCCACAGCAGCGACTTGGTGTCGATGAGCAGGAACAGCGGGACCGCCCAGACCAGCAGGCCGACCGCGCCCGCCGCGTAGATCCGCAGCCGTCCGATGCGGTCGGAGAGCGCGGCGGCGGCGGGTATCAGCGCGAGCTGGGTCAGGCTGACGCAGAGCGAGACGGTGAGCACCGACTCGCGGTTCATGTGGAGTTCGCGGGTCGAGTAGTCCAGTACGCCAGTGATGATGATGTAGAACGTCGCGGTGTTCACGGCGAAGGAGCCGCCGGCGAGGAACACCGTGCCGAGGTGGGTGCGCAGGATCGTCCGCAGCGGGGAGCGGGGCTCGTTCTTCTCCTGCTCGGCCAGTGCCTGTTCGGCCTCGCGGAACTCGGGGGTCTCCTCGACGCGGGTGTGGATGTACCAGGCGAGGGCGAGGACGAGGAGGCCGACCAGGAACGGCACCCGCCAGCCCCAGGAGGCGAAGCTGGCGTCGTCGGTGAGGGCACCCGCGGTGAGGAACACGGTGTTGGCCGTGACCACGCCGATCGGCACCCCGAGCTGCACCAGGCTGCCGTAGAGCCCGCGCTTGCCCTCGGGCGCGTACTCGGTGGCCATCAGCATCGCGCCGCCCCACTGGGCGCCGACCGCGATGCCCTGCATGACGCGGAGCAGGACGAGCAGCAGCGGTGCCGCGATGCCTATCGTCTCGTACGTCGGCAGGACGCCGATACCGGTGGTGGCCAGGCCCATCAGGGTGAGCGCGAGGACGAGCATCGGCTTGCGGCCGCGCTTGTCACCGAGCTGGCCAGCGATGATGCCGCCGATGGGGCGGGCGAGGAAGCCGACCGCGAAGGTCGCGAAGGCGGCGAGTACGCCGGTCGAAGGGCTGCCTTGGGGGAAGTAGAGATCGCCGAGGACGAGAGCAGCGGCGATGCCGAAGACGAAGTAGTCGTACCACTCGACGGCGGAGGCGAGGGTGGCCGCGGTGGCCACGCGGCGGCGGTGCCGGTCGGGGGGAGCGGTCGCCTGCGCCGTACCGGCGAGCGGGGAAGGGGGTGCCGTGTCCATGCGTGCACACTCCGATAGGTGCGGGGACGAGGAGTGCGGGGACCGTACCGACCGGATGGTATGGCGGTCAACGGTTCGCACAGCAGGAGTTTTTGCTCGGGCATTACTCGCCGGTAGTGACCACTGCCGGGCGCGGGCCCCGTCCCGGCCCGTTCGCCGCCACCCCGCACCACCTGGCCTCTTCGCGGGCGGGTCCCCCACCCGCTACCCGCGGGATTCGACCAGTCGGGCGAGATTGTCCAGGGCCATGCGCGTACCCAGTTCGTTGTCTTCGCGGGGTACGTCGTCGGGGACGCCCTCGTGCACCATCACGATCTCCGTCCCGCCGCTCACCTCGGTGAGCGACGTGGTCAGCGTCATCGTGCCGCGCAATGCGCCGTCGTCGGTTTCGAACTCCATCACCTCGACCACCAACTCGTTGGGAAGGAGCTTCGCGAAGTGGCCGCGGTACGTGTCCGTGTGCGCGCCCGACTTTCCGCAGCCCAGCGGCTCGTCGTAGGTGAGGGACACGCGGAAGGTGCCGCCTTCGCGAGGATCGAACGCGTGCACATGGCTGGTCATGCCGCTGGGCACTCGCCATGCCGCTACCGCGTCCGGGTCGATGAGTGCCCGGTAGACCGTCGCGGGCGACGCTTGCACACGTCGCGAAACCTGGGTGGCATACATGAAACCCAACGTACGGGTGGCGGCGGACCTGTGATGGCGAGGACGCGAGCGGAGGAGGGCCGCGGGACGCCGCCCGAACCGCGTCGCATAACGCTCCGGGGGTGTGGAACAGGGTAGGTGTTGAGCCCGCCCCGTGGACGCACCGCCCCGTGGACGCACCGTCCCATGGACGCACCGCCTCACAGACGCACGCCCCACAGGCGCACCGCCTCACAGGCGCACCGCCTCACAGGCGCACCGCCTCACAGGCGCACCGCCCCGTGGACGCACCGCCTCACAGGCGCACCGCCCCACAGGCGCACCGCCCCGTGGACGCACCGCCTCACAGGCGCACCGCCCCGTGGACGCACCGCCTCACAGACGCACCGCCCCACAGACGCACCGACAGGAGAGGGTCGAGTTGAACACCGCAGGCCAGGAGACACCCCGTGAGGAGAAAGAGTTCACCCGGTCCGGTCCGCACTTCTCCGACCGGATCACGGCCGACGGCCGGGACGGCTGGCCGGTGGAGGCCGGCCGGTACCGGCTGGTGGTCAGCCGGGCCTGCCCCTGGGCCAGTCGCGGGCTGATCTCCCGGCGGCTCCTCGGCCTGGAGTCGGCCCTTTCCGTCGCGGTCACCGATCCCATCCAGGACGAGCGCAGCTGGCGCTTCACCCTGGATCCGGGGGACCGGGACCCGGTGCTGGGCATCGCGTTCCTCAGTGAGGCGTATGACGCCCGCGAGACCGGCTGTCCGGGCGGCGTCAGCGTACCCGCGATCGTCGACATCCCCAGCGGCAAGCTGGTCACCAATGACTACCAGCGCATCACTCTGGACCTCGCCACGGAGTGGACCGCTCTGCACCGGGAGGGTGCCCCGGACCTGTACCCCGAGGAGCACCGCGACGAGATCGACGAGGTGATGGAGGCGGTCTACCGCGATGTGAACAACGGCGTCTACCGGGCGGGCTTCGCCGCGAGCCGGGGGACGTACGAGGATGCGTACCGGCGCCTGTTCGCCCGCCTGGACTGGCTCTCCGAGCGACTGTCCAGGCGGCGGTACCTGGTCGGCGACACCCTCACCGAGGCCGACATCCGGCTGTTCACCACGCTGGTCCGCTTCGACGCGGTCTACCACGGCCACTTCAAGTGCAATCGCAACAAGCTCAGCGAGGACCGGGTGCTGTGGGCGTACGCCCGGGACCTCTTCCAGACGCCGGGCTTCGGCGACACGGTGGACTTCAACCACATCAAGCGGCACTACTACCAGGTGCACGCCGACATCAACCCCAGGCGCATCGTCCCGCTCGGCCCCGACCTGTCCGGCTGGCTGGCCCCGCACCAGCGGGACGAGCTGGGCGGCCGTCCCTTCGGCGACGGCGCCCCGCCGGGGCCGATGCCCGCGGAGGAAGCGGTACCGGGGGCGGGCCGGGCCGTGTGAACGGTCGTGTCCGTCGCTGCGGAGCCCCGTGAACGCGTCCGCCAGGGCTCGGGCGCCCTCGCGTACGCCGTGGACCGGGAGCAGGCGGGTGGCCGGGAGGCCGGGCAGGAGGTCGCTGGAGAGGCAGACGAAGACGGCCGTATTCGCCCGCGCGAGGTGGACGAGGGTGCCGCGCAGTATCCCGGTGGCGAACGCGTCGCCCTCGCGTACGGCCGCGGCCGGCCCCCGGGTGTCGAGAGCCTCCGCGCGGACCGTCGCTCAGAGCGGCGAGCCGGGAGCGGGCGAATCCGGCGCAGTCGGCGACCGCCGCCCGGCGTGCCGCCGCGAGGACTCCGCGCCCGGAGGTGATGGCGCCCAGGTGGCCGGAGGCCCCGCGGTCGCACAGCGGCGCGCCGGGCGAGGCGTCGCACACCCAGTGGCCGAGCTCTCCGCCGTGGCCGTCGGCGTCCAGGAGTATCTCGCCGCCGTGGAAGACCTTGTTGCCGGTGCCGGAGCCGATGGTCAGCAGACAGAACGGCTGGGGCTCGGCGGCGGCGCGGCGCCGGGCCGCCGCGGTGAGATCGTTCACGACGGCGACGGGGACGCCGAGGCGCTCGGTGAGCAGTCCGGCCAGGAGCGGTGATTCGCCCTTCGCGGCTACGCGTCGCGCGGCGGACCGGCGAGCGGGATGTCCGGCGTCTTCGCTCAGGACTACCGCTACACCACCGACAAGGCCAACGCCTACGAGCAAGTGACCTTCCTCGGCAACCACGACATGGGCCGTATCGGCGGCTTCCTGGTGAAGGACAACCCGCGGGCGGACGAGGCCGAGCTGCTCGGACGCGACCTTTTCGCCCATGAGCTCATGTTCCTCTCGTGCGGCAACCGCGTCGTCTACTCCGGAGACGAGCAGGCTTCACCGGCGCAGGCGGTGACAAGGACGCCCTTCAGTCCATGTTCGCACCGGGCCATCGCGGCGCTTTCCCAGCAGGTTGCCCTTGTCCGGCAACCCCTCTGCCCGTCTGCCCGAAGCACCTGCTCAGCGCTATACGCCGTAGCCATACGCCGTAAACGCACCCCTTGAATTCCGTCGCAGGCCGCAGAGCCGGATACCTCAAATGAAGTAGATGGAATTCCCTCCATTGATGTACTCGAATTTCGGCTAAGCGTACGAAGCTGCAGGCCAGGTCATTTCCATAGCCTCTTGGGAGTGGGCCCCGGGTGATTTCCCGGCCTTTCTGTCACTCGCTTCGGGCGAGGCGACGGCCCTTTCGCTGACCACACCCGCAGTCGCGGCGGCGATCTCATGCCGTGCTGCTGTGTTGCCTTTGCTCCCTCTCGGAAGAACTGAGCCTTGATTCATTCTGCCCCCCGAGTACGTCCTGCCCTCGACCAGACCGGCCGCCGCCGTCAGCGCATGCTGGGTGCGGCGGTCGCAGCAGGCCTGACGCTGGGCGCCGTGACCCCTGCGGCAGTGGCCGTGGCGCACCCCGCGCCGCGCGGTGCCGAGGCGCCCGGCCCCAAGGTCGACACCGGCTCTCCGGTGCGGGTGAACCAGGTCGGTTATCTGACCCATGGCCCGAAGAAGGGCACCGTCGTCACCAGCGCCACCAAGCCCCTGAAGTGGACGCTCCGGGCCGCCGACGGCACGAAGCGGGCGAGCGGGACCACCACCTCCGCAGGCGTCGACCCGAGCTCCCGGCAGAGCGTCCAGACCTTCGACTTCAGCAAGGTCACCCACAGGGGCGAGGGGTACACCGTCACCGTCGGCGGGAAGAAGAGCGAGCCGTTCACCATCGGTGACAACCTTTACCGCTCGCTGCGCAAGGACTCGCTGGCGTACTTCTACCACAACCGCAGCGGCGTCAAGATCGACGCGGACCTGGTCGGATCCAAGTACGCGCGTCCCGCGGGCCATGACAAGGCGGCGCCGCACGGCGGCGACACCCGGGTCCCGTACCAGGACGGCGGCTCCGAATACCGTCGGAATGTCTCCGGTGGCTGGTATGACGCCGGTGACCAGGGCAAGTACGTCGTCAACGGCGGTATCTCCGTGGCCCAGCTGATGTCCGCGTACGAGCGCACCCACACCACCAAGGGTGCCCACGCCAAGCCGCTGGGCGATGGCAAGCTCCGGGTGCCCGAGCACGGCAACGGAGTCCCGGACATCCTCGACGAGGCGCGCTGGGAGATGGACTTCCTCATGCGCATGCAGGTGCCCAAGGGCAAGCCGCTCGCCGGCATGGCCTTCCACAAGATGCATGACAAGCAGTGGACCGGGTTCCCGACACGGCCGGACCAGGACAAGCAGCAGCGTGTGCTGCGTCCGCCGTCCACCGCGGCCACGCTCAACCTGGCCGCCGCTGCCGCGCAGAGCGCCCGCCTCTTCAAGCCCTACGACGCGGACTACGCAGCCCGGTGCCTGCAGGTGGCCAAGACCGCCTGGGCCGCGGCCAAGGCACATCCGAAGATGTTCGCCGGCGACCAGGACTCCACAGGCGGTGGTGCGTACGGCGACAGCAACGTCAGTGACGAGTTCTACTGGGCCGCGTCCGAGCTGTTCATCACCACCGGTGATGACGCCTACCGCAAGGCGTTCCTCAAGTCGCCGCTGCACGGCGACGTCAACGCCCTCTTCCCGCGCGGCGGCGGCCTGTCCTGGTCCGCGACCGCGGGCCTCGGGGCGCTGGACCTGGCCACGGTGGACAGCAAGCTCACCGCCAAGCAGCTCGCCGCCGTACGCAAGACGGTGACGAAGGCCGCTGACCGTTACGTCAAGGACTCCGCGAAGTCGGCCTACGGCGTTCCGTATGCGCCGATGGGCGGCAAGTACGAGTGGGGCTCCAACAGTCAGGTGCTGAACAACATGGTCGTACTCGCCACCGCCCACGACCTGACCGGTAAGCCCGGTTACCGTGACGCGGTGCTGCGTGGCATGGACTACCTGCTGGGCGGCAACCCGCTCAACCAGTCCTACGTCACGGGCTACGGCGAACGGAACTCGCACAACCAGCACCACCGCTTCTGGGCGCACCAGATCGACCGCAAGCTGCCGAACCCGGCACCCGGTTCGCTGGCCGGAGGCCCGAACTCCGGGCTGCAGGACCCGGTTGCCCAGAAGAAGCTGAAGGGTTGTGCCCCGGCGATGTGCTACACCGACGACATCATGGCGTTCTCGGTCAACGAGATCACCATCAACTGGAACGCACCGCTGGCCTGGATCTCCTCGTACGTCGACGACCTGGGCCACGGCAGGAGCTGACCCGCCCGGGTCACCTTTGGCGCGGCGCCCGCACTCGCGGGCGCCGCGCGCGTCGGTGAATCCTGTCGGTGGTCCCGCCGATATCGGTCACCCGGTCCGTGGTCCGCTCGGCATAGGTGCGTTGAGCACCGCCAGGGCGATGGAGACCAGCAATTCCCGTTCGGTGCCGGAGAGCCGGGGCGGGCCCGGCTTCGGGGCCGCCGTGGCGGACTGCTGACGCCTCGCGTGCGTCGACATGATGCCCACCCGGATCGCGCCGAGCGCACAGCGGCAGCGCAGCAGCATCGCCGGGTCGTCCGGGTCGGCGATGAGCTGTTCCAGGCGGGCCAGCCGCCGGCCCAGGTCGTGCCGGTCGACCAGGATGCGCAGTGCGGTGGGCTCGGTCGCGATGGCCTGGAGGGTGCGGCCGCTGTCCTCCAGGACGGCGATGATGCCGCGGACCAGCTCCTCCTGGTCGAGCCCGGCGCCTTCGGCCTGGTCGGCGAAGTGGTCCAGGCCGTCCATCACCGGGCCCACCAGGGCGGAGAGCAGCTCCTCCTTGGCCGGGAAGTGGTAGTAGAGGGACGCGCTGGTCATTCTCAGGTGCTGCGCGATGTCGCGCATCGAGGTGCCGGCGTAGCCGCGCTCCGCGAACAGCGCGCTCGCGGCGTCGAGGATCCGTTGCCGGGTGACTGCTGCGGTGCTTCCGGCGGTCCGGGCCATCTCTCTTCCCAATCTCGTTCCGCGGCTGAGGGGGTGTCCAGGTGTCTCACACATGTCGTGTCGTCACTTGGGCGCGTTGGCATGCTACCTTCGGAACTATTAATCGAGCGGACGATTAATTATGGGGAGAGGCATGGCCACCCTGGCGCGCTGGTGCTACCGGCATCGACTCCTGGTCCTGTTGATGTGGCTGCTGGCGTTCGGCGGCATCAGCGTGGGCGGCCAGGCCGCCGGCGCCGCCTTCGCGAATGTCTTCTCCGTCCCCGGCACGGAGTCGGAGAAGGCCCAGGACCTCATCAAGTCCGCCTTCCCCGAGCGGGCCGGCGACATGGACACCGTCGTCTGGCATGTGGCGGACGGGAGCGTCCGGGACCGCGCGGTACGCGAGCGGCTGTCCGAGGCGCTCGGCAGGATCGGCCGACTCGACACGGTCGGGCAGGTGACCAGTCCGTACTCGGCGGCGGGCGCCGCTCAGATCAGCCGGGACGGCCGTACCGCCTACGCCAGGATCACCTACCACAAGACGGCCCAGGAACTCTCGGCGGACGAGGCCGAGCGCATCGTCGATACCGCGGCCACGGCCCGTACCCACGGGGTGCGAGTGGAGATCTCGGGGCCCGTCGCGGAGAAGACCGAGGAGACGCAGGCGGGCAACATCGCCGAGTTCGTGGGTCTGGCGGCCGCCGCGATCGTGCTCTACCTCGCTTTCGGGTCGCTGCTCGCGATGGCGCTGCCGCTGATCTGCGCGGTCTTCAGCGTCGGCACCGGCGTGATGGCGATCCGGCTCCTGTCGCACGGCGCCGACGTCCCGGAACTGGCCGCCACCCTCTCGACGCTGATCGGCCTCGGCGTCGGGATCGATTACGCGCTGTTCATCATCACCCGCCACCGGCAGGGGCTGAGGGCGGGCCTCGACCCTGAGGAGGCCGCCGTCCGGGCGCTGAACACCTCCGGCCGCGCGGTGCTCTTCGCCGGCGGTACGGTCTGCATTGCGCTGCTGGGACTGCTGGCGTTGCGGCTGAAGTTCCTCACCGGTGTCGCGATCGCCACCACCTCGATGGTGGTGCTCACCATGGCCGCGTCGGTGACGTTCATGCCGGCGCTGCTCGGCCTGGTCGGCAAGCGGGTGCTCAGCCGCCGTGAGCGGCGGCGGATGGCCGCGGAAGGCTCGGGCGAGGAGGAGCCCCGGGGGATGGCGGTGCGCTGGGCGGCGTTGGTCCAGCGCCGTCCGGGCAGGCTGCTGACCGCCGCGGCGGCCGTGCTCGCCATCTTGACGATCCCGTTCTTCTCGCTCCGGCTCGGCATCTCCGACCAGGGCAACCGTCCCGAGTCGAACACCACCCGCAAGGCGTACGACATGCTGGCGGAGGGCTTCGGCAAGGGCTTCAACGGGCCCCTGCAACTGGTGGCCGAGGTCGGCGGTCAGGGCGACACGGCGGCACTGCGGAAACTCGCCGACACCGTACGCAGCGACGCGGACGTGGCCTCGGTGGTCATGCTGCCGGCACAGCCGGGCGCGAGGACGGCAGTGGTGCAGGTGATCTCCAAGACCGCCCCGCAGTCAGAGGCGACCTCGGATCTCATCTCACGGCTGCGCGACAGGGCGATTCCGGCCGCCGAGCACGGCACGACGATGCGGGTGCACGTCGGTGGCCAGACCGCGACGTTCGACGACTTCGCCACCGTGATGCTCGGGAAGCTGCCGTGGTTCGTGCTGATCGTGGTGGCGCTCGGCTTCCTGCTGCTGCTCGTGGCCTTTCGCAGCCTGGTGATCCCGCTGACGGCCGCGGTGATGAACCTGCTCGCCGCGGCGGCCGCATTCGGTGTGCTGGTGGCGCTCTTCCAGTGGGGCTGGCTGTCGGAGCCCCTCGGGGTCGGTGGGGCGGGTCCGGTCGAGGCGTTCCTGCCGACGGTCATGCTGGCGGTGTTGTTCGGGCTGTCCATGGACTACCAGGTGTTCCTGGTGAGCCGGATGCACGAGGAGTGGGTGCACTCCCGTGACAACGGCAGGGCGGTGACCGTGGGCCTGACCCATACCAGCCGGGTCATCAACGCCGCGGCACTCATCATGATCTGCGTGTTCTCCGCGTTCGTCTTCCGCAAGGAGCGGATCATCTCCGAGTTCGGAGTGGGCCTGGCGGCGGCGGTCGCGCTGGACGCGTTCATCATCCGCACCGTGCTGGTGCCCGCCGTCATGCGGTTGCTGGGCACCGCCAACTGGTGGCTGCCCCGCCGGCTCGACAAGCGGCTGCCGCATCTGGCGGTCGAGCCCACGGAGCCGCCACCCCTTCCGGACCGCCGTCCCCCCGCGCCGACCAAGACCACGGACGTGTCGGCCAACTGACGCCGACTGCAGACCAACTGACGGCCAACTGGACCGCCTGCTGACAACTGACGGTGTGCCGGTCGCAACGGCACTGATTCCCCCAGCCGCAGCTTCCCGCTGGGGGATCGGTGGTGGACGGCTCGTTCCGCTGCTGGTGACGGTCGGCCCTTCGCGCCATCGGTCCGCGACCCGGCCCTGCGAGCATCACGCCGCAGGTGGATCCGTACCGGAGGAGCGCAGATGTCCCAGTTGTCGTTGTCGCAGTCGGCTCCCGTCGGTGGCAGCCGTATCCGCGGCGTCGGAGCGTACCGGCCCGCGCGCGTCGTCACCAATGAGGAGATAGCCCCCCGGATCGGGGTGGCTCCCGACTGGATCGCGCGCCGGTCGGGCATCCGCACCCGGCGGTTCGCCGGGCCGGACGAGCCGCTGGCGGCGATGGCCGCCACAGCATCGGAGAAGGCCCTGGCCGCGGCGGGCCTGTCCGCCGGCGAAGTGGACTGTGTCCTGGTCGCGACGATCAGCCATCTGCTGCAGATGCCCGCGCTCGCGGTGGACGTGGCGCACCGGCTCGGCGCGGCGCGCGCCGCGGCATTCGACCTGTCGGCGGCCTGCGCCGGGTTCTGCCACGGCGTCGCCATCGCGGACTCCATGGTCCGGTCGGGCGCGGCCCGCAACGTCCTGATGATCGGGGCCGATCGGATGACGGATGTGGTGGACCCGAACGATCCGGCCACCGCCTTCCTCTTCGCGGACGGCGCGGGCGCCGTTGTCATCGGCCCGTCCGAGACGCCGGGCATCGGCCCGGTGGCGTGGGGCGCGGACGGCGATCGCATGGATGCCATCACCATGACCGGCCACTGGACACCCGGACTCCGCGAAAACCACGACCTCCCCTGGCCCTATCTGTGCATGACGGGCTGGAAGGTCTTCCGGTGGGCCACCGAGACCATGGGCCAGGCGGCGCGCGACGCCGTCGAACGGGCCGGGCTCACCCCCGCCGAGCTGTCCGCCTTCATCCCGCACCAGGCGAACCGGCTCATCACCGACGCGCTGGTCAAGGACATCGGGCTGCCCGCAGGCGCGGCCGTCGCCCGGGACATCGTCGACAGCGGCAACACCTCCGGCGCCTCGATCCCGATGGCCATGGAGCGGATGCTCGCCTCGGGCGAGGCCCGGTCCGGGGACACGGCACTGCTCATCGGGTTCGGCTCCGGGCTGGTGCACGCCGGGCAGGTCGTACTCCTCCCGTAGAGCGTGTGTGCGGACATTCCGGTGGCGGCCCGCTGGTGCCCTGCCCCCAGTCCCTGACCAGCGGGTTCAGGGAGGATCCGACCCGTAACCATCCCGCCTCGTATGCGACCTTGGAGTGGCTCGTATGAATCTGACCCTCACCGGCAAGCACGCGCTCGTCACGGGCGGCAGTCGTGGCATAGGCCGGGCCATCGCGCTCGCCCTCGCCCGGTCGGGCGCCACCGTCCTGGCCTGCCACCAGAACCCCAGCGCGCAGGCCGACCAGCTGGCCGCCGAGCTGAAGGAGACCGGCGGAGACCACCAACTGGTCCGGGCCGATGTCAATGACCCGGCCGATGTCGATCGGCTGGTGTCGGAGGCGAGGGCCCGCTACGGGTCGCTGGACGTCGTCGTGCACAACGCCGGCGTGATCAGCCATATCCCGCTGCCGGAGCTGGAGCCGGCCGAGTGGCACCGGGTGCTGAACACCAGCCTGACCGCTGCCTTCACGGTGGTGCAGAAGACCTTGCCACTGTTCGGGGAGCGGTCCTCCGTCGTACTGATCGGTTCGCGGGCCGCGGCCCGCGGCATTCCGCTGCGCAGCCACTACACGGCGGCGAAGGCGGGGCTGGAGGGGTTCGCCCGCTCGGCGGCCATGGAGCTGGGCGGCCGGGGGGTGCGGGTCAATGTGATCGCCCCCGGAGTGATCGACAGCGATGACACCAAGGCGATCCCGGCCGAGCGCCGCGCCCAGTTGATCGCCCGCTACCAGGCCATGACGGCGCTGGGGCGGCTCGGCGAGACGAAGGAGATCGCCGGCGCCGCGCTCTTCCTCGCCAGCGATCTGTCCTCCTATGTGACCGGTCAGACGATCAACGTGGACGGCGGGATCTGATGCCCCGCGGCCGTGTCACGCCGGTGAGCCTTCCCGGTGTGACACGGCCGCGTTCCGCGGGCGCAGGGCGAGTCCGGGTGCGGAAGCGGCGTGGCGGGGGCGGTGTCAGTTCCCGGCCAGCCGTTGCAGTGCGTAGGCCCTGACCAGCTCATGGACGCAATAGCCCATCGGGCCGTCCTGGGCGCCGGTCGTCTGGAGCAGATGGCGCTCGGCGAGCCGGGCGAGCACACCCTCGGCGCTCAGCAGATCGCAGCCGAGCTGCGCGGCGGCGTCCTCGGCGGTGAACGGACGGCCGGCGGCGCGCATGGCGAACAGCTGTATCGCCAGCCGGTCCCGCTCGTTCAGCTGCCGGAACCCGGTGTCATAGGAAGCGCGCAGGTCGAGGCCGGGGAGACTGGACTCGTCCAGGCGGCGGCGGGGGTCGGTGAGCCGCTCGGCGAACTGGCCGAGCGGCCAGCCCGGCAGCCGGCAGAGCCGGGTGCCGACCGCGCGCAGCGTGAGCGGAAGCCCGCCGCAGAGCTTGACGATGCGGTCGACCGCGGGCGGGTCCTCCCACACCCGCTGGGGTCCGATGATCGAGGTCAGGAGCTGGTATGCCTCGTCGTCGGGCAGCGGGTCCAGCAGCACCGGCTCGGAGCCGGCCAGCCCGTGGGCGAGGCTGGTGACGATGACCGCGCAGTCGCCGCTGCCCGGAAGCAGTGACTTGACCTGGGCCGTGGTCGCGGCGTCATCGAGGAAGAAGAGCAGCGAACGGGAGGCACAGCGGCTGCGGAACAGCTCTCCGGCCTCGTCGATGTCGTCGGGGAGAGCGGAGCGGTGCTCCCCGAGCGCGGCGAGGAAGCGGTGCAGCACGGTGCGTGAGTGCACCGGATCGGCGCTGCCGCCGCGCAGGTCGACATAGAGCTGACCGTCCGGGAAGCGGTCGCGCACCCGGTACGCGAGCCGGGTGGCCAGGGCCGTCTTGCCGACGCCCGGCATGCCGGTGATCCACAGGACAGGCAGCGGGGCGTACTGCGCACGGCATTCGGCCAGGCGGCTCTCCAGCCGGGAGAGCACCTCCTTCCGCCCGGTGAAATCCGCGATGTCGGAAGGCAGTTGGGCCGGATGCGGGACGGACGGGATCAGCTGGGCCGGGCCGGGCGCGGCCAGTTGGACCGCGGTCGCGATCCGCGCTCCGGCGACCTCCACCAGCTCTCCCTCCCCGCCGTCGCCGGCCGTGGCGGGCCCGGACACCGTGTCGGCGCCGTCCGGCACGGTCCGCACCGGGCGCAGCTCCAGCTCGGGTGAGGGCTCGGCCCCGATGTGCAGTTCGGGTTCGGGCGCGAGTATGGCGCTGTGCAGTCGGGCCAGCACGGGCGAGGGCTCCAGACCCAGCTCGTCGATCATGCTCCGACGGAAGGTCTGGTACATCTCCAGGGCTTCGTGCCGACGGCCCGAGCGATACAGGGCGATCATCAGCTTGGCCTGCATCCCCTCGTCGAGGGGGTGGGTGGAGCACAGCGTCTTCAGCTCGCTGATCAGCTCGCGGTGCCGGCCGAGCTGAAGCTCGGCCTCCAGCCGCAGCTCCAGGGCGCGCGTCCGGCGCTCCTGGAAGCGGGTGATCTGAAGGCCGAGCTGCCCGCCGGCCTCGACATCCGCCAGCGGGGCACCGCGCCACAGGGCCATGGCATCCGCGAGCAGTCCGGCGGCGGCCTCCGCGTCTCCGCCGTCGAGCGCCTTCTGGCCTCCGGCGATCAACTCATCGAAACGGTGCACGTCGAGGACGCCGACAGGAATGTGCAGCCGGTAACCGTTCGGTTTGGTGTGGAGCGAGACGTCGCCGTCCCCGGCCACTTCAAAAACGTTCTTCCTGATCTTGTAGATATATGACTGGAGAGTAGCAAGCGCGCTCGCGGGAGGACGGCTTCCCCAGAGCTCGTCCATCATCTCGTGTATCGCGACAATCCGGTTCTCGGACACCAGCAGAAGCGCCAATAACTGGCGCAACTTGGGTGCACTCGGCGTTAACTCACGATCTGCACCGCCGCTCACCTCCAAAGGCCCCAGCACACGGAATCGCACCTCAGCCACATGGTTCATCCCCATGATCCCCCTTACTGAGCGCATCGCCTCAGCTGCGACAATCTCATTCCCGGACCCCCGCCGGATGATCACCTGGAGGCGAGTGACTCCCCCTCGGCGGAATAATGCGTTCTACCGCCCGCTGAATGGGAGTCCTGAACCGGCGAGCCCATACCGTGAGTCAGCCTAGTCTAGTGACGGCCGGGTCGTAGGGAATTTCCCTGTCGTGTCGGAGGGATAAACTCCTCAATGACTTGTGTCTACGTATCCCGCCTGTCCCGTGCGGCTCACGTTTATCGAAGACGCGTGGCGAATTCTTTGCACGTGCCAGGTGGACTTTCCGCCGCTTTCCGCGGTGCCCGGCTCGGCCGCCCGGCCGGCGGACCGCTGGGATCGTGGATGAGGTGAGGCAGCGGCACCGTCGCCGACGGTGCCGCTGCCAGGGCCAGGATCCTCATTCCGAGTACGCCGCGACCACCTCATAGACGGCGAAGGGCATCCCGGCCGGCCGTGGGTCGGCGAACTTGCGGATCGGTGCCGTCTGACCCTTGTGCCGGACGCCCTCTTCCCACTCCAGGAACGTATGCCGGTCCTTCCACTCGCTCAGCACCGCGAAAAGAACCCGGTCCTGTGAGTCGCGGAGCAGCTCGTTACGGATCAGACCGGGCGTACCCCGCAAAGCCTCGCTGGCTTCGTGGTACGCCCGTACCAACTCCTCCACCGCGCCCGGGCTCTCATCCGTCACCCGTAGGTAGTTGACGACCCGGACCGTGCCCCACTCGGCACTGGCGCTCACCGCGCACCGGCCTTCACCATCTCCGCGACGACATCGGTGGTCACCATCGAACCCTTCGTCCGGAACGGCTGCAGCTTGCTCCGGTGGCCGACGTGAGCCTCACTGCGCTCGAACGCGCGGAAGCGCTCCTCGTCTATCCAGTCGCTGATGATGTAGTAGACGCCGGGCTCGTCGTGGCTGCGCATCAGCCACTGGCCGAGGTTGGCGGGCTGGCCGGTGATGACCTCGCCGATCCCCCGCCACGCCTCCTCGAACTCCTTCTCCTTGCCCTCCGCGATCTCGGCGCGCAGCAGCACCCTGAAGACCGGTCCGCGCTTGCCGCTTGCCGCCGAGGTGTCCGTCATGCCCTCTTTCCCCTCCGCCAGGCCCGCGCGGCCGCCGTCGGCCCGCGCGGCTTTTTCGACCAGCTTCTTGATGCGGGCCATTTCCTTGACCGTCTGCCGGTTCAGATACGCCTCGGCGCCGCGGTCGTCCACCGGGGCGGACGGCTTCATGGTGAACTCCTGGATCCAGCGCATCCGGATGCCGCGCGGATCCGCCGTGTATTCCCAGCGGATGTTCATGTACTCGAACATGGCACTGTCGAGCCGGCGTGCGCTGACCGTACGGCTCTTGGGGTCGGCGGTCCGCTCGGAGACCCAGCTGTGCTGCTTCCCGTCCTCGTCCGGCTGGGTGGTGAGCCGGAACCGGACCGTGTTGCCCTCGACGGCCAGGACCTCCGACGTGGCGTACTCGGCGAACAGTTCGGCCCAATGGGAGACATCGTTGGTCATGTCCCAGACGAGTTCCATGGGCGCGTCGATGACGACGGAGTTGTCGGTGCGGCCGGCCATCTCAACCCACCTCTGCCAGACGCCCGTTGACGTAGTCGAGGACCTGACGGGGGGTCTTCATCTCGTCCATGGCGGTGTCCGGTATGCGCAGCTGGAATTCGTCCTGGATCTGGGTGACGACCTCCAGAACGGCCAGCGAGTCGACGTTCAGGTCGGTGAACGGCGTATCAAGGGCCTCCTCGTTCAGGCCCGACAGGTCCTCGGACTCGCCCTGGGTGGCCCGCATGATGTCGATCAGCTTGTCCACGCTCAATGTGCTCACGTTCGCTCCCTCGGTGGGTGGTGGGTGGTGGGTGGTGGGTCGTCCCCGGGGCTTCCGCGGACGGGTGTTCGCCGGTACGGGTCCGTTCGGGGTCAGGCGGCCGTGCGCAGCACCATGGCCGCGTTGAAGCCGCCCACCCCGCGGGCGCAGACCAGTGCCTGACGCACCGGCAGCTCACGTGGCTCCCCGCGGACCACGTCCAGGGGACAGTCCGCGGCGAGCTCCTCCACATGCGGGGTGGGCGGCACCACGCCGTCGCGCATGGCCAGCAGGGCGGTCGCGACATCGAGGGCACCGCCGCCCGAGTACATCCGACCGGTGGCGGTCTTCGGCACGGTGACCGGCGCCCCGCGCGGGCCGAACAGCCCGGTCAGCGCCTCGGCCTCCGAGCGGTCGAGCTCCGGCGTGCCGTGGCCGTCCGCGAAGACCACGTCGATGTCCTGCGGCGCGGTCCGGGCATCGTCGAGCGCGTTGCGGATCGCCCGGCCGAGCGTCGGGCCGCGGTCGGAGCCGGGGACGGGGTCGAAGGTCGCCGCATAGCCGGCGACCTCGCCGTAGATCCGCTCGGCACCGCGGCGCACCGCGTCCTGGCGCCGTTCCATGATCATGACGGCGCCGCCCTCGCCCGGCACATAGCCCGCCGCGCGGGTGTCGAACGGCAGATAGGCGGCCGTCGGGTCCGGGCTGCGGCTGAGCAGCCCGGTCGCCAGCTGCGCGACCATGCAGGCGGGGGAGAGCGGTGCGTCGGTGCCACCGGTCATGGCGAGCCGGGCGCCGCGCCTCAGCTGCCGCCGGGCGTGGCCGATCGCGTCCAGCCCCCCGGCCTGCTCGGTGGCGATCAGACCGCAGGGGCCGCGCAGGCCGTGATGGATCGACAGCTGCCCGGTGGTGGCCGCATAGAACCAGGCCACCGACATGTACGCGCTCACCCGCATGGGGCCGCCGCTCCACATCTTCTGCAGCTCGTGCTGACCGTACTCGACGCCCCCCGAGGAGTTCGCCGTGACCACGGCCCGCTCGTACTCGGGAAAGGCATCGAGGTCGGCACCGGCGTCCGCCAGCGCCATCTCCGCCCCGGCGAACGCGAAGTGCGTCATCCGGTCGGTCTGGGCCAGCAGCTTGGAGGGGACGTGGTCGCCCGCCTCGAAGTCATGGACCTGGCCCGCGAGTTGAGTGGTGTAGCCGGTCGGATCGAAGCGGCGGATGCAGTCGATGCCGCTCTTGCCCGCGAGGGTGGTGGCCCAGTAGTCGTTCAGCCCCACGCCCGTGGGCGCGACCACGCCCAGGCCGGTGATCACCATCATCGCTTGCTCCTCGGTGAGATCAGTACGACCGCGCTCTGGAAGCCCCCGAAGCCGCTTCCGACGCTGAGCACCACATCGGTGGGGTGCTCGCGCGCCTCGCGCGGAACGTAGTCCAGATCGCACTCGGGGTCGGGAGTGGTGAGATTCGCCGTCGGCGGTACCACTGCGTGCTCGATGGCCAGTGCGGAGGCGGCCACCTCGATCGCGCCGATGGCGCCCAGCGAGTGGCCCACCATCGACTTGATCGAACTGACCGGTACCCGGCGGGCGTGGCCCTTCAGGCTGCGCTTGAAGGCGGCCGTCTCATGCCGGTCGTTCTGCCGGGTGCCCGATCCATGCGCGTTGACATAGTCGATGTCCTCGGCGGCGATGCCGGCCTGTTCCATGGCCCGGTCGATGGCCTCGGCCAGTTCCCGGCCGTCCGGCTTCAGACCGGTCATGTGGTAGGCGTTTGCCCGCCCGGCGTAGCCGGCCACCTCGCAGTAGATCCTCGCGTCGCGTCGCGCCGCCCGCTCCCTGGCCTCCATCACGAAGACCGCGGACCCCTCTCCCAGCACCAGCCCGTCACGGTCCCGGTCGAAGGGGCGGCAGGCACGCGCGGCGTCGTCGTTACGGGTCGAGGTGGCCTTCAGCGAGTCGAAGCAGGCCACCGTGATCGGGGAGATCGGGGCGTCCGTGGCGCCGCCGATCACGACGTCCGCGGAGCCCTCCTCGATCAGCTGCGCGGCATGGCCGACCGCGTCCAGGCCGGAGGTGCAGCCGGTGGAGACCACCGCGGTCGGGCCCTCCGCGCCGACCCGGCGGGCGACCTCCACGCCGGCGGTGCTCGGGATCACCGCGCCGTACAGGTGCCGTACGCCGTACTCCTCGTCGCAGAGCCACTTGCGGCCGCTGTCGCTGATGACGACGTATTCCTCCTCCATCATCATCGTGCTGCCGACCGCGTTCCCGATGGTCACGCCGGTACGGGCCGGATCCAGGTCGCCCTCGCCGACCCCCGCGTCCGCGAGTGCCTCCCCGGTGGCCGCCACCGCCATCTGCACCGCCCGGTCCATCCGGCGTATCTCCTGCGGAGTCAGCCCCAGCGAGGCGGGATCGAAATCGCACTCCGCGGCTATCTGGCAGCGGAACCGCTCGGGGTCGAAGAGGGTGATCCGGCGCGTGGCCGTACGGCCCGCCGTGACCGCGGACCAGAAGTCCCGGGTGCCGACTCCGCCTGGGGCGATGACGCCCATACCGGTGATGACGGCGCGTCGTTCATGCCCCATCGGGATCAGGCTCCTCCGTGTCGACATGCCCCAGCTCGGGCCGGGGCGCGAGCGGACATGAGTGGAAGACGACGAAGGCCGGCACGGTGCCGTCGTTCAGCATCTTGTGCCGGGTCATCCGCGGGATGAGGATGCCCTCTCCCGCCGTCACCCGGTGGACGTCCGTGCCGTCCGTCGTCACCTCCAGCCCGCCCTGCACCACGTACAGGAACTCGTCCGAGTACGGGTGGTAGTGCTCCCTGATCCGCTCACCGGCGGCCAGCAGCCCGGTGCCCATGAAGCCGCTGGCCACTCCGGTCGTGGCCGGGCCGAGCACGATCCGCAGATCGCCGCCGTGCCGGGGGCTCGACGGGACGTCGGCCGCGGCGACCTTGGTGACCGGCAGTTCCGCCTCCTCCGCCGGTGGCCCGGCGGGCGCCTCTTGGGCGGACATCAGCCGGCCTGCCAGGTGTAGAAGGGCTGTGCCATGGCGTGCTTGGGCTCGGACCACTTCGGGTCGTAGGCGCTGATGAACGGCAGCAGCCGCTGGTGCAGCTCCTTGAACAGCGGGTGCTCGCGCGCCTCGTAGAGCTTCCCGGTGACGTCCTCGTCGGCCTCGACCAGGTGCATGTACAGGTCGTGGAACCGGAAGAGCGTGCGGCGCCGCGCGCCGATCAGATGCGGCAGCTCCGTGCTGTCCGACCAGCGGAAGAGCTCCGCCACCTGGTCCGCGTCCTCGGGTTTCATCCGTGCCACGATCAATGTCCGGTGCATTCCGCCTCCCGGCAGTAGCTTTCTGTGTGCCGCCTGTGGGCTGGATTTGGCCCATGCGCATCGTGGGCGCAACTCCTGGCGGCCTACTGGTCTCCCGCACGCATCGCGCCACCAGTGCGCGGACAGTGACCCACCATCACCCTCGTCCAATCTCGAGCCGTCAGACCCTGGAGACCGCAGCGATTGCGAGGAATCCATGTCCGTATCGCAACCGGCCGGTGACGCCGGCATCCGAAGGCTGGGCGAGCTGGCCTTCGCAGCCGGGAACGCGGCTGCCGTCCAGACGGCAACCCGGCTGAAGATCCCCGACATGATCGATGACAAGCCCGTCCCGGTCGAGGAGCTCGCCGAGAGGACGAACCTCGACCCCCATCTGCTGTACCGACTGCTGCGCGCCCTGACCACCTATGGGGTGTTCCAGGAGGTCGGAGGGCGCTGCTTCGCGCACACCGACGCGTCGCTGCCGCTGCGCGAGGACTCGCCCGACGGCATCCGCAACCTCGTGCTGTGGATCGGCGCACCGTGGACCTGGCGGGCCTGGCCGCTTCTGGAGGAAGCGATCCGCACCGGGAAGTCCGTCATCCCGGGAGTCTTCGGCAAGGAGTTCTACGACTACCTGCGGGAGGACGCGCCCGAGGACGAGCAGCTGTTCGCGCGGGCCATGACGGACTCCAGCGTCCGCAGCTCCGACGTGGTCGCGCAGACCATCGACCTGACGGGCGTCCGCAAGGCCGTCGACATCGGCGGCGGTCAGGGCCTGTTGACGCGCACCCTGCTCGACCGGTTCCCGGATCTGCACGGAGTGCTCTTCGACTTCGAGCAGGTCGTCGCGGGCGCCCACGAGGACCTCAAGGCGGGCGGCCGGCTCGCCTCCCGCGCCACCGTCATGCCCGGCGACTGCCTGAAGTCGGTGCCGGTGGAGGCGGACGTCTACATCCTGAAGAACCTGCTGGACTGGCCGGACGAGAGTTCCCGCGCGGTACTCCGCAACATCGCCGCGAGCGCTCCGCCCGGAGCCCGGGTGATCATCATCGACAGCCTGGTGGACGCCCACCCCGACGAGATGCGGATCACCACCACGCTCGACCTCTTCCTGCTGATGAACGTCGGCGGTCAGAAGCACAGCCTGTCGGGCTTCGACAAGTTGTTCGCGGAAACCGGGATCGAGAAGCTGAGGGTGGACACCGTCCCGGGCACGCTCCCACGGCTGCACCTGATCCAAGGGAGCCTGCGCCGGAAGTGAGCGTCACCGGACCACGCCGCCCGGCGTCACCCATGCCACCCGTGACGGCACCGAAGCCTTGCCCCGGGTGCGCCGGCGGCGTGGTCGCACCCTCCCCAGCCACCCCGGGCCTTCACCAATTCTTGAGGTGACCGCTGATGCGGAAGTCAGTCGCCGTTCCGGCCGTGCCCATTCCCATCCTGCCGCCACCCCTCCCGGCCCCCGCCGAGTCGGCTTCGCTGGCCGGCCGGCGCATCGCCGTCCTCGGGCAGGGCGGGGTCGCCCGTGCCGTCGCGGCGCAGCTCGGCGCCCACGGCGCCACAGTGACGCTCCCCTCACCCGGGCGCGGGATCGAACGCGCTGCCGCGGGTGTGGCCCGCGAGCCGCTGGACGGCGTACTCGTCCTGCTCCCCAGGGCAGCGGGCAACCCGGCCGCCTCCGACGCCATCGCGGAGGCCATGCGCTGCGCCCCCCGCTGGCTGCTGGTGCTGGCCCCGGGCACCGACCCCGCCCAGGCGGGGCGGGCGGTGCTGCGGCTCGGTGGCTGACGTCTTCCCCGGTGCCGGCCGGACGCGCCCGAGGACGGGTTTGCTGTCATGCCGAGCGGTAACGCGGAGACCATGACCGAGAAACAGAACGCACGCACCACTGCCCGGAACGCCACCGCGAACGCGAAGGCCACCGCCACCAAGGCCAAGGAAACGTCGGACAAGGCCAAGGACACCGCGAGCGAGGCGGGGACCACGGCGGGGAGCGCGGCTCGGACCGCTACACGGACCGCGGCTCGGACCGCACACGTCGCCGCCGACAAGGCGCATGTCGCAGCCGAAAAGGCGGTCGACACCGGTCGTGCCGTCGCGGCCGAGGCGCCCAAGAAGGCGGCTGCGGCGGCCGGCACGGCCTGGATGGTGATCAAGGCACGGAAGGTACTGGCCGCCGCCACCGGCGCGGGCGCGGCTGTGGCCGGCGCCACGGTGGTTGTCCTGCGGCGGCGCGCCGCTCGCCGTCGCCGCCCCCTGGCACGGCTGACCGGCGGCCGGCTCGGCGCCTGAGGTTGCGCGCCGGCAACGACCCACACGGCCAGAGCCCACCGGGAATGCGGGACGGTGGCGAATGGTTGAACCATTCGCGGGCGCCGGTCAGTGGACAGTGGGCAGCCCGCACCCTCAAGCTCGGCGCCGGCCAGGTGCCCCCGTCCTGGCCGGCGCCGATTCCATGCCCGCCGTGAGGGCCGATGACGCAGACTGGAATGGTCATGGGGGTTCCCTCCGGGTGCCGTCGCACTGGCAGGACGGGAAGACCGACCATCTCGACATCTTCGGAGGGCAGCAGTGATCACCGACGCTGTCCCGACCCCGACCCCGACCCCGACCCCTGCCGACGGCGTCGGGAGCGCAGACGACGACGAGCTGGACCATGTCTACTGCTGCGACCCGGACCGCGGCCTCTGCGGCGCCGACCTGTCCGACGTCGCCGACGTCGTTGACAACTGGGACAACGGTGATGCTGATGTGTGCCGCGTCTGCGTCGAGCTCGAGCGGGGCGGCGTGCCGTGCTGCGCCACCTGCCCCAAGGCGGCGGGTGGCCGCATCTGAGCACACCGTGGCGCAAGGGCCGGGCGTCATGATGCCCTCGCCGCCGCGACGGCAGTGTCATACCAGTCGGCCGACTACGGCCGCGACGGTCAGCGGGATGGCCAGAATCGCCGCGAGGAGGAAGAGCGGGCGATAGGCGTCCACATCGTCGACGGTCCTGGTCATCGGTGCCCGCAGCCGTACGCCCCGCACCCGGTGCTGAACACCGATGAGCGCGTCGGGCTGCGTGCGGGTGCGGACGGTGATGCACGTCCTCCATCGCGGTAGCCCATGATCAACCACTCTGTGCCCGGCGCCGGTAGACCAGATACGGACGGGTGAGACAGCCGACCGGGGCGCTCCCCACATGGACGAGGCGGGTGAACGGCCAGGCGGCGAAGAGCAGGCAGGCGCAGAGGGCGTGCAGCCGGAACAGCAGCGGTGCGCCGGCGATCGCGCCCGGATCGGGGTGGAGGGGTGAGGACGCCGCGGAACCAGACCGAGACGGCGGCGCGGTAGTCGTAGCCGCCGCCGATCATGTGGTGCGCGCCGGTGGCGGCGATGCCGAGCAGGACGGTGGCGGACAGCAGCGGGAACAACAGCTTGTCGCTGCGGTCGGCGGTGCGGCCGATCCGGGGGACGAGCAGCCTGCGGCTACGGCCCGGACGCCGGCCGCGCGCCGTGCGCGGGAAACGGGGCGGCGACGGCCTGGACTCCGTACAGGGTGCGGCCCCTGACCAGTTGCCGTCCCGTGACCATCTCCGAGTCAATCCGTACGAAGACGCCGTCCCGCGCGACCACCCAGGGCAGCGGGCCGGCCCGCGACAACCGCTCGTACTCGGTGGGATCGGTCACCACGGAGGCCCGGCCCGTGACCACGACGCTCCAGCCGGATCGCTGCGCCGCGTCGAACTCGTCCGCCTCGAAGGCGACGACGACACCGTCGATCGCGGCGGCGAGTTCCGAGGTGGCAGAGGTGCGCAGCAGCACGGAGAAGTCCGTGCCGAGGGAGAACCCGACTGGGAGGACGGCAGGCATCGCCTGCCGGGTGAAGACGATGCGGCCGACCGGCACGCCGGCCAGCAGCCGCAGACATTCCCGGCGACCGAGGGTGCGAAAGCCGTCGTTCTCAAACATAGGGCCAGCTTTGTCAGGCAGTATCACATCGCCAAGGGCCGGAAGGCCCTCATACGCGCCACTCCGGCCCAAAGTGGCCCCGGGCGGCGGGTGACCGGGCACCGGCCACGGCGAGCCGGGCTCTTCCGGCGGGCCTCGCCAGGGGCTGTCGGCACCGGGGGCCGGGCCGGGCGGCCCTGCCGTGGGCGGCGCCGCGGGGCCATGCGTCCCGTTCCCCTGGGCCACTGGTCCCGTCTTCCGCCGGGGGCCGTCCTACCGGCGGAAACGGAGCGGCCGGATTGCTATACAGGGTGAGCCGGCGGTCCGCCTCGGCCCCCGCCCCAACTCCCTTTCCCCCCGCCCTTGGGAGGCCTCATGCTGTCCGAAGAATCGGCCGCCGTGGTGCGAGCCACTCTGCCCGCGGTGGCCGGAGCGCTCGACGAGATCACCACGCGTTTTTACGGCGCGATGTTCCGTGACCGCCCCGGACTGCTCGACGGGCTGTTCAACCGTGGCAACCAGGCCAGCGGGGCCCAGCGGCGCGCCCTCGCCGGATCCATCGCGGGCTTCGCGAGCGCCCTTCTCGCCGAGCCGGACACCCGGCCCGACGCGCTGCTGAGCCGGATCGCCCACAAGCACACCGCCGTCGGGGTCACCGACGACCAGTACACCATCGTGCACAAGTACCTGTTCGGCGCGATCGCCGAGGTGCTGGGAGACGCGGTCACCCCGGAGGTGGCCGCCGCCTGGGACGAGGTGTACTGGCTGATGGCCGGCGCCCTCATCGCCCAAGAGGCCCGCCTGTACCAGGACGCGGGAGTGGAGCCGGGCGAGATCTGGCGGCAGTGGACGGTCGTCGAACGACGGGAGGAGACCCCGGACGCGGTCTCCTTCCTGCTGCGCCCCAGGGACGGCGAACCCGCCCCGGCCGGCCGCCCCGGCCAGTATGTGAGCGTACGGGTGCGGATGCCGGACGGCGTGCACCAGCTGCGCCAGTACAGCCTGTCCTCCGCCCCTGGCGGCGACCTGCGCCGCATCACCGTGGAACGCGTCCTCGGCATCTCCGGCGCACCGGACGGCGAGGTGTCCAACCTGCTGCGCGCCCACATACGCCCCGGGGACGAGCTGACACTGTCCGCGCCGTGCGGCGATGTGGTCCTCGACGACGCCGACACCCCGCTGGTCCTGGTCTCCGCCGGTATCGGCTGCACGCCCATCGCGAGCATGCTCGGCCATCTCGCCCTCACCGGCTCCACCCGCCCCGTTCTGGTCCTGCACGCCGACACGTCCCCCGCCGAGCACGCCCTGGCGGCCGAAGTGCGCGAGGTGGTGGAGCAACTGCCACGGGCCCGCGCCGTCTTCTGGTACGAACACGGTGCCACCGAGTCGGCCGGTGCGCGGACCGGCCGGATGGACCTCGACGGCGTCGCCGTCCCGGCGGACGCCAGCGTGTACCTCTGCGGCCCGCTGCCGTTCATGCGCGCCGTACGGGGCCGGCTGCTGCGTGCCGGAGTCCCCGCCCGGCGGATCCGCTACGAGGTCTTCGGCCCCGATCTGTGGCTGCCCGACGCGGCCTGACGGATCCGGTGACAGAGAGGTGAGGGAAACGATGCTCCAGCCGTCGAGGAAGCCGAGGAAGCCGAGGAAGCAGAGGAAGCCGAGGAACCCGAGGACGCCGAGGCCGTCGAGGACAAGGGGCGATGCGCCGCTGCCGGGCGCGCCCCGAGGGTCGGTGCGGTCAGCGGCGTGGTCGGAGCCGCCGGGGGCCTGGGCGGCTTCGTACCGCCCCTGGTGATGGGCTCGCTCCACGGCGCCTACGGCTCGTACGCGCTGGGCCTGGTCCTGCTGGCCGCGGTGGCGGGCGCCGCGCTGGCCTTCACGAGCCGGAAGGCAGCGGTACGACCCACTCGATGACGGTGCCGGTCGGCTCGTTCGAGGACAGGACGAACGTGCCCTGAAGGTCCTCGGCGCGCTGCTTCAGGTGGGTCAGCCCACTGCGGCGGGTGACGGCCGGGTCGATGCCACAGCCGTTGTCGGCCACTCGCAGTCGCAGGGCCGTGGCGGTGACCTCGGCACTCACGTCGACCGCGGTCGCGTGCGCGTGACGGGCCGCATTGGACAACGCCTCACCCAGCACAGCCAGCAGATGCGCGCTGTGTTCGGCGGGCACGGCGGTGTCCAGCAGGCCGGTCATCCGTAACGCCGGGGTGAACCCGAGTGCCTCGGCGGCCAGTTCGGTGGCCTCCACGAGCCTGGTGCGCAGCCCGCCGAGGTGTGTCCGGTCGTGCTCGCGCAGGGCATAGATGGTCGAGCGGATGACCTTGATCGTGTCGTCCAGGTCGTCCACGACTCGCTCGATCCGCTCGCCCACCTGCGGCCGGTCGGCGACCCGGCCGAGCGTGGACTGCAACGACAGCGCGCCGGCGAACAGCCGCTGGATGACCAGGTCGTGCAGGTCGCGGGCGATCCGGTCACGGTCGCTGAGGACGATCATGCGCTCGGCGTCCTTCCGGTGCTCGGCCACCTCCAGCGCCAGCGCCGCCTGATTGCCGAACCCGATGACCATGTCGATGACCGCGTCGGTGAAGAGGGGGCCGCCCGGCACGTGCGCCACCTGCAGTACCCCGCGGACGTGTTCGTGTGTGCCGAGCGGTACGAGGAACGCGGGTCCCAGCTCCACCACCGAGGCGCTGCCGCCCTCGACGCGCGGGTCGGCACTCACCGCCTCGCTGGTGATGGTCTCTCCGGACGCGAAGACCTTCGCGCCCAGGGTCGTGGCGGGCAGCACCAGCCCGCGCACCTCCCCGGCCCGCGGCCCGGAGGCGGCCTCGACGACCAGCTCGCCGCGGTCGCCGACCGGCACCGCCACGGTGACCAGGCCGGCGCCGGTCATCTCCCGCACGGTGGCGGTGAAGGTCTCCAGCACCGTGGCGGGCTCCGCGCCCGACAACAGGCTGCGGGTCAGCTCGTTGCTCGCCGCCAGCCACCGCTGTCGGCGGCGGGCGTCGTCGTACAGCCGGGCGTTGTCGATCGCCACCCCGGCCGCCGCGGCCAGGGTGCGCAGCACCGCCTCGTCGTCGGCGTCGAACTCCGCGCTGCCCTGCTTGTCGGTCAGATACAGGTTGCCGAACACCTGCTCACGCACCCGGATCGGGGCACCGATGAAGCTCGTCATCGGCGGATGCCCGGGGGGGAAGCCCGCCGACTGCGGATGCTCCGCCAGATCGGCCAGACGCAGCGGCTCCGGATGGCGGATCAGCAGGCCCAGGATGCCCTCGCCGCGCGGGTAGTGCCCGATCCGCGAGATGGCCTCCTCGTCCATGCCGACCGTGAGGAACTGCTTGATGGTGCCTTCCTCGCCCAGCACGCCCAGCGCCCCGTAGCGGGCGTCGACCAAAGAGACCGCGGACTGCGCGATGCGCTGCAGCACCACCCCCAGATCCAGGTCGGATGCGATGGCCACCACCGCGTCCAGCAGCGTGTGCATCCTGGTCTGCACCGCGCGCACCTCGCGGACCTGCTCCTGCAGGCCCTCCAGCAACGCGTCCAGCCGCAGCTGGGGAGACGTCCCGGATACCCCGACCCCGTGCCGGCCCCGCGCCCGCTCGTCCACCCCAGATCCCCTCGCCATATAGCCGGACCACCCCACTCAAGGATGCCCGACGGCGTGGATCGCCACTGTCGGCCAGCCGGGGGACAGCCGATATTCAGTCAGGGGTCGGCAACGCGAACCGCACGTCGGTCAGTTGTTCCGACACCTCCCACAGGCGGCGGGCGGTCTCAGCGTCGGCCGCCGCCGGGGACAGCCGTACGCGCGTCGGTCCGCCGCGCAGCTCGGCCGGGCCATCCGGCCCGATGAACTGGCCGCCCTCCACATACGGATCGGTCGCCGCGTACAACTGTGGCAACGCGCCGTCCGCCGGGCTCTGGGCGAACAGCGGGTTGCCCATGCGGCCGAGTACCACCCGCCACAGGCCGACCGCACTCGTCTGCAGCTTGGTGGCGGTATAGCCGGGATGGGCGAGCACGCTGCGCACCGGGCTGCCGGCCTGGGTCAGCCGCCGGTGGAGTTCCTGTCCGAAGGCGGCATTGGCAAACTTCGACTGGTTGTAGAAGCCCATGGGCGAGTAGGCGCGCTCACCGGCGAGGTCGTCGAAGTGGATCCGCCCCCTGCGGTGGTTGATCGAACTCACCGTGACCACGCGGGGGTCGTGCCCGACGGTCAGCAGGTCGAGCAGCAGCCCGGTGAGCGCGAAGTGGCCGAGATGGTTGCAGGCGAACTGCGACTCGTGGCCCTGGACCCTGCCGCACTGACCGACCGGGCCTTCACCGTGATCGCCCCGGCGCTGGACGCCGTCGAAGGAGGGGCCGCTCCCGGGCAGGAGCGGCGCCGCTAGAGGAGCTCCTCCAGGGGGTGTCCTGGGCGGTGTATCCCAGCAGGTCGATACCGTACCCCGCGGCAGGCCGGATGATCAGGCCGCGGTCCGGCTCAGGCGGTGACCCGCCCGGCGGGGCCCGGCCGTATGGTCAGCCGGTGCACTCCTCGACGGTCCCCCAGCGGGTGAACTCCGCTCCCGAAGCACCGGACCACGCGATGGCGAACCGGGTGTACGGCCAAGCGCTTCCGTCGGCCCGCCGCTTGTCGGACAAACTCTCACAGACCCGCCCGGCCACCATTGTGGACCACTCGTCGATCTGATCGCGGCTCCACTCGACGTGGTTGTTCCAGACATACATGGCCGACGTCTTGTCGAACCCGATGGCGATGTCGTCGGTGTCCTGGATCTCCGCTACGCCGAGCTCGGCGGCGGACGCGTTCGTCGCCCCCACGAGGTCTTTCATCACCGTGTCCGCGAACCGGATCTCGGACCGGTCGGTGCTCGGCCGTGTCGCTTCCGTGTAGCCGCTCATGTCCGGCGTCCAGCCGTCGTCAGCGGCGGGGGTGGCCCCCTGGTCCGCCGCTGTCCGGCACCCGGTGTTGGTGATGAAGTCATCGACCCATGTCACATGCGGTGTCCCCGTCGTGGTCTGGTCGACCATCACATACTTGCGGTACGGCAAGTCGGGGTGGAGCCGCACCACCACATCACGCAGCGCCAGACACATCGCGCTGGCGAGCTGGGTCTCGGTGTACATCCTTCCGGCCTCGTCACCACTGAGCGTGTAGGCGAGATAGACCTCCTTGCGTGGCTGGTGGAAGGTCACCTTGCCGACGGCGACCTCTGTTCCGTCACCACCGATGAGGCTCGTGTCGTGCAGCACCGACCGCGCGACGTCGTGTTCACCGCTTCCCTGAGCCGGGCGCGACTGCCTCCACGTGTCCACGCTCGCCCTGCCCTCGGAGCGGCCCGACTTGGGCTTGTCGGCGGACTTGCCGACCGTCGTTGGGCTCGGGGTGGCCGAAGACCCGGCTTTCGGCGAAGCGGCCTGTGAGGTCGTGTCGCCATCGCTGTCCTTCCCCGCGAGGGCCATGGCGCCGCTGACCAACCCGCCCACGAGGGCCACCGTCACCAGGAACACGGCTAGGCCGTGCGCACGGGAACGCGTGGGCGAGGCGTGCCAGTTCGGGTCTTCCAGAGTGGGCATGTGCCACTGGGCGGCGATGAGGTCGCCGACCCTGGTGGGCTCAAGGCCGCTGTGCACCACCTGCGTTGTCTCCGCGGCCAGCAGCACCGAGGACTCCTTGGCGACGGCGGCTGCCGTCGGCCGGTCGTCCGCATCCTTGGCCAGGGCCTTCTCGACGATGCGACGCAGCCCCTCGGGCATGCCGTCGAGGTCGGCCTCCCCGGACATGACGCGAAACGCCACCACATCGGGTGCACCCGTGCCGAACGGGAGACGGCCGGTGGCCGCGTAGGCGACGAGCGCGCCCCAGGCGAACACATCCCCCTCGGGCCCGGATTTTCCGGTGCGGTAGTGCTCCGGGCTGATCCAGCCGGGGGTTCCGGTCATCGCCCCGGTGCGGGTCACGCTCGTGCCGTCGGCGGCATGGGCGATACCGAAGTCCAGGACGCGCGGGCCGGCCGGGCTGAGGATCACGTTCTGCGGTTTGACGTCGCGGTGGACGACACCGGCGGCGTGGACGGTGGCCAGGGCCTGGGCGGTGCCGGTGGCGAAGGCGTACAGGCTCCCACCGGTCAGGGGCCCGTGCGTGGCCAGGCGTTGGTTCAGGGTGAGCCCGGGGACGTAGGCGGTGGCCAGCCAGGGCGCGGCGGCGTCGGGTTCGGCAGCCAGCAGCGGGATCAGGCACGGCCCGGTGACGCGGGCAGACAGCTCCACTTCGCGCCGGAACCGGGCGCGGAACTCGGGGTCTTCGGCCCGTGCGGGGTGGATGACCTTCACCGCGACACGGAGCCCATCCGGGGCGAGGGCGGCATGCACGGTGCCCATGCCGCCCTCGCCCAGGCGGCCGATCACGCGGTACGGCCCTATGCGGGTGGGGTCTCCCGGACGGGCGGGCTGAACGCGGCCGGACAACGAAGATTCGTGCCCCGTAACAGACTTGTCCGACATAGGTGCCCCCCGGTATATGCCCCACGTGTGGTCTCATTCCATCGGATGACATGGCGTAGTGGAACTGCCGTTACGAACTTGGAACCTCCGAACATCAGCAGGTGGGAGGGGTCGTCGGGGCGTCGCGCACCAGCGTTCAAGACCGGCCGCCCAGCGGGCGGCAAGGTCGGGCACATGCCGTGTGCGCCACGCTCTTTCTCGGCGAGTCCTTCGGCGGCCTTCAGGCGCTGGGCGCGCTGGTGCTGCTCTCGGGCGCGGTGCTCGCCGTCACCCGGGGCCGTCTGCCGCGGCCCCGACGCCCGAGCGCACGGCAGACGGCGGAGGCGGAGGTGAAGCAGGGGTCCGACTGACGCGCTGTCACTCTGGCGCGGGTACCGTTCGCAGGGAAGGCACTTCAAGGCGAGGAGAGACCGTTTGTCGACCTTTGTGGTGTTCGACCTCGAGTTCACGTCATGGCCGGGAGCGCTTGAGCAGGAGTGGTCGGCTCCGGGGCAGCTTCGTGAGATCGTGCAGATCGGCGCCTTGCGCCTCAGCGATGACTGTTCCGTTGTCGAGGAGTATGAAGCGCTGGTGCGGCCGGTGGTCAATCCGGGGTTGTCCGCGTACTTTACCGACCTCACCGGCATCGACCAGGAAACAGTGGACCGCCATGGCGTCTCCCCAGCCGAAGCGATGGGTGACTTCCTGGGATTCTGCCAGGGGCAGTCCGTGCTCTCCTACGGCAACGACATGGTCGTTCTCGGGGAGAACGTGGGGTGGGCGCGAGCTCGCGGCGAAGAGGTCAAGAACGGCTTTCTCGGCGCCAACTTCTTGAACATCCGCCCTTGGCTGAACGCTGTCGCGCCGATGACGGCGACGGCCAACTCGGGCCGCCTGTGGGACGTGCTTGGCTTGCCCAAACCTGTTGTCGGCGATGAGCATTCGGCGCTGTTCGACTGCTATTCCTCTGCCGCGGCGGTCCGGCACGTATGCGCCGGTGGGGCCGCGCTGCCCGAGGGGTGCCTGTAGCGTTCCCCGGCGGCCGGACGGGGCAGGTATCGGCGTGGCCGTGATGGGTCATTGACAGTAGTATCTGCCAGGTGACTGCCGGGTCGGCCATGGGCCACGCACGAGTGAGGCGCCCGGCCTCGGCGTGAGCGCCAGGCGGGCAAGAGCCCCGCCCTTTTCTCCGCGTCTTTCCCCCCGGGCGCTCGCAACGCGACGCCCCTCCCAGCGGATCCCACGACCGGAGACACACACCGCAGATGTCACACGAACAGCACTCCCAGCACGCGGCCGGGTTCCCGGCTACCGCCGTCCAGCTCAACCACACCGCCGTCTACGCCACTGACCGGCAACTGTCGGCCGAGTTCATCGCCGCGATACTGGGGCTGAAGGTGAGCGCTCCCTTCGGGCCGTTCCTGCCCGTCGACCTCGGCAACGGCGTGACGCTCGACTACTACGAGAAGAGCGACGAACCGATCCAGCCCCAGCACTACGCGTTCCTGGTTCCAGATGAGCGATTCGACGACATGATCGCCCGTCTGGAAGCGGTCGGGGTCACCTACTACGCCGACCCCTCCCACACCGAGCCTGCTCAGATCAACCGTCTCTTCGGCGGTCGCGGCGCGTACTTCGACGACCCGGACGGACACAACATGGAGATCATGACCCGACCCTACGTCCGCCCCTAGCGGCGGCGGGCTCGGACCGGCGGGGCGTCCGGGTCCGGTAGGAGTGGCCGAGTTCGGGGCCGAGGCCGAAGTAGTGGCGGAAGTTGTAGATGAGGGGGTTCCAAGCGGCGGGGTCGATATGGTCGGTGCCGGGAACGACGATACGAGGGTCGGCATGGACCTTTCGTACGACGGCCTCGACGATGACGAATCCGCCGGAGACGTCCGGCTGCACACGCTCGGCGCAGGCCTCCAGCTGGAGAGGGCATTCGGTCACGCGAGGCGGCCGGACCAGGTGGGAAGGTTCGCTGTGCAAGCCGGCCGCGCCGAATTTGTCCGGTTCGAAGCGGCAGCCCTCGGCTTTGGTCGGGGGCACCGGACTCCGGCCGGTCAGCCCCGCCAGCCGCTCCACCGCGGGCCACTGTCCGGGGGCCGGCAGGTTGATCACCAGCCCGGGTCGATGACCGAGGTTGTACGCGGTCTGCCCGTCGGCCCCCAGGCCGAGCACGACCGTCTGCCCGAGCGCCCATGCGGAGGATATCGGGGCGAGGTTGAACGAACCGTCCTCATTCTCCGTCGACAGGAGCACCACCGGCGTTCCGAAGTACAGGATGGAGGGCTCGATCGCCCTGTGGGTGGCGGCCGGCTGTGCGGGCAGGGTGCTGGGTGGCGTGGCGTTCATGGGGGTGGACGCTAAGCGGGGGACGCTTCGGCAGGCACCGAAGTCTCAGCTCCTGCTCGTGGGCCCGGGTCGAAGGGTCGAGCCCCTGTTTCGCCCGGCCGGGATCGGCCGGGCGAAACAGGGGCTCCGGCTCATGGCTGCGGTTCTCTCACGACGCCGGCGATGACCGTGGCCACGACCTTGCGTACGGCTCCGGTCTCCGGCGGGGTGCCTTCCCGGTCGGCGAACAGCAGGTGTCCGGCGCCGATCAGCGTGGGAGCGAGTGTGTCGACATCGGCGTCCGCCACGATGCGGCCCAGCTCGCGTTCGCTGGAGAGGTAGGAGGCGATCATGGCCGTGGCTTCCGTCATGAGCGGGATACCGGTCACCTGTGCCTCGCGCAGCCGGGCGCGCAGGCCGTCCCGGGAGGTGACGAGAGCCACGATCGCCACCGCGACCGGCCCGAACACGTCCGTCAGCGCGCCGGTGAGGTTGTCGGCGATGGTGCCGGTCCCGGAGGACTCGCGCAGGGCGGCGGCCTGGTCGTCGATCCGGGCGATGCGGTCCAGCACGAGTTCGGCGAGGAAGGCGTCGAAGTCGGCGAAGTGCCGATGCAGAACGCCCTTGGCGCAGCCTGCCTCCGCGGTGACCGCCCGGCTGGTCAGCGCGCTCGGCCCGTCCCGGAGCAGGACGCGCTCGGCGGCGTCGAACAGTTGCTCACGCGCGTCGCGGAGGGCTACCCCTGTCGGCACCGTGCATCTCCTCCTTCTCTCGACGGGCCCACTTCGTTGACGAGTGGGCATGTGCCCACTAAGGTGGGCATGTGCCCACTATACCGCCGGACAGAGCGCGTAATTCCGGCCACGACCCTCATCAGCTGCGGGAGGTCGCGGTGTCGTTCGGCTCGGAGGCCGAACGCTACGACCGGGCCCGGCCGCGCTATCCCGACGCCATGGTGCGCCGGATCGTCGCCGGCAGCCCCGGCCCCGACGTCCTCGATGTCGGCTGCGGTACTGGCATCGCCGCCCGGCAGTTCCAGGCTGCGGACTGCGCAGTGCTCGGGGTCGAGCCCGACGCGCGGATGGCGGACCTGGCGCGGCAGTACGGCGTCGAGGTTGACGTGGCGACGTTTGAAGCCTGGGACCCGGTCGGCCGGGCATTCGGCGCGGTCGTCGCCGGCCAGGCCTGGCACTGGATAGACCCGGTCGCGGGAGCGGCCAAGGCCGCCCAGGTGTTGCGGCCGGCCGGCCGGCTGGCGGCGTTCTGGAACGCGTTCCAGCTTCCGCCCGAGGTGGCGGAAGCCGTCTCCGTGGTGTGCCGGCGGGTGATGCCTGACGCGCCGTTCGCCTTCCAGGCGATGCCGAAGCGAGCCTTGGGCGGGTACGAGGTGCTGTTCGGCAGGGCCGCGGACGGGATCCGGGAGCTGGGCGGATTCAGCGACCCGGAGCAGTGGCGATTCGACTGGGAGTGGTCCTACACGCGGGACGCGTGGCTGGACCAGATGCCTACCCAAGGCGCCTTCACCCGGCTCCCGCCGGACAAGCTGGCGGCGGTGCTGGAGGGCGTGGGGGCCGCTGTCGACGCGATGGGCGGCAGCTTCACGATGCGTTACACGACGGTGGTGGTGACCGCGGTGCGAACCCGCGGCCCGGCTGAATCGGATTGACGGTACGTCACTCGGAGCGGGCGACGGCCGCCTCGATACCGTCCAGCAGGACGGCAAGACCCACCTCGAACGTCTTCTCCGCTTCCCGCACCAGATACGGCACCGACCCGCCCGCCTCCGTGCCGTCCTCTTCGGCCGCGGCAGCGGACGGCTCGCTTTCCAGCCAGCGCACCGTCGGGTAACGCTCCGCGAAGTCGGGGGCGACCTCCTCCAGCAGGGCCGCCCGGGTGTACCACCACTCGATGTCCCCGACCCCGGTCTCCGTCGCGGCCTGCCGCGACTCCGCGGCTGTCTGCGCAGCCGAGCGCACGAGGTGGAACAGCGTGCCGGCCATCCGCCGCAGGACCGGCCGCTTGAGGCCGGTCTCGTGCAGGATCCGCAGCAGAGCCTCCAGAACCGCGTACTCGTGGGGGCCGAGTACCGGCCGGGCCTGGGAGACCTGGAGCACCCAGGGGTGCCGCACATAGAAGTTCCAGGTGTCCTTGGCCCATCGGGTCACGGCGTCCCGCCAGCCGGCGTCCAGGTCGTAGGCGGTGGGCAGTTCCGCGAGTGCGCGGTCGTGCATGAGGTCCACGAGCTCGCTCTTGCTGGGGACGTACGTGTAGAGCGCCATGGCGGTCCGGCCGAGCCGTTCGCCCACCGCGCGCATCGAGGGCGCTGCCATGCCCTGTTCGTCGGCGATCGCGATCGCGGCGTCCACGATCGCGTCCACGCTCAGTGCGGGTTTGGGGCCCGGGCCGCCGCGCGCCTTACCGGAGTCGGTGGTCCGCCACAACAGGGCCATCGTCCGGCGTGGGTCCCCCTGTCCGGCGAAGACGACCCTCACTTGCGACTCCCTACGCCGTAACGTAACGTGCCCGCGATAACTCTTTACGGCGTAAGGATATCAGGATGGAACTCCCCGTCTCCCTGGTCACCGCCACTGATGTCCAGCGGATCACCCCGGGCATGGCCAGGGTGACCTTCCGCGCCGACACGCTCCCCGACTCCGTCGGCTCCACCCCCGATCAGCAGGTGAAGCTCTGCTTCCCGCGGCCCGGCCAGGACCGCCCCCGTGTCCCCGCCGCCGACGGCGACACCATGCGCTGGTACCAGGCGTTCCTCGCCATCCCCGGGCACGAGCGCCCGATCATGCGCAGCTACACCATCCGGCGCCGCCACCCCGGCACCGACCTCGTCGATATCGACTTCGTCCTGCACGGCGACGCCGGTCCGGCCACCCGCTGGGCGCAGGCCGCGGAGCCGGGTCAGGTGCTCGGGATGGTCGGCCCGTCCGCCGAGTACGCCCGACCGCTCAGGGAGACCGACCTGCTGCTCCTCGCGGGCGACGAGACCGCGCTGCCCGCCATCGGCACTCTCGTGGAGTCGCTGCCCGAGGGCGCCCGCGCCATCGTGTACCTCGAGGTCGCCGACGAGGCCGAGGAGCAGGCCTTCGACACCCGCGCCGACCTCACCCTCCACTGGCTGCACCGCGGGACGGTCCCGCCCGGCCAGAGCCGGCTCCTGGTCGACGCGGTGCGCCGGGCCGATGTTCCGTCCGGCACCGTCTTCGCCTGGCTCGCCGGCGAGTCGGGCGCCGTACGTGCCCTGCGTCGTCACCTGGTCGACGAGCGCGGCATCGACAAGCGGTCCATCGACTTCTCCGGCTACTGGCGGCTCAAGCTCACCCAGGACGACGCCCCGACCGATGAGGACATCGCCGAGGCGCAGGAGAAGCTCGCTCAGTCGCGGGCCGAAGGCGGCGCCACCGGGTGGGTCTGACGCCTCGCCGGGACGGACCGGGGCCGGCGGGACACACCGCCTCGGCCCCCTCGGCGCGGTCTGCGACCGCGAGTGCCGCCAGGTGATGCGCGAGCGGGGGCGGCGGGTGCCACACGATGTGGCGGTGGTCGGCTTCGACGACTCGGCCGCGACCGTCACCTCTCAGCCGCCGCTGACGACGGTGCGCCGGCCGGTGGAGGAGATGGCCGCCGAGATGGCCCGGCTGCTTCAGGAGGACATAGAGGGGACGCGCGCCGAGGCCACGTTGATCATCGCCGGCCACCGCGCCCGCACCGACCGCGCCGCCCGACCCCGCTCACCGGTGCCGGCCCCACCCCGACGGTGGGGCCGGCACCGGCGATGGCATGCGCTCAGGACCCGGCCCGGCAGGTGGCCTTCATCTGGCCCGCCGCATGGTGGGCGTACGTCGGGCCGTCGTCGTCCCAGTCCTGGCCGCGGTCGAGCATCCGCACCGCGATACGGCCCCCCTCGACGCGATACGTGCCCGCGTTCACGAGGCTGCCGCGGTTCGCCCGCTGGTCGATCTGGAACGTCGCGTACGCGCCGCCCCGTTCCGAGAGCACCTGGTAGGTCGTCGGGTCTCCGCCCACGTCGGTGCTGTCGCCGTTGGGCACGAACACCTCGATGGTGCACGTGTCGTAGGCGCTGTCCACCGACCACCACCACCACGCCGAGTTCTCGTTGTCCTGCGTCCGGCTCCCCGACATGGGGACGGCGGCATAGGAGCCGTCGCAGGAACCGCCGTCGTAGCCGCCGTAATCCACGGTGTACCAGCCCTCGTCGCCGTCGTCGTAGCGGCCGTACTCGCCGTATCCGCTGCCCCCGCCGGAGGAACAGCCGTGTCCGGCCCAGGCGGAGTACGCGGCGGGCCCCGGAGCGGCCGGG
Source organism: Streptomyces sp. NPDC005266 (assembly GCF_040607655.1). NCBI lineage: Bacteria > Bacillati > Actinomycetota > Actinomycetes > Kitasatosporales > Streptomycetaceae > Streptomyces > Streptomyces sp. NPDC005266. The sequence goes on from NZ_JBEXHC010000024.1 coordinate 94,993, forward strand.
GCGGGGTGCTTCGTTGGCTTGGGGCCGGGGGAGCGGGAGGCGGGGTGCTTGGTCGGCTTGGGCTGGGGCGAGCGGGAGTGCTTGCCGCCACCCGGCTTGGCGGAGCGTGACGCCGAGGAGGAGGCGGCCGGGTCCGGTAGTTCCGGGTCTTCCGTGGGCAGGACCAGGCTCGGTAGCCGCACATGACGCGCCTCCGGGTCGGCCGCCGTGTCCTGTGTCGTCTCCGGGTCGGAGAAGGCGGCGGAGGAGATGAGCAGGGCCCCGCCGCCGACCAGCCCGGACAGCACGAGCAGGGCCCCCAGCGCGACGCCCGCTTCGCGGATGATCCACGGACGCGGGCTCGGTGTCCCGGTCCCGCTTAATCCGCAGGAACAGGGGCTTCCCGACAGCGCCTGTCCATTCCCGCCGCACCGCTCACATGCCATCGAAGTCCCTGTGGTCCGTACCAACAAGCCGATCAAGGTGTGCAAGGGGGACCACTATGCATCAGGTCACACCGCAGAGGTAGTGGTATGACGGCAACTCTCACCAGGGCATGGGCCCCGCGGCGTCGAAGCAGGCCCCGGTCGGACCGCCGGGGCCCACCTGCGCCCTGCGGATGATGATCTCCGCCCATGGCGCTGCCGTCAGCGGGACAGCATCGGGGCCAGCTCACGCCAGCCGGACACCACGGTAACGGCCCCCGCCTCCCGCAGTTGCCGGGTCCGCTCGGCGCGTTCGTCCAGCGGTACGAACATCACGTCGCCCACGGTCGGACACCCCGCGCCCACCGCGGAGAGCGCCCCCGGCACCGAGTCCTCGACCGCGAGCCCCGTCGCCGATGCGATCTCCAGGGTGCGGCACGCGAAGGTGTAGACCGCGGGGTCCGGCTTGCTCGTCGGCACCGGCAGCGAGTCCTCGGCGCTGAAGCGCCGTTCCGGCGGGAACAGCGGCGCGAGGCCGGTCACCTCCAGGCAGGCGTCGAGCCGGGACAGCGCGCTCGATGACACGACCGCGAGAACATGGTCCCGGGAGAGCTCCGTGAGCGGCTCCAGGACGTCGGGGTCCGGGTGGAGGACCTTCCGCAGGTACGCCGTCACCTCCTCCTTCTCCCTCTGGACCCACCGCTCCAGGACCGGGTCGATGCGCTCCGCCGGTACGCCGTGTTCGGCGGCCAGCGTGAGCGCCGAGGACCGGAAGTTCTTCCCCGTGCCGACCGCGCGCAGCTCATCCGGGGTGTACTGGCGGTCGACCCCCATCTCGGCCAGGAACGCGTTGGTGGTGCCGGTGGACGCCACCCAAGCCGGCTCTTCCGAGGGGAACAGGACGTTGTCGGCGTCGCACAGCAGCGCCCGCAGCGCGCCGGTGTCCACCCCCGGCAGCGACGTCATGCCGGCTGCTTCCCGGCGGCCAGATACGCCGCCACCGCCTCCCGCGGCCCCTCTCGCAGCGCCCGCATCGCCTCGGTGACCTCCGCGGCGAACCCGGGGTCCTTCCCGAGGCCGCCGAAGACCTCCGCCACGTCGAGCAGGGGGCGCGGGTCGTCGCCCGCCTCCTTCGCGAGGGGCAGCAACGTGTCGCGCATCGGCCCCTCCACCGGGACCTCCCCGCCCGCGTAGTCCTCCCCGCGCAGATACCGGAACCACCCGGCGACCGAGAGCGTGAGCAGCCGGTGCGACCGCCCCCGCTCCCGCGCCTCGCGGATCGAGGGCAGCACGTGCATCGGCATCTTCTGCGACCCGCGGCGGCAGAGCCGGGCGAGCTGGTCGGGGATCTTCGGGTTGGCGAACCGCTCCAGAAGCGTGCGCTGGTAGTCCGCCAGGTCCACGCCGGGCGGCCGGGGGAGGAGCGGTCCGACCTCGTCCCGCATCAGCGTGGCCACGTACTCGTGGAACGTCGGGTCGGCCATCACCTCGCTGCTCAGCCGGTATCCGGCCAGGTAGCCGAGGTACGCGAACGCGAAATGGCTGCCGTTGAGCAGCCGGGTCTTCACCAGCTCGTACGGCTCCACGTCGTCGACGAACTGGACCCCGACCGCGTCCAGCGGGGGCCGCTCGTTGCAGAACCGGTCCTCCACGACCCATTGCGAGAACGGCTCGGTGATCACCGGCCACCGGTCCCCGACCCCGAACGTGGCCATGATGGCGTCCCGCTCCTCCGGCGTCGTATGCGGGGTGATCCGGTCCACCATGGAGCCCGGGAACGCCACGTTCTGGTCCACCCAGTCGCCGAGCCGCTCATCGCGCAGCCGGGCGAAGGACACCGTCGCGGTCCGCGCCGCGTCGCCGTTGCGCTGCATGTTGTCGCAGGAGAGCACGGTGAACGGCGGGGTCCCGGCGCGGCGGCGGCGGTCCAGCGCTTCCACGAGGTAGCCGAACACGGTGTCCGGGTTCCCGGGGTCCTCCAGGTCAGCCGCGATGTTCTCGTCCCCGGTGTCGAATTCCCCGGTGTGCGGGTCCAGGGGATAGCCGCTGCCGGTGATGGTCAGGGTGACCAGACGGGTCTCTGGGGAGACGAGCGCGTCGAACACGGGCTCGGGCGACTCCCCGCCGAAGTGGTACGCCCGCATCGCGCCGATCACGCGCGCCTGGTCCTCGTCCGGCCCCCGGGCCACCACCATGTAGAGGCAGTCCTGATCCCGCATGACCTCGCTCATCGCCGGGTTGTGCAGCCCCACCCCGGTGATGCCCCAGTCCATGCTGACGCGGCGCTCGGCGAGTTCGTCCAGGTACACGGCCTGGTGCGCCCGGTGGAATCCCCCGACACCGAAGTGGACCAGCCCAGGCCGGAGCGCCTCCCGGTCGTAGGTGGGGACCGGGACCCGGCTCGCGAGGGCGGGCAGAGTGGCGTTGGTGAGCGGCAGGTCCGGCTGTTTGGTGCGCGTCATGACGGCGTTCCGTTCCGTCCATCGGGATCGCGGCCCCTGTTTCGCACGGTACGCCAACCCGTCGGACCCGGCAGCGCGGGGAAAGATCACCGGGTCAGGGCCCATATCGCCGATGCGGACACCAAGAGCCGAACCTAGACTGATGAGGGGATGCAGGGTCCTGCATGAGGGAGACGCACCATGTCCCAGCGAGGCAACAAGCGACGCGCCCGCAAGAAGAAGAGGGCCAACCACGGGAAGCGCCCCAACGCCTGAACCGGCCGGGAGAGCACACTCACCGTTCGGACCGCGGTGTACCGGCGCTTCGGCGGCGGGCCACCTTGTCGAAGAGAGTCCAGCCGTCCATTTCCTTGGTCTCCTTGGTCTCCTTGGCCGAGGGGTCCTTGGCGTCCCACCCCCGGGCCATCGCCGCGTCGAGGAAGGCCCTGACGGTGCCCGGCTCGTGGAGGTTCAGGAAACCGCCCTCCGTGGTGCCGACGCCCCCGGAGTGCACAAACCCATCGGGTACCAGCCGGCCGGGGGCCGCGCGGAAGGAGATCACCGGGCGTCCGTTCGCCCCCAGCGGGCGGATGACGAGGAGTTCTCCGGCTCGGCCTCGACACCCACCTGATCACCTCGCACCATCTGCTGCCGCTCCTGATCGAGAAGCCGGGCGGTCTGCTCGTCGAGGTGACGGAGCACCACCGCGTACAACGCCGAGCGGTACCGGATCTCGGTGTTCTACAACCTGGTGAAGACCGCGGTGAATCGGCTGGCCTTCTCCCAGGGCCACGAGCTGGCGCCGTACCACGCGACGGCGGTCGCCATCACGCCCGGCTGGCTGCGCTCGGAGATGATGCTCGACAACTACGGGTCAGCGACTGGCGTGACGCCCTGCTTCCGGACCGGGGCGAGGGCCGTCCGACCGCTCCCCAGGGCCTCGCGTCCTCCGAGTCACCGCGCTACATCGGCCGGGCCGTCCCCGCGCTCGCCGCGGACCCCGGCCGCGCGAGCATGTGCTGTCCTGGACGCACCAGCAGCACATGGGCATCTACGCCGCCCTGCGTGCTCGCGACAGCCTCGCCGCGTTCACCGCGGCCGGCCGCCACGTGGGCGACGTGGAACTGTGGGTCCGCAATCGCCTCTGGACGGGATGCGCGACCGGTCCGGGTGACGCGCCGGCCGGCACGTCGCCGGGGCGGGTGGACCCTGGCGGTCGGGCGCGGGTGCCGTCGCGTCTACCCTGATGCCGAAGCTGGGCGCTCCTCACCGTTGATGGCCTCCGCCCGGAGCTACGCCGACGACACAGGAGAATGGCCCGATGAACGCCCGTGTCCGCATGCAAGCCCGCGGTCCCCACACCCGATGGTGGCGCCGTGCAGGTCTCGTCCTGTGGGTGGTGGCCTCGGTGGTGGTGGCGCTGCCCGTGCTCGGCGCGGTCATTCCGGCCATCCCGGTCGTGGGGTACTACGGGACCACGTGGGTCGGGCCCCGGCCACTGTGGTTCGTGGTCCTCGGCCTGATCATCGCCGTGGGTGCGGCGGTGGCGTGGGTGCGCCGGGCGCGCAGGACGGCGGTGTGGACCGCGGCCACCTCGGCGGTCGCCGCCATCGCCGCGGCGGCCGTACTGACCACGCAACTGCTGTACGCCCACTCCCAGCACGTGCCGGTGTCCGCCGCCGATGTCCTCGCCGTCGATCAGCCCGTGGCGCCGCCGGACCATGTCATCGACTACGCCCGCCCCGGTGGCCGGACCCTCAGGGCCGGACTGTGGACGCCGCCCGCCGGGCATCCGCAGGGGGCCAGGCCCATGGTGGTGTGGATCCACGGCGGCGGGTTCGCCACCGGCAGCCGGAACCAGAGAGCGGGCGCCTACCGCTGGCTCGCGGACCACGGCTACCCCGTCGTGTCCATCGACTACCGGCTCACGCCCCCACCACGCTGGAAGGACGCCTCCGGCGATGTCCTGTGCGCCCTGTCCCGCCTCGCCCGGTTGGTCCGGCCGTACGGCATCGACTCCTCCCGGACCGTGCTGGCGGGCGGCTCCGCGGGCGGAAGCCTCGCGCTCAACGTCGCGTACGGGCTGAAGACGGGCCGTATCCACAGCAGCTGCACCGCGCACCTGCCCGCGCCGCCGGTCGCCGTCGCCGGTTTCTACCCCGCCTCGGACCTCAAGGGGCTCTGGCAGGACAACGGCCTGCTGGGCTACGGGCGGGAGATCACCGAGGCTTACACCGGCGGCACCCCCGCCCAGCGCCCCGAGCGCTACCGCTACGCCTCCGCCACCAGCCGCGTACGCGCGGGTCTGATGCCCACTCTCCTGGTCACCGGCGCCTCCGACCACCTCATCCGGCGATCCCGCGTCCAGGCCCTCGCCGACCGGCTGCGCCGAGCCCACGACCCCGTGCGGTTCAACGCCGTCCCGTACAGCGACCACGCCTTCGACGACACGTACCACAGCGTCGCCGGCGCCGTCGGCCGGAACCTCCTTCTGCGCTTCCTGGACGGCGCGACACCTCGTAGCTGACCCGCGTACCTGACCGGGGTCCTAGGCGCGGGGGCTGAGGAGTGCGGTGAGCATGTCGCGCAGCCAGGGCCGCAGCGTGGCCAGGTCCGGCTCCAGCAGGAGCCTGCCGGCTGCCGCGTCGTGGAGGGTGATGACGGCGGCCGTGAGCGCCTGGGGGTCGCGCAGCGCGGGCGGCATGGTGTCGGGGTCGACCACGCCGACGACGATCGGCTGCAACGTCTCGCGGATCGCTTCGCGGTGCCGGATCAGGGCCGTGGCGGTGTCGGGGTTCCGTGCGGCGTGCAGAAGGAAGTCGGTGCGCACCAGGACCCAGGTCCGGTCGATGAGCTGGGCGTTGATGACCCGCTCCAGCAGGGCCGGCAGCCCCTCGTCGGGCGTGGCGCCGGCCAGCGCGTCGTGCACCTGGGCCATGACGCGCTCGGCCTGCCGCTCGTAGAGGACGAAGAACAGCTGGTCGATGCTGTCGAAGTTGGAGTAGAAGGCGCCACGGGTGTAGCCGGCCGCCTCGCAGATCTCCTCGATGCCCACGCGGCCGAAGCCACGCTCCGCGAAGACCCTGAGCGCCGCGTCCAGCAGGCGCTCCCGGGTCTCGGCCCGGCGCCGTGTGACGCGTGCGGGTCTGCCGTCCGCTCGCCGGCCGGTGCGCTGCGCCCGACGGTCGGGCGCGCTGTTACTGGCTTCGGTCATGCACCCATCCTATTCCGATACACCCGTGTATCCGATGCGCGACTGCATCCGATACAGTTATGTATCGCAACCGCCGGACGATCCAGACGCCGTGAGGAAGTGCAGGTCAGTGAGCCAGACGAACACGGAGGACCAGGAGACCCCGAGGCGAAGCCCGGAGCCGGACGAGGAACGGCCGCAACCCGGCCGCCCGAAACCAACCGGGTTCCGGGCCGAGCTGCGGGGCGCGGCCGCACCCCGCATGGTGGTCCTCGTCCTGGGAGCCCTCCTGCTCCAGCTGGGATTCGTGCTCTCCTACGTGGGCGCGTTCCACCACCCCGAGCCCCACCGGATCCCGGTCACGGTCGTGGCGCCGCAGCAGATGTCCCCGGACGTCGTCGGGAAACTCAACGCGATACCCGGCCACCCGTTGAAGGCCACCGCGGCCGCCGATGAATCCACGGCCCGCGCGCAGCTGCGTACGGGAGACATCAAGGGCGCACTGATCGTGAGCCCCACCTCCCGCACCGACACCCTGCTGGTGGCCGGCGGCGGGGGCGCCTCCACGGCGAACGCGCTGGAATCGGTGATCACCCAGGCCGAGAAGGCCCAGCACCGCACCGCGTCGGTCGTCGACGCGGTACCGGCGCAGGCGGGTGACGCCCGGGGGCTCAGCGGCTTCTATCTCGTCGTGGGATGGACCGTCGGCGGATATCTGTTCGCCGGACTCCTGGGCGTGTCAAAGGGCGCCCGGCCGGCCACCGTACGCCGCGCCGCGCAGCGTCTGCTGGCGGCCGTTCCGTACGCCGTCCTGTCCGGCCTGGGTGGTGCGGCGATCGTGGACCCCCTGCTCGGAGCCCTGACCGGTCACTTCCTCGCCCTGTGGGGGATCGGCGCGCTGGTCGTCCTCGGCGCCGCGGCCGTGACGATCGCCCTCCAGGTCCTCTTCGGCGTGCTGGGGATCGGGGTGACGGTGCTGCTGTTCGTGGTGCTCGGCAACCCCAGTGCCGGTGGCGCCTACGGGCCCGAACTGCTGCCGCCGTTCTGGCGGGCCATCAGCTCCGCCCTCCCCAACGGCGCGGCAACCCACGCCGTACGCCACATCATGTACTTCTCCGGCCACGACATCGCCGCGAACCTGGCGGTTCTGGTCGCCTACGCGCTCGGTGGGGTGGTGGTCACCCTTGTGGCGGCCACCTTGATACACCGACGCCTGTCGCCCGAGATGGACCCGGCCGGCGCCCGCGCCTGACCGGACCACTTCTCCGCCCCGGACGGGAAGCCCACCGCAGGGCTCCCGTCCGGGGCGGCTTTCGTTGACCGCCGGGGCTCTGCCGTTTTGGACCTCGACGTCCAGGGCTCGCCGTGGCTCCTGCTGGTCATCGCCCTCCTCGACGCGTTGCTCGGGACGGCGCCCGGGCTGTTCGTCCCGGCCTTCACCGCATCAAAGTTCCAGGCCGTGCAGTTCCCGCCGGCCGTGCTCTTCCCGCAGCTTCTGCTGTGCGGGCTCTTCGCGCCGAGGGAATCCATGCGCCCTGTCTTGACGCCGTCTCGGACGTGCTGCCCATGTCGGGCGCGGCCACGCTCCGCCGCCGCAGGGCCTGACCCCGCCGCCCCCGCCGCCCCGCCGTCTAAGGTGACGGTCATGTTCAAGTCAGGGGTGGGGTTCTTCGCGCTGTTCGGGCTCGGCTGGTGGCTGATGGGCGCGAGCGCATTCGGGGGGTGGGTGTGGCTGGTCGTGATCGCGGCCGGCTGCGCCGTGACGGTGGGGCTGATGCTCGCCGCGCGCCGGGTGCTGCAAGCCCCGGCAGGCGGGCCGTTGCCCGTCGACCGGCGCCGACGGTTCCACCAGATCAACGGTCTTCAGTGGCTGCTGATCGTTGCCATCGCCGTGGTGTGCGGCCGTGCGGGGGTGCCGGTCCTCATACCCCCGATGGTGGCGCTCATCGTCGGGCTGCACTTCCTGCCGTTGGCGGCGGTGTTCGCGCAGCCCCGGCTGCGGATACCGGCGGCCCTGCTGATCGCGGCCGGCGCGGTCGGCCTGACCGTGTGGCTCGCGGACGGCCCGGACCGGGCGGTCCCCCTGGTGGTGGGCCTCAGCTCCGCACTCGCCCTGTGGGGCACGGCCGGCTGGACGGTGATGGGGGTGGCATCGGCGGTGAACTCCCCGGCCGACGCGGACCGTTGATGGTCAGCTGCCCGGCTGCCCGGGGTGTGGGCCGCCCAGGGCGAGATGGTTCGTGCAGGACATCCTGGCGTCCGACCGGGAGCCGTCCGGGCACACGACGTTCTCCCAGCTCGTCCGCGAAACATCGGCCCCCCGCATCCGCGCGCCACGCAGATCCGACTCGGACAGGGCGGCCCCGGCGAGATCGGCGTCGCGCAGGTCCGCCGTGGTGAAGTCGACGTGGCTGAGGGATGCCGCACGCAGATCGGCGCCTGCCAGGTGTGCCCCGCCGAGGCTGACGTTCGTGAGGAGCGCCTTGCCGAGCTCGGCCCCGCTCAGGTCGGCGCCGCGCAGGTCGACCTCCGACAGAGTGGCGGAGGTGAGCTTGGCGCGGCGGAGGTCGGCGTTGCGCAGGTCGACGTTCTCCAGCGACGCGCCGGACAGTCGTGCCGCGTAGAGGTTGCCGCGACTCAGGTTCGCCTCGGACACCAGCCCGGTCAGCTCAGCGCGTTCGAGATCGACGCAGCGCAGTGTCTTCTGCCAGAGCTCGGACCCGGCGACGGTGCGGGCGGAGAGGTCCTTGCCCGTGCGGTGGGGACAGCTGCGGCCATGCTTGTCCTGCCCGCAGCCGATGAGGAAGGCGGCGGACACGGCGGCGGCGAGGACGCACGAGAGCGAACGAGGTCAACGCGTGTTCATGGGCCATCCCTGCCGCCGCGTGGTCGCGGAGTGCCGAGCAGTACGGGGAGGGGCGCGGGTCCGTTGCTCCGGGATATCCGGACCGGCGCCTTCCGTGAGTGTAGACGAGCGTGGAGAGACGGAGTAGAAGTGGCGTGGTCCTCGCGTGTTGCCGCCCGGACGGCGGCACGGTGGCGGCATCGACGAGGACGTCCGAGCCGGGACGCGAAGCCCGCTGACGCACGAACAAGGGCCCGCTCCGTCAGGTGGAGGGAGCGGGCCCTCGTGCGCCTACTCGGTCACCATTCCATCACAACGCCTCCACGGCACTCCCACACCGCCCCCGCACGCCGCATGATGCACCCCACCATCCACGCACCTGGGGGACAGATGCGCACTCACAGCACCGCGGCCGCGGCCGTCGTCGCCACCACCACCCTCCTGCTCACCGGCTGCTCCGCCGTCGGCGGCTCCAACGACAAACGCGTTCCGCCCGGCGCCCCGGCGTCCGCCGTCGAGGCCGGGCTCAGCAAGGCCGAGATCACCCAGCGCTGCGTCGACGCCATCGTCGAGCGAGCCGCCGCCACCAGGGGCGGTGCCGTGCGCTCCAGCCCCGTCCCCAAGCCGTGCACCCCGTTGTCGGACGACGAGTACCTCGACGCATACATGGACGGACTCCACGAGGCCCAAAAGGACGCGCGGGAGAAGCTGGACGATCGGACCGAAGAGCCGGCCGGCGCCACGGCGGGCTGAGGCATGCGTGCCCGGGACCGGCGGGCCGGCCCCGGGCATGGCGAATATCCGTTCGAGGCAGACGCTTGGCCCTGCTGGCGTGCGTCGCGTGGCGAAACTCAATCAGGTCATCGCAGTGGAGAAGGGCGTCAAGGCCAAGACGCGGCAGGACCTGACGGCTGCCCAGCGTGGGCTGGACAAGCCGGCGCTGCTGGCCGGTATCTCCCGGACGTACCAGCCGAAGGACGAGGAGGGCGAGCACCTTCCGCCCGAGTCCACGCGTGTGCAGGTCAAGGCGGAGGACGTGCTCCGCGACACCGCGGCGACCCTGGCCCGGCTGTTCGATGTCACCGCCGCCAAGGACTGGGCGAACTGTGACGCGCGCGCGGACATCGAGGTCGAAGGCCGTACGCTGCTGCGCGATGTGCCCGTCTCGTACCTGCTGTTCCTGGAGAAGCAGCTGACCGACCTCGGCGCCTTCATCCGCAAGCTGCCCACCCTCGACGCCGCCGACTCGTGGTCGCTGGACCCGTCGAGGGACGCCTGGAAGACCGATGCCGTGCGGACCGCCGGTACGAAGAAGGTGCCGCGCAACCACGTGAAGGCGGAGGCCACGGACAAGCACCCGGCGCAGGTCGAGGTGTACTACGAGGACATCCCCGTCGGCTACTGCACGACGACATCACAGTGACCCGCCCCCGAATGTCCGGGCGTGCGCATGCGGGCGGCATCACAGGGCCCGGGGATGGTCAAACCCTCGGGCCCGCTTCGCGCGCCCGGATCCACCTCCGCTCACCCCGGTCAGCGCGGGCGGGCCGCGGCGCAGCGTACGCAGGTGTTCGCCGCCGGGCGCACTTCCAGACGCTCCGCCGGGATCGGCTCACCGCACTTTTCGCACCGTCCGTAGTCGCCTCGCTCCAGCCGTTCCAGCGCTTGATCCAGGTCGGCCAGGTGGTCGCGCGCCTGTGCCAGCAAGGCGGCGACATGGGCTCGCTCGAAGGCGGTGCTCGACCCCTCCGGGTCGTGCTCGTCGTCGACCGCCACCAGGGCATTCGCCTGGACGATCCCCTCGAATTCACGACTCAGCGCCGCGATCAGCGCGCTCGTGCCGACCCGCTCGGTCGCCAGTCGCTCGCGGACGGCGTCACGATCGATCGGGGAGAAACAGGCATCACCGGACATACCGCTCACTCGTGCGACAACATCGGCGTCCGGGTACGCATTCCCCCGGACCCGTCCATGGCCTGTGACGTGCGACCCCGCACGTCACAGGCCATGGACTCACCGTGGCGGCGGACGGTCAGTGGTGTTGCTCGGCGGAAGAGGGGGCGGGGACGTCAACCAGCCGCTCCGCCGTGGCCGGGGCGGCCGCGCGCTGCTCGGGGCCCCAGGTCTCGCGCGTGCACAGCACGCCGAGGAGGCCCACCATGCCGACGCACACATAGAACCCCGCGGGCCCGGTCCATCCGAAGGACCCCGCCAGCAGGACGGCGAGGAACGGGGCGAAGCCGGCCACCGACGCCGCCGTCTGGTATCCCAGCGAGGCTCCGGACGTCCGCGTGCTCGTGGTGAACAGTTCGGCGAACCAGGCTGCCTGGGTGCCGGTCAACGCGGCGTGGATCACGCCGATGGCGATCAGGAAGATCAACACGATCGGCACGGGCGCCCCCGTGTTGGCCATCAGGTACATCGGGAAGCCGAAGATCACTGCCAGCACACACGCCACGAGATAGACCGTGCGGCGTCCCACCCGGTCGGTGAGCGCGCCGGAGAGCACCGTGGTGGCCACGGCGAGCAGGCTGGCGGTGACGACACCGGCGAGCGCCACGCCGCGGTCGTCGGGGTTGCGGTCGGTGATGTACGACAAGAGGTAGGTCGCCGTCAGGTAGTAGGCGCAGGACTCGACGACCCGCAGCGCGATGATGCGCAGGATATTGCGCCAGTCGTCGCGCACCACCTTCAGCAGCGGGTTGCGGACCGTGTTTCCCTTCGCCTTGGCGGCCTCGAACTCGGGGGACTCGGACAGCTTCATCCGGACGACCACTCCGACCGCGATCAGCAGGGCGCTGGCCAGGAAGGGCAGCCGCCAGGCCCAGTCACTGTCGAGGGAGGAGGACAGGAGGAAGGCGATGTTGGCGAGGGCGATGCCCAGCGGGTTGCCGGCCTGCGGTATCGCCGAGTACAGGCCGCGGCGCCTGCGGGGCGCGTGCTCGTACGTCATCATCACGGCGCTGCCCCATTCGGCGCCGAACGCCAGACCCTGGACGCAGCGGGTGATCACCAGCAGGACGGGGGCGGCCACTCCGACCTGCTGATAGGTGGGCAGCAGGCCGATCAGCACGGTCGCGATGCCCATCGTCAGCAGGGCGCCGACCAGGACCGGCTTGCGGCCGTGCCGGTCTCCGAGGTAGCCGCCGACGGCCCCGCCGATCGGGCGCATGAGAAAGCCGACGCCGAGGGTGACGAAGGCCAGCAGGGTGCCGACCACCGGGTCCGAGTTGGGGAAGAACGCATCGCCGAAGTAGAGAGCGGACGCGGTGCCGTAGGCGACGAAGTCGTAGTTCTCGACGCAGGTGCCGGCGGCGGACGCCAGGGCTGTTCTGACGCGTCCTGGTGCGGGCGAGGTCGACGGTGGGGTGGGAGCGCTCATGCCGGTCTCCTTTGATCGGGTATGCGCCGGAGCGGTGGAATCGACAAGTCGATTCATAGGGGAGTCAGCCGGCACAGAGGCGTGCCGGTGAAATCGCGCGGGATGCCGGTGGCTCGACGGCATGCGGCTTACGACGTGCGTGACGCGGCAGGTGGCCGGTCTCGCAGGGCAGGCCGAGTGGGGGAGGCCGAGCCAGGCGGGGGAGTGGGCCGAGACAGCCCGGGGCAGGTGAACGGTCAGAGCTGGTCGGCGAGCTCGCGGGCCGACCGCAGTTCCAGCTCACGGAGCTTTGCCACGCGGCGCACGGTGTCGGTGTCGTCGTCGAACCTCGCGCCCAGGAATGCCTCCAGGACCTCGGTGGCCATCTTCGGCCCGATGAGCCACGCGCCCATCGCGATCGCGTTGGCATCGTCGTGCTCGACGGCCTGGTGAGCCGAGTACACGTCGTGTCCGAGGCCGCAGCGGATTCCGGCGATCTTGTTGGCGGCCATGAGTGCTCCCGCACCCGTGCCGCACACCAGCACGGCGCGGTCGGCGTCACCGCTGCGCACCGCGTCGCAGGTGGCGAAGGTGATGTCGGGGAAATCGACAGGAGCGTCGGTGTCGGGACCGCGGTCGATGACCTCATGTCCCAGGCGCCGCAGCTCCTGGCGGACATGTTCCTTGAGTGCCAGTCCGGCGTGGTCGTTGCCCAGTGCGATGCGCATGGTCGGCCCTTCGTGGTGAAGTGTGAGCGGGTCACGAAACCCGCGGTGATGGACGGATGGAAGCCACGGCATGGCGGCGCATGACGGCAGGCGAGGCGGGCACGGCGGCCTCGCGGCGCGCACCGGGCAGGTGGGATCCTCGGCCGAGCACGGCTGCCCGGTGACCGGGTTGGAGGAGGTTGCGGGAGTCGGGGGAGTGGGTCAGGTGGCCGTGTGCGCGACCGCGGTCTTCGCTCGGACCGTTGATGACTGGCGGGGGATGAGCCGCATCGGCAGGACGACCGACTCGGCCGTGCCACCGTTGATGACGTCGAGCAGGAGCCGCATCGCGGTCGCCCCCAACGCCCGGGCGTCATGGGCCACCACGGTGAGCGGCGGATCGAGTTCGCCGAACCACTCGATGTCGTCGAAGGCGACCAAGGCCAGATCATGGCCGATGCGCAGGCCACGACGCCGTACCTCCGTCAGGGCGCCGACCGCCATCAGGCTGTCGACGGCAAGCAGCGCTGTCGGGGGCCGCCTGCTCGAGAGCAGTTTCGCGCCCGCCGCGCCGCCGCTCGCCCTGCGGAAGTCTCCTCCGACGATCAGCTCGGGATCGTCGTCCAGGTCGGATCGGGCGATCGCGTTCAGGAACGCGCTGAGGCGGGCACGCCCGGTGGACACGGACGGCGGGCCGCCGATGTATCCGATACGGGTGTGGCCCTGCGCGACGAGATGGGCCACCGCCAGATCGATGCCCTGTGCGTTGTCGGCGGTCACGCTGGGCACGTCGAACCCCTCGACGGTCCGGTCGACGAAGACCAGCGGCATACGGGCCTGTTCCAGAGTGCGCAGGTTGCCGCACCCTTCCCCTTGTGGGGCGATGATGACGCCGTCCACGCGCTGGGTGAGGAACGCGTCCAGATAGGTGTCCTGTTGCGCGGTGTCCTCATTGGCGTTGGCCAGCAGGGTGACGTACGACGAGGCGAGTGCGGTCTGCTCGGCGCCGTGTGCGATGTCTGCGAAGAACGGGTTGCGTACGTCGGAGACAAGGAGCCCCACCGCATGGCTGCGGGCCGATCGCAAGGCGCGTGCCCGAGCGTCCAGCCGGTAGCCGAGTTCGGCGGCCGCCGCCTGTACACGTTCGCGTGCCGCGGCCGAGGTGGCCGGACTGCCGGAAAGCACCCTCGATGCGGTTCCCACGGAGACGCCTGCGCGCGCGGCGACGTCCTTGAGGGTAACGGTGGCGTCCACATGTGGCCTTTCCCTGCGGCGGCTGCTCGGAATCGATTCCATGGAATCGATTCCACCCGGGATCTTGATGGACGTTCGCACCAGCGTCAAGACTTCGGACAGGGATACTTCACTGGCGAGGCCACGGGCGGCGCTCGTGAACCGGCTTTTTTGGCGCGGAACACCGCCCGGCGAAGTGGCAGAGGCCATGCTCACCCATGCCGACCGCCGGGTGCGGACCGCGCTCGCCGAGAGCCGGACCTCCGCCCCCGCACTTCGTCGCCACCGCCTGACAGATGATCGTCAACGCCGCACAGCCGGAGAAGGCCCCGGTCGAGGCGGTGCTCCCGAAGGAATGCACCGTCATGTGATCGAAGGCGGAGGGGCCCAAGATGGCGTCGTCGAAGGACGTGTCACCGTGGAAGGTGGTATGGCGCAGACTCGCGCGGCCGGTGAAACGCGTGCCGTCGAACTCGGCCACTCCATGGAAGGTCGCGTGGTCGAACCCGCTCTCCTCGGAGAACACCGCCCCGGTGAACGTCGTGTTCCCGTGAAAGACCGCGTGATCGAAGGTGGCACCTTTGGAGAATCTTGACTTCGCGAACGAGGCGCCGTCCGTGAAGACGGCGTGGTCGAAGCCGGCCGGTTCGGAGAACCGCGCCCTGGCGAATGAGATTCTCTCGGCGAAGACCGTCTCCGTGAACCTCGCCGCGCCGAACCGGGCCGTGCCGCTCACCGGCTCCCGCAGGGCGTCCAGGAGTTCCTCCAGCGCCTCGGCGGTGAACTCGGTGCCGGATACGTCGATGGCGTCACCCGCCCGGAGCCCGGACAGATACGCCGCGCGCTCGGAGGGCGCCGGGTGTCGCAGGCAGTCGTGGTGGCCGGGTACGCGGATTCCACGGCAGCCCACCGGATCGTCCGAGGACGCCTCGAAGCCGCAGTGCGGCCATGTGGGAACACTGAAGGGGTCGGATACGGCGAGCCGGAGCAGCCTGAGCTCGTGAGCGAAAAGGAAGGCGTCGCCCCGGGCCGCCTCGTCCTCCTCGGCAGGCGGAACGAACCACGGCGCCCAGTGTGCCCCGATCCGGCTCAGCAGCCCGTCCCGCACACCCCGGGAGACCACCGGCACCAAGACGGGGGAGGAGCCCGGGGCGCGGAGTGCCGCGCGGTGCACCCCGACCGTAAGCCTCGGTCAGGCGCAGGTCCGCAGCCGCACGGTGGTGCCCTTCGACCCCGTCCGCACGCGCACGGTGTCGCACAGCATCCCGACTCCCCACAGTCCGAATCCGGCCTCCAGGGCGGACTCCGGCGGGGCCCAGGTGAGCAACTCCTCGGGCTGCCAGTGGCCGGAGTCGGTGATTTCGCAGATCAGGCCGTCGTCCGGCCAGGCGCGCAGCGTGACCGGTGCGCTGCCGTGGCGGATGGCGTTGGCGGCCACCTCGGTCACCGCCACGAGCAGGTTGTGCAGGGCGTCGCCCGCGACCCCGCAGCGCTTGGCCTGCTCGGCGACGAAGGCCCGTACGGTGTGCAGGTCGGTGGGCCGGATCTGCATCGAGGCGGCGGAGTGCGGGGAGGGCGGCAGGGGCTCCCGGTCAATGGCGGAGACGAAGGCCTCGGGCTCCACGTAGTCCGGGTTCTCCCGCAGTGACCCGCTCTCGAACATCTTCGGGTGGGTCTGGCGTACCGCCGCGATGGCCTCAGGGGTGAGGTGCTCGGCGTTGTAACAGCAGAAACCACGGAAATCGTTGCTCGCGAAGGCCAGGTTGACGATCGAGTCGTACCGCATCCACTCCTTCACATCCGGCTTGTTCGACCAGTCGTCCGCTACCAGCACCCACGCCGGGCGTGATCCCAGCGTCTTGGCGACGGCGGTGAAGGCGGCCATGGCCCGGACGGGGTTCTTGTAGAGCTCCGACGGGTCCATGAACTGCACGGCCGAGGCATCCCGTCCGAGCGAGTCGCGCAGCACCTCGGTCTCTGTCTTTCCCGCGACCGCGAACGTGGCGTCTCCGGCTTCGACGCCCGCGCGCAGATGGGGAAGGGCCGCGGCGAGGAGCTCGCGCTCGCCGCGGTACAGAAGTCCCTGGTGCTCGAGCGTGTGGTAATGGTCGTTCCGGCCGTCGTTCAAGGGCAGATCCGCATGTGTCCCGGTCGTCATGACATTCCCTTCCGCCCCTGGACGAGCCCGGGCAGACGCTCCCAACCCACCGTCTCGATGAGGTTCGCCACATCGGGTGACAAATTGTCCAGGACGAGCCGGACTCCGCTGTCGCGGCGCTCCACGAAGCCTGTCAGCAAACTCAGAGTGCCGAGGTCGATGAAGCTCAGCCCGGCGAGGTCGAGCCGCACTTCACTGCTCTCGGCCACCAGTGAGGACAGTGCCTCGGTGACGTCGCTGTGCCGCGTGGCATCGAGTTCCCCCTCGATGCGCAGGCTGGGGGGACTGATGGTCCGGGTGATCCGGAAGATTCGCTCGTCCGATTCCGGAATGACTTCCATAAGGGCCTGCCGAGTCCTGGGATGGTGAGTGTGAGCGGAGCCGCGCCTGACCGTAGAGGAGGCCGGGGCCTGCCGGAAGTCCCCGGACCGAAGCGTGCGGTGGGCCTCCCTGGGGTCACGCGCCTGCCAACGGATTGTTCCCCACTTTGCGCGCGGACGGTATAGCGGCGGTAACCCGGCGCACGGGGCCCGCGTCGCCTTCACCACTCGACGGGCCCTCAAAGCGGCGGGGGAGCAAGGGGTTCGGGGCCCATGGGAAGCTTCAGGCAGGCGGGGAAGAACGCGCTCCAGGTGTGCCCCCGCCAGGTCACGTACACCGCGAGGCCCTCTCCCACGACGACGGCGGCGGCGCGCTGCAGATACTCCCGCGCCTCCGGGGTCCTGCCCTGATCGAGCCAGACGAGGCCGATCTCGCGCAGTGCGAAGCCCTCCAGAGCTCCGTCGCCGATCTCCCGCGCGTGCTGGCGGCTTCTCTCCAGGCACGCCCGGGCGTCCTCAAGACGGCCCATACCCCGGTAGGCACGCGCGAGGTTGCCCAGGCCCGACACCAGGGCCAGGCGGTCCCCGGCCTCCCGCGCCAGGTCGAGCTGGCGCGACTGCACGGGAACGGCCTCCTCGTAGACCTCCAGTTCGGCCAGTGCGTCGGCGAGGTTGTGCAGGGAACGCCGCTCCCCGTCACGGTCGCCGATCTCACGCCAGATGGTCAGCGCCGCGTCGAGGCACTGCCGCATCGCGTCGTACTCGCCGTGCAGCCAGTACACGGTGGACAGGTTGTCCAGGCCCCACGCCTCGCTCTCCCGGTCGCCCAGGCGCCGGGCGGTGTGGATGGCCAGCTCGCCCAGAGTCCGCAACTCCCGGGCGCGGGCATGCGGGTAGAGGTACCACTGCATCGGCCGCGTCAGCATCATCGCGAGGCGTGCCGCGGTGTCGGACTGCGTGGCGGCGTGGGTGATGGCGGCCATCAGATTCGCGCGCTCGGTATCCAGCCATGTCTCCGCCTCACGGCGACTCGTGATCGTCTTCGCCGGGCGGGCGGGTGTGGTGGCGTCGTCGGTGTCCGCGGGCTCATCCACGGGCCATGGCAGCCGCGGCGGAACGTCGAGGAACGCCACTGCCTGCTGTGCCGTGGCGAGATAGAAGCGCAGGATGCGCTCGAGTGCCCGGTCGCGCTCGGCCGCCGGTTCCTCGGTACGCACCTGCTCGCGCGCGAAGAGCCGGAGCAGGTCGTGCATCTGGTAGCGGGAAGGGGCCGGGCTGTCCAGCAGATGGGCATCCACCAGCCGTTCGAGTGCGTCCTCGGCCGCCCACCTGTCCACGCCGAGCAGCGCGGCGGCGGCCGGCAGGCTCATGGTCGACCCGGGTACCACGCCGAAGAGCCGGAAGGCACGTGCGGCGTCCTGGTCGAGGGAGTTCTCGCTCTGGCAGAGGGAGTCATAGCTCGCATGGAAGCTCGCGCGCACCGACACGTCGCCCACGCGGATCTCGTCGAGGCGGCTCTGGGCGTCGGTCAGCCGCTGAACGAAGGCGCTCAGGGACCAGCTGGGGCGGGCCGCCAGCCGGGCCCCCACGAGCCGCAGGGCGAGAGGCAGGCCGCCGCACATCCGGATGATCGCGTCCGCCGCGTCGGGGGCCGACGCGACCCGCTCCGGACCGACGAGCCGCTCCAGCAGGCCCGTCGCCTGGTCGTGGAACATGACGCCGAGGTGGAGGTGGGTGGCGCCCTCCAGGGTGGTGAGCATCTCGCGGCTGGTGATCAGTACGGCGCAGCCCGGCCCGGCGGGCGGCAGCGGGCGCAGCTGCTCCACGCCGGCGGCATTGTCGAGAACCATGAGGATGCGGCGATCGGCGACCAGGGACCGGAATTTGGCGGCTGCCTCGTCGGTGTTGGCCGGTATGGCCACATCCGGCACCCCGAGCGTGTTGAGGAACCGCCCGAGCACCTCGGCGGGTTCCAGGGGCGTCAGCCCGGCAGTGGAGCCGTGGAGATCGACGTAGAACTGGCCGTCCGGAAACCGGTCGGCGACCTGGTGGGCCGTGTGGATGGCCAGGGCCGACTTGCCCACCCCGCCGGCGCCGTCGATCGCGGCGATCGTCACCTGCCCCTCGCCACTGCGCTCCAGCAGCTTCTGCAGCACCGAGCTCTCGCTGGTACGGCCGATGAAGGCGGAGCTGATGTGCGGTAGCTCCCTGGGCACCACGGACGGCGGCCGTACCGTGATCTTTGGGGCGTCGGCAGGAGGCTCGGGTTCAAGGAGTAACGAGGTGTCGGCGGTGAGGATCCGCTGATGGAGCTCTTGCAGCGGCGGGCCCGGCTCGATCCCCAGGTCCTCGGCCAGATGGTGACGCAGGTCCCGGTAGGCGGCCAGCGCCTCGGCCTGCCGGCCGGCCCGGTACAGCGCCAGCATCAACTGACCCCGCAGGCCTTCCCGGAGGGGATGCTCGGCCACGAGCGTCTCGAGCTCCTCCAGCACCGCCTCATGGCGGCCGAGCCTCAGCCGGGCCTCGATGAGCAGTTCCCGCGCCTGTGTGTGGCATGCCGACAGGCGTGTGATCTCGGTTTCCACGGCCGGTGCGGGCTGCACATCGGCGAAGGGGGCGTCGTGCCACAGGTCCAGCGCCCGGCCGAGCCGGTCCGTGGCGGTCTCGGCCGCCCCCCGGTCGAGTTCCTGACCGCCCTGCTTGATCAGCTCCACGAACCTGTGCGCGTCGAGCTCGTCCGGTCCGACGTCCAGCCGGTAGCCATGGGCCCGGTATCCGTGCACATGGGTCACCAGGACCCGGCCGGTCTCGTCGCCCAGCGCGCGCCGCACCCGGGAGACATAGCCCTGCAGAAGCTTGCTCACGCTCTGCGGGGGCCGGGTGCCCCACAGCTCCGCGACGAGTCTGTCCGTGGGGACCACCCGATTGGCGTCGCACAGCAGCACCGCCAGCAGCGTCCGCCACTTCCCAGGGGTGAGGGGGATCTGCTCACCGCCGCGCCACAGCCCTAGCGGACCCAGGACCCGATACCGCAATGTGTCCCTCCCCGGGGCGATGAGAACGCGGAGCGCGACGATCCGGGTATTCTCAGGCCGTACTCCCCCGCAGAGCAAGGGAGTACGCATCGCCCCCGGGCCTCCGGGTCCCCGGCTACCGCCGGGCCGGTGACCGCCGGGCCGCCAGCAGCGTTCGCACGACCGTGGCGGGCCGCAGGATCGCGGCCGGCGGGGCCAGCAGGTTCTGCAGGTCGAGCATGACGTCGTGGACCTCCGCCGAGACGTGACTGGCCAGCATCACCTGGCGTACATAGCGGTTGAGCAGGTCGATTCCCGGCGGCTTGGGGCCCACGGTCTCCGGGTACATGAAGTCGCCGCCGGTCGCCAGCTGCCATGGAGAGGCGGCCACCTTGGCGGCCGCGCGATAGTATGCGCGGGCCATCGCCGAGGACGCCGTGCCGGACCGGTCCAGACAGCGGCCGAGCTCCAGCGCCTCCAGAACGGCCACGCTCATGCCCTGCCCGTACAGCGGATTGAAGCTGCACACGGCGTCGCCGATGGCCGCATAGCCCGCCGGGGGCTGCCGCAGCCGCTCGAAGTAGCGCCGACGGGCCTGCGGATAGGTGAACTTGCGGGCATCCTCGTCGCTCACCGGCTTGGCGCGGGCCATCAGTTCGGCGAGGTGCGGGGTCGGCAGCCCGGCGGCGAATGCGGCGAAACCCTCGGGGTCGGCGGGTGCGTGAGCCCCGTGCCAGCCGGCCAGGGTGACCATCCACCGGTCGCCCTCGACGGGGAAGGCGGCGGCCGCCCGCTTGTCGTGCGGCGGGACGGTGGCCATCAGATAGAGCAGTCCGTCGTCGAGCAGCCGGTCGTCGGGGTGGCGGTGCAGCAGCCGGGTGGTGTACCCGACATCGACCTTGACGGTGACCGTCTCGGGCGTCTGGCAGCCGAACGACCGCAGCCACTGGTCCGTCCGCTCACCGCTGCTGCCTGTGGCGTCCACGACCAGGTCGGTGGCCAGCACCTCGCCGCCGTCCAGTTCGACCCCGGTCACCTGGCCCGCGGCGCCGGTCAGCCCGCACACCGCGAGCCGGTCGCGGAGCTCCACACCGGGCAGCGCGGCCACCCGTTTGCGTACCGTGTGCTCCAGAAAGGCGCGGCTGAGACTGATCCCCGGCTTGCCGCTGGGAAAGCGGAGACGGTGAGCGCCCATTTGATGGAATAAAAGGTCGGAGCCGTAGTCGAAGGGCACCGCGCCACCCTCGACCAGCTCATGGCGGAGGCCGGGAAACAGCTCCTCCAGTTTCGCCTGCCCGCTGGTGAGCAATACGTGCACATGGGCGCCCTGAGGCACCGCCCGCCGATCCCGCGCGTCCTCGGGAAAGGCGTCCCGGTCCACCACCGTCACCCGAGCGAACCTGTCACTCAATACGCGCGCGGCGACAAGTCCTCCCATCGAGCCGCCGATGACCACCGCATGCCCGCCGACTTCGCCCATGTGCACCCCTCCTCAAGGAAATCCGCATAAATGCCACGGGAATACGCGGCAGCGGGAGGGGGCCGAGTGTAGGCCCGCGGTGGGCGGGTGTCACCTCCCCGGGAGTGACCTCTTGCGTCGTACCTGGCCGTCGCTTGGTGAGGAGAGGCTCAGCAGCCGTTTCTGACGGCCTGGACGAAGAGTTGCCACTGTGCGCGGCCGAAGCTGAGTGCCGTTCCGTCGGGATCCTTGCTGTCCCGTACGTGAATGAGGCTCTCGGCCTCCGCCACTTCGACACAATTGCCGCCGTTCCCCATGCTGTAGCTGCTCTTACACCACGGAAGCTCAGTCAGGTCCATGGTCCATTTCCTCTTTCACATCGCGTATGAAAACGCGTGAGTCGTCTCGGGAGAGTGCCTTCGACTGGATGAGATTGAAGGCCAACTTGTGCTGTTGGAGCTGGCTGGCGTCATTGGTTGTCTGGCCGCCGATGAACGTCTCCCCGTACAGCACATCCGGGCCTTCCCGGAATCCCATGAGGCGGAACGGGGTCATGCCTCCGGGATGTTCCCGCACGTTGAAAGGGAGCACCTGAAGGTGCACTTTCGGCAGGTCGGCGGTCCGCAGCAAATGCCCCAGCTGCTCGCTCATGACGCTTTTCCCGCCGATGCGGCGGCGCAGCACTCCTTCGTCAAGCGTGATCATGATCTGGGGTGGCTCACGTCTGGTGAGTATGCGCTGCCGGTCGACCCGGGCGCCCACGAACTGCTCGATCTGCAGTTTCGAGGCCACCGGATGGGCCGCGGTGAAGATGGCGCGCGCATAGGCCTCCGTCTGCAGCAGGCCGGGGACGGCGACCGTCTCGAACTCCTGGATGAAGCCCGCCTGTTGTTCGAGCTCGATGACCTGCCAGAACCAGTCCGGGTACGCGGACCGGATGAGCGACGGCCACAGTTTCACCAGCTCGCCGTCGATACCGAGAAGCCGGTCGACCCGTTGCGCGAGGTCGCGTGAGGGCATCTGCTCGCCGTTCTCCACTCGCTGGACCATCGCCGCGGTGCAGTCCGCCCGCTCGGCGAGCTCCCTCGGGGTGAGCCCGGCTGTCAGCCGGTACCGCTGTACCTCGCCACCGAAACGGGCCAGCAGGGACGAGATGGTGTCGCCGGAGGACGCCGCCGGCGCCCCGCTCGTCTCGTCCGCGACGAGAGGCCGGACGGCGTGAGGCAGCCAGGCGACCGTTCCGTCCGGCCTGGGTGCGGCCCACGCGAGGGGAGTGTGGGGCGAGGACGGCGTGGGCTCCTTCAGCCCCGCGGGCATGCGGCTGAGCAGCCCCCAGGCGTACAGGCCAGGGCCTACGGCCGCCGACAGGGCCGCTTCGATGCAGGCGCGCGCACTGTCCTCGGTCGTGCAGGTGCCGCACGGCCCCTGCTGGTGCCGGCTGTTGGACACCTGGTGGATGTCCCACCGGTAGAGGCTTCCGTGCCGTGGTGCGGGAGCGCTCTGCTCCGTGTCGTTCGTTACGCCGTTCACATGTCCTCCCTCGGGATCGCCTACCGAGGCGGCGATGACGTGTCTTCACCGTGCGGGCGCCGAGGCGAGCAGCGGTATATCGGCGGTAAGATTCGCGCGTCGACAGCCGGAGGCCGGGGCGCCGGGGGTCACTGAGGTGGGGGCACGTCGTCCACGCCGCCGTCGAGCGCGAGAGTGCACCACGTGGTCTTGCCGCTGCGCGAGTCCCAGCGCGAACCCCACGCCGACGCGATCGCCTGCACGAGGTACATTCCGCGGCCCTGCTCGTCCTCGGGATCGGCCTGCCGGACCGCGGGGCGTGCGGAGGACCCGTCGGTGACCTCCAGGAGCAGCCGGTCGCCCACTTGCAGCAGATTCACCGTGATCAGAACCTGGGTTCCGTACTTGACGGCGTTTCCGACGAGCTCGCTGGCGAGCAGCGCACAGTCGTCGATGACACGGGACGGGCAGCCCCATGAGGAGAGGGCCGTACGCACGGCCCGGCGCACCCTGCTCACCTCGGCCGGTGCCGGGGGCAGATGGAGGTGCAGATGCCAGTCGAAGGCCAGGTCGCAATCGGCACAAGCGGGCTTGCGGACGCTCATCATCCCGGCCTCTCCGCCGACGGGCCTCCACCGCCGCGCGGTGTCGCGGACTCCGCGGGCAGCCGGCACGTCCTTCCCGGGGCCCCGGACCTCCCCGGTGAAGGCCGCGGGGGAGGAACGCGCCGCGTGAGGGCGGGGGGAGTCAGGCGATGTCATGTCGGCTCCGTATGCCGGACTGAATGGGGTATGCCGGTCGATGAAACGTCTTTAAGGTTGGCCGGTGGTGCGGCGGCGTTGCGTTTCCAGACATGAGTTGCCCTCCGGGTCAGGCGCCGCTGACCGGGCAGCGGGTCTGGGGCACCATGCAGGAGATCAGGAGAGCGGTGGTAAATCGGCAGTAAGCGGCCAACCGCTCGACGCCACTGTTACCGCGCGTACGGGCAGGGAGCGGCGTACGGGCAGGAGCGGCTGTGGGGCATGGAGCCGCTTTGGGGCAGGAGCGGCTTTGGGGCATGGAAACGGCGCCGGCCAGGACGGGGGAACCTGGCCGGCGCCGAGCAGGGGGGCGGGCTGCCGCTGACCGGCACCCGCACTACATAGTTTAACCATGGACCATCGTCCGGCGTGCCCACCCCCCCGCCGGTCTGGTCAGGTGGTGGCGTCGGTGTGCTGCTTGGCGGCGCTGATGATCGGCGGTCGCTGCCGGTGGAGCTGCTCATAGACCCGGACCCGCCGGACCAGCGAGGGAGCGGCGGTCCGCAGCCGTTCCTTGATCTCGTCCGGGGTCATGATGTCGTAGTCCGGCCACGGCTCGCTGCCGCGGAGCCGCGCGATGGCGTTCAGGATCCCGGCCCGGTTGGCGTGGGCGCGCTCGTAGCCCTCGACCACGGTCAGTTCGGCCTGGGAGAGCGTGTGCAGCCGCTCCATGATGTCGATGGCGGTGAGCCGGCCGTAGCGGGGGATCGCCAGCTGCTCCTCCCGGGAGAAGGCGCCTTGGGCCTCCTCGGTCATACGGGCCATGACGGGCACCTCCCGCCCCGCGGTGGTGGTGACGCGCCTCGTCTGCCGCACGCCCGCCTCGGCGGCGGCACGCAGCCGTTCGCCGGCCGCTCGTACCGCGCGGGTGGCCAGGCCCGTCAGGGTTCCGTCGGAGGCGGTGCGGTCGCCGTTGGTGGCGAGCACCAGCGCCCGGGCCTGTCCGTCGATGGTGTACTCCAGCGTCTGCAGGAGATGCTCGTCCTGACGGCGCATCGTGGCGAGCAGGCCGGCGGCCTGTCCGTCCTGAGCCAGGGTGGCGATGCTCAGCCCGGCGCGGCAGACCGCCAGGGCCCGGGCGGTGATCATGTACTGGTGCTCGGCGTTCTTCAGCAGCCGGCGCCCGTCGGTCTGGCGCGGGCCGAGCGGAATCCCATCCGCGATTTTTCCGCCGATCTGCAGGGGCATCCGGGCCGTGTTGATGATTCCCTCGGTGATCATCCGTACGGTCTCGGTGGTGTCCCGCAGAAGGTGGCGCGGGTGAATGTGGCGGATGTGGTCACGGATGCGGGCAAGGTGGTCCTGCCCCTCCATGACATGCCGTTCCAGCATCTGCCGGTGCCGGCCGGCGGGGGTGACGGCCATATCGGCCCGGAAGCGGTCGATGACTGCGGCGTGGGCCTCGAGCGCGTCGTCCAACGCGGGTATGAGCGCGTCCGTCGTCACTGTCATGCGATGCTCCCTTGGAGTTGTCGGCACGGGCTGGTGAGATCGGCCTGCGTGCGGAACGGCTGCCCGCCTCCGTCAGGCTCTTGGACCAGCGTGGGGGAGTCGGCCGAAGGTCGCCCGGCGAGGAGCTTCGCTGGTCCGCCGTCCGGGTGATCGCACAGGCCGATGAGCGCGGGAGTCCCCTCGCGCGGTACCCTGCAGGGGTATTGGGGCCGGTCGGTGCGACCGGCGCGGACGACCAGCCAGGGAAAGGACCAGCGGGTGGTGGGCAGGGGTCAGCGCGGTCGAGGCCGTGCCCCGCTGTTGGCGCTCTGCGCCGCCCTGCTCGGCCTGTTCCTCATGCATGGCGCCCCGGCGAGTGCCGTCGACGGCTGCCACGGGGCCATGCCCATGACGGCCACCGCCACCGCGTACGAGGGCCACCACGCCACCGCGGAAGCGTCCGCGGCCCAGGCCGCTCTCACCAACCGTCCCGGCGCCGGGCGGGCTCAGCCCATGGACGGGGCGGGGACGCACGGGGCGCTGTGCGTCTCGACCCCCGCGCGGGACCGCATCCCGCTGCCGACGACCGGCCTCGTGTCCCTCGTCGCCCTCGCCGGACTGGCCGCGATGTCGTGGGCGGCCGGCCCCTGGAGCCTCGCCCGCACGGGGCTGCGCGCGCCGCCGACAGGCGGAAGAGCACTGCTGCTCCGGATAGGTGTCGCGCGGACGTGACAGGAGCGATGCCGCAACCCGGCCGCGGCCGGGGACCGGCGACCGCGCCCTGCTCACCTCGCGCGCCACCGGCGTGGCGTGCCCACCCGGAAAGACACCATCCGCATGTTCGGTTCCTCTCGATTCACCGCGCGCCGTCGCGCCCTCGCCGCGGCCGGTACGGCCGGGGCCCTCGCGCTGACCCTGGCCGCCTGCGGCTCCTCGAACGACTCCTCGATGTCCGGCATGGACCACGGGCCCAAGCCGTCCGCCTCCTCTCCCTCTGCTCCCTCCGCCTCGGCCACCGCCTCGCCGTCGATGGGCGACATGCCCGGCATGGATCACACGGCGGCCGGCAACGGGCTGGCCGACACCAGGGACGGCTACCGCCTCACCGGCCACGACACCACGCTCCGGGCCGGCAAGCCGGCCACCTACCGGTTCACGGTCACCGGCCCCGGCGGCAAGCCCGTCACCGACTTCGCGCTCGACCAGGCCAAGCGGATGCACTTCTACGCCATCCGCTCCGACCTGTCCGGCTTCCAGCACATCCACCCCACCATGGCCAAGGACGGCACCTGGACCGCCGGCCTCGCCTCCCTGCCCCCCGGCAGCTGGCGCATGTTCGCCTCCTTCACCCCCGGCAGCGGCGCCGGCAAGGGTAGGAACCTCGTCCTCAGCCGCACCGTCACAGTCCCCGGCACGAGCACGAAGACCCCGCTCCCAACGGCAGCCACCACCACCGGGGCCGACGGCTACGACGTGACGGTCCAGGGCAAGCCGATGGCCGGCATGGGGCACCCGCTGACGGTGCGCATCACCAAGGGCGGCAAGCCCGTCACCGATCTCCAGCCCTACCTGGACACCTATGCCCACCTGACCGCCTTCCACGAAGGCGACCAGGCGTTGGCCCACCTCCACCCCGAGACGAAGGTCAACGGTGATCACGGCGGTCCGGAGCTGTCCTTCCACGCCGAACTGCCGGCCCCGGGCAACTGGCGCCTGTTCCTGCAATTCCAGACCGGCGGAAAGCTGCACACCGCCGCGCTGACCCTGCGCGTCGGCTGACCTCTGGCGCCGTCGCCCTGGGCGGGGTCCTGAGTACGCGTACGCAGGACCCCGCCGCTGGGCGGCCGACTCGCCGCCAGCCGTCCTCCCACGTCTGTACCAACGCTCGAGCGCCATGCCGGAGTCTCAGGGGATGGGTCCATGCGCCGGCCGCATGGCAGCGGCCCCGTGGCAAGAAGGCTTACCGTGGGACGTAGCGCAGACACAGTCGGCACACGGAAGCGCGGAGGGAGGCGCGAGGTGTCCGATCCGATGGAGGCCCGCACGGCCGGACGCGTCCGGCATTTCGCCGACGACGGGCACCCCGGCGCCGAGCCCCTCGAGGCGGCGGTGGAAGGCACGCGTTTCGCTGACGAGTTCGGCTACGACATCGATGACCTGCTGCTGTATCGCGCCGCCTGCGCGATGGCGACCAGTGACGCCTTCACCCCCGGCGGCGGTGACGAGCACTTCGCCTGGTGTGCCTCGGTGCTCAATGACTCCGCCGTCGCCGATGCCCTGGAACGGTGACGTCTTTCCGTGGAACGCTCAACGCCCGATCCGACACCTGACGCGCTCGACGAGCGGCTGGCCGCCATCGCGCGCCATCCGTTCCGCGCGAAGTTCCATCTGCGCGGCCGCGACCGGGCCACGGCCGAGCTGAGCGGCCCGTCCACGATGCGATGGCACGCCTATGACCTCATCGCCAAGCGGCTGGCCCCCGCCGAGCCGTACAAGGACGGCAAGCAGACCCCCTACCGAGGCCACCCGGTCTTCGTCGCGCAACACGCGACGGCCACCTGCTGCCGCACCTGCCTCCAGCGCTGGCACCAGATCCCCAAGGGGCGGGAGCTGACCCGAGCCGAGCGCGGCTATGTGGTGGATGTGATCTGCCGCTGGATCGAACGCGAAGTGGCGGGCTCCCCGGGTGCGGACTAGAGGGTGATGGGCCCGCCCTGGAGCACCACGGGCTCGTCGGTGTCCTCCTCCAGGGCCCACTCGATGTCGGCCGGATACCCGAGGACTTCCTCGACGACCTGTCGCAGTGAAGGTTGGGCTTCTCACCGAAGTTTGAGTGGGGAGGCTGGCTGCCAACGTTGAGAAGCTGTGAAACAACCGCCGATCGGTGATGGCTCCCGTGTGCCTGCCGGGGCCGGTGCTTGAGGCCCTCGTCCGGGGCGAGGGGGACCACGAGGAACTGGTCGCTGTTGTTCGGCGCGTTGGCGGTATGCCAACGTCCCGCCCAGGCTGTCGGTTCACGGCCTTGTGCACACGCTTGAGAGCCACTGGATAACCCGTGACGCCCTCGATGCCCGCCGGGCGTCGGGGGTTTCAGGTCATCCCCGAGACGCTGGACCATCGAGCGCAGGATCGACTGACCTCCGAAACACCCGTGATCAGCGAAACCCACCCGCACCGGTCCGATAGCATGATCGACCTCACGACGATCGCCCTGATCGCCCGTCCTTCACTGGAAAACCATGCTATCAAGCGCGAAGAGTGAGCTATTTAGCCAACATCTAACAAATCGGCCAAACAATTGATATCTATAGCATCACGGGTGCTTTCGAGAATACACCGCGACAGGATGTTCGCCGCGTGGCGTCAACCACGGGCAATGCTGTGGGCCACGGCGGGTGTGGCGGCCCTCGGATTCCTCATCGCGCTGGAGATCGCCGCGCGTCACTACGGCCTGCCGGGGCCGATCACCAACCAGGTGAGAGAGGTGATATTCGCCCCGAAATCGGGTTTCCTGTTGTACGCCGGTATGGCGTTGATGATGGTGGTGCTCACCTGGCGGCAACGGTTCATCGCGGCTGGTGCCGCGATCGGCATCGACGTCGCCTTCTTGCTGGTGCGGTGGGCGGTCGATGCCAAGGTGACCGACGGTCACCCCTTCGGCAACGGCGCGTTGTGGGTGATTCTGGGCTATGCGGTCATCGCCATCACACGCCGCGCCGGCCGGGAACGTGTCCTGATACTGAAGGGCGTCGGGCTGGGCCTGCTGCTGGTGGCCGGCCGCAAGACTGGCGATACCTGGCTGCTCATCACGTCGAAGACCCGCCCGGCGGTGCTCGACCAGTACATGGCAACCGCCGATCAGGCGCTGGGCAACCCGTCGTGGCTGGTAGGCCGGATTGTCACGGCCACCGGCCCGATCGGCGCCCATGTTCTCGACTACGTCTACGTTCAGCTCGCGGTGGCGGCGGTTATCGTCGCGCTGTACCAGCTGCGTAACGTGGCGGTCGAGCGCTGCTTCCCGGGCCATCACCTGGTGCGCACCTTTCTGGTCATCGGCCTGCTCGGGCCGGGCATCTACATGATCTTCCCGGTGGTCGGACCGATCTTCGCCTACGGCGCCGGCGGCGAGCACTGGGCGGTGGCCAACCTGTGGCCGGACACGCCGCCGCCGATCAATACCCCGCACCAGATGCCGTTCGACGAGATCACCCCTCGCAACTGCGTGCCCAGCCTGCACACAGCGTGGGCTACCGCGATCTTCATTCATTCCCGCAAGGGCCCACGGATTCTGCGAGTCGCAGGCGCGTTCTGGCTGATTGCTACGCTCGGCGCAACGCTGGGATTCGGCTACCACTACGGCGTGGATCTCGTTGCCGGCGTGGTGTTTGCGTTCACGATCGAGGCAGCGCTGCGCTCGCTCGACCGTGGCTGGGACCGGCCAGGAATCCGGCTGGTCACCTACGGTGCAACGGTCTTCGCTGTGCTCTTGGTGTCGTATCGCTACCTGCCGGTGGAGATGGCCAGACACCCGTGGGTGTCTGGACCACTTCTCATTCTGGCGATGGGCTCAGTGGTCCACGGTTACGTGCGGACCACCAAGCTGTGGGATCCGAAGGCCGCACCAGCGCAGCAACCGGAACCGCAACCCGAACTTGCCGTCCCCTGAGGAGGCTGCAGGAGTGGGACGGCGCCCCGCGGGCCGAAGCGCGGCAACTCTTTCCTGAACCACCGCAGATACCGCAGTCTTGTCGGCGGAACCCTCTGCAGAAGGCGTTCCGGCAGACGCTCGAGCACCATCGAAGATGGTCGTTGTCCGAGCCGGGGTATTCACCACACTGCTGGCAGTTGGACGTGCTGGGCGGCCAGAGTTCGGGGCCCGTCCGGGATCACGTCGCAGGCGGGCTGTCTTTCGGCATCCTCGGGAACACCAGCGAGCCGAACGCCCGGTCACCTGGGCTGTGATCTGGGAGACGATGAGGTGTCCGTCGCATCCGATGCGGCGGCCCCGGCCGAGGATCCGTCGGAGCAAAGAGGCGTCGCGACCAGAGGCTGCTGCCAGTCGCTCCAGGCTGAGCCGGCCTGCGTGACGTGGAGGTGGCCTCAGGTGAGTGCGCAGCTCAGCGGGGCTGAGGTGGTTTGCGAGGGCGAGGCGGTCGACGTATGAGTCGATGCTCTCGCCGTGGGGGGAGGACGTCGATGGGCAGGCGAACCCTGCCGGAGGGCCGGATCCGGGCGATCACGCACGAGACGCCTCTCATCCACGGCCGGGAGGACCAGATCATCCCGCTGTCCAACTCCGAGCGGCTGGTCCGCCTCATCGAGCGGTCGCGGCTGCACGTCTTCGGGCAGTGCGGTCACTGGGTGCAGATCGAGCACTCGGCGAGGTTCAACCGCCTGGTCGGTGACTTCCTCGCGGAGGGGTGACCCCGTGCCCCGGGACGCCTCGGGGCGCGTGACTCGGGGCGCCTAGTACTCCAGTGTGACTTCGCGATCTTGCTGCGGACCCGGCTGGGAACGGGTACGGCCACCGCGTGATCATCGGTTGGTGTGTGGACAAACG
>NZ_JBEXHC010000025.1:0-22628 GCF_040607655.1 Streptomyces sp. NPDC005266
TTTGTCCACACACCAACCGATGATCACGCGGTGGCCGTACCCGTTCCCAGCCGGGTCCGCAGCAAGATCGCGAAGTCACACTGGAGTACTAGGAGCCCGGGGCGGCCCCGGTCGTACGCGTCACATACGCCTGGACGGAGACCGTCTCGTCGTCCAGGCAGCGCCCCGTCTCCAGGTCGAAGCGCTGCTTCAGCAGCGGCGAGGCCACGAACGGGCGCCCGTCCGCGGTGCCCAGCAGCCCGCGCGAGAGGACATACGCGCCGGTGAACGGGTCGCGGTTGCCGATCGCGTACGCGCGGCCTGCGCGGTCGAGGAAGATCGCGACCTGGGTTCCGTCCGGCAGCAGGGCGGCCACCCCGCGTCCCGGGGTGAGGTCGGACAGCTCGCACACCGCGAACCATCGCTGGTCGAGGAGGAGTGTGACGCGGACGGCGGTCCGCTCGGGCGCCGTGGTGGTCATCGGCTGGAGGTCCCTTCGAGAGCGCGGGCGGTACGGACGGGGATGGACGGGCCGGACAGGATCGTCAGATCCGGCTTGACCTGGTCGCGCTCCGGGACGAACCGAACCGTCGGGTCCGGCGCCTCGGGCGCGTTGACGAAGGAGACGAAGCGCCGCCGCCGCTCCGGGTCGTTGATCGTCTCGGCCCACTCGTCGCGGTAGCCCGCGACGTGGTCGGCCATCAGCGCCTCCAGTTCGGCGCACAGCCCGAGCGAGTCGTTGACCACCACATCGCGTACGTGGTCCAGACCGCCCTCGATCCGCTCCAGCCAGGCCGACGTGCGCTCCAGCCGGTCCGCGGTGCGGATGTAGAACATCAGGAAGCGGTCGATGAGCCGGATCAGCTCCTCGTCGTCCAGATCCTGGGCGAGCAGATCGGCGTGGCGCGGATCGGCGCCGCCGTTGCCGCCGACGTACAGATTCCAGCCGGCGGCGGTCGCGATGACGCCGAAGTCCTTGCCGCGTGCCTCCGCGCATTCGCGGGCACATCCGGAGACGGCCGACTTCAGCTTGTGCGGGGAGCGCAGTCCGCGGTAGCGCAGCTCCAGGTCGATGGCCATGCGCACCGAGTCCTGGACGCCGTAGCGGCACCAGGTCTGGCCCACACAGGACTTCACGGTGCGCAGCGCCTTGCCGTACGCGTGCCCCGACTCGAACCCGGCGTTCACCAGCCGCGCCCAGATCGCCGGGAGCTGGTCCACCCGGGCGCCGAAGAGATCGATCCGCTGACCGCCGGTGATCTTCGTATAGAGCCCGAAGTCCCGGGCCACCTCGCCGATCACGATCAGCTTCTCGGGGGTGACCTCCCCGCCGGGGATCCGCGGCACGATCGAATACGACCCGTTGCGCTGCAGGTTGGCCAGGAAGTGGTCGTTGGTGTCCTGGAGCGCGGCCTGTTCGCCGTCCAGGACATAGCCACTGGCGCCCAGCGTCGGGGCGAGCGAGGCGATGATCGACCCGACGGCCGGCTTGCACACCTCGCAGCCGTCGCCGCTGCGCGCCTCCTCGCGGCCGTGGTTGTCCAGCAGCCGTGCGTAGGTGGTGATCCGCAGCGTGCGGACGATCTCGTACAGCTCGGCGCGGGTGTAGGCGAAGCAGCCGCACAGCCCCTTGTCGACGCTGATCCCGCTTGCCTCCAGCTCGTCGCTCACCAGGGTGGTCAGCGTCTTGACGCAGCTGCCGCAGCCGGTGCCCGCCTTGGTGCACTTCTTCACCTCGGGCACGGTGGTGCACTCGTGCTCGGTGACCGCCGAACGGATCGCGCCCTTGGTGACGTTGTGGCAGCTGCAGATCACCGCCTCGTCGGGCAGCGCGGACGGTCCGAGCGCGGTGGGCGCGCCGAGCCCCGCCGGGAGCACCAGCTGCTCGGGGGCGATCGGCGGGACCGAGCCGGTCAGTGGCCGCAGCATGCCGTACGCGTCCGCGTCACCGACCAGCACCCCGCCCAGCAGTGTGCCGTCGGCGCCGACCACCAGCTTCTTGTAGACGCCGGCGCGGGCGTCGGACCAGAGGACGTCGAGGCAGCCGTCGGCGGTGCCGTGGGCGTCGCCGAAGCTCGCCACGTCCACGCCCAGCAGCTTGAGCTTGGTGGAGGTGTCGGCGCCGGTGAAGCCCTCCGTGGCCGTCTCCGCGATGTCGCAGGCGGCCACCTCGGCCATCTCGTAGCCGGGCGCGACCAGCCCGTACACCCGGCCGTCGGCGGCCAGCGCGCATTCGCCGATCGCATAGATGTCCGGGTCGCCGGTGCGGCAACGCTCGTCCACCGCGATCCCGCCGCGCTCGCCGACCGTGAGGCCGCAGTCGCGGGCGAGCTGGTCGCGGGGGCGAACGCCCGCCGAGAAGATGACCAGGTCGGTGGCGAGGGACGAGCCGTCCGACAGCGTCATCCCGGTGACCGCGCCGCCCTCGTCCGTCGTGATCCCCTGGCCGCCGACGCCGGTGTGCACGATCAGGCCCATGTCCTCGACGGTGCGGCGCAGTGCGGCGCCGCCGCCCTCGTCCACCTGGAGGGCCATCAGCCGGGGGCTGAACTCCACGATGTGCGTGGTCAGTCCGAGCCCCTTCAGCGCCCCCGCCGCCTCCAGCCCGAGCAGCCCGCCGCCGACCACGGTGCCGGTCGTGCGGCCCTTGGCGTACGCCTCGATCGCGAGGAGGTCGTCCACCGTGCGGTAGACGAAGCAGCCCTCGCTGTCCTTGCCGGGGACGGGCGGGACGAACGGATACGAGCCGGTGGCCAGCACCAGCGTGTCGTAGGCGACGGTGAGCCCGGAGCGGGAGGTGACCGTGCGTTGGGCGCGGTCGATCGCCTCGACCGGGTCGCCGAGGTGCGGCTCGATACCGTGCCGGGCCCAGAAGCCGTCCTCGACCAGGGAGAGTTGATCGGGGGTGCGCCCGGAGAAGTACGAGGTCAGCTGGACGCGGTCATAGGCCGGCCGGGGCTCCTCGCAGAACACCACGACTCGGGCGCGCTCGGTCACGCCCCGGTCCGCCAGGGCCTCCAGAAAGCGCTGGCCGACCATGCCGTGCCCGACGAGCACGATCGTGGGGATCGCGGGGGTCGCGGGCGGGATCTCGGTGTCCGGTGCGCTTTTCGTCATACCAGGAAGCGTGCGGGGCGCCTGTTACCCGTCCGCATCCGAACCGTTTCCCGCAGGGAACGCTGCGCTCAGCGCACCCCGTCAGTGGCTGTGAGCCGCTTCCGTCAGCCGGACCGGCAGCTCGTGCGGACTGTTGCCGATGAAACTCGGGTGCGGGACGAGCTCGTCGTCCGGGACCGCCAGATCGAGCGCCGGGAAGCGGGTGAACAGCGCCTCCAGGGCGATGGTGGCCTCCATCCGGCCAGCGGGGCGCCCAGGCAGTAAGCGGATGCGGTGAAGTTCGCCGCTGATCCCTCGCCGTTCGGCCTGGCTGAGGGCTTGGACGCCGAGAAGGATCAGCACTTGAACTTCGCCGTAACCGCTTAGTGAGCGCCGCGCCCGAAGGACAGACGGCGGGTGGCGGCCTCCTTGACCGCGTGCTGATCGGCCCCGCCGGGGTCGAGGCGGTGCGGCGGCAGGGCGTGCGGCACGGGGCACCGGCCGTCGGTCATCGGCTGCCTCCTGCGGGGGCGGCGGGGGCGGTCGGGGCGGGGCCCGTCAGGGCGGGGGAGTCGGCGGCCGGCCGCGGCGCGGAGAACCGTACGGGCAGCCCCGCCAGCCCCTTGGACCAGGGCGAGGTGATCCACGGAAGCTGGTCCTCCGGCACCGCGATCTCCAGATCGGGCAGCCGGCGGCGGAGCGTGTCCACGGCGGTGCGGGCGATCAGCCGGGCCGCGTCCTGTGCCGGGCAGGTGTGCGGGCCCGCGCCGAAGGCGAGATGGGAGCGGTTGCCGACCACCGGCCGCCCGTCCTCGGGCAGCGCTTCCGGGTCGGCGTTGGCACCGGCGAGGCCCAGGATCAGCATGTCCCCGGCGCGGATGTCCCGGCCGCCGAAGCGCAGATCACGGGTGGCGTAGCGGCCGGGGAAGTTGTGGGTGGGCGGCTGGCGCCACAGCACCAGGTCCAGGGCGTCGTCCACGGTCAGCCGGCCGCGGGCGAGCGAGGAGCGGAACGCGGGGTCGGTGAGCAGGATCTGAGTGGTGGAGGCGATCCAGTTCACGGTGGTCTGATTCCCCGCCACGATGATCACTACGAGGTTGTGCAGCACCTCCTCGTCGCTCAGCCCGACGGGATGCTCCAGCAGCCAGGAGGTCAGATCCGCGCCCGGCCTCCGCTTCTTCTCCGCGATCAGCTCCAGCAGGATGCGCCCCATGCGGCGGTTGGCGCCGGCGGCGGCCACAGTGGGGGCCACGACGGTGGCGATCGCCTCGACCAGCCGCGGTCCGTTCTCCTCGTCGAGCCCCAGCAGCTCCGTGACGACCTGGAGCGGCAGCAACCGGGCGTACTGCGCCACCAGGTCGGCCTCATGGCGCTCGGCGAACCCGGCGACCAGCCGCTCCGCGGTGGTCCGCACCCGGCGGATCAGCTCATGCCCGTTCACCCGGCCCAGCGCGTCCGCCACCGCCGAGCGCATCCGGCGGTGCTGCTGGCCGTCCGCGAACAGCAGCGCGGGCCGCCAGCCGACCAGCGGCATCAGCGGGGAGTCGGCCGGCACCCGGCCGTCGCGCAGCGGGGCCCAGCGGCGCGGGTCGTGCGAGAAGTACTGCTCGTCGCGGGTGAGATGGAGCAGCTCACGGTGGCCGATGACCAGCCACGCCCCGAGGCGGGGCGAGATGTCGACCGGGACCACCGGGCCGTGTTCGCGGCGCATCCGCTCGTACAGCTCGGTGAGCGGGCCGTCCAGCGCCGCCCCGTACAGCGGTACGCGGGTGGTGGCCGGGGCGGTCACGACGCCTCCGTGATCGTCTCGATGAGATGGGAGACCAGCGAGATCAGCGCCTTGACCGAGGAGGTGTGCTCGCGGGCGTCGCAGATGACCAGGGGGGTGTGCGGGAGCAGATCGAGCGCCGAGCGCAGCTCGTCCTCGCTGTGCAGCACGCTGTCCGGAAAGGCGTTGACCGCCACCGAAAACGGCACATCCAGATCCTCCAGATGGCCGATGGCGTCGAAGGACGCCTCCAGATCGCGGGTGTCCACGAGCGCGAGCGCGCCCAGCGCACCCCGTGCCAGGTCCTTCCACGCGGGCAGAAAGCGTTGTTGGCCGGGTGTGCCGAAGAGATACAGCACCAGCTCGCCGCCCAGCGTGATCCGCCCGAAGTCCAGCGCCACGGTGGTCGTGGTCTTCGACGGCCGTACGGCGGTGTCGAGCCGGGCGCCCGCCTGGCTCATGGTTGCCTCGGTGGACAGCGGCTTGATCTCGGACACCGTGCCGATCAGCGTGGTCTTGCCGACGCCCATGGGTCCGACCACCAGGATCTTGGCCGCGCCGGACACGCTGGACTGCACGTACATGACGGGGGTGTCGTCCATGTCGGCCATGTCGTCCGTCTCGTCCGTGTCCGTTGTGCCGTCCGTGCCGGTCATCTCAGAGCTTGCTCTCAAGCCCATCGAGCACCTTCCTCAGCAAGTCCGTATCGGTGCGCTTGGCCACCTTGATGGGCGGGCGTGCCACGATGTGCCCCCAGTCGATGAGATCGGCGAGCAGCACCTGCACCGATGCCGGTGGCTGACCGAGATGCGCGGCGACCTCCGCCACCGACAGCAGCCCCTGGCAGAAGCGGACGATCCGCCGGTATTCGGGCCGCAGGGCCGGGGGCGGGGCGCTCCCGGAGCCCATGACGAGCGTTTCCAGCGGCAGAGCAGCCCGTGAGGAACCCGCGCGCCCCCGTGTGATCACGTAGGGGCGCACCGCTGCCGTGGTCCGTTCCTCCCGGGGCTCGGTCATGACGCCGGGGGGACCGGCTCCCGCGGCCGGCTGCTCAAGTGGGCACCGATTCTGGCCACCAGAAGCTGCATCTGCTGGGCCACCAGGCCGACATCCGCCTCGGCGTCGGTGGCCACCCCCAGCGAGGCGCTCCGGCCGGCCGAGGTGAACAGCACAAACCCGCCGTCGGACTCGATCATCAGCTGTCGCACCCCCGCCTCGTCGCCGAACAGCAGCGACACCGTGGACTGGCTGGTCACCGTCAGCGCCGCGCAGGCGGCGGCCAGCGATTCGGCTTCGTCGACACCGAGCGTGGACACCTCGCCCGACAGCCCCTCGGCGGAGCCGTGTCCCATGCGCAGACCGTCCTCCGAGACGACGACGGCGTGCCGCACCCCGGGAATCTGAGTCAAGGGACGCAGCATCCATCCAACGTCGGGCAGCCTGGATATGGTTCCGGCCACTACCGGTCTCCTCCTTCTGGTTCGTCCGGGCCTTCCGGTACTGCGGGGTCCACTTGGCCTTGCCGGTCGCCTTCTTGGTCGCCTTCCTGGTCCCGCGCCGCCTCCGCCCGCCCGCAGCGGGTGCCCGAGACGACGCTGGTGACGGAGGCGCGCGCGGCCTCGGGCGTCCAGGGGGCACTGGCCGGTGCGGTGGGTGGCGCCCCCGTCGGCGCGGCGGTGCGCGGGACGTTGCGGCGGCGGTTGCGGCGCTGCGGAAGCGTGGAGCCCGCGGGCGTGGCCTCGCCGCCCACCGGCCCCTCGGGGGCCGGTCCTTCGGCGGCCACGCCGACCGGTACGGGCTCGACGACCACCGGCTCGGCGTCCTCCGCCGGCCCGTCCACCGGCTCCGTCAGCAGCCGGTGCGGTACGAAGACCACCACCCGTGTTCCGCCGTACGCCGATGCCGTCGACAGCTCCACCGAGAAGCCCAGCTCCCGCGACCAGCGCCCCACGCACGCCAGCCCCAGCCGCGGCACCGCACCCAGCTGGGCCAGGTCCAGACCGTCCAGGAGCTGAGCGGCGGCCTGCTCCAGCACATCGGTCGGCATGCCGAGCCCCGCGTCGTCGATCTCGATGACCGCACCCGCCGCGACCTCCCGGACGGAGACGGCGACCCGGGTGCGCGAGGGGGAGAAAACCGTGGCGTTCTCCAGCAGTTCGGCCACCGCGTGCATCAGACCCTCGACGGCGGGCGCCACCGCGTAGAGCGTCTGCCCGCCGTGCACCTCCACCCGGCCGAACTCCACGATGCGCGACTGTGCGCCGCGCACACAGTCGAAGAGCGACACCGGCCGGGTCTCCCGCCGAGCGGGCCAGATGCCGCACATCACCAGCAGCGTCTGCGCCTTACGGGACATCTGGGCGGCGGCGTGGTCGGCCTTCATCACCTCGGCCATCAGCTGTGCGTCGTCGACCCGCTGCTCCAGGCCGTCGAGGACCTGCTGCTGCACCATCGACATGGCGTGCATGTTCCTGGCCATGGACTCGAACGCCGCCTGTACGGAGTCGCGCAGAATCCGCTCCCGGCGCGCCGCCTCGTCCCAGTCGGCCTGGACGGCGGCCAGCCGCGCCACCTCCGCGCCGCGCTCGGCCGCCAGGGCCCGTTCCTTCGCCGCGGTGGCGCGTTCCCGCTCGGAAACGGTCCTCTCCCGCTCGGCCGCGGCCCGTGCCTCACCGACGGCTGTGCGCAGCCTGATCACCCACAGGAGGCATAGCAGCAGCACCAGCGGTGTGGCGGCCACGACGAGGGCCACCGTCCCCGACACCACCTACGCACACCTCCATCCGGGACGTGGCCAAGAACGGGCAGATACTACTGACCAACTGATCAGCCTGCGCCCGTAGTTGCCAAAGTCTCACGAGGGCGGTCCGGGTGCGCGCAGCGCGGGCGCTAGGACATACGGGCCCTCGGCAGGCGCAACAGCAGGCGAGCGCCGCCCCAGGGGCTGGTGTGGACCGTCAGGGTCCCGCCGTGGGCGTGAGCGATGTCATTGGCGATGGCGAGACCGAGACCGGTGCCGCCGTCCTGGCGGGCGCGAGCGTGATCCAGCCGGGTGAACCGTTCGAAGACGCGCTCGCGGTCGCATGCCGGAATGCCGGGACCGTCGTCGTCCACGGTCAGCTCGACGGCGTCGTGCTGGACGGTCACGGTGATCGAGACGGTGGCGCGGGCGTGTCTGCGGGCGTTGTCGGTGAGGTTGGTGAGGAGACGGGAGAGCTGTACGCGGCTGCCGGTGACGATCGCGTCCCGGCTGTCCCGGTTGTCTTGGCTGTCTGGGCTGTCCTGGCCGTCCGGGCTGTCCTGGCTGTCTTGGCCGTCCTGGCTGTCCCGGCTGTCCTGGCCGTCCCGGCTGTCCCGGCTGTCCCGGCCGTCCCGGCGGTCTTGGCCGTCCCGGCTGTCCCGGCTGTCCTGGCCGTCCGGGCTGTCCTGGCCGTCCCGGCGGTCTTGGCCGTCCTGGCTGTCCTGGCTGTCCTGGCTGTCTGGGCTGTCCTGGCCGTCCGGGCTGTCCTGGCCGTCCCGGCTGTTCCGGCCGTTCTGCCCGTCGTTGCCCGCACCGGCCGGACCCGCCGTGACCGCACCGGGGTGGCGCCGCATCTCCTCGTCCCGCAGCGCCGCGAGGTCCACCGGGGTGCGGGGCGGCGCCTCCTGGGCGTCGAGCCGGGCGAGCAGCAGCAGATCGGAGGCGACCGACTGAAGCCGTTCGGTGTCCCGCAGAGCCTTGTGCACGGCCGTCGGCCAGTCGGTCCGTGAGGGGTGGGCGAGGGCGAGTTCGAGCTGGGCGCGGACCGCCGCTATGGGGCTGCGCAGCTCATGGGAGGCGTCCGCGACGAACTGGCGCTGCCGGGTCATGGCCCGCTGCAGCCGGTCCAGCGTGGCGTTCATGGTCCGCGCCAGCCGCGAGATCTCGTCCCGCGCCGTCGGCACCGGCACCCGGCGGTGCAGATCGCGTTCGGTGATCTCGGTGACCTCCCGCTGGATGGCGGCGACCGGGCGCAGGGCGCGGCCGACGAGCAGCCAGGTGAGGGCGGCCACGAACAGCACGAGACCGGCGGCCGCTGGGGCGACCTCGCGCAGCAGCAGACCGGTGGCGTTGTCGAGCGCGGTGGTCGACGGGTCCACCTTCACGCTGTAGCCGTCCTCCCCGGGCGGGGAGGCGAGGACGGCACCGCCGCCGACGCCCTTGACCCGTGCGATGTTGGCCGGATCCGCCGGTTCCGGATCCGCCGGTTCCGACTGCGCCGTGTCCGCCGGTTCCGACTGCGCCGTGCCCGCCCGTCCCGGCGCCTCCCCTGGCGTCAGGGGGGAGGCGGGGGTGAGCGTGCGCCCCTCGGCGTCCCGGACCGTGACCTGGCCGGGGAGGACGAGGACCATCCGGCCCCCCGCCGGCCTGGACTGCGCCAATTGGCCCTGGATGGCGACGGCCGTCTTCTTGGCGTCGGTGCTCGCGCTGTCGCGGAGGTTCTTCTGGAGGGCCAGCACCAGGGCCAGCATGCACAGGGCGATCGCGAAGGCGACCGTCCCGGCGGCCGCCAGAACGGCCTTGGCGCGCACGCTCATCCCGCTGCGCAGGCTCACCCTCCCGACCAGGCTCATCCCGCTGCGCGAGCTCACCCTCCCTACCAGGCTCATCCCGCTGCCGAGGCTCACCCTCCCGACCGGGCTCGTCCCGCTGCCGAGGCTCACCCTCCCGACCGGGCTCGTCCCGCTGCCGAGGCTCACCCTCCCGACCGGGCTCGTCCCGCTGCGGAGGCTCACCCTCCCGACCGGGCTCGTCCCGCTGCGGAGGCTCATGCCACGCCTCAAGCTCCCCTACCCTCCGTCGCGGGCCAGCAGATAGCCCGCGCCTCGTATCGTGCGGATCGCCTGCCGCCCGTACGGCACATCGATCTTCCGGCGCAGGCTCCGGATGTAGACCTCGACCAGATTGGCCCCGCCGTCGTAGGCGGTGTCCCAGACCAGCTGCACGATCTCCGTCTTGGAGACCACCTGTCCGGCGCGGCGGGCGAGGCACTCCAGTACGGCGAACTCCTTGGCCGTGAGCGTGACGTTCTCGTTCCCCCGCGCACAGGCCAGCGCCGCCGGCTCCAGCCGCAGGTCCCCCAGGGCGAGCACCTCGGGCCGGTCCAGACCGCCCCGCCGGACCAGGGCCCGCAGCCGCGCGATCAGCACGACGAAGGAGAACGGCTTGGTCAGATAGTCGTCCGCGCCCACGTCGAGCCCGTCCGCCTCGTCGTACTCGCCGTCCTTCGCGGTCAGCATCAGAATCGGCGTCCAGACGCCGGCCTCGCGCAGCCGGGAGCAGACCTGATAGCCGGACAGCCCGGGGAGCATCACATCCAGCACGATGGCCGCGAACTCGGCGGACCGGGACAGCGCCAGCGCCAGGCCGCCCGGCCCGTCCGCCGCCTCCTCGATGGTGAACCCCTCCTGCTCCAAGCCCTCGGTGAGCAGCTCGCGAAGCCGGGCATCGTCTTCCACCACCAGAATGCGCACGGGGTCATGTTGGCACGGGGATGCTGAGTCCTCGCTGAAACGGAAAGGCCCTTCAGCGGGGGCTCAGGCGGTTCAGCGAGGACTCAGCACCGGTGCGCCACGGTGGGTGCGCCGACGGATCGAGAGGTCCCTCGGCATCCAACTCCCGTGAACAAGGAGACAACTGTGTTCAAGACGCGCTCCACTGCCACCGCCACCAAGCGCCGCGGTGTCATCATCGCCGCGGCGGCGGGTGCCCTGGCGCTGGGGGCCATGGCCCCCGCGTCGGCCGCCACCGCGACGGCGAAGTCCATCGCCCCGGGGGAGCCGCACGGCCGCGTGATCATCTGCGGCCACACCGGGCCGGGGGTGCCGGCCGAGCCGGGTACGCCGGTCGTGGTGGGTAAGGCGACGAAGCCGGTCAAGCGCGAGGTCGCCAAGAGGATCGAGCTCGCCAAGCCGGGCACGGGCAAGGGCAAGGTCATCACCTGCCCCGCGATCCCCGGCAAGCCGGTGCCCGGCAAGGTCTGCAAGGTCATCGTGATCAAGAAGGGTGACCGGGCCCACTCCTCCGTCCCGGCGATTCCCGCCAAGCCGACGCTCCCCGGGAAGCCGGGCAAGCCCGCGAAGCCGGGCAAGTGCGTCATCATCGTGGCCAAGGGCGGGAAGCACGTCGCTCAGCGGGGCTCGACCGCTGCGGGGTCGGCCATCGCTGAGGCGGCCCCGGCCACCCGCCCGTAAGCCACGGCCGGCACATGGGGGCCGGCCGTCCGCAAGGCCCGGCGCGCGAAGGCGCGCCGGGCCTCCCCGCGTCCGCACCCACCGGCCGCTCTAGGCTCCTGATCATGCCTGACATACCGCTGATGACGTTGCTCCTGCTCTGTCTGGCCGCCGGGGCGGCCGGCTGGATCGACGCCGTGGTGGGAGGCGGGGGCCTGCTGCTGCTCCCCGCGCTGCTGGTCGGACTGCCACAGCTGCCGCCCGCGTTCGTCCTCGGCACCAACAAGGCGATCGCCATCTGCGGTACGACGGGCGCGGCCGTCACCTACACCCGCAAGGCCCCGGTCGACGTCCGGATCGCCGTCCGCATCGGCGTGGCCGCCGCCATCGGCGCCCTCGCGGGGGCCTCGCTCGCCTCCGGCATCGACGGCGGGGTGCTCCGCCCGCTCATCATGGTCGTGCTGCTGGCCGTGCTGGCGTTCATCCTCCTCCGCCCCACCTTCGGTACGGCCCCCGCCCTCACCGGCCCCCTCTCCCGCCACCGCATCCTCACCGCCGTCCTCGCGGTGGGCCTCGGTATCGGCTTCTACGACGGTCTGATCGGCCCGGGCACCGGCACGTTCCTGATCATCGCCCTCGTCGCCACGCTGGGGATGGACATGGTGACCTCGTCGGCGACGGCGAAGGTGGTCAACGTCTGCACCAATGTGGGCGCGCTGGTCACGTTCGGCCTGCAGGGCACGGTGTTGTGGCGCCTGGCGGCGGTGCTGGCGTGCTTCAACCTGGCGGGCGGGATGGTGGGGGCGCGGATGGCCCTGAAGCGGGGGAGTGGCTTTGTACGGGGGGTGTTGATGGTGGTCGTGGTCTCGCTGGTCTGCAAGCTGGGATACGACCAGTGGGTGGCGTGAAGTTGGGCCGCTGAGGGTTCATCACCCCGTCTTTCGGACAAAACTGACGGTAGGAAAGCAGTTCGGATGGACGGGGGCATTCCGATGCGGACCATATTCCGGCGCACCGCCGCGGCGGCGCCACCGGTCCTGGATCTCTACGACATCGCCTATCTAGCGGGCGGGCCGCGCCGCGTGGCCGAGACCGCCGTCATCGCGCTCAGCGAGCGAGGCGCCATCACGGTCCGGCGCTCCCGCGCGCGGGTCACGGGCGGCCGCGCCGAGCACCCGGTCGAGCGGGCCCTCATCGCGCTGTGCCCGGTGGGGAAGCGCGTGGCCCCGGTGCTCACCGCGCTGCGGGACGGACCCGAGACGGCCCGGATCGGGCAGCGGCTCGTCTCGTACGGCCTGCTCGCCCGTTCGCGGCGCCGCCTCACCCCGGCGGGCAGGCGCCACCTGGAGACGGCGCGGGCGGAAGGCACGCTTCCGGGCTACGTCTTCACCGGCCCGGCCGCCGTCCCGGACCGGGGGCTGCGCCGCACCCTCCGGGAGGCGGCACCACCCCCGTCCGGCCTCGGCCGCGGTCTGATCCGTATGGGCAGGACCCTCGAGTCCGACTCCGACTCGTACGCGTACTCCGATGCGTACTGCGAGGCGTACTCCGACTCGGCCTCGACCTCGTGCCATGACGGGGGCGGTGGCCACCACTCCTGCGGCGGCGGCGGCGGTGGCGGCGGTGGCGGCGGCAGCGACTGAGGGGGGGCGGCGGGGCGGCGCCGGGCGCGACGCGGCCGCTCGGCGTCAGGCGTTGCCCGTGTTCTCGTAGGGCTCGGGGCAGTGCGGCGTCGCGGTCACCGCCGTCAGCAGCACGACGGAGTCCTCCACCGCGCTCATCGCATGCCGCTCGTGCGGGACGCGCAGCACCTGCCCCGCGATGACGTCGACGTGGGCGCCCTCCTCACCGGTCAGTCGCACATGCCCGTGCAGCACCTGCAGGCTCGCCGCCGGAGGCGCGTTGTGCTCATCGGTCTCGATGCCCGAGACCATGGCGATCACGCTCTGCCGCAGCGGCCCGTCGTGCAGGAACAGATGCGCGCTGCGCCCGTGCGGATCGGCCTTGGCCTGGTCCAGATGGTGGCGCGCGAGCGTGGTGAGGTCATCCATGAGTGCCCCTCGATCGGTCCGGTCTGATCGTCGGCGGGTTCCCTCAATCCTCACCGGCTAGCGTGGTGCGCGCCAGTTCGCAGGGGCGCGTTATGGAGAGAGGTTCAGCCGCCGTGGCCGACTACGTGACCGTACTGACCACTACCGACACCCCCGAGAAGGCCGAGGCGATCGCCCGCGCGGCCATCGAGGCGCGGCTGGCGGCCTGTGCGCAGATCAGCCAGCCCGTGACATCGGTGTACCGGTGGGAGGGGGCGATCGAGACCGCGGCGGAGTGGCAGGTGCTCTTCAAGACGACCGCGGCGCGGTACGACGAGCTGGAGGCGCATATCCGTGAG
Source organism: Streptomyces sp. NPDC005266 (assembly GCF_040607655.1). NCBI lineage: Bacteria > Bacillati > Actinomycetota > Actinomycetes > Kitasatosporales > Streptomycetaceae > Streptomyces > Streptomyces sp. NPDC005266. The sequence continues at coordinate 13,425 of NZ_JBEXHC010000025.1, forward strand.
ACGCACGACTACGAGACGCCCGAGGTCATCGCGACACCCATCGTGAACGGGAGCGAGGACTATCTGGCGTGGGTGGTGGCGGAGACGACGATCGGCTGACGGCGACGGCGTCACCCGGCCCCTCACCTGTCGCCCTTGGCCCCGGGTCCGGCGTCCGCCAAGGCCCTGTCCACCCCCCCGGCTCGCGCGGCCCGAGAAACCGCGGATCCGGCCGGAACGCCGCGTCCAGCGCCGCCTTGCCCGCCGCCACGGTCTCCCGCACCCCGCCGAAGTGCCACGTCGCGTCGTGCGGCTCGTCCACCGCCACCCTCGAATGTCTCGCGGGGCCCTTCGGCGTCCGGTGTCTCTGTGGTCATTGGCCGCTCCAATATCGCGGTCACCGCGTCCTCCGTCTGCTACAGAGCGTACTGTCGCCCTCACCGTGGCGGTGGACCGCAGCCGTTGTCCGTTATCCGTTCGCGTTCCCCCTGACGAGTGACGCGACCGGTCCGGCATAGCCTTGAGCAGTCGTTCCGTACCACCGAAAACAGCAGGTGATCCCCGCCGTGCCGCCGATTCCCAAGGCAGAGCTCCATCTCCACATCGAGGGCACCCTGGAGCCCGATCTGGCCTTCGCGCTCGCCGAGCGCAACGGGGTCGAGCTGCCGTACGCCACCCAGGACGAGCTGCGGGCCGCGTACTCGTTCAGCGACCTCCAGGACTTCCTCAACCTCTACTACGCCCTGACGGCCGTCCTGCGCACCGAGGACGACTTCGCCGACCTCACCCACGCCTATCTGGCTCGCGCCCGTGAGCAGGGCGTCCGGCACGCCGAGATCTTCTTCGACCCGCAGGCCCACACCGCGCGCGGCGTCCCCATCGGCACGGTCATCGGGGGGCTCGCGCGGGCACTGGACGCCGCCGAGGAGACGTACGGCATCACCACCCGCCTCATCATGTGCTTCCTGCGCGACCGGAGCGCCGAGTCGGCGCTGGAGACCTTCGAGGCGGCCCGTCCCCATCTGGGCCGGATCGCGGCCGTGGGCCTCGACTCGGCGGAGGTCGGCAATCCGCCGTCGAAGTTCCGTGAGGTGTACGCGCGGGCCCGGGAGGCCGGGCTGAAGTGCGTGGCGCACGCGGGGGAGGAGGGGCCGCCCGCGTATGTGTGGGAGGCGCTGGACGTCCTGGGCGTGGACCGGATCGACCACGGCGTGCGGTGCCTGGAGGACGACGCGCTGGTGGCCCGGCTGGTCGCCGACCGGACCCCGCTGACCGTCTGCCCCCTGTCGAACGTCCGGCTGCGCGTCGTCGACCGGCTGGAGGACCACCCGCTGCCCGCCATGCTCGACGCCGGTCTGCTGGTGACGGTCAACTCCGACGACCCCGCCTACTTCGGCGGCTACGTGGACGACAACTTCACCGCCGTACGGGACGCGCTCGGCCTCGACGAGGCGACGCTGCGCACGCTGGCCCGCAACTCCTTCCACGCGGCCTTCCTGGACGAGGGGACGCGGGCGGCGTATCTGAAGGAAGTCGACACGGCCACGGGCTGACACCGCACGGGCCGACCGCTTGACCTCACCTCTGGTTCGACTTCTACGTTCATGAAGGGCCGCGCGCTGCGCGAGCGGGCGGCGGAGCGGCAGGTGCGCGGCCGGGGCGATCTCACCGTGCCGGGGCCGGCTGTGAAGTCGGCGCAATCACCTGTCACGGCGGCGCAACGGCGGCGCAACGCGCCCCTGCCACGCTCTCGTCATGACGGCGTCGAACCACCCCGGCCCCCATGACTCCGACCGCGACCCGGACCCCGACAGCACGGCTGACTTCGACAGCACCGCGCAGCTCATGACACGGATCACCGCGCAGCTCACCGACCGGCTCAGCACCCTGGGGCCCCGTGCCGCCCGGCGCGACCGCCCGCCCACTCTGGTGGCCGTGGCTCACGGCAGCCGGGACCCCGCCGCGTCGCGCACCGTGACCGCGCTCCTGGAGCGCGTCCGCGCGCTCCGCCCCGACGTGCCCGTACGGCTCGGCCATATCGAGCTGAACCAGCCGCTGCTCGCCGACACGCTCGCCGTGCTGCGCGGCGAGGCAGTCGTGGTGCCGCTGCTCCTCGGCCGCGGCTATCACGTCAAGCAGGACATCCCGGCCGCCGTCGCCGCCGCGCCTCATCTCGCCGCCCGGACCGCCGCCCCGCTCGGTCCGCATCCGCTGCTCGCCGAGGCGCTGCACGCGCGGCTGGCCGAGGCGGGCTGGCGTGACGCGGTCCCGCCCGGTGCGGGTGTCGTGCTGGCCGCCGCGGGTTCGCGTGACCCGGACGCGGCGGTCGACGCGGCCCGGACCGCCGCCCTGCTGAGCGCCCGGCTCGGCGGCGTACCGGTGCTGCCCGGCTATGCCTCCGGCTTGGGGCCCACCGTGCCCGAGGCGGTACGCGCCCTGGCGGCGCTGGGCCGCGAGCGCACCGCGGTGGCCTCCTGCTTCGCCGCGCCCGGCCGCTTCGCCACCGAGTGCGCGGGCGCCGCCCCGGGGCTCGCGGCGGCCCCGCTCGGCGCGCACCCGGCGATGGCCCGGCTCGTGGTGCACCGTTACGAACAGGCCCTCTCCTCTGCTCCCCTGTCACACCCGGCGGCTACCGTCGGTGTATGACCCGCACCGCGGCCCCCGAGCCCGATCCATCCCGTACGCCAGGAAGTTCCCGTACGCCCGGAGGCTCTCACGCGTCCGGCGGCCCCTCCGGCGCGGGCGGGGAGGCCGGTGCCCGCCGGATCCCCGGCTATGAGGCGGCGGACCTGGAGCGCTGGGCGTCCGAGCCCGACAAGCGCCCGGGCCGGACGGCCTTCCAGCGCGACCGGGCCCGGGTGCTGCACTCCGCCGCCCTGCGCAGGCTGGCCGGGAAGACGCAGGTCGTGCCCGCCGCCCCGGCCACCGACCCGGGCCCGGCCGGGCGCGCCCCGGCCTGGGACGCCACGCCGCGCACCCGGCTGACCCACTCCCTGGAGTGCGCCCAGGTGGGCCGGGAGCTGGGGGCCGCCCTCGGCTGCGACCCGGATCTGGTGGAGATGGCCTGTCTCGCCCATGACCTCGGCCACCCGCCGTTCGGCCACAACGGCGAGCAGGTGCTCAACGAGATCGCCGAGCCGTGCGGAGGCTTCGAGGGGAACGCCCAGTCCCTGCGGCTGCTGGCCCGGCTGGAGCCCAAGCGGTTCGTCCCCGACCAGGAGTCCGGCGAGCCCGTGAGCGTCGGCCTCAATCTGACCCGCGCCGCCCTGGACGCCGCCACCAAGTACCCCTGGCCGCGCGGCGGCCACCCTCGCGAGCCCGGCTCCCGGAAGTTCGGGGTCTACGAGGAGGACCTCCCGGTCTTCGAGTGGTTCCGGCAGGGCGCGCCCGAGGGCCGTACGACCTTCGAGGCCCAGGTCATGGACTGGGCCGACGACGTGGCGTACTCGGTGCACGACGTCGAGGACGGGCTGCACGCCGGCCATCTCGACCCGAACAGCCTGCTCGCCGAGCCGGAGCGGCGCGAGGTCTTCGCGGTCGCCGCCGACCGCTATGCCCCGGGGGCCGAGCCCGAGGAGCTGGCCGAGGCGCTGGACCGGCTGCTCGACCAGGAGTGGTGGCCGCACGGCTACGACGGCTCTTCCGTCGCCCAGGCCCGCCTCAAGGACGCCACCAGCCAGCTCATCGGCCGCTTCTGCCTCGCCGCCGAGGGCGCCACCCGCGCCGCGTACGGCACGGGCCGCTTCACCCGCTACGCCGCCGAGCTGGTGGTGCCCCGCGCCATCCGGCTGGAGTGCGCGGTGCTCAAGGCGGTCGCCGACCGGTACGTCATCCAGCGCGCGGACCAGGAGCTGGTCCGTGCCGACCAGCGCGTCGTCATCCGCGAGCTGGGTGAGGCCCTGATCGCCCGCGCCCCCGAGGGCCTCGACCCCCAGTTCCGCGCCCTGTTCGACGCGGCGAAGGACGACACGGCCCGGCTGCGGGCGATCGTCGACCAGATCGCCGCCCTCACGGACACCTCGGCCCGCACCCTTCACACCCATCTGACCACCCGCCGGCCATGACGACGCTCCTCCGGGCGCCGCCCCCGGGGGCCGCGCGAGCCGGTCGGGGCCGCGCGCCGGCCCCGGCCAGTGGCGGTGCGGGCCCGTGGCGGCGCCGGGAGGAGCCGCCGGCGGCGGGCCGCCGCGTAGCGCGGGGCGGACGGGGTGGGGTGGCCCGCCCCCTGCGGGCCGCCGCCCACGGCGCGTGGCACGGGAGGGCCGTCGGCGGCCGGCCCCGAGACATGGCCCACTGGCCCTTCCCGCCGCACGACTGTTGCGGGAGGCTCTCTTTGGGCTGACGCGACGGGGGTATGGCAAACACTGAGGCACCGCTCGGCAGCGAGGAGGAGAACAAGTGGTCGACGCACACCAGACGTTCGTCATCGTCGGAGGGGGTCTGGCCGGGGCCAAAGCCGCGGAAACCCTTCGAGCGGAGGGCTTCACCGGGCGGGTGATACTGATCTGTGACGAGCGCGACCACCCCTATGAGCGGCCCCCGCTGTCCAAGGGCTTTCTCACCGGCAGCCAGGAGCGCGACAGCGTCTTCGTCCACGAGCCCGCCTGGTACGCACAGGCCGATATCGAGCTCCATCTCGGCCAGCCCGCCGTCCATCTGGACCGCGCCGCCAAAGCCGTGACCCTCGGCGACGGCACCCGGATCAACTACGACCGGCTGCTGCTCGCCACCGGGGCCGAGCCGCGCCGCCTCGACATCCCCGGCACCGATCTGGCCGGGGTCCACCATCTGCGCCGGCTCGCCCACGCCGAGCGGCTCAAGGGCGTCCTCGCCACCCTCGGCCGCGACAACGGCCAGCTGGTCATCGCGGGCGCGGGCTGGATCGGGCTGGAGGTCGCCGCCGCCGCGCGCGGCTACGGCGCCGAGGTGACCATCATCGAGCCCGAGCCGACCCCGCTCCACCCCGTCCTCGGCCCCGAGCTCGGCGCCCTCTTCGCCGACCTCCACAGTGAGCACGGCGTCCGCTTCCACTTCGGCGCCCGGCTCACCGAGATCACCGGCCAGGACGGCATGGTGCTGGCCGCCCTCACCGACGACGGCGAGGAGCACCCCGCCCACAGCGTCCTGGCCGCCATCGGCGCCGCCCCGCGCACCGCCCTCGCCGAGGCCGCGGGCCTTGAGGTGGTGGACCGCGCGGCGGGCGGCGGCATCGCGGTGGACGCCTCGCTGCGCACCAGCGACCCGGACATCTTCGCGGCGGGCGACGCCGCCTCGGCGCCGCTCGCGTTCCTGGAGGGCACCCCGGTGCGGGCCGCCCTGCCGCCGTCCGCCCGGCTGCGCGTCGAGCACTGGGCCAATGCCCTGAACGGAGGCCCGGCAGCCGCCCGCGCCATGCTCGGCCAGGACGTGACGTACGACCGGGTGCCGTACTTCTTCTCCGACCAGTACGACGTCGGGCTGGAGTACTCCGGCTACGCCCCGCCCGGCTCGTACGATCAGGTCCTGGTGCGCGGCGATGTCGGCAAGCGGCAGTTCATCGCGTTCTGGCTGAGCGAGGGCCGGCTGCTCGCGGGCATGAACGTGAACGTGTGGGACGTCACCGAGACCATCCAGCGGCTCATCCGCGGCGGCGCCCGGCTCGACCAGGCCGCCCTGGCGGACCCGTTCGTGCCCCTGACCTCCCTGCTGCCGTAGGGGTGTATCCCGGCGCGCACCGGCCGGGGTACGGCACGGCCAGCCGTGTCGTACCCCGGCCGTAGAATCCCCCTGTGGCAGGCAGGATCAACGACGACGACGTGAAGGCGGTGCGGGACGCGGTCCCGATCGACGCCGTCGTATCCGAATACCTCCAGCTGCGGAACGCGGGCGGCGGCAATCTCAAGGGCCTGTGCCCCTTCCACGACGAGAAGTCCCCGTCCTTCCAGATCAGCCCCGGCAAGGGGCTCTTCTACTGCTTCGGCTGCCAGGCCGGCGGCGACACGGTCGACTTCATCATGAGGATCGACCACCTCTCCTTCGCCGAGACCATCGAGCGGCTCGCCTCCCAGGCCGGGATCACCCTGCGCTACGAGGAGGGCGGCTACACCCCCGGCCGCCAGCAGGGCGAGCGCACCCGCCTGGTCGAGGCCCACAAGGTGGCCGCGCAGTTCTACGCCGAGCAGCTTGACGGCCCCGAGGCGGAGATCGGCCGGAAGTTCCTCGCCGAGCGCGGCTTCGACCAGGCCGCGGCCCAGCACTTCGGCGTCGGTTACAGCCCGGCCGGCTGGGACCATCTCATCCGGTTCCTGCGCGGCCGCGGCTTCACGGACAAGGAGCTGATCCTATCCGGCCTCGCCCAGGAGGGCCGCCGCGGCCCGATCGACCGGTTCCGGGGCCGGCTGATGTGGCCGATCCGGGACATCACCGGCGAGGTCGTGGGCTTCGGCGCCCGCAAGCTGCGCGATGACGACAACGGCCCGAAGTACCTCAACACCCCCGAGACCCCGCTCTACAAGAAGTCCAATGTCCTGTACGGCATCGACCTGGCCAAGAAGGACATCGCCAAGACCAGCCAGGCCGTCGTGGTCGAGGGCTACACGGACGTCATGGCCTGCCATCTCGCGGGTGTGACCACCGCCATCGCCACCTGCGGCACCGCCTTCGGCGGCGATCACATCAAGATCCTGCGGCGGCTGCTGATGGACAATTCGGGCGCCGAGGTGGTCTTCACCTTCGACGGCGACGCGGCCGGGCAGAAGGCGGCCCTGCGTGCCTTCGAGGACGACCAGCGTTTTGCCGCCGAGACCTCCATCGCCATCACACCCGGTGGTATGGACCCGTGTGAACTCCGCTTGGCGCACGGCGACGAGGCCGTGTCGGCTCTCGTCGAGAGCCGGACCCCGCTGTTCGCCTTCGCACTGCGATCGATCGTCTCCCGGTACAACCTGGAGACCGAGGAAGGACGCATCGCCGCGGTCGACGAGGCGGTGCCGGTTGTCGCGGCGATCAAGAACCCCGGGCTGCGCGACCGGTATGCGATCCGCCTCATCGGGATGGTCGGTATCGCCACACAGGCGGAGGAACAGTCGATCATCCGCCGGGTGCGAGGGCTGGCGCGCAGCAGGCAGAACCACGGGCCGGGCGGCCCGGAGCGCGGCGGCCGCGGCGACCAGCGCGATGGGCGTGGCAACCAGCGCCGAGGCACGGCCGGGCCCCAGCCCGCCGCCCGCCGTGACGGCGCGTCGCGCGGCCCCGGCGAGCCCGGCGCCGGCGCCGGGCCGCGCGGCCCCGCCCTGAACCTCCGCAGCCCCGCCCACCGCGTCGAGCGCGAGCTGCTCAAGCTCGCGCTGCAGCGCCCCGAGCTGGTCTCCCCGGCGTTCGACGCCTACGGCATCGACGAGTTCACCGCCCCGCCCTACGCGGCCGTGCGCCGCGCCATCGAGGACGCGGGCGGTGCGACCGCCGCCGACGGCGGCTATCTGACGCGGGTCCGGGACGCGGCGCCCGACGACACGGTCCGCGCCATGGTCACCGAGCTGGCCGTCGAACCCCTGCACACCCGCCGTGAGGCGGACGAGGCGTATGCGGGCGTCCAGTTGGTGGCCGTGCGGCTGGCCGCGGTGAACCGCCGCGTGAGTGAGGTGCGGGGCACCCTCCAGCGCCTCGGGCAGCACGCGGACCCGGCCCACCTCGCCGCCGTGCAGAACGAGCTGTGGGTGCTCCAGCAGTACGGCCAGTCGCTGCGCGACCGGGGGGCCGCGGCGCTGTAAGCGGTCGCGGTAGGCGCCGGGTAGTCGTGCGGTCACGGCCCGCTGAGCAAAAAGTGCTCGCACGCCCCTCGTGGCGGGCGTGTGTCGTACTCCACACTGGGGTGCGGTGCCTGAGTCTTCGGAGCGCGGCGGTGTTGGCCAGGAAGGGCCGGAATCCCCCGCAGATCCGCTCATGATGTACGGGACGGACGGCGGCCCGGCCGCCGCAGCCGTACCCGATCGTTCTGCCGCCTCAGCAGCGATCACCCTGGAGGTCGCCCCCGTGCAGACCCAGACCCTCACCGACGCGGCCCCCGCCCCGCCGCCACATTCTCCGTCCCGCCGGCCCCTCGGTGCCGCGTCCGACGGGCCTGTCGCACCGGCCACACCGCAGGTGCCCGCGGACTCCGAGGAGCCCGGCCCGGACCCCGTCGTGGATCCCACGCCGCCCGACGGCACCGCGGAGCCCGAGGAGGCGGCCGGGCCCGAGGCGGCCGGCCGGCCCGAGACCCCGGCCGAGCCCGGGCCCGAGCCCGTGGAGCCGCCCGCACGGCCCGACACCAGCGGCCCCTCCTCCGACCTCTTCCGCCAGTACCTCCGCGAGATCGGGCGGATCCCGCTGCTCTCCGCGGCCGAGGAGGTCGAGCTGGCCCGCCGGGTCGAGGCGGGCCTGTTCGCCGAGGAGAAGCTCGGTACCGCCCCCGATCTGGACAGCCAACTCGCCCTTGACCTCGACCGGTTGGTGGTCCTGGGCCGGATGGCCAAGCGGCGGCTGATCGAGGCGAACCTCCGCCTCGTCGTCTCCGTCGCCAAGCGCTACATCGGCCGCGGCCTGACCATGCTCGACCTGGTCCAGGAGGGCAATCTCGGCCTGATCCGGGCGGTCGAGAAGTTCGACTACGCCCGCGGGTACAAGTTCTCGACGTATGCGACCTGGTGGATCCGCCAGGCCATGTCCCGTGCCCTCGCCGACCAGGCCCGGACGATCCGGGTCCCGGTCCATGTGGTCGAGCTGATCAACCGGGTGGTCCGGGTCCAGCGCCGGATGCTCCAGGAGCGCGGCTGCGAACCCACCCCCGAGGAGGTCGCCGCCCATCTCGACCTCGCCCCCGAGCGGGTGAGCGAGGTGCTGCGGCTGGCCCAGGAGCCGGTGTCGCTGCACGCCCCGGTGGGGGAGGAGGACGATGTCGCCCTTGGCGACCTTATCGAGGACGGCGATGCCGCGTCCCCGGTCGAGTCCGCGGCGTTCCTCCTGCTCCGCGAGCATCTGGAGGCCGTGCTCTCCACCCTCGGCGAGCGCGAGCGCAAGGTCGTCCAGCTGCGCTACGGGCTGGCCGACGGCCGCCCGCGCACCCTGGAGGAGATCGGCCGGATCTTCGGGGTGACCCGGGAGCGGATCCGCCAGATCGAGTCGAAGACGCTCAGCAAGCTCCGCGACCACGCCTTCGCCGATCAGCTCCGGGGATATCTGGACTAGCCCCGGCCGGGATCTCCGACA
>NZ_JBEXHC010000025.1:22726-113908 GCF_040607655.1 Streptomyces sp. NPDC005266
CTCTCGGGCTCAGACGGGATCTCCGACACTCGGGCTCAGACGGGATCTCCGACACTCGGGCTCAGACGGGATCTCCGACACTCGGGCTCAGACGGGATCTCCGACACTCGGGCTCAGACGGGACCTCCAACACCCGGGCTCAGACGGGACCTCCAACACCCGGGCTCAGACGTCGAACGCCCCGGGGTGCGTCTGCTCCCGCACGGCCACGTACTGCTGCCGCACCGCCTGCCCGACCGCCAGTTCGTCCCCCGGCTCGAAGATCTGGCTGGCCGCCGCGGGCCACCGCGGGGGATCCTGCGGCGCGTGGGTGCCGTGCGAGACGCCCAGCGCCCAGGCGGCCTGCCGGGCCGCGCCCAGGGCGGTGTAGTCCGCGGGCTGTGGCACGACCACCTGCGCCCCCAGCAGCGCGGGCGCGATCGCCCGGACGGCCTGCAGATCGGCCGCGGGCCCCAGCAGGAACACCCGCCGCACCTGGACCCCACGGTTGCGCAGCACGTCCAGCGCGTCCGCGAGCCCGCACAGCATCCCCTCGAAGGCGGCCCGCGCCAGATGCTCCGGCTTCATCGACTCGCGCCGCAGCCCGGTCAGCGTGCCCGCCGTATGCGGCAGATGAGGGGTCCGCTCGCCCTCCAGATACGGCAGCAGCACCAGCCCGTACGCACCGGAGGTGGACTTCATCGCGAGCGCGGAGAGCCCCTCCAGATCGGTGCCGAGCAGCTCCGCCGTGCCGCGCAGCACCCGTACGGCGTTGAGCGTGTGCACGACGGGCAGATGCATCCCGGTCGCGTCCGCGTACGACAGGATCGTGCCCGTCGGGTCGGCCAGCGCCTCATGGTGGACGGAGAAGACCGAGCCCGAGGCCCCGAGCGAGATCACCGCGTCGCCGAGCCCGACGCCCAGACCGAAGGCCGCCGCCATGGTCTCGCCCGTCCCGGCGGATATCAGCAGCCCCTCGGGGGTGTGCCCGGCGGCGTCGGCAGGGCCGATGACCTCCGGCAGCCGCACCTGATGACCGAGTGCCAGGTGCACCAGATCGGGGCGCCAGGAGCCGGTCGCCGCCGACCAGTAGCCGCTGCTGGAGGCCGTGCCGCGGTCGGTCGTACGCCGCAGCGGCCGGCCCAGCAGCTGCCACACCAGCCAGTCGTGCGGCTGTATCAGCTCGGCCACGCGCTGCGCCGCCTCCGGCTCGGCCCGCGCCAGCCAGCGCAGCTTGGCCACCGGCTGGGAGGCAGTCGGCACGGAGCCGACGGCCTGGGCCCACGCGGTGCGGCCGCCGAGCGACTCGATGAGGTCGGCGGCCGCGGCCTGGGCGCGCTTGTCGTTGCCCACCAGCGCGGGCCGCACCAGCGCTCCGGCCGCGTCCAGCGCGAGCAGCCCGTGCTGCTGCGCCGAGACGCCGATGGCCTGCACCCCCTCCAGCAGCCCGCCCTCGGCGGCCTCGCCGAGGGACATCAGCCACGCCTGTGGATCCACATCGGCGCCGCCGGCCGGATGCGGGGCGTACCCCTGTCTGAGCACGGCACCCGTATCCATGTCACAGACGACGATTCGTGTGCTGTCGGACGAACTGTCCAACCCGGCGACTATCCCCATGGACCAGATCATGCCACCGCGGAGGCTAGGTGTTGCTGGTGCCCCAGTCGTCCTCCTCCACGCCATGCTCCTCGCGCTGCCCGAACCGCTCCTTCAGCGGCCGGGCCTTCTCCACCGCCTTCACGGCGGCCTGCCGGCCCCCGTGCGCGGCCGACTCGGCCGCATTGCGGACGGCCGGATTCTGCGCGAGCCGCTGCGACCACTTGCGCAGCTGCTCATACCGCTCGCGGCCGGCCCGCGCGCCGAGCACGTAACCCACAGCCATCCCGGTCATGAACGTCAGCCGGTAGCGCATCGACCTGCCCTTCTCGTTGTCCTGCACCTCGGACCCGGAGTCGTGCCGCTCGCCTACCCGCCCACGCCGCAGATCACCCACAGACCATCGACAGATCATCCGGTGACAGCTGCCGGGATACCGATTGGCGGAGCACCCCCCTGCTTGCGCTAATGTATGTGTCGCAGCGAGCGCACGCCGTCCGGGAGCCCCCGGACGAGGGCGCGGTCGAGGCACACGGAGCAATCCCCTGTAGCTCAATTGGCAGAGCAGCCGGCTGTTAACCGGCAGGTTACTGGTTCGAGTCCAGTCGGGGGAGCTCGGTCCCCTGTAGCTCAATTGGCAGAGCATTCGGCTGTTAACCGGAGGGTTACTGGTTCGAGTCCAGTCGGGGGAGCAGCTGAAGAGGGCCCCGCGGGGCCCTTTTTCATGCCCTGCGTCATGCCCTGCTCGATGCCCTGCTTCGTGGCCGCCCAGTGATCCACGTCATGATCGAAGGCATGGGGGTGCCCATCATCGGCCCCCCGAAGCAACAGATCGTATGAGCGGCTATGCTGCGGCAGACGGAGCGCGCAGATGTGCGCGACGCGCCGTTACGGGGCGGTAGCTCAGCCGGTTAGAGCAGCGGACTCATAATCCGTCGGCCGTGGGTTCGAGTCCCACCCGCCCCACCGACGCACTACGCGGGCGGCCCTACTCTGACCTGCGGAAACGAGAGAACGGGGGTCGCCACTCCAGTGTGGCGAACCCCGTTCATCCGTTCAGACCAAGATCCGGTGGACCCGTAGTGGACACAAGGACGGATCAGTGGACACAGGGGCCTCACGCCGCCTTCTGGCGCCTGCACGGAGTATGGCGGCGGGGCCTCATGCCGTGGGCGGGAGGCCCGTGGGCAGCTCCCAGCCATCCAGGCCCGGGGACTCGGAGCGGGCGACAGTGAAGCGCGTGAGCGAGAAGTCCGATCGCTGCTCCTTCGGGTACCGGTCGTTGAAGTTCTCGACCCGAACCAGTTCCAGGTCGTTCGCGGCGCAGTGGTCGCGTATCCACTTCATGGCCGCGTTGGCGGCGTCGTCCTGGCCCCGGTCGGCCAGCACGATCATGCCGAGGGGATCCGAGTCAGGTTGGGTCTGCGCTCCAACGGCCCAGGTGTCCCCTGACCGCCGTGCGCCGTGGGCGAAGAAGGCGGCGAGGTCGCCCTGCCGGGCCGTCTCGGGGATCTCCAGCGGGGTGTGCACCTGGAAAGGGATGTCGCGCGGGACGACAGCCATCACCGACTCGGCCTCGGCTCGCATCATCTCGGGCAGCACGCTGGTGTAGGTGTCGGACGTGATCTGGTGCGAGGAGTGCCCCAGCTTCTCCTGGAAGGCTCGCAGCGGCACAGCGGGGACTTCGTTATCGAGGACGCCGCTGCGCGCCGACCGCTCGGCCGGGTCGGGTTGCACCGCAAGCCCGCTAGTGTCCTGCGCCCCCAGTTAGCACGCTCACATCACCACAGCCGGCCCCAGAGGGCCGGGGTCGAGTCGCGGGCGAGAAAGATCGCGAGCAACTCATGCTCTGGTACCGCGAGTTCGTCGCCGCCATCGGCGGATCCGCCTCCGCGGATGCCGGCTCCTGGGCCGACACACGCATCGCCTCCGGCCGCGTCACGTTCTGGGAGGCGCCGGACGGCACCCCGGTCTCCATGGCGGGTATGAGCCCGATGGTCGCCGGCCAGATCCGGGTGGCCCCCGTCTACACCCCAGCCCATCTGCGCGGCCGCGGTTACGCGGGCGCCGCGACGGTCGAGGTGACTCGGGCCGCGCTGGCCGCAGGCGCGGCGGAGGTCCTGCTGTTCGCGGACCTGGCCAACCCCACCAGCAACGGTCTCTACCAGCGGATCGGGTACCGCCCGATCACCGACTTCGCGGTGTACGACTTCTCGTGTGGCGCACCGGAAGTCCGTTGAAGCACTCAGGAGCGTCCTATCACGGACACCACAGCGAACACCTGTGCCATCAGGAGCCCATCGGCACGCGGGCTGCGGGGATAGATCCAGCCATTGGTCCGCGTTAGCAACAGGGGCCGGTGCCTCGGCAGACTCACAGATGAGGGGTGGCACGGTGGTGAGCCGAGGGCGGCATGACTTCGAACGCTTGCCGCGCCTGTGAACCGCAGCCCGCTCACATTCGGAGATCATTTAAGGGGCAGATTTTGTGACCAGATGGCGGTGCGCCGCGGTGTGTGCCATCGCTACCACGGTAATCGGCAGCGGCTATCGCGCTCTGCGTACTCCTCCGGAGTGGCGGCGAGTCATGTTCGCCGCGACCACTCGTCGACGGGCGGTGAGAAGTCCGCCTGGCAGGCGGCTCATGTGACGCTTTCACGGTGCATCACCGCGGAGAGGTGGCCGGGCGTGCGTGTCGCCGCCGTCCTTCGGGAGCGTGCCGTTACCGTGATTCGGCGCGGCCTCACGGCCCGCCCCAGCACCTGCTGCTCACATCGCGGAAGACGGGAGTGGTGATGCGGGCTACGCCCGATACGGACAACGGGCAGCCGCGCGTTGTGGTGGGCCTCCTCGCCGATCCGGACACTCCGGCGGAACTGGCGGAGGAGCTGGCCGATGATCTGCCGGAACTGCTCGCCGAAGCCGTGAACCGAGACATCGAGTGGAGCCTGCGGGTCGTCCGTGACCCGCTGACCGCCACGTTGCACGACAGCGTCGCGATCCTCAACGCGACACGGGAGCACAAGCTCCGGGAGAACTGGGACATCGCCATCTGCCTCACCGATCTGCCCTTGCGCACCGGCGGGCGACCACTGGTGGTCGATGTGGACGCCGAAGACCGGGTGGCGCTGGTGTCGCTGCCCGCGCTCGGCGGGATCTTCCTACGGCGGCGGCTCCGTCGCTCCGTCGTCCGGCTCCTGAAAGATCTGATGCTCACCACGACCGGCGACGGCTCCACGCGGCCGGGCCAGGGCACCACCGGACCGATCGTTCCGGAGCGGACCGCCCCCGTGAAGCGCGTGGCGACGGACGAAGAGATTGTCGATCTGCGGATCGTGGGGTCTCCGGCGAGAGGACGCCTGCGCCTGCTGCTCGGAATGGTGCGCGCCAACGGCCCTTGGCGGCTGGTCCCCGCCCTCGCCAAGGCGCTCGCTGCCGCGCTGGCCACCAGCGCCATCGCCGTGATGAACGGGGCTGTGTGGAACGTGGCCACCGGGATCCGGGCCGAGCGGCTCGCCGCGATCTCCCTCTTCTCGGTGGCGTCCATGGTGACCTGGCTCATCGTCCACCGGCGTCTGTGGGAGCGGCCCGATTCTCCCTCCCCCGAGGACAGGGAGAAGGCGGCGCTGTACAACGCCTCCACGGTCCTGACCCTGTCCCTGGGCGTCCTGGTCGGTCTCGTCGGCCTCTATGTCGTGGACTTCGCGGTGTCCTTGTTCCTCATTGAGGGCGGAGTGCTGGCCAAGCAGGTGGGTCGCCCGGTCGGACTGGGCGACTACGCGCGCCTGGCGTCGCTGGCGAGCGCGGCGGCCATCGTGGGCGGAGCCCTCGGATCCGAATTCGAGAGCGACGAAGCGGTGCGCCGCGCCGCCTACGGAAAACGGGAACGACAGCGCCGCGAGCAAGCGGAGCGTGAACGACAGCAGGCCGACGCCGCGCAGTCCGGGTAGGCGCCGGCAGCGTGGACGATGGCCCCCGCGCATGGCGCCATGCGCGGGGGCCTCATCACAAAGGTGGCGGCGGGACCGTCCGGACCCATCCGGCATGCGGACGGGCCCGGACGGAATTTCGGGAGGGGTTACCGGTCGGTCGCGCTCTGTGCCGCCGGTTTCACCGGCTCGGCCGGCTCCGCGGGGAGCCGGCCCCCGGCCAGGCGCCGTAGCAGCGCCGGACGATGGAGACCGTCGAGCGCAGCCGGTTCACGAGCACGTGCTGGGGCCTCGGCGTGAGTTCCTCCGCAGGGGCAGGACAGCGCCGACCTGATTGCTGTCCTCGACGCCTGCGCCGAGCTGCTCGCCGGCTGCTGAGGAGCCCGAGCTGCCCCAATTGATCATGGGTTCAGCCGCTGGAGCGAGACGTTCGTGTGGGTGTGCGCGCCGAGTCTGGTGGCGTTGTTCATGCTGGTCACGTGGCGCACGGCCCTCCGTTCCGGTCAGGGGCGCGCGCCCGTCACGAGGCGGTCGAGCGAGGATTCGACAGCGGAACGGACGCGCCGCCTGCTGGATCCCGCCTCAGGCGTGTGTCCTCGACAGGTTGCGTACTGATCGCGTTCGGTAGGCACCGGGGGTCGCACCGGTCCACCGGCGGAACGCGCGGATGAAGGCCGCCGCGTCGGCGTACCCGAGACGTACGGCGATCTGGTCGACCCCGAGTCCGAGGGTGGACAGCATCTCAACAGCACGAGCGTGCCGCGCTGCGTCGACCAGACGCCGGTAGGACGTGCCCTCCACCGCCAGGCGCCGGTGCAGAGTGCGGGTGGAGACGTGCAGCGCGGCTGCGGCAACGCCCATGTCGGGGATGCCGTCCGGCCACTGCATGAGCAGCTCCCGTACCCGCGCTGCGAATCCGGTGTCGGTGCGCCGGGCCAGCAGGAGCCTGCACTCGCGTTCGCACACCTGCATGGTGTGCCGGTCAGCCTGCGGCAGAGACTGCTCCAGTACCGCCGTCAGGATGACGATCGCGTTGCGCGGCGCCCCGAAGGCGATGGGCACGTCGTCAAACGCCTCGGACGGGGCGGACTTTTCGGGCCGTGGGAAGCGCAGATCCAGCCGGTGGGGAGTGAAGGGCCGACCCACAATGGTGTCAAGGATGGTGCGGATATTGGCAATTTCTCGCTCAATGAAGAAGTGCCGGACGGGCGGGGGCACCAGCCCGTCGTCCAGGACGAGACGGACCTCGTTTCCGTCCTCCTGAAGGTGGATCCCGACCATGGCGAAGGTGAGTTCCAGGTAGCGCAATCCCACAGCCGCGGCCTCGCGTAGCGTCGGGCTGGCGAGCAGCGCGAAGCCCAGCACGCTGTACGTACGCAGCGGAATCCGGCTGCCGACCTCAAGCCCCAGGCCGGGAGCGTCGCCCGTGGCGCGGACCAGGTTCTGCGCCACAGTGAGCTCCTGCCAGGCCCGGACATGTGCGGCATCGTCGGCAAGAGCGTTCTCGTCCACACCGCTGCCGGCGAGGCTCGCCCGTACGGGCACTCCGCGCCCGACGCCCACATCCACCATCGCGCGCACGCCTGCGATGCCTCGCTTGAAGAGCCGCGGAGCTGTGGAGACTTCGCCGGAGGCCGCCCTGTGTCCGGAACGGCCAACAGCATGGCCGCCATTGCCTGGAACCAGCACTGCCAATCCCCCTAGCATCGGAAGGGACCGATGCGGCGTATCCCGCCGTAGGCTGCCCGTCAGCTTAGTCCAGATGTGCGTGCGGACCAGGGGGCGTGCGCCTTATCGGCCACCACTGCCTATAGCGCTCGGCGCGCCCCCACGGTCATCACGTGTGCAACCGCTGTACCCCAAACATTCTCCAGCACAGCCAGTGAAACGCACAGTTCCGGTTGCTGGTTGCCGAAGGCAACGGGCACTTCCGAACATCGCACAGGCGGAGCGGATGATAGACGACTTCAGCACGTTGGAAGTAATGCTGGTCGACAATGAGGATCTCGTGCGTCGCGGATTCCGTCAGGCTCTCGGGGAGGCGCCGGATATCACGGTGGTCGCCGATGCGAGGGTCGGCGAGGAAGCATTACGCATGGCCGAGCTGCGGCGGCCGAAGGTCGTCCTCGTGGATGCCGAATACGAATTTATCCGGAAACTCACCCAGCCTTTGGGGACGGCAGTACCCGGAATCGCGCCTGGGGTGATTGTCCTGACCAGCAACGCCCTTGACAGCCATCTGTTCTGGTCGCTGAAGGCGGGCGCACGTGGTTTTTTGCTCAAGAGTGCCAGCCAGGACGAGCTGATCTCAGCCGTCCGTGCGGTTGCTGACGGCGCGGCCTTCTTGTGCCCCGCGATGACCCGACGGCTGATCGATCGGTTCGAGATCCTGCCGCCGCCGCATGAGCGGTCTCACGCGGCCGCCCTGGCAAGCCTGAGCGGCCGCGAGACCCAAGTTCTCCGCGGTATAGCCATGGGCAGGTCGAACCAGGAGATCGCCCACGAACTGCATGTCACGCTCGCCACCGTGAAGTCCCACGTCTCGCGCGTCCTCGCCAAGCTCGAGTTGCCGAACCGGATGCACGCGGCGCTGATGGCCCAGCGGAGCGGTCTCGTGCACCCGCCCCAGCCACCGCGGGCCAAACAAGCCCCGGCGGGCCCCTGTCCTCCGGCGCGTCCCGAGCCCGTGGTCAGGCGGGCTTGGTGAACGCGAGGACCACGTTGTGACCGCCGAAACCGAAGGAGTTCGAGATGGCCGCGGTGACCCTGCTGCGCCGATGGGTTCCCGTGACGATTTCCACCTTCACCTCGGGATCCTTGTCGTCGAGGTTCCTGGTCGCGGGAATCACATCGGTGAAGACGCTCAGGACCGTGAAGATGGCCTCGATCGCGCCGGCCCCGCCTATGAGATGGCCGGTGATCGACTTGGTCGCCGTCACAAGAGCATGCGGACCGAGCGATTCCAGCAATGCCGCCGCCTCGATACGGTCACCGACGGGCGTACCGGGTGCGTGTGCGTTGACGTGAACAATGTCCTGCGGGCCGAGGCCGCCGGAGAGCAAGGCCTCGCGGATCGCGCTGATCTGACCGTCCGCTGACGGAGATGTCATGGTGTGCGCGTCGGAGCTCATCCCTGTACCGGCGAGCGTGGCATACATCCGCGCGCCACGAGCTTTCGCGAACTCGGTTCGCTCCAGCACGACGGCGCCGCCGCCCTCGGACATGACGAAGCCGTCACGGGCGCTGTCGAACGGCCGCGATGCGTTCTGAGGGTCCTCATGACGGCCGGACAGGGCTCCCATACGGGCGAAAGCCGCCATGGACAGCCGGGCGATGCATGCCTCGGCGCC
The DNA here is from genome assembly GCF_040607655.1 of Streptomyces sp. NPDC005266. Classification (NCBI taxonomy): domain Bacteria; kingdom Bacillati; phylum Actinomycetota; class Actinomycetes; order Kitasatosporales; family Streptomycetaceae; genus Streptomyces; species Streptomyces sp. NPDC005266. Next base: position 31,580 of record NZ_JBEXHC010000025.1, read on the forward strand.
GCCGGCGACAACGACATCGGCCCGCCCGGCACGCAGTATGGCGAGCCCCATGGCTATTGCCTCCGCTCCGGAGGCGCAGGCGCTGGTCGGCGCGTGGGCACCGGCCCGGGCGTCGAGGGCCAGACTGACGGCGGCGGCCGGACCGTTGGGCATCAGCATTGTCACCGCGAACGGCGACACGCGGCCCGGCCCCTTGGCCAAGGACAGGTCGTGCTGGTCGATCAGCGTCCCCCCGCCGCCGAGGCCGGTGCCGATCACCACGGCCAGCCGCTCCGGCGCCACCTCGGGCGCGTCGGCGTCGGCCCATGCCTGCCGGGCAGCCACCATCGCGATCTGCTGGCAGCGGTCCATCCGTCGGGCCTCGACCCGGTCCAGTACCTCGGTCGGTTCCTGACTCAGCCGGCCTGCCAGCCGTACGGGCAGATCGCGAGCCCACGGTTGGTCGAGCACGGTGATCGGGGATTCGCCGGCGAGCAGCGCCTTCCAGGTGGAGTGGACGTCGCCACCCAGCGGCGTGGTCATTCCCAAACCGGTGACCACAACGCCGGTCGTACCGAGGACCTCCCCGTCCGGGCGACCGGGGAGATCGGGGAGTTCGGGGAGCTTCGGATAACCCAAGAAGTAGTCGTCAGATGCGTCGTAGGACATCGAGTTTCCCTTTCTGAAGCTTCTGGGAAGTGCGCTCCCTTGGATACGGGCCATTCGTCGTCCACTGGCCGTCGTCATGACGGTAGTCAGTACGGTGCGCTTTCCGTAACGGCCGACGGACGGAACCGTGACGGCGACCGGAGGATGGGTTTCATCCGTCTTCCGGCTTACTCGAAACTCGCCTCCGGTCGGGGGATGGACACCATCCCGCGGCGGATACCCGATGTTTCTCTGCCGACTTAGCATCTCTTCGAGTGGAACGACCATGACGCACACGTACAGCAATGGCTGGATACGTAACCAAGTTCCGGCGGGTCGTGGGGGATGGCAGGGCAATGCCAATGGCCGAGCCGAACAGGAGGACCACGATGTCAGAGGATGCCCTCACAGAATTCCGACTGGAGCCGACGACCTTGGTCGAGCTCTGCAGATATCGCGCGTCCAGGGAGCCGGATCGGGCGATGTTCGCCTTCCTGGAGAACGGCCTCGAAGAGTCCGACTCGCTCACCCTCGCCCAACTGGACGCCCGGGCGAGGGCAATCGCGGCGCGTCTGAGCAGGCAAGCCCCGCAGGGCGCCCGAGCCGTGCTGAGTTACCCGCCCGGCCTGGACTTCGTGTCCGCCTTCTTCGGCTGCCTGTATGCCGGCCTGATAGCGGTGCCGGCTCCTCCGGTGCTGCGCGTCGGAGTCGACGACCGGTATACGCGCTTCCGGGAAATCGTCAGCAGCTGCCAGCCGGATGTGCTGCTGTCGAACGGGTCAAGGCTGAACCGTGTCGACGCGTTGCTGAAGGACATCTCCACACCACGCCGGCCGACCTCTGTGGCCACCGACGAGATCAGTGACACGGACGCGTACGGCTGGAATGCCCCCGGCATCGGCCCGGACACGATCGCGTACCTGCAGTACACCTCCGGCACGACCGGTCCGCCCCGGGGTGTGGAGCTCACCCATGGCAACGTCCTGCACAACCTCTCGCTGATCTTGGACAACGGTACCCAGGCCACGGACGACTTCGACCGGCTGCCGCCTGTCGTGTCCTGGCTGCCCGTGTTCCACGACATGGGACTGATCAGCGGGGTACTGCAGCCGATCTACGCCGGGTACGACGCCGTACTGATGCCGCCCTCGGCGTTCACCCAGCATCCGGTCAACTGGCTCCGCGCGATATCGGACCGCGGAGCGGGCATCACTTCGGCACCCGGTTTCGGGTACGAGTTGTGCCTGCGGCGCATCTCCGAGGAGCAGCTGCGTTCCCTCGATCTCAGCGCCTGGCGGATCGCGGTGGTCGGCGACGAGCCGGTGCGCGCAGAGATGATCGACCAGTTCAGCGCCATGCTCGCCCCGTTCGGCTTCCGCCGCGAGGCGTTCTTCCCGAGTTACGGCATCGCCGAGTCCACTGTCATGCTCAGCGGCGGGCCGGTGGAGGCCGAACCGGTGATCCGCCGGTTCGACGCGGTGGCGCTGGCGAAAGGCAAGGTGCAGCGAGCCGGTCGCGAGGACGAGGCCCGCCGGCTGGTCGGCCTGGGCCAGGTACACCCGTCCATGGCCATCGCGGTGGTGGATCCGGCCACCGGAGATCCGTGCGCCCCGGACGAGACAGGGGAGATCCTGGCTTCCGGACCGAGTATCGGTGCCGCGTACTGGAACGCCCCGAAGGACACGGCGCGTACGTTCAACGCCACCGTGCGCGGCCACGAGGGCCGCCGGTTCCTGCGCACCGGCAGCCTGGGCTTTCTGGACGGCGGACAGCTCTTCGTCACCTGCCGTGTGGACGACCTCATCGTCATGGAGGGCATGCAGCACTACCCGTACGACATCGAGGCGATCGCGGCGGCAAGCCATCCCGCCATACGGGAGGGCTACTGCTGCGCCCTCACCGTCGAGGACGGCGGACGCACGCGCCTCGTCGTCCTGGCTGAGATCAACAGCCGGTACCGCGTCATGACCGGCGCCGTCCCGGACACGCCGTCGGGTGCCCGCGCGACCCTCGCGGCGGATGAGGTCGAAGAAGCCGTCCGGGGGGCCGTCTTCGCCGCGCATGGCCTCCGGGCCGACGACGTTCTCCTGGTCAAGGCCGGTGCGCTGCCGTTCACCACCAGCGGCAAGTTGCAGCGCGCACAGTGCCGGTCCAGGTATCGGGCGCGGGCCTTCGCGACAGTCTGAACCTCGCTCCACGCGGGGGCGCGCGAACTGCCCGCGGCCTTCTTCCTCTTCCTCCGTTTGGAGTGGTCACATGCGAACCAATCACGAGCACGGTGTCCGCCTGCCCGAGGCGGTGGCCGGCGATCACGGCGCACTGCCGACGCTGATCGACCTGTGCCGCACTCGTGCGGCTGCCGAGCCCGACCGGAAGAGCTTTGTGTTCCTGGGCGACGGGGTCGAGGAATCAGAATCACTGACCCTGGCCGAACTCGACCGCCGGGCGCGGGCGGTCGCCGTGACGCTACGACAGCAGGTTCCTGAAGCGCGGGCACGCGCGCTGCTGAGTTACCCGCCGGGACTGGATTTCCACGTCGCCTTCCTGGGCTGCGTCTACGCGGGTCTGATCCCGGTGCCGGTGGCTCCGCTCGACGGCACGCGGAGCAATGCCAAATGGACCCGGGTGGAGTCGATCGCCGCGAGTTCCGAGCCCTCGCTGTTCCTGTCGACCGGCCCTGTGCTTGCCGCCGCGGAGCACGTCCTCACCCACGCCGAAGGGCTCGCCCGACTCAACCGGGTGGCGACCGACGAGGTACGCCCGGATCTGGCCCCGGAGTGGACCCCACCGGTGGCCGCCGCTGAGATGGTCGCCTATCTGCAGTACTCCTCGGGATCGACCGGTGTGCCGAAAGGCGTCGCGATCACTCACGGCAATGTGCTGCACAATCTGTCGTTGATATACGACTACACGCGTCGGTCTGCCGACGACGCGGGGCTGCCCCGCCCGTCGTCGGTATCGTGGCTGCCACCGCACCACAACATGGGCCTCATCTGCAATGTCCTCGACCCCCTTTTCTCCGGCCGGGACGTCACCCTGCTGCCGACGATGACCTTCGTGCAGCGTCCGCTCACGTGGCTGCGGGCCATCTCCCGGCTTGGACGCGCGGACAGCTGCGCGCCGAACTTCGCCTACGACCTGTGTGTCCGCCGGGTGACGGACGCTCAGCGCCGAGAACTCGACCTCAGTCGCTGGGAGATGGCGCTGGTCGGAGGTGAGCCCGTCCGCTCCGATACGCTCGACCGCTTCAGCGCGGCATTCGCGGAGGCCGGCTTCCGGCGCGAGGCGCTGTCCCCCGCGTACGGTCTCGCCGAGGCGACAGTGATGGTCACGGCCGTGCCGGTCGGCCAGGCCCCGGAAGTCCTGCGGCTGGACTCCGAGGCGCTCGCCGCCGGAAAGGTGCGCCCAGCCGTGTCGGCACAGGACAGACGGGAGCTGGTCGGCTGCGGCTCGATCCATCCGTTGAGCACGGCTATAACCGTCGACCGGGAGACAGGCAAGCCCTGCGGGGAGGACGAGGTGGGTGAGATCTTCGTATCCGGCCCAAGCGTCGCGACGGGGTATCTGAACGCTCCCAAGGAGACTGCCGAGACCTTCATGGGGTCCATTCCCGACCAGCCGGGGGAGCGGTTTCTCCGTACGGGTGACCTCGGATTTGTGCAGAACGGGGAGCTGTTCGTCACCGGCCGGGCAAAGGATGTCATCATCATCGCCGGTGCCAACCACTACCCGCAGGACATCGAGGCCACCGTTGAGGCCAGCCACCCGGCCGTCCGCGCGTTCGGTACTTGCGCGGTGTCGGTCGACGACGGCGCACACGAACGGCTCATCGTGCTCGCCGAGACGACGACGGCAGCCGGAGGCGAGACCTGTGATCAGGTGACCGCCCAGGAGATCAAGCAGGAAATCAGGCGCGCGGTCCATGCGGGACACCGCATCCAGGTGCACGATGTCGTCCTTCTCAAGCCGGGGACGCTGCCGCTCACGACGACCGGCAAGCTGCGGCGGCGCGACAGCCGGGACCGATACCTCGGGGGTTCCTTCGAGGCGGCCCTCATCGAATGAGGGTGCGCCCGCCGCGCGTCCGGTGCGCTGGCCGGGCCTTGCCGGCCAGGGCACCGCGCAGGCTCGCCGACGCCGGATCCTGCCGGTCGGATCCGGTCGGATCCGGTCGGCTGACATGGCTCAAGCCTGGAGACTGCACGTTGCCCGCCGGTTCCGACCGGCGGGCAACGCGTCTTCCCGGTCGGGCGTCGGTCACGAGCTGAAGGGCACCCGAGTCCAGCTCAGGACCTACTTGCTGCCGGGGGCGACGGTCAGCTTCAGCCAGTCGGTGGCGTGGCTCGACCCGTCGACGGCGATGTGCGTCAGGTTCGGCGCGGCGATCGTGACGCCTTAGCGGAGCCGGCAGTCGCCGGCTCCGTTCTGACCTGCGCAAACTCCTTTATGGAGGTGGAGTCCAACGCGCTGACCCGGGACTTTGCGGGAGCGCTCCGGCGGACACCCGCGCTCAGCCGCGCGGGGTGGCGGCGGGGCACCTCTCCCGATCCCATCCGATCCCATCATCTGACGAGATGCCGACTCTGCCATCGGCCCTACGTTGGCGCCGTGACAGGAAAGTCGGTGATCAACGGCCCGGGGGATGCGTCGGCCCTGGCGGTCGCGGGGCATCTGCGGTGGGTCCACAGCCTGCTCGCCGGTCCCGATCTCCCCGCCGAACGCCGGGACGTGCTGCGCTCCCGGCTGTGGTCGGTTCAGGCGCGGGTCGCGGATCCCGAGTTGCGCGTCGCGGTGTTCGGTGAGACGTCCAGCGGGAAGAGCACACTGCTCAACGCCTTTCTGCGGCGGCGGATGCTGCCCTCCTCGGCCCGGGTGACCACACGCACCACCACGGTGCTGCGGTACCGGGACGGCGCGGAAGGCCTGATGGTCCGTACCGCTGACGACGCCGTGCTGAGATGGCCCTCGGAACCGTTCGCCCGGTGGACGGGGCATTCGTACGGGCCCGGGGCCGCCGCCCTGGAAGGCGCGCTGGAACGGGTGCTGACCACCGACCTGGCCGAGCAGGTACGGGGCCTGCAGATCCTCTCGCCGGTCCGGTTGCTGGGCGGCGGTGTCACGGTGGTCGACACGCCGGGGTTCAGCGTGACCGACCGGGGACATCGGGAACTGGCCGTGGCGGCGGCGCGCCAGGCGGACGTGGCGCTGGTGGTGGTGCCCGCCGTCGCCGCGATGTCGCTGACCCTGGTGGACTTCCTGACCGGACCGCTGCGGGACCACCACGACCGGTGCGCGTTCGTTCTGACGAAGATCGACCTGCTCGAGGAGGACGAGCGTCCCGAGGCCGTCGAGGTCGTCGAGCACCGGTTGCAGGAGCTGGGCATCGTGGACGCCGTACTCCTGCCCTGCGCCCCGGGCAAGGCCCTGGCGGAGGCCGTCGAGGCCGATGGCAGGGTGCCGGACGAGTCCGGTCATCTCGCGCCGTTCCTCACGGTCGAGGCGCGGATCGCGAGGCTGGCCGCGGACCGGCGTCGGTCCGCCGTGGCCGCCACCGTCCTGGGACTGCTCTCGGAACTGCTGTCGGCGGTGGAGGAGACCGCCGACCGCCGTCGCGCCGAGCTCAGCAGCTCCAGCCGCGAGCTTGCCACCCTGACGCTGCCGGACTTCACGGCCTTCCTGGAGGCGTGGGCCGAACGCGGCCTCAGCCGGCTCAGCACCGAGCCGCACCTGGGCGACCCGACCCGCGGTCTCTCCGCGGTCAGGGCGAAGCTCGAGGACAAGGTCGCCGACGCGGTGGCGGGCGACAAGATCAACAAAATGGCCGAGGCCGCGGCGGAGGTGTCGCGTCTCGTCCGGGGGCGCCTGGGGCGGTACGCCGAGAGGGCCCTTGGCAAGGCGGCTCACCGGGCGGGCGAACTGCTGGCGTCCGCCGCGGACGAACTCGCCCGCGACTTCGCTGCCCAGTACAGCAGCATGGCCGGGCTCGCAGGCGAGACGCGGACCGCTCCCACGGCGCCCCCGGTGGCCCTGACGGAGCTGCCCGCCCCGGACCTGTCCGGCATCGACCAGGCGCTGACCTCGATCGGCGCCCGACTGGAGACCGGTGACAACTGGCGCACCGGCGGGGGAGCGGCGGCCGGCGCCATCGCCGGCAGCCTCATAGCCCCCGGCATCGGCACCGTCCTCGGCGGGCTGCTCGGCGCCTTCATCGGCGTACGCGGCTCCGACGCCACCCGGCAGCAGTTCCTGGACCAGGCCCGCCCGGTGATCGACGCCGCACACGCCGAGATCGGTGCCCTCGTGGCCGCGTACGTCTCGCGCGCCCATCAGGGCGTCACCGAAGGCATCGCCGCGCTTCGCCGACAGTACGACGACGAGTGGCGCGAGGAGATCGCCCGCCTCACCGCGGCCAACGACCGGCAGCGGGACCGCCTCGCCGCCGGGATCACCGCCGCCGAGCAAGCCGCGGCGGCCGCCCGGCGCCGCCGTGAGCGGGTCGCCGCCATGCGCCGGGAGACCACCCCCCGTACCGCCCCTGAACCGGAGGAGCCGTGACCACCGTGAACAGCACTCCCGAGCCCGCGGCCGGCCCGCCACCGCCGCGGCCCACCGTCCCTGAGGCCCAAGTCGCCGAGTCCCAAGTCGCCGAGTCCCATGGCGCCGATGTCAGCGCCGAGGCCCCTGGCTGGCTGCGCGAGGCCGTCCAATTGGCCGCGGACCATGGCCAGGACCAGGTCCGCGAGGAGCTGGACTTCCTGGCCGCCTCGCGTGGACGGCCCGTGTTCCGGGTCGCCGTGGTGGGCGAGTTCAACCGGGGAAAGTCCACGTTGATCAACCGGCTGCTGGGCCGTGACCTGCTGCCGACCGGCTCCCTGCCGGTCACCCGGGTTCCGGTCGTGGTCAGGGCCGCGCCGGACGAGGCGTTGCGCATCGGATGGCCGGACGGCCGCCGTGAGCTGCGCCGTTTCGATGGCGGCGAACCCTGGCAGGGGCTGACCGGCACTCCGCTGACCGAGGGTTCCGGGGACGTGGGGGGATCCCCGGAACCCTCCCTGACGGTGACGGTGGCCGACGGCTGGCTGACCGGGCTGGACATCGAGCTGGTGGACACCCCGGGCGTCAACTCCGGCACGGAGGAGCAGTTCGAGCAGGTACGCCGTACCGCGGCCGGAAGCGACGCCGTGCTCTTCGTCGTCTCCGCCGTCTCACCGATGGGTGTCACGGAGCGCCGTCTCCTGCAGGAGGAGGTCCTGTGCCGGCACGTACCGTTCACCGCCGTCGTGGTGACCATGCTCGATCTGGTCGACGCCGACGACCGGGAGGAGACGCTGCGGGACCTCGGGGAGCGGCTGTCCGACCTGCCGAATCTGCCCGTCCTGGCCGCCCCCGCGCCCGGCGGCGGAGAGACCGAACTGGCGGCTCTCCGCTCCCTCGTGGAGGGGTTCGCGCAGGGCAGCGGACGGGCGCTGTGGCGCGACCGCAGACTCGCCGCGCAGGTGGCCGACCACTGCGAGGCGATGGCCCGCATCGCGGCCGAGGCCATCGCGGCCGGCCGGCTGTCCGAGAGTGAGGCCGAGGCGCGGACCGAGCGGACCATGTCGCTGCTGGAGAGCGAGGAGCGCCAGTGGGCACAGCTCCGCATCTCCCTGACGGCCCGGCAGCTTTCGCTCGGGGAACGGCTGCGTGAGTACCTCCGCAAGGAGCGCGACGGCCTGATCGAGCGGTTGCGCTGGGAGCTCGAACGCGCCCCGGACCCGGGCGGCTGGTGGGAGCGCGACCTGCCGTTCCGGCTGCGCCACGAACTGGCCCTGCTGGCCCGCAACTGCGAGCAGAGCGTGCTGCTGCCCGCCCTCACCGCCGACACCGACTGGCTGGACCAGGAAGTGTCCCGCTGGTTGCCGGAGGCGGGGCCGAGCCCGGCTCCCACCGCGCTGAAGCTGTCGGCCCAGCCCGAGATCTCCGGCGAGGTCTCCAGCCTGTCCAGGACGCGGCTGGCCACCCGGCTCGGCGCACAGGGCGGTGCCGTCGTGGGCTATCTGATCGCCGCCGCACGGTCGGCCCCGATGCCGATGGTGTACGGGGCCGGGTTCAGCCTGCTCGGCGGGCTGCTCGCCGAGGCGTCCATCAGGGCCGCCACCGAGCAGCAGCGCCGAGAGGTCGACGCCGTACTCGTCCGAGTCGTCGACGAATCCACCACGGCCTTCCAGCGGCAGACCGTGGGAGTGCTCTCGGAGATCTACCAGGAGGTGTTCGACCAGCTGCACCGGTCACACCGTGCCTGGAGCGACGCCCGGCGAGCGGCCCTCGACTCCGCGTCCGGGCCGGATACGGACTGGCAGTCCCTGGCCCCGGCCGCGGCCACCCTGGCCGCGCGCATCCGGTCCGCACTGCAGGGCTGAGGAAGAGCTGTGAGAGCTGAGGAGAGGAGACGCGACACATGACCACGGAAGAAGGCGGGTACGCAGCCGCTGCCGCGCAGCGACTGCGGCTGACCGGGATCTGCCGGCAACTCGTGAAGATCGCCGAGCAGATCGGCAACAGCGGGGCGGAGGAATCAGTGGCCGCGCTGATGGAGCGCATGGACAGTGACGCCTTCCATGTGATGGTGGTCGGCGACTTCAAACGGGGCAAGTCCACGTTCGTCAACGCCCTGCTGGGAGCCGAGGTACTGCCGGTCAAGGCGGTGCCGGCGACAGCGGTCATCACCGAGGTCAAGTCTGGTGACCCGCCCGCCGCCCTGCTGTGGCGGGAGAACGCCACCACTCCCGAGTCCGTCGACCCCAAGCAGCTGATCGACCTCATCACCGTCAACAACAAGGCGACCGACCAACGCAGTCCCTACGTCAAGGCCGAGGTCGTCTGGCCTCTGGAGCTGTGCCGCCACAACGTCGTCCTCATCGACTCGCCCGGCCTGAACGAGCATGTGAACCGGGACGAGATCACCCTCGCCCACCTGCGCAAGGCGGACGCGGTGATCTTCCTTCAGCACGCGATCGCTCCCATGAGCATCAGCGAGACCCAGTTCCTCCGCTCCTACCTGGACGCCCACGACCCGTTCTTCGTCTTCACCTACTTCGACGCCATCGACGACCATGAGCGCGATGACGTCATGGCCTCGGCCCGGCAGCGCATCACCGACCTGCGGGGCGAGGACCGCGACCGGGGCCGCTTCTTCTTCGTGGACGGCAAGTCGGCGCTCCGGGCCCGGATCGCCGCGGACGACGACGGGTTCCAGCGCTCGGGGGTCGGCGCACTGGAGGCGGAGCTGGAGCGGTACCTGGTGACGGAACGGCACAAGGTGAAGCTCCTTGCACCGGCCCGCTCCCTGCGCGGCCTCGCCCGGGAGCTGGACCGCAACATTCCGCACGAGCTCGCCATGCTCGACTCGCGCGCCGGTGATCTGGAACGGCGCTGGGAGGCCGCCCAGCAGCCGTTGCGGGAGGTCGAGGCCCAGGCCCAGCAGATCGCCATGGACCTCAAGAACCAGACCCGGATCTTCCAGGAGCGGGTGGAGACCCTGCTCGGCGGCTTCCTCGCCGCCGTCGCCGACGAGGCTCCGGTGGTCGCGGCAGAGGTCACCACCACCACTCATCTCGGCATGAACCCTTTCAAGGCCCCCGAGCGCGCCAAGCAGGTGGCCGGAGAAATCGCCGCCGGCACGGCGAAGGCCATGGAGGAGAAGGTGGCCCAATGGGTGTCCGACTCCCTGGAACCCGTCATCGCGCAGGATCTGGAGAAGCTCGCCGAGCGCATGAACACCGAACTGGGCTCCTTCGAAGCACGTCTGGACCGGCTGCGGATCGATCTGCACGGCGTGACCGGAGCGGCCGCGGCCGGGGAGCGCCAGGAGGAGGCCCCACTGACCCGCTTCCTCGCGGGGGTGGGCGGGTTCGTCATCGGCGGGGTGGCCGGCGGCATGGTCGGCGCCCGGTTCGGCGCCAAGGAGGCCCTGCGCACCCTGCTGCCGACCATGGCCATCGCCATGGCCTGGATGTTCACCCCGTTCGGGCTGCCGACGCTCATCGGCGCCCTGGTGGTCCAGGGCATCTGGCACAGCAACCTCGCCCAGGGCCGGCTGGAGGGCAAGATGCGGGAGGCGGTCGGCCGGGAGATGGCCACCCAGATGAGGATGGAAGGCCCCAAGGAGGCCCGGAAGGCGGCCCAGGAGTTCACCGCCACCACCATGAAACCCTTCGGTGAGGCGATCACCGGGGGGCTGACGTCCCGGATCGAGGAACTCTCCCGCAGCGTCGCCTCCGCCCAGGAGATCCGGGAGAAGGGCGAGGAGGCCGTCGAGCAGCGCCGCTCGGAGCTCAGGGAGCTGGACGAGCTCCTCCGCCGGACCGGCGACGACCTCGGTGACCTCGTCGACGAGCTGGCGATGATGTGATGGCCCGCTTCCGCAGACGGCTCTGCCTGGCCGTCGACCTGCGCCACTACAGCCGCCACGCCTACCCCGAGCAGGAGGACGCGCAGTACCGGCTGCGGCTCGTGGTCGAGCACGCGCTGCGCCGGGCCCGGGTGCTGCGGGTCCGGGCACAGCAGCAGGTGCAGGGCGACGGCCAGCTGGTGGTCTTCCCGGCCGGGATCGACGCCGTACGTGTGGTCCCGGCGCTGATCCTGGGCCTGCGCGACGGCCTCTACCAGGCAAATCAGGCGCCCGGCGCGTTCGGCCGACTGCGGATGCGGGCCGCGCTCGGTCTGGGGTCGGTCTCCCGGGCCGACCGCGGGTATCTGGGCGACTGCGTCGTGCTGGTCAACCGGCTGGTCGACTCGGACGGGGTCCGGAAGGTACTGGAGGCCGAGGAGGGCGCCGACCTGGCGCTCGCCGTACCGGACGAGATGTACCGGGATGTGATCGTGCCCCAGGGGCGCGGGCTGTCCGCCGCCGAGTTCCGGCGGATCGACGTGGTCGTCGAGAAGAAGGACTTCTCCTGCCGGGCGTGGCTGCACGTACCCCGCTCGGCGCCGGCCCGGGACCTGGGGGTCGAGCCGGTGGTCTGGGCCCACTCGCGGGGGCGCACGGCGATGCGCGAGTTCGTCGTCCCGGCGCTGGGCGCGGCTCACCTCGCGGCCACGGTGGTCTCGCACAGCCAGACGCTGAGGGAATGGGTGCTGCCGGGCTCCGGCACGGATCCGGGGCATGGGGGCGTCGACGGGCACTTCGACGGTCCGGACGACGGCGCGCCCGGCACCAACCCCATGGGTGCCCATGACAGGGACCCGCACCATGTGGAGACGCACCATGTGGAGACGCATCACGGGGAAACGCCCCACCCGGACCCGCCTCACCCGGACCCGCCCCACCCGGACCCGCATCAGCCGGACCCGCATCAGCCGGACCCGCATCAGCCGGACCCGCATCAGCCGGACCCGTGGCATCACGATCCGGGCCACCAGATCCACGACGTCCCCTTCCACGACGTCCCCTTCCACGATTTCCACGATGGCGGGCACTGAGAAATGGCAGAGCATGACCCCGTAGCGTGCGAACTGGCGGCTGCCGTTGCCGCGATGGCGTCGTTCCAGCAGGTCACCCAGCAGGCGGACGCCAAGGCGGGGACGCTGGTCACGGTGCATGTGGGTCTCGCGGCCGTCATCGCCACCCAGATCGGGCAGGCCCGTGCCCCCTTGCCGGCCGGGGCGCTCGGTGTGCTGTTCTGGGTGGCAGGGCTCGCGTACGCGCTGACCTTCACCGTGGCGGGGTACCTGCTGGCCCAGGTGGTTCGCCCGCGCAAGGGCCGGCAGCCGGCACCGAACCGCTTCTCTCTCGACACCGGGGACCACCGGGAAGCCGGCAATGGGCAGTTGGCGACGCAGGCATGGGCCACGGCGCACGCGGTCGCCGAGATCGCCGCCGTCAAGAACCGCTATACCGCCCGTGCGGTGACCTGGGTGGCAGCGATGGTCCTGGCAGCGATGATCTGGCTCCTCCTCGCGGGGGCTGTGGGATGAGCGGTGCGCCCCCGTCCCCGCCGGCGAGGCGGCCGAGTTCATGGACATCCGTCACCAGGATCCGCCGGTAGCCGGTCTCGATGACCCGCTCTCGACGCAGCGACCGCAACACCCGGTGCACACTCGGCTCGGAGGCGCCGACCAGGGCGGCAAGCTCCGGCTGGGTGAGGGACACCCCGAGGGAGACTCCGGAGGCGCAGGGCTGACCGTACGCGCGCAGCAACTCGGCCAGCACCCGGGCGACCCGGGTCTCCACCGCGCAGCTTCCGAACTCCTGCCGTCGCCGCGTCGCCCAGCGCAGCTTGCCCGCCACGGCGCACATGACCGCCTGGGCAACGTCCTCGTGCGAGGCGAGGAAACGGAGGAAGGCCTGACGGCTGATCAGTTTCGTCGTGCCGGTGCTGGCCGCCATCACCGTCGCGACCCGAGGCAGGGAGTCGAAGCAGGCCAGCTCACCGACGATGTCGCCACCGGCCCGCACGGCTATCAGCGCCTCCCGGTTGTCCTCGGTGTTGGCCACCACCTTGAACCAGCCGCTCAGCAACAAGAACATGTGCGAGCCGAACTCGCCCTCGCGGAGCAACCGTTCGCCCCTCTCGAAGCACATCTGCCTGCCGAGCCCGACCATCTGGTCGCGGGGCTCCTCGGCAAGGCTGCCGAGGAGGCTGGCCGCCGGCCAGTGGCGGTATTCCGGCTGGTGAGCGGGTCCTCTGCGCGTAACGGGTGACGCCATGGTGAGTTCCCCCGAATCATTGTTCGTTTTGTACGCGATCCCACCTCTGTGAGCATTATGTGGGCTCTAGTGGAACTCCACTGAAAAAACTCCTGCTTTGTTGCAGGTCTCCTCGTGGGTATGCCAGTCCCGGCAACCACGGTGATCACGAACGAGTCCTTGACCGGAGAAACCGCTGTCCGCGCAGGCTCCCTCGCGAGGTATCGCCGTGCGTTCGTTGGTCCCCGCCGCAGTCGTGGCCGTCGTCGTGCTGCGTCCCGACCTACCGCTACGACCCCGGGCAGGACGACCCGGACGACACCGCCGCCGACACCGACCCGGCCGACCTCACCCCCGTCGCCGTCCACCGCGGCGGCGCCGAGGGGCTCGTACGGGACCGGCGGCCTGAGAGTTCGCGCTGATCACCATGTGCGCCGGGGGCGGGCTCGCCACAGGGACGATCATTCAGCGGCTGTGACGGGTGTGCTCAGCCGGCCTCGGTGACCAGGGCGCGGAGCGCCGGGCGCAGGGCGGCGGCGAGCTCGTCGGGGGACGCGCTGGTACGCCTCGCCCATCTCCTCGGCGCCGAGAACGGGCCGCGCGAGCCCGGCGCCGGGGACGCCGACGGCGACGGCGACGGGATCGATGATCTGCTCGCGCCCGGCGCGGGGCCGGCCGGAGAGCCGGGCGCGCGGCGCGGGCGAGCTCACTGTCGTCCACGGGGCGAAGTCCGGCCTGGGCACGGGGCGTCCGGATCTGTCGGTCGATCAGTCCGGCCCCGGGGTGCCCGGCGATCCACAGGGGGACGACGGCTTCGGCGCCTCCCCGGCGGTGGGCGACGTCAACGCCGACGGCCGCCCCGACCTCGTGGTGGCCACCCGGAGGAGGACGGCGGCAAGGGCCGGCTCACCCTGCTGCCCGGGTCCGGGCGTGGCCGCCACGGTGAGTACGAGCCGGGTGCGAGTAGGTGCGACGGTGAGTACGAGCCGGGTGCGAGCAGGCGCGAGGGGGCGGGCGGGGAGCAGGCCGTCGATCTGGACACCCCGGGCGTACCCGGACGGCACCAGCCGTACGGCTTCGACGCCTTCGCCCCACGGCCGCCGCTGCTCGACGTCGACGGCGACGGCCATGACGACGTGATCGCCGCCGCGCCCGGCCACGACCGGGGCCGGACGGGCGGTTTCCGGGTCTTCCGGGGGACGGATCGCGGGCTGTCGACCAGGGGTGCAGCCCACTTCACCCCCTCTTACCTGGGCATTCGCGTTCCTGTCCAATAGCGGCCGACTTCCGTCGGCACTGGGCCCCCGACCTGCGGGAAAGCGGGGAGCAGGAATAACGGAGGACGGGAGCGGGGTTACCGTGCAGTGGCATCTGCCGACAGTACGGAAGCGGGTAACGCAGGCATGAGCACGAGCACCGTTGAACTCACCAAGGACAACTTCGACGAGATCGTCTCGGGGAATGAATTCGTCCTGATCGACTTCTGGGCCTCGTGGTGCGGACCCTGCCGGATGTTCGCGCCGGTGTACGAGAAGGCCGCGGAGCGCCACCAGGATCTGACGTTCGCCAAGGTCGACACGGAGGCGCAGGCCGAGCTCGCCGCCGCCTTCGACATCCAGTCCATCCCGACGCTGATGATCATCCGTGACGACATCGCGGTCTTCGCCCAGCCCGGCGCCCTCCCCGAGCAGGCGCTGGAGGACGTCATTGCCCAGGCCCGCGACCTCGACATGGAGTCGGTCCGCGCCTCCATCGCCGCCGCCGCTGACGAGAAGAAGGCCGCTGACGAGAAGAAGGCCGCCGACGAGGCGAAGGCCATCGACGAGAAGAAGGCCATCGACGAGGCGAAGGCGTCCGACGGCCGTGGGTGAGCTGGTGCTGATCCGGCACGGCGAGACCGAGTGGAGCCGGTCGGGGAGGCACACCAGCTGGAGCGACCTGCCCCTGACCGCGCGCGGTGAGGAACAGGCCCGCGCGCTGCGCCCGTTGCTCGCCGCGCGAAGGATCGGGGTCACGCTGGTCAGCCCGCTGGGCCGGGCCGTGCACACCGCGCGGCTCGCCGGGCTCGACGACTTCCGGATCGAGCCCGATCTGCACGAATGGGACTACGGCGGCTACGAGGGCATCACCACCGCCGAGATCCACCGCGCCCGGCCCGACTGGAATCTGTGGACCGACGGCGTCGCGCCGGGCGGCGCCGAGCACCCTGGGGAGACGCCCGAGCAGGTCGGGGCCCGCGTCGACCGGGTGCTCGTCGGGATCGCGCCCGCGCTGGAGACGGACGAGGCCGATGTGATGCTGGTCGCGCACGGCCACGTCCTACGGGTGCTCACCGCGCGCCGGCTCGGCCTGCCACCGTCCGCCGGTGCGCTCTTCCGCCTCGAGACCGCGACCGTCAGTCGACTGGGAACCGAGCATGGCCGCCCTGCCCTTGTCGCATGGAACGTAGGCTCGGAAGTGTTCTCCGGGCGGGTCGCAACCGACAGCGGGGCGACGACGGCCGGATGATCGGACCACACGTCAGTTCCCGACACGTCATCACAGGAAGCAGGAAACAGCGAGCATGGCTACGACGCGTACCGCGCACACCGTCTGGCAGGGCAATCTGGCCGAGGGCAACGGGGTCGTCACCTTCGACTCGTCCGGCATCGGCGAGCAGCCCGTCTCCTGGCCGTCCCGCGCCGAGCAGGCGAACGGCAAGACCAGCCCCGAGGAGCTGATCGCGGCCGCTCACTCCAGCTGCTTCTCGATGGCGCTCTCGCACGGCCTCACCCAGGCCGGCAACCCGCCCACCCAGCTGACCACCCAGGCAGATGTCACCTTCCAGCCCGGCACCGGCATCACCGGTATCCACCTCACCGTCGAGGGCACGGTGGAGGGCCTGGACGAGGCCGCGTTCGTGGCCGCCGCCGAGGACGCGAAGAAGAACTGCCCGGTGAGCCAGGCGCTCGCCGGTACGGAGATCACGCTGACGGCGAAGCTGGCCTGACGTTCTCCGCCCGCTGCAGCAGACCCCAGGTGAACTCCGCCACATACGGGCGGAGTTCACCGTTTTGGTTCTCCGGGGCGTCGAAGGCGAGCCGCCAGCGGGTCGGCGCCGACCCCTCCATCGGCCGGGCGGGCGCGAAGGCCCGCGCCACCTCGTCCACCGTGCACGACCAGGGCGTCAGATCAGCGGCCGTACGGAGTGTGGGGTCCGGCGCGCCCGGGGCGCGCACCAGCCACTCGTTCCACACCGCCCCGCCGGGCGCGGTGAGCACCTCGAACCGCAGATCCGGCCACAGCGGCACCGGCCAGCTCAGCGCCTCGCACGTGAGATCGCCGATCCGGCGGGTGGCGGTCGTCTGGGGCGGGCCGAGCACCGAGCGGTAGCGGGCGGTGGCGCCGCGCCGGCGCGGTGAGCGCTGCATCGCCTGCCAGCGGCGGTTGGCCTCGCGCATCACGGCCCGCGCGTAGCCCAGCTCGCGCAGCGCGTCCTCCACCAGCTCCGGCTGGAAGTCGGCTATCCGCCGCAGCAGCACGAGGACGAAGGGGAAGGGGGTGGGAAACGAGTCGGGCGCGGAATCCATGGCCCTTATCGTGGCGTACGCGCCCGCTCGGCCCCGACGGCACACTCGATCGGGTGGTGGAGCTTCCGGTTCCGCGCCCGACCGCCTGTGCGTTCGGTGGCCCGGAGCTGACCGACCTCTATGTGACCTCTGCCCGTGCCGGACTCGGCGCGGCGGCGCCCCCGCTCGCGGGATCGCTGCTGGTCATCGCGGGCGCGGGGCAGGGGCTGGCGCAGCCGGCCTTCGAGGGCTGAGCGGAGCCGGGCGGACCCGGACGGCGGGCGGCCACGAGGTGACCGGGAGCTGAACGGGAGGGCGCGTCGCGTCTCTGCACAGGATCCTCACACACTCCGGTTTCAGCACTACTTGTTGGTCACATAACCTTCCCGGCGAAATGGATTACTGCCCTCCGTGCCGCCGCCATCTCAACGGTGCCCTCTCCTGCCCAGGCTGCGGGACGTCCGTTGAGAACCTCGGGCTGCCTGCCGTCGCACCCGACACGCCGGACGGCGGTGACTCCGGCACGCCCGCCTCTCCGCGCTCTACGCGCGCGGACCGGCGCAAGGGGCAGGCGTCCCCCGCGGCTCCCGAGTCCGCGGCGTCTTCGGTGTCTCGCTCCTCCCGCCGGAAGCCCAAGTCCCGCGGTGTCATCGGCGGCCGCGCCCGCAGGGCCCGTCCGGGCCGTGGGCGCCGGGTGGCGATCCTGGCGGCGGTACTCGGCCCCGTACTGGCCGCGCTGTTCGTGGCGGAGCTGGCCACCGAGGGCTACTGGCGGGACGCCGCCCCCACGCCCGCCCGGGAGAAGCCGGTGGCCGACCGCAGCGGCGGGGTGACGAGCAGTGCCGAGCCGGCCACGCCCCACAGCGGCGGGCCGAGCGTGGATCCCGCCGCCGAGAGCAGCCGCCCGGGCAAGGACGGCAAGGGCCGCGAGGGCGGCGACAAGGGCAAGGACAAGGACCAGACGAAGGACGAGAGCGCCGCCTCGTCCGGTCCCGATCCCTCCTCGCCGCCCGACGAGCCCGCGGCCACCGCCCCGGCCCCGGGCGGCGGCTCGGACCCCACTCAGCGGCCCACCGCGCCGTCGAAACCGCACCCCACCGCCCCGGCGACGACCGCGCCGGCGCCCACCCCGTCGCCCACGCGGACCTGTAACCGCGTGCTGTGGTGGTGCACGTAAAGGGGCGTGCGCGTAAGGGGCGTGTGTAAGGCGTGCGTAAGGGGCGGGGCCCACCGTCAGCGGCTACGCCCCGGTCGCCCGAACCGGCGCCGCAGGCTCCGCCTCAGCCCACGGGGACGCGGCCGCGGCGACCTCCGGCCGCCCTCCGCGCCGGGCCGCCGGGCCGGCCCCTGGCTCGGCCGCCAGTGGCCGTCGGGCCGTGCGGCGGCGGCGAGCGGTGCGTCGGCACCGGGGCCGGACCCTGGCTCGGCCGCCAGTGGCCGTCGAGGGAGAGGATCGGCGCCTTGCGCTGCGCTTGCGTCTGGATCTCGTAGCGCGAGTCATGGGCGGTCACCCGGAAGGCTTGTCGTGGGAGGCCATGGCCGCGCTGATGGCCGAGCCGACGGTACCGCGACGCCGCGCGAGGACGGCAGGCCACTTACTTGACATCCTGAAATATTGATGAGCATCCTTGTTTTATCTTCTCAAGCATTAGGAGGCTCACCCCCATGTCCGTCATCCCCGCCACCGGCCGTGAATGGCACCTGGTCGCCCGCCCCGACGGATGGCCGAAGCCGGAGGACTTCGCGCTGCGCGAGGCCCCGGTCGCCGAGCCGGGCCCCGGTCAGGTTCTGGTCCGCAACCTCTACATGTCGGTGGACCCCTATATGCGCGGGCGGATGAACGACGTGAAGTCGTATGTGCCCCCCTTCCAGCTGGACAAGCCCATGGAGGGCGGCGCCGTCGGCAAGGTCCTCGTCTCGAACGTGGACGGCATCGCGCCCGGTGACCACGTCCTGCACTTCGGCGGCTGGCGCGAGTACGCCGTGGCGGACGCCAAGCAGTTCGTCAAGGTCGACCCGGAGATCGCCCCGCTCAGCGCCTACCTCGGTGTGCTCGGCATGACCGGGCTCACCGCGTACGCGGGGCTGCTGGAGGTGGCGTCCTTCAAGGAGGGCGACGCGGTCTTCGTCTCGGGCGCGGCGGGTGCGGTCGGCAGCGAGGTCGGCCAGATCGCCAAGCTCAAGGGCGCCTCCCGGGTGGTCGGCAGCGCCGGTACGGACGAGAAGGTCCGGCTGCTGGTCGACGAGTACGGCTTCGACGCGGCGTTCAACTACAAGAAGGGCCCCGTCACCGAGCAGCTGAAGGAGGCCGCGCCCGACGGGATCGACGTCTACTTCGACAACGTCGGCGGCGACCACCTCGAAGCCGCCATCGACCGCCTCAAGGTGCACGGCAGGATCACCGTCTGCGGCATGATCGCGCAGTACAACGCGACCGAGCCGACCCCCGCCCCACGCAATCTCGCGCTGGTCATCGGCAAGCGGCTGCGGATGCAGGGCATGCTGGTCCGGGACCACGAGGATCTGCAGCCGCAGTTCTTCGAGGAGGTCGGCCACTGGGTCCGGGAGGGCAAGCTGCACTACCGCGAGACGGTCGTCAAGGGCATCGAGAACGCGGCGGACGCCTTCCTCGGCATGCTCCGCGGCGACAACATCGGCAAGATGATCGTCGCCATCGAGGACTGATCCGCGCCGGGCGCACAGGGGCAGCCCCGGGAGGTACTCCGGGGCTGCCGCCGTGCGCCGACGCGCTGCGCCGCCAGGGTGAATCGACGTCAACTCTCTTGTGGCGTCACCGCTCGAATGAGGTACTGAGAACAACCAGACGGTGGGCCGCCCATCCCTCCCCGGGGAGCGCGGCCTGCGGCTTTCTCCGCCCCTAGCGGCGTGCGGACCGGTCAGGCAGTGTCGACGCCCTGCTGACTGCGAGGGCCTCCCCATCGAGGGACCGCGGCGTTCACCCCCGCATCTCTATGAGGAGAAACCTCATGTCCGCATCAGTGCAGCGCGCGATCACGCTCGCGGTCGGCGTGCCGACGATCCTGTTCGTCATCCCGAGCTCCGGTCCGACGGGCGGCGGCAACCCCGTCGTACTCATCGGAACGAACCTGGACACGGTCACCTCGGTCACCTTTGGTGGCACCAACGCCCCCATCCTCGCGAAGGACCCCAGCGGGACCCTCCTGGTCGTCACCGCCCCGGCCCATGCGGCGGGCGCGGTGCCGGTCGTCGCCACCAACAACTTCGGCCCGAGCCTCCCGGCCGCCTACACCTATCTGGCTCCGCCGCCTCCGGTCGCGGCGCTCATCACCCCGGTCAGCGGTCCCGCGGCGGGCGGCACCCCGTTCACCATCGTCGGCACCAACCTCACCGGTGCCTCCGTCACCTTCAACGGGGTGGCCGCCACCGGCGTCACGGTCCTCGCCGGCGGCACGGTGCTCACCGGCGTCACCCCGGCGGGCACCGCGGGCCCCGCCACGGTCGTCGTCACGACCCCCGGCGGATCCGCCACCGTCCCGGGCGGCTACATCTACACCTGACGCCCGCTCGTACCCGGTGCGCCGTTCCCCGGTCGGCTCGCCCGGCCGGGGAACGGCCATGCGGTCAAGGGTGCTGACGTCCGACACCACTGGCCGTACGATTCCGCAGATGTCCACGCACACCCACGGCCAGAGGCGGTCGGAGCTCTCCGCCACGCCCCCGCCCTGGCACCGCCTGTACCCGCTCATACCGCTGCTGACGGTGGTCTCGGCGGGGCTGCTGGCCGCTCACGTCTCCTTCGACGGCGACACCTTCCAGCACTGCCGCTATCTGGGCCCGTCCACGCGGATGTACGTCACCGCCTGGGCCGCCCCGGTTTGCGCCCTCATGGCCCTGGCGCTGCTGGTGGCCGTGCGCCGCGACGCGCGGCGGCGCGGACAGGGGTGGGGCCGGC
Source organism: Streptomyces sp. NPDC005266 (assembly GCF_040607655.1). NCBI lineage: Bacteria > Bacillati > Actinomycetota > Actinomycetes > Kitasatosporales > Streptomycetaceae > Streptomyces > Streptomyces sp. NPDC005266. Next base: position 52,356 of record NZ_JBEXHC010000025.1, read on the forward strand.
TGTCCGCCGTGGCCGTGACCCTCCTGCCGCTGCTGCTTCCGGTGCAGCTCGTGGCCCTCTACTGGGTCTACCAGCCGGATCCTTCCGGCGGGTACGACTGCTCGGGCCTCCTTCCGGCATCGATGGCGATGTGACGGGTACCCGCACCCTCGGACCCGTGATCGGCCAGTAAGGAAGGTGTCCAGGATGACCAGCTCGGAGCAGTCCGCCCCGCAAGTGCTGGTGGCGCTCAGCGGAATCTCGCAGGACGACGCGAACGCCGTCTTCGGCGTGCTGCGCGCGTGCTACCGCTCCGACCAAGCCTCCGCCGACCTCCCGCAGAACGCCATCGAGGGCCGCCCGGCGGTGTGGACCTCCACCTTCGAGGTGGCCGACCCGCGGACGGAGCCGCGGCCCACCTCCCTGACGGCGCCCGTCACCGCTGACCTCCAGGGCGGCCCCCGCCAGGTGCGGCAGATGGCCGATGTGCTGGCCCGCGCCTTCGACGTTCAGGAACAGGGTGCGATGGCAGGCGACCAGGAGCGGGAAATGCGGCTGAGGCTGGCCAGCGCGAGCGGTGGCCGATGGCCGGAGTAGCCGGCAGCGCGTACGCGCCGGCTGACCTGAGCGTCGCCTGGCCGGGTGGGCGCGCGGCAGCCCCTCGCCCGGGGAGCCGGGCGAGGGCCGAGTGCGGGGACGCGGCGGGCGGTCAGACGTCGAGGTCCACGCCGACCGTGAGGGTGCCGCGGTAGCCGGCGGACGGGGTGGTGCCCAGGGCCGTCAGGGCGAGGAGGCCGGCGGCGGTGCCGCCGTTGCCGTAGATGCCGTCGGCGGACAGGGGAGTGCGGGGGACGGTGTTGGTGGAGTACGGGGAGAGCCTGGCGACCGCCTGCGTGATCCTCTCGTCGAAGAAGAGCTGGCCGGTGTGGATCTCGTTGCCCCCGGTGAACGAGCCGTCCGGGGTGAGCGTGACCCCGGTGTGCAGCTTGAGGTGGACATGGATGCAGCGGCCTCGGTACCAGCCGGGGTAGATGCCGGTGAGCGTGGCGACCCCGTCCGGGCCGGTGAGCACGCCGCCGCGCAGGAACGTGCCGTTGTCCGGCTCCTGGTGGCCGTTGTTGCCGACGAAGCCGGAGTACTCACCGAGCGCGTCGCAGTACCAGACCTCCACCAGCGCCTTGTTGAGCGGTGCGCAGGTGGCGGTGTCGACGACGGTGAGGGTCAGCTGGAGCGGTACGCCCGGCTTGTTCTCGGTGACATTGGAGCGTACGAGCGCGTGGTCGAGGTAGTACGGGCCTTCGGTGAGCTCCTTGGTGAGGGTGCAGATGGCGCTGGCCGAGGTGGCGGAGCCGGTGTGCGCGGAGGCCGGCTCGGGGCGGGCGGTGGCGGTGCCCGCGGCGCCGATTCCGATGGCCGCGGCCGCGGCGCTTCCGGCGATCAGGACTCTGCGGCGCCTGATGGGCGCGGGGTTGTCTGTCATGGGCATGGAAACGTAGAGGCGGTCCCTGTGGACCATCTGTGAGTTCGGCAAAGTCCGGCCGCGTCAACCCTCCTTATGGCCAACTCGCCTCCATGGCAGTGGCGTTGAGGCGACGGTGGCTCCGGGCCTGTGCCGGGTGCCGGGTCGCCGGGGTCCGTGCCCGCTCTGGGTCTGTGCTGGGTGCCGGGTCGCCGGGGTCCGCGTCCGCTCTGGGCCTGTGCCGGGTGCCGGGTCGCCGGGGTCGGTGCCCGCTCCGGGCCTGTGCCGGGTGCGGGGCCGCCGGGGTCGGTGCCGGGTGCGGGGCCGCCGGGGTCGGTGCCCGCTCCGGGTCTGTGCCGGGTGCCGGGCCGCCGGGGTCCGTGCCCGCTCTGGGCCTGTGCTGGGTGCCGGGTCGCCGGGGTCCGCGTCCGCCCTGGGCCTGTGCCGGGTGCGGGGCCGCCGGGGTCGGTGCCCGCTCTGGGCCTGTGCTGGGTGCCGGGTCGCCGGGGTCCGTGCCCGCTCCGGGCCTGTGCCGGGTGCCGGGCCGCCGGGGTCCGCGCCGCGCCGGCCCAGTAGGCTTTCGGCCCATGCGTGATCTCGCGACCGGCTGCGGTTATCTGATGAAGGGACAACGCTGGGTAGCCCGGCACGGCAGATGGTGGGGGCTCGGGATGATTCCCGCCCTCATCACCCTTGCCGGGTACGCGGCGGCACTCATCGCGCTCTTCTTCTGGACCGATGACGTCATCGCCTGGGCCACCCCCTTCGCCGACGACTGGTCCTCGCCGTGGCTCGGCGTCTTCCGGGGCGCGCTGGCGATCCTGTTCGCCGCCGCGTGCCTGTTCCTCGCGGTCATCACCTTCACGGCGGTCACGCTCCTGGTCGGCCAGCCCTTCTACGAGTCGCTGTCCGAGGCGGTCGACCGCTCCGAGGGCGGGTCCGTGCCCGAGTCGGGGCTGTCGCTGGGGCGTGAGCTGTGGATCGGGCTGCGTGAGGCCATCGCCCTGGTGATCCGGGTGACGCTGTGGAGCGTGCTGTTCTTCGCGCTGGGCTTTGTCCCGGTCGTCGGCCAGACGGTGATCCCCGCGCTCGCCTTCTGCGTGACCGGCTTCTTCCTCACCGAGGAGCTGACCTCGGTCGCGCTGATGCGACGCGGCGTCCTGCTGAAGGAGCGCCGTCGCATGCTGCATGGCCGCCGCCTGCTCACCCTCGGCTTCGGCGTCCCGCTCGCCCTGTTCTTCCTGCTGCCGCTGGTCGCGGTGTTCCTGATGCCGGGCGCGGTCGCGGGCGCGACGCTGCTCGTACGGGACCTCACGGGCGAGGACGAGACCGAAGCCGAGGGCGAGTCGGTGAACGGCGACTCGGGTCACGCGTCGGGCGCCCTCAACGGCTCGTAGCCGCCTGCTGACATGCCACCACCCACCACCAGGGCCTGGACATGCTCGATGCCACCGGCGCTCGCGCGGTGAGCGCCCGCGTCGTCGACGACGGTGACCTCGTCACCGGCGCCGGCGCCACCTCCGGACTCGGCCTGGGTCTGTATCTGCTGGAGCGTGAGCTGGGCCCCCGAATCGCTCACGCCGTCGAAGAGCTGTTCGCCCATGAGCGCCGCGGCACCGTCTGGCGCGATCGGGGTCCGGCACCCGCCGGCTTCTGACCACCCGCCACGTCTTGGCGCCCGCCCCAACCTGGTCCCTCCGCCCCCCGAAAGGCCACCCAGTCATGACCGGGTTTCAGCGCGTGGAGAAGGAGTGCACCGTCGTCGAGCGGTACGTCTCGCCCGGCTGCAGCACCGTGGAGGGGAACTCCGGGTGGTTGGGGGAGTCCGGGAAGTGCTGGGTCTCCAGGCAGAAGGCGTCGGTCTGGCGGTAGACGTGCCCGGAGGTGCCCGCGAAGGTGCCGGTGAGGAAGTTGCCGCTGTAGAACTGCACACCCGGCTCGGTCGTCGCGAGCTTCATGACCCGTCCGGAGCCGGGCTCGGTGACCGTGACGATGTTCTCCGGGCGGTCGGTGACGCCCTTGTCCAGGACGAAGTTGTGGTCGTACCCCTGGGCATACAGGATCTGCCGGTGCGCCTCGCGGATGTCCCGGCCGATCTCCTTGGCGCGGCGGAAGTCGAGCGGGGTCCCGGCCACCTTGGCCAGCTCGCCGGTGGGGATGAGGGTCTTGTCGACCGGGGTGTAGCGGGAGGCGGCGATCCGCAACTGGTGGCCGTAGACGGTGCCGGTGCCCTCGCCGGCGAGGTTGAAGTAGGTGTGGTTGGTGAGGTTGACGACGGTGGGCTTGTCGGTCGTGGCCTCGTAGTCGACGCGGAAGTCGCCCGCGGCGGTGAGGGTGTAGTCGACGCGCACGCGGAGCGTGCCGGGGTAGCCCATCTCGCCGTCGGGGCTGACCCGGCGCAGTGTCAGGCCCACGTCCGCGCCCTTGTGGAACGGCTTCACGGACCAGACGTGCTTGTCGAAGCCCTTGTCGCCGCCGTGCAGGCTGTTCGGCCCGTCGTTGACGGGCAGCCGGTACTTGTGTCCGTTCAGGATGAAGGTGCCGCGGGCGATGCGGTTGCCGTAGCGGCCGATGAGCGCACCGAAGTACGGGCTGTGGGCGACGTAGGAGTCCAGGTCGGCGAAGCCGAGGGAGACATTGGCGCGGTGGCCGTGGCGGTCGGGGATCTCCAGGGTCTGGACGATGCCGCCGTAGGAGAGCACCTTCAGCCGGGTGCCGCCGTTCTCGATCGTCCAGCGGTCGACACGGGTGCCGTCCTTGAGGGTGCCGAAGTGCTCCTTCACCGCCCGTCCTCCGCTCGTCGTGTCGGCGCTCCTCGCGTCGGCGGGCGTCGCGGTGGCGGCCGCGGCCGCCAGTCCCGCCGCCGCCCCAGCCGTGATCACCGTGCGTCTGCTCGTGGTCATGTGCGGCTCCCGAAGAGTAGATGGCCGAGGGTGTGCGAACCGGCCCTGCGCTTGTGCCGGACGTCGACCCCGACCGCCGCCAGCAGCACCAGTCCCTTGATCACCTGTGGTCGGTGCCGATGCCGACCAGCGACATTCCGTTGTTGAGCACGCCGAGCCCCAGTCCGCCGATGATCGCGCCCAGTACCGTGCCGACGCGGCCGCCGGCCGAGGCGCCGCCGATGAACGCGGCGGCGATCGCCTCCCTTGTCGCGCACCCCCGACAGCTCGGCCGCCGGCTGATTGCCGCCGAGGGCGTCACATGCCGTCTCATCACAGTGTTGCGCATCACGAAGCTGAAGGCGACGAAGAGACCGGGCAGGAAGCCGGTGCCGATCTTCGCGAAGCCGTCGGGGAACGGCGACAGGGACTGTCCGTCCAGCAGGATCCGGGTGCCGCCCCGGAATGCTTGATCATCGTCACGCCCGCGGCCGAGCCGATGAACGCGATCCCTGCGGCCAGGTGGTTGACCTCGGCTTCACGGAGACAGCCGAGCAGCGCGTCGGGGTGCCCGAGCATGGCCGTAGCGGAAGGGGTCAGCTCTGCTGGGCCCTGATCAGCGCCTCGCCCGCCGCCGTGCGGTCGTACAGCACCGACCGCCCGGCCCTGCGGCGCCGGATCAGCCGCGCCTCGCGGAGGACCCGCAGATGGCGGCCGATCGAGCCCAGGGTCTGGCCGGTCAGGGCCACCAGATGGGTGGTGCTCTTCGGGGTGTCCAGGAGGACCAGGACGTTCGCGCGGGCCGGGCCGAGGAGGCGGGCAAGGGACGCGGGGACGGGGGAGCGGTCGGGGTCGGCGAGGGGGCCCGCGCAGGGGTAGACCACCGCATAGCGGTGCGGCGCGTCCCAGGAGACCCAGCCCCGGGCGGGGGTGACGGGGACGAAGAGGAGCTGAGCGCCGTAGGTGGACCGCGGCGGATGGTCGTGCTGGTTGATCCGCAGCCGGCTCTCGCCGAGCCAACGCATTCCCGGCCGCAGGGTCTCCAGCGTGGCGGCCCAGCCGCCCTGGCTCAACTGGCCGGTGCGCGCGACCACATCCGCCTCGACGATCCGTCTGCGCCGCGCCCAGTACGGCAGCACCGTCTCCGTCCACACCCATTGCAGGAGCTCCGCGAGGCGCGCCGGCAGATCGTCGCGGTGCAGCGCGGCGGGGAGCGGGCCGCCGAGCGAGACGGTGAGGTCGGCGCGGGCGGACGCGGGCGGCGTCCGGCGGATCCGGGCCACCTCCTCCTCGAAGGCCGGCTCGCCCTCGCCCGTCGGCGTGGGGGTGAGGAAGTCCGCGAGCCAAGTGCGGCCGAGCGCGGCCCGCACCAGCAGCGCGGTGACCGGGTCATCGGCCAGCCGGGCCCGGTAGGCGGGCAGATGGGCGCCGAGCCAGGCACGTTCGCCGGGATGGGCGGCCACCGCCCGCTCCAGCGTGATCAGGCCCGCGGTGGCTTCGGCCAGCGGGGAGAGGACGAAGCGGCTGCGCGCGAGCGTGTCCGCGTCGACCAGCCAGCACCCCATCGTTTCGCCTCCCCGCGAAACATTAACGCCGCCCTGGCGGCACCGCTGAGGCTCCGGCCATGCGTACGTATCGAGAAGTCTTCCGCGCCCCGGAGTTCACCCCGCTGTTCCTGACCGGATCCCTGCAGACGGCCGCCTCGACGACGAGCGGGCTCGCCCTCGGCACGCTGATCTACGCGGCGACCGGCTCACCCCTGCTCTCCGCACTCAGCATGTTCGGCCCCTCGCTAGCCCAAGTGGTCGGCGCCATGGCACTGCTGTCGGCGGCCGACCGGCTGCCGCCACGCGCCGCGATCACCGGGCTGGCCCTGTTCTTCGGGCTGGGGACCGCCGCCCTGGCCCTCCCCGGGCTGCCCGTGGCGGCGGTCTTCGCCATCGTCCTCTCGCGCGGAGTGGCCGCCTCCCTCGGCGGCGGGGTCCGCTACGGGCTGCTCAACGAGATCCTGCCGAGGGACGGTTATCTGCTGGGCCGCTCCGTGCTCAATATGGCCGGCGGCACCATGCAGATCTGCGGGTACGCGGTCGGCGGCGTCCTGGTGACGACCCTCTCGCCGCGCGGCGCCCTGCTCACCGCCGCCGCGCTGTACGGCATCGCCGCGGCCGTGGCGCGATGCGGCCTCAGCCGCCGGCCGCCGCGCGCCGCCGGGCGCCCGTCGATCAGCGAGACCTGGCGGACCAACGCGCGGCTGTGGTCCTCCGTGCCGCGCCGCTACGTCTATCTCGCGCTCTGGGTACCCAACGGGCTGATCGTGGGCTGCGAATCCCTCTTCGTCCCCTACGCGCCCCGGCACGCCGGGCTTCTGTTCGCCTTCGCCGCCTGCGGGATGCTGATCGGGGACGCAGTGACCGGACGGTTCGTACCGCCCCACTGGCGGGAGCGGCTCGCCGCGCCGCTGCGGCTGCTGCTGGCCGCGCCGTATCTGATCTTCGCACCGCACCCGGCGCTGCCGCTCGCGCTGGCCGCCGTGCTCCTGGCCTCGATCGGATTCTCGGCCTCGCTGCTGCTCCAGCAGCGGCTGATGGCCCTGACGCCCGAGGAGATGAGCGGCCAGGCGCTCGGGCTGCACTCCTCCGGCCTGCTCACCATGCAGGGCGTCGGCGCGGCGCTCGCGGGCGCCGTCGCGCAACACGCCTCGCCCGCGGCGGCGATGGCGGTCATGGCGACGGCCTCCGTCGCGGTCACCCTGGCCCTGGCACCGGGTCTTTCCCCAGGGCATCCGCGTGCGGGGTCAACCGGGCGCCGCGAAACCACCCGCCCGGCGGTGTCGGACACGCCGCCCCGGGGGTGAGTTCCCGCCACTGGGACCGCGGCCCCGGTAGCTGTACAGGGCACTGGGCTCCCGCTCATGGGAGTCCGTTCCCGAGCCCCGCATCCGCTCGGGAGTCCACTCCCCGTCCACGGAGGTATGTACGTTCATGCGCAACCGCCGTCGTATCCTCGGCGCCCTCGCCTTTCTGTTCTTCGCGGCCCCGGCCGCCAACGCCGCGCCCGTCGGCCCCGGCGCGTCCGATGGCCCCTCCCTGCCGTCCCGCTCCGGGCTCTCCCGGCTCCACCGGCCCCCCGTGCCCCTGCCGTGGGGCGACAACCTGACCATCGACCGCATCGGGTACGTCACCAGGGGCGGGACCGTCACGCTCTACGGCACCTACCGCTGCGTACGGGACGGCATGGATTTCCCGCGCGCCAACATCCTCGTCACGCTCACCCAGGAGGGTGAGGACCATGGCATCGGGGGCGAGGCGGCGATCTGCGACGGGCAGCGGCGGCGCTGGCAGGTCGAGGGCGTCGGGGCGGCGCGCTATGAGCGCGGGCCGGCCTACGCCGAGGCCACGTTGGTGAAGTTCGAGAACGTCAACGACTACGTGCCGGTGCCGCGCATCGCCGCCGACGCCGAACGGGAGGTCAGGCTGGCGTCGCCGGAGGACTGACCGCCGGCCGGTGGGATGTCCTCAGTGTCCTCAGCCCTTCTTCCGGGCCTCCTCCTCCCCCTGCCCCAGCAGGGAGACGAAGGCCCGGAAGAGGGCGGGCATGTCGACCGACTCCGGATCGTGCAGCCACTGGAACTGCAGCCCGTCCATCACCGCGACCAGCAACGGCGCCGCGTCCTCCGGGGTGAGCCCGCCGGGCAGCCGGTCGCCGAACTCCCCGCGCAGGGTGGCCGCCATGTCGGCGCGCACTCGCTCGTAGCGCCGGGTGAACCAGTCGCGCGCGGGGTGGTCCTCGGTGACGCTCTCGCCGAGTAGCGCGGAGAAGGTCTGGACGATGCCGGGGCGCATCGCGTTGTAGTCCACCAGCGAGGCCAGCAGGGACAGCGGCCAGGTGCCCCCGCCGTCGCGCCGCGCGGCGCCGGTGTCCCACTGGTCGCGCTCCGCCAGGACGGCGATGAGCAGGGCGTCCTTGGTGGGGAAGTAGTGCTGCAGACCCTGCTGGGTCAGCCCCGCCCGCTCGGCCACCGCGTTGAGCGAGGCGCCCCGGTAGCCGCGCTCGGCGATCACTGCGAGGGCGGCCCGGAGGATCTCCGCGCGCCGCTCCTCACCGCGGCGTGTGCCGCGGTCCGTCACCCTTTCCATGGCCTTACCGTAGGGCATGTGTGATAACGAATTCATAACACTACCTACCGAGTGACAGGCAATCGGGTCCACGATGGCCCGGTCGACGGACCCGACAGGGAGGCCGAGCCGTGGTGGACGCGATCAGCAACGACAGCACGGACACAGCGGGTGACGCGGCGGGGGCCGCGACCGTGGGCGCGGCGGTGGAGAAGGCCCTCGGCGCGCTCGATCCGGACACCAAGGCACGGCTGTTGGCCGGGCAGGACATGTGGTCCCTGCCCGCCGTCCCCTCCATCGGGCTGCGCTCCCTGGTGATGTCGGACGGTCCGATCGGCGTGCGGGGCGTGCACTGGACCGCGGACGACCCCTCCGTCGCCCTGCCCAGCCCCACCGCGCTCGCCGCCACCTGGGATCCGGCGCTCGCCCGCCGCGCGGGCCACCTCCTCGCCCAGGAGGCGCGGCGCAAGGGTGTTCATGTGCTGCTCGCGCCGACCGTGAATCTGCACCGCTCCCCGCTGGGCGGGCGCCACTTCGAGGCGTACAGCGAGGATCCCCATCTCACCGGCGAGATCGGCACCGGCTATGTGACGGGCGTCCAGGAGGGCGGCATCGGCACCACCGTCAAGCACTTCGTCGCCAACGACGCGGAGACCGAGCGCTTCACCGTCGACAACCGGGTGAGCGCACGGGCGCTGCGCGAGCTGTATCTCGCCCCCTTCGAAGCCATCGTCAAAAGCGCCCGCCCGTGGGGCGTCATGGCCGCCTACAACGGGGTCAACGGCTCGACCATGACCGCCCATCGCGAGCTGCAGCGCGAGGTGCTGCGCGGCGAATGGGGCTTCGACGGCTTCATCGTCTCCGATTGGACGGCCGCCCGCGACACCGTAGGGGCGATGCGCGGCGGGCTCGACGTCGCCATGCCGGGGCCGCGGACCGTCTACGGCGAGGAGCTGGCCGCCGCCGTGCGGCAGGGGCGGGTGGCCGAGTCGGAGGTGGACGACGCGGTACGGCGGGTGCTGACCCTGGCCGCCCGGGTCGGCGCCCTGGACGGGGTGGCCCCGGCCGTCGCCCCCACCGACCGGCCCGGGCCGGTCGACGGGGACGCGCTCGCGCGCGAGATCGCGCGGCGGTCGTTCGTCCTGCTGCGGAACGAGCGGGCCGGCGCGCCGGACGGGGAAGCGGCCGGGAAGCCGGTGCTGCCCCTCGATACCACCGAGTCCGGCTCCATCCGGTCCCTCGCGCTCATCGGCGCGGCGGCGCGCGATGCCCGGGTGCTCGGCGGGGGTTCGGCGCTGGTCTTCCCCGACCACATCGTCTCGCCCCTCGACGGGCTGCGCGCCGCTCTGCCCCCGGACGTCCGGCTCGACTACGCCGTGGGCGCCGACCCCAGCGATGAACTCGCCCCGGCCGGCGAGGGATTCGAACTGCGCGCCGTGGTCCGGGCCGCCGACGGGCGGGTGCTCGGCGCCTCGCCGCTGCCCAGTGGGCAGGTGCAGTGGGTCGGCGACTTCCCCGAGGGGGTGACGTACGAGGAGCTGCACACGGTCGAGACCGTCGGCACCTTCACCCCGCGCGAGAGCGGCGCGCACTCCTTCGGCACCAGGGGGCTGGGCGGGCTCCGGCTGACCGTGGGCGGGGAGGTGCTCTACGACGGGGAGCAGGGCCCGGCCGACGCCGATGACCCCTTTGAGGCGTTTATGGGCTCACCCCTGCCGCGCGGGCAGGTCCGGCTCACGGCCGGCGAGCCGGTGGAGGTCAGCCTGGTCTGCACGGTCGCGCCCTTCCCCGACGCATTCCCCGCGGTCTGCTTCAGCCTGGTGCACCGGGCGCCCGAGCGGGACGCGGAGGCACTGCTCGAGGAGGCCGTCGCCGTGGCCTCCGCCGCCGATGCGGCCGTGGTCGTGGCCGCGACCACCGAGAGTGTTGAGAGCGAGGGGTTCGACCGCACGGATCTGAGGCTGCCGGGCCGCCAGGACGAGCTGGTCCGGCGCGTCGCCGCCACCGGCACCCCGACGGTGGTCGTCGTCAACGCCGGCTCCCCGGTCGAGCTCCCCTGGCGCGAGGACGTCGCCGCGGTGCTGCTCAGCTGGTTTCCGGGCCAGGAAGCGGGGGCCGCGCTCGCCGACGTCCTGCTCGGCGCCGAGGAGCCGGGCGGCCGGCTGCCGACCACATGGCCGAAGCGGCTGGAGGACGCGCCGGTGCGGGAGGTGGTGCCGAGCGAGGGGCAACTCGTCTACGAGGAAGGCGTGTTCATCGGCTACCGGGCGTGGGAGCGATGGTCGGGGACGGCTCCGGCGTACTGGTTCGGGCATGGTCTCGGCTACACGGACTGGGCCTACGAGTCCATGAACTTCACCGCCGCGGGTGACGGTGCGGGCGAGGAGCTCGGCACGGTGAGGGTGCGGGTCCGCAATACGGGTGCGCGGGCCGGGCGGGAGGTGGTGCAGATCTACCTCGCCGTGCCGGAGGGCGACGGGGACGTGGTGGAGCGCCCGGCGCGGCGGCTCGCGGGTTTCGCGACGGTCGCGGCGGGGCCCGGGGAGACGGCGGAGGCAACCGTGACGCTGGGCCGCCGGGCGGCGGAGATCTGGGACGAGGCGGCCGGCGGCTGGCGGCTGATGCCGGGGGTCTACACGGCGGAGGCAGGCCGAAGCGTGGCCGACCGCCGCCTCTCGACGCCGGTGCCGGTGGCGATGCCGAAGCTCTGAGGGGACGGAGCCCCGGCCGTGTCATCGGGGGCTACGGGGCCGTGACGCGGCGGTACGCCATCTCGGCCAGCTGCCGCTGGCCGGCCTTGCTGGGGTGGAACCAGTCCCACTTGCTCAGCTCGGACGCCGTGAACCGGTACTTGTGCACCGCCGGGTCGTATCGGCACAGCGGGTCCCGGCCGCAGACGTCCTTCAGCACCTTGTTGTACGCGTCCACCCGGTCCGCGACCTGCCGGCGGCGGTCGTTCGAGGCCGCGTCCAGGTGGTCGGAGTCCTTCAGCATCGAGGGGCAGATGCCCAGCTTCCAGATCTGCTTGCCGAAGACGTTCTTGCGCCCCTCCGACCACAGCCGCTTCAGGTCCGGCACGCTGGCCACGTACACCTGAGCCTTCGGCAGATCGCGCCGCAGCCGGCTGAGCGCCGAGGTGAAGGTGGTGCGGAACTGGTCCGTCGGGGTCATGTCGGCGACCGAGTCACGGCAGGCGTCGTTGGCGCCGATCATCACGGTCACCAGCTTCGGCTTCCGGGCGGTGGCCGCCTCGATCTGGCCGGGGAGGTCGGCCACGACGGCGCCGGTCTTCGCGAAGTTCCAGCTGCGGGAGCCCGAGCGCAGGCGCTGGGCGAGGCTGTTCACCCGTGTGCCGGTGGACCAGGACACCTCGGGGCAGTCGGAGAGCACCGAGCAGGCGTCGAAGCCCCGGGTGATGGAGTCGCCCAGGGAGGCGAGGGAGTCGGGCCGGGTGTTCCAGACGATGGCGCGCTTGGCGCCGGGGGTCTTTCCCGCGCGGGGCCCGTGCCGGGAGGGGCTGTCCGAGCTGCCGAAGCAGCCGGAGGAGCTGAGCACGGCGGCGGTCGTCAGCAGAGCGACGCCGGTGCGGGCTGCGGCGCGGGCGGCGGTAGGAGTCGTCATGCGCACGACCGTGCGCGTGGTCGTCGAGGACGCGGCGGTCGGCCGCTGGCGTCGTGTCGCGCTGGCCCGCATGGCTGTTCCCCCTCCGGCTGTTGGGTGATATCTCTCCACGACCGACGGTACGTCACTCCTCCGGCTGGTTCGCGCGGTAGTTTTTTCTTGTGCCAGTTGAGCTTCTGCCCGGCGGCGGAGAGCGCGGTGCGGTACCGGAACCTTACTCCGGGTCACTTCCTGTCCCTTTTCTGGAGAATTATGCCCGATCAATTTCACTGCAGGTAACGTCAGGACTGGTGCAGAGGTGATCACTAGGGCAGAATGCCGGGTAACGTCCCGGACATGACCGGTACGGGCGCGAGGCCGCTGGGGAAGGCGTACCTCGAACCGCACAGGAGGCCCCGGTGACGACACGTGGAGTTCTGTATGTGCACTCCGCACCGCGCGCGCTGTGCCCGCATGTCGAATGGGCCATCGCGGGCGTACTCGGTGTGCGTGTCACCCTCGACTGGATCAAACAGCCCGCGGCCAACGGCACCTGGCGCGCCGAGTTCTCCTGGCAGGGCGAGGTCGGCACGGCCTCCAAACTGGCCTCCGCGCTCCGCGGCTGGCATCTGCTGCGCTTCGAGGTGACCGCCGAGCCCTGTGCCACCGCCGAGGGCGAGCGCTATAGCTCCACCCCTGACCTGGGCATCTTTCACGCCGTCACCGGAATGCACGGCGACATCCTGATCCCCGAGGACCGGCTGCGCGCCGCGCTCGCGCGCTCCGCGCGGGGCGAGAGCGATCTGGAAGCGGAGATCGCCAAGCTGCTCGGCAAGCCGTGGGACGACGAGCTGGAGCCGTTCCGCTACGCGGGTGAGGGTGCGCCCGTCCGCTGGCTGCACCAGGTCGTCTGACGGCGCCGGCGCCCTCCACGTCTTAGCGTGGCGAGATGACCGAACAACTCCCGGCAGCACAGTCCGTCGCGGTCCTCGGCACCGGCATCATGGGCTCCGGTATGGCCCGCAACCTCGCCCGCTCCGGACTCGACGTCCGCGCGTGGAACCGCACCCGCGCCAAGGCCGAGCCGCTCGCCGCCGACGGCGTACGCGTCACCGACACCCCCGCCGAGGCCGTGGACGGCGCCGATGCCGTCCTGACCATCCTGCACGACGGCCCCACGGCCCTGGAGACGATGCGTCAGGCCGCCCCCGGGCTGAGCCCCGGCACCGTATGGGCCCAGGCCACCACCGCCGGGCTGGGGGCGATCGAGTCCCTCGCCGCGTTCGCCCGCGAGAAGGAGATCGTCTTCGTCGACTCGCCCGTCCTCGGTACCAAGCAGCCGGCGGAGAGCGGACAGCTTCTTATCCTCGCCGCCGGCCCCAACGAGGTGCGTACGGTCATCTGGCCGGTCTTCGACGCGATCGGCAGCCGTACGGTGTGGGTCGGCGACAGCGGCGAGGAGGCGGCCGCCACCCGGCTCAAGCTCGTGCTCAACAGCTGGGTCATCGCCATCACCAACGCCACCGCCGAGTCGCTCGCCCTCGCCAAGGGGCTGGGCACGGACTGGCAGCTTTTCCTGGACGCCCTGGAGGGCGGGCCGCTCGACAACGGCTATATGCGGGTCAAGTCGGCCCAGGTGCTCAGCGGCAAGCTCGAACCGAGCTTCGCCACCAGGACCGCCGAGAAGGACGCCCGGCTGATCGTGGAGGCGGGGGAGCGCGCCGGGGTACGGGTGGATCTGGCGGCCGCGTGCGCGGAGCGGTTCCGGCGCGCCATCGAGCAGGGCCATGGCGACGAGGACATGGTGGCCTCGTACTTCGCCAGCTTCGACGAAACACAGGGATGACATGCGAACGGCCCGCTTCCGGCCGGAGCCGGAAGCGGGCCGTTCCCGCGTATCAGCGCGTCAGACCGTGCGGAAGGCCAGCACCACATTGTGGCCGCCGAAGCCGAACGAGTCGTTCAGCGCCGCGATCTGGCCCTGGGGGAGCGGCCGCGGCTTGTCGCGCACGACATCCGCGTCCGCCTCCGGGTCCAGCTGCTCGATGTTGATCGTCGGCGGGGCGATCCGGTGGTACAGCGCCAGCACGCTGGCCACCGTCTCCACACCGCCGGCGCCGCCCAGCAGATGGCCGGTCATGGACTTGGTGGCCGAGAGCGCGATGTGGTCCACGTCCTGGCCGAACACCTTGCGCAGCGCCTTGATCTCCGCCACGTCGCCCTGCGGCGTCGAGGTCGCGTGCGCGTTGACATGCGCGATCTCGGCGGCCTTGAGGTCGGCGGACTGCATCAGGTTCTGCAGCGCGTGCGCGATGCCGTTGCCGGACGGCTCCGGCGCGGTGATGTGGTGGGAGTCGGCCGAGATGCCCTGGCCGACGGCCTCCGCGTAGACCCGGGCACCGCGCCGGGCGGCGTGCTCGGCGGACTCCAGGACGATGACGCCGGCGCCCTCGCCGAGGACGAAGCCGTTGCGGGCGACGTCGTACGGGCGGGAGGCGCCCTGCGGGTCGTCGTTGTTCTTGGACATCGCCATCATGTTGCCGAAGGCGGCGATGGGCAGCGGATGGATGGCCGCCTCGGTGCCGCCCGCGACGACCACATCGGCGCGGCCGGTGCGGATCATCTCAATGGCGTAGCCGATGGCCTCGGCGCCGGACGCGCACGCGCTGACCGGGGTGTGGGCACCGGCGCGGGCGCCGACCTCCAGACTCACATTGGCGGCCGGGCCGTTGGGCATCAGCATCGGCACGGTGTGCGGGGAGACCTTGCGGACCCCCTTCTCGCGCAGCACGTCGTACTGGTCGAGCAGCGTGGTGACACCGCCGATGCCGGAGGCGACGACCGCGCCGAGCCGGTCGGGGTCGACCGACGAGTCCTCGCCCGCCTTGGCGGTGAAGCCGGCGTCCGCCCATGCCTCACGGGCGGCGATCAGCGCGAACTGCGCCGAGCGGTCGAGCTTGCGGGCCTGCGGGCGCGGGATGACGGTGCCCGGGTCCACCGCGGCGCGTGCGGCGATCTGGACCGGCAGCTCGCCGGCCCAGTCCTCGTCCAGGCGGCTGACGCCGGAGCGACCGGCGAGCAGGGCTTCCCAGGTCGATGAGGCGTCGCCACCCAGCGGCGTCGTGGCACCAACACCGGTGACGACCACGGTGCGATTGGTCGAGTTCACAGGAATTCTCAACTCCTCGGTAGAGGGTGCTGGAACTGCCACCGCATGGGTGGCGACAAGCGCTCAGCCCTGGTGCTTGAGGATGTAGTCGACGGCGTCGCCGACGGTCTTGAGGTTCTTGACGTCGTCGTCCGGGATCTTCACGTCGAAGCGCTCTTCGGCGGCGACGACGACCTCGACCATGGACAGCGAGTCGACGTCCAGGTCGTCGGTGAAGGACTTGTCCAGCAGGACGTCCTCGGTCGGGATACCGGCGATCTCGTTGACGATCTCGGCGAGACCCTCGAGGATCTCTTCCTGAGTGGCGGCCATTGCGGCGCTCCTTCTTCGGTGTGTTGCGGTGTGTGCGCAGCGCCCGAGATGTACGGGGCTGCGTGGATATGGACTATGGAGCCTAAGGGAGGGTAACGACCGTCGCTGCGTAGACGAGACCCGCTCCGAATCCGATGACGAGCGCGGTGTCGCCGCTCTTCGCCTGCCCCGTCGCCAACAGCCGCTCCATGGCGAGCGGAATGGAGGCGGCCGAGGTGTTGCCGGTGGTCTCCACATCACGGGCGACCGTGACATGCTCCGGCAGCTTGAGGGTTTTGATCATCGAGTCGATGATCCGCATATTGGCCTGATGGGGAATGAACGCGTCGAGCTCGTCCGCGCTGACCCCGGCCACGTCCAGGGCCTGCTGGGCGACCTTCGCCATCTCGTACACGGCCCAGCGGAACACCGCCTGGCCCTCCTGGCGGATCGCCGGGAAGCGTACGTCCTCGGCGGACTGGTCGCGGTAGACGTCCCAGGGGAGCGTCTGGCTGATGGTGTCGGACTTGTCGCCCTCCGAGCCCCAGACCGTCGGGCCGATGGCGGGCTCCTTGGACGGGCCGACCACCACGGCGCCCGCGCCGTCACCGAACAGGAAGGCCGTCGCCCGGTCCTCCAGGTCGGTCAGGTCCGAAAGCCGCTCGACGCCGATGACCAGCACATACTGGGCGGTGCCATCGGTGACCATGCCCTTGGCGAGGGTCAGGCCGTAGCCGAAGCCCGCGCATCCCGCGGAGATGTCGAACGCGGCCGGCCTGTTCGCCCCGAGCAGATGGGCGATCTCGGTTGCGACCGCCGGGGTCTGCTTGAAGTGCGAGACGGTGGAGACGATCACGCCACCGATCTGCTCGGGCGTCAGCCCGGCGTCGGCGATGGCCTTGCCGCCCGCCTCGACGGACATCGTGGCGACCGTCTCGTCCGGACCGGCCCAGTGCCGGGTGGCGATGCCCGAGCGGCTGCGGATCCACTCGTCGGAGGAGTCGATGTGCTTGAGGATCTCCTCGTTCGGCACCACCCGGGTGGGACGGTAGCCGCCGACGCCGAGAATGCGCGCGTACGCGGCGCCCTCAGTGGGCTTGATCTTCGCGGTCATGCTCTCGGAGCTCCTATTCGGCCGGTGTGTCGGCGGCAGGGTCGGTGTGCTCGGCGATCAGTGCACGGGCCGCGTCGAGGTCGTCCGGAGTCTTGAGCGCCACGGTGGCGACGCCCGGCAGGGCCCGCTTGGCGATACCGGTCAGCGTGCCGCCCGGGGCCACCTCGATCAGCGCGGAGACCCCAAGCTCCTGGAAGGTCTCCATGCACAGATCCCAGCGCACCGGGTTGGACACCTGGGCGACCAGCCGCTCGATCACCTCGGCGCCGGACGCCACGGCCTTGCCGTCCCGGTTCGACACGTAACGGATCCGCGGATCGGCCACCGGAACGCCCGCGACCAGGGCCTCGAGGGTGGCGACCGCCGGTGCCATATGGGCGGTGTGGAACGCGCCGGCCACCTTCAGCGGCACGGCCCGGCGCACGCCCTCCGGCTTGTCCTCGGCCAGCGCCGCCAGCTGCTCGGCGGTGCCCGCGGCCACGATCTGCCCGGCACCGTTCACGTTCGCCGGGGTCAGCCCGAGCTTTTCGAGGTGCGCGACGACAACGTCCTGCTCACCACCCAGTATGGCGGCCATACCGGTCTCGGCGTGGCTCGCGGCCTCGGCCATGGCCAGACCCCGGCGGCGGACCAGCACCATGGCCGCCTCGTCGGTCAGCACTCCGGCGGCCGCGGCGGCGGTGATCTCGCCGACACTGTGGCCCGCGGCGGCGCCGATACGGTTCTCCATCCCGTCGGCGAACAGCGCCCGGGCGGAGAGGAGACCGGCGGCGACCAGGAGCGGCTGGGCCACCGCCGTGTCGCGGATCTCTTCCTCGTCGGCCTTGGTGCCGTAGTGGATCAGGTCCAGGCCGGATACGGCCGACCACCACGTCAGACGTTCGGTGACGCCGGGGAGGTCGAGCCAGGGAGTCAGGAAGCCGGGCTTTTGAGCGCCCTGGCCGGGAGCGACGAGTACGAGCACTCTCACACTCTCTCTTGTGGTGGGTCCTGCTCGCCCGTGAGGACAAGGACGAAGAACCGTCTAGGTAATTGTGGGAGTCCGACAAAGGGTCAGGACAATATGTCTCTATCGGCCAGCCGACCCAGGATCAGGGCTATGCGCAGAGTAAACGCCGAGCGGACGTCGGAAGGCGACCATCCGGTGACGTCCGTCACACGTCGCAGCCGGTAGCGCACGGTGTTCGGGTGAACAAAGAGCATCCGGGCCGCGCCTTCCAGGCTGCTCGCCTGCTCCAGGTACACACTCAGCGTTTCCAGCAGCGCCGAGCCCGCTTCCTCCAGCGGTCTGTAGATCTCCTCCACCAACTGGTCACGGGCAGCCGGGTCTCCCGCCATCGCGCGCTCCGGCAGCAGATCGTCCGCGAGCACCGGACGCGGTGCGTCCGGCCACGCGGTGCACGCCTTCAGGCCGGCCGCCGCCGCACCCGCCGAGCGGGTCGCGGCCAGCAGATCGGAGACCACCGGACCCGCCACCACCGGACCCGGCGCATAGGGCCCGATCAGCGCCTTCGCCGCCTGCAGCGGATTGTCCGAGCCGCCCGCGACCACCACCAGCCGGTCGCCCAGCACTCCGGTGAGGACCTGCAGCTTGGCGTGGCGCGCGGCGCGCCGGATCGCCTCCACGGTCAGCTCGCTGTCCCCGTCGGGGGCCGTGCCCAGCACCACGCACACATGCTCGGGGGAGTTCCAGCCGAGGGCGGCGGCCCGGGACAGCGCCCCCTCGTCCGCCTCCCCGGACAGCACCGCGTTGACCACCAGCGACTCAAGCCGGGCGTCCCAGGCGCCGCGCGCCTCGGCCGCCTGCGCGTACACCTGGGCCGTCGCGAAGGCGATCTCCCGCGCGTACACCAGCAGCGCCTCGCGCAGCACCGACTCGTCCCCCGGAGCCGCCACGTCGTCGATCGCCGACTCCATGACCTCGATGGTCGTACGGACCATCTCCACGGTCTGGCGCAGGGTGATCGCCCGGGTCAGCTCGCGCGGAGCGGTGCCGAACACATCGGTGCTGATCGCCTGCGGGGCCTCCGGATGCCGGAACCACTCGGTGAAGGCCGCGATGCCCGCCTGTGCCACCAGACCGATCCAGGAGCGGTTCTCGGGCGGCATCGCCCGGTACCACGGAAGCTGCTCGTCCATGCGCGCGATGGCGTTGGCCGCCAGCTTCCCGGAGGACTTCTCCAGGCGGCGCAGGGTGGCACTGTGTGGATGCGGGGTGTTCGCGGCTGGTTCAGGCACGAGGACAAGACTGCCTTATCGGGTGGTGTACGCGGGGAGCGGGGAGGCCGGGGGCGGGTACGGGGGGAATCGGGGCGCACTACCGTGGACCGGGTGATGTGGATACAGCGGTCCGGTGAACGGTATCCGGGCGGGGACGGCACGGGCATCGAGACGCGCCACGCCTTTTCCTTCTCTGACCACTACGACCCCGGCAATGTGCGCTTCGGGCTCCTCGTCGCGTGCAACGAGGAGCGGCTCGCGCCCGGCGCGGGCTTCGCCGAGCACCCCCACCGCGATCTGGAGATCGTGACCTGGGTCATCGAGGGCCAGCTCACCCACGAGGACACCACCGGCACCCGGACCGTGGTGCGCCCCGGCGATGTGCAGCGGCTCAGCGCCGGCAGTGGGGTGCGGCACACCGAGCGGAACGCCGGCCCGGAGCCGCTCGCCTTCGTCCAGATGTGGCTGGCGCCGGGGCCCGGCGCCCCGGCCGACCCCGGATACGAGGTCGTACGCGGCATCGCCGACGGCACCCCGTACGCGCTGGAGCGGACCGAGGCGGTGCTGCATGTGCGCCGTCTCACGGACGCCGAGCACACCGCCCTCCCGGACGCGCCCTGGGTCTATGCCCACGTGGTGCGCGGCACGGTGCGGATCGGGGCCGAGACCCTGGAGGCGGGCGACGCGGCCAGGATCTCCGGGGCCGAGGGCCTGGAGGCGCGGGGCGTGGGAGCGGCGGAGCTGCTGATCTGGGAGATGCACGCGGAGCCGGTGTACGGCTGACGCCGGAGGGCCGGCTTCAGCCCAGCTCGGCCAGGACCGCGTCCGTCAGGGCCGGCCAGACCTCGATGGCCCAGGGGCCGAAGGCCCGGTCGGTCAGGGTGACGCAGGCCGCACGCGCGTCCGGGTCGACCCACAGGAAGGTGCCGGACTGGCCGAAGTGGCCGAAGGCGCGGGGCGAGGACGAACCGCCGGTCCAGTGCGGCGACTTGCCGTCGCGTATCTCGAAGCCGAGGCCCCAGTCGTTCGGCCTCTGGTGGCCGTAGCCCGGCAGCACTCCGGTCAGCCCCGGGTGCACCACGGACGTGGCCTCGGCCAGCGTCCGTTCCGCCAGCAGCCGCGGGGCCTGGAGCTCCGCCGCGAAGCGGGCCAGATCGTCCACGGTCGAGACGCCGTCCTTGGCGGGCGAGCCGGCCAGCTCGGTGGCGGCCATGCCGAGCGGCTCCAGCACCGCCTGGCGCAGATACTCGGGGAACGGAATGTCCGTGGCCTTGGCGATGTGGTCGCCCAGCACCTCGAACCCCGCGTTGGAGTAGAGGCGGCGATCGCCCGGCGCGGCCACCGCGCGGTGCTCGTCGAACGCGAGCCCGGAGGTGTGCGCGAGCAGATGGCGGACCGTGGAGCCCTCCGGCCCCGCCGGCTCGTCCAGCTCGACCGCGCCCTCCTCGACGGCGACCAGCGCGGCGTACGCGGCCAGCGGCTTGGTGACCGAGGCGAGGGGGAAGCGGCGGTCGGTCGGGCCGTACGATCCGGCCAGGGTGCCGTCCGCGCGTACGACGGCGGCCGCCGCCGTCGGGACCGGCCAGTTCTCGATCATCCGCAGGCTCTCCATGCCCCAGAGCCTAATACCGGGTGTCCGGGGCCTCCCGTCGCCCAAGATTTCGCCAAATCCGAGCTTGCCTGGAGTGCACTCGAACTCCATAGCGTTGAGGCCGTCGTGGGGTTCGCCCGGATCGGCCCCGCATCGGCGACGGCGAGAGGTACACCGGCATGACCGTGACTGAGAGCGTTCCGGCGAGGACGAAACCGCGTACCTGTGCCGGCCACCAGCGCCCGCATCCGCGGCCGGCCGGCCAGGACCGGTACACGATCAGCGAGGTCGCCGAGCACACCGGGCTGACGGCGCACACCCTGCGCTGGTACGAGCGGATCGGGCTCATGCCGCATGTGGACCGCACCCACACCGGCCAGCGCCGCTTCACCAACCGCGATCTGGACTGGCTCGCCCTCGTCGGCAAGCTGCGGCTGACCGGGATGCCGGTCGCGGACATGGTCCGCTACGCCGAGCTGGTGCGGGAGGGCGAGCACACCTTCCGCGAGCGCGAGGAGCTGCTGACCACCCATCGCGAGAACGTGCGGGAGCGGATCGCCGAGCTGCGCAGCACGCTCGAAGTTCTCGACTTCAAGATCGACACATACGCGGACGCCCGGAGGGCGTCGGAGCGGGACTGATCAGCGGCCGGGCTCAGACCAGGCCGTGGCGGCAGTTGGCCGGGTCGTCCTCGTGGGCGCAGCGGACCGTGCCGAACTCCCCGAGGGCGATCCGAGCGAAGTTGCGCAGCGAGTCCGTGCCGGGGGCGAAGTAGCCGGTGTGGCCACGGGCGCGGTCGGCGGAGATCACCCGGGCGCCGAAGGACCGGTCGGTCGGATCCTCGCCGTGCCCCAGGCCCATGAAGTCATAGCCCGTCACCCGCCGGATCCAGTCGGTGCTGTCCCGGGCGGCCCACACCCGGGCGCCGGTGTGCAGCCCGTCGGCGCTGTCGGCGCGCATGCCGGGGCTGCCGAGCACCACCAGGTCGGAGACGCGCGTACGGTCCATCGCGGCCGCCGCCAGGCCGCAGACCACCGAGCCGTAGCTGTGGCAGAAGACGGCGGGCGGGGCGTCCGCGGCCGCCGCCGTGGTCACGGCGAGCCCCGCGAGGAAACGGTCCAGGCGGGGCGCGCCCGCCCTGGCCAGCCGGCTGGTGGCGGCGTCCGGCCCGAGCCCGACCGGGGTCGTGTAGCCGACCCAGGCGACGACGGCCGTACGGGTGCCGGGCGCCTCCTCGGCCATGGCCGCGCGCAGCGCCTTGGCCATGCCGGCCGGGGTGCCGTACGGGTCGCGGGAGCGGTCGAAGGCGGCCAGGTCGATGTCCGAACCGGGCACGATCACGGCCGTGCGTTGCGCCGTCGCCATGTCCCCGTACACCTCGGCCACTTGGCCACGGCCGCGCGGATCGAAGGCGAGGATCTGCCGGCCGGGCGCCAGCAGCGCGCTGTAGCGGTCGACGAGCGGGCTGTGCGGATCCGCGGCCCGCTCCTTGTCCCGCGCGGCCCGCAGCGCACGGGCGTTGGCCTCGTAGCGCAGCGCGGGCGGCGCGCCGTCGAGGTTGCCCACGACCTGGGGATGGCGGATGGCCAGGGCCCGCCGCTGTACGTCGGTGAGCCGGCCGAAGAACCGGGCGATCGCGGCCGGGGACGCGGTGGCCGGGTCGGGCAGCTCACGCCCGGGGCCGGGCAGCGAGTGGTCGGCCAGCCAGGCGTCCGTCCCGGGCGGCGGCCCGGTGACGGCCTGCTCCTCGTGCGCGACGGTCCAGCCGGCCGTTCCCGCCATGACGGTGATGGTGAGCGCGGCGGTGATCAGGCGGCGGGCGTAGCGCCCGGGGCGAAGCGTCTGCGTCATGGCCGCGGTTCCCTCTTCCGTTGGTGGCGGAAGGAAACGTAGGAAGACGGCCCGGGCCGCGACGTCACCCCCCGGTGCCAAGTCGGACGTCATACCGCAGTAGGGGGTCGACGCCCGGCCACGCGGCGGGAAGGCGTGGGCGCCGCTACTGACTTCCCGGGGTCACCAGGCCCGACTCGTAGGCGAAGATCACGGCCTGTGCGCGGTCGCGGAGTCCCAGCTTGGCCAGCACCCGGCCCACGTGCGTCTTCACCGTCTGCTCCGCGAGCACCAGCGACTCCGCTATCTCCTGGTTGGACAGACCCCGCGCGATCAGCCCCAGCACCTCCGTCTCCCGTGGCGTCAGGCCGCCCCGGCGCAGAGCGAGGGTGGATCGGCGGGGCGCGGGGCGCTGGCGGGCGAAGTCGGCGATCAGCCGGCGGGTGACGGACGGGGCGAGCAGCGCCTCGCCCGCCGCCACCACCCGTACCGCGGAGATCAGATCGGCCGGCGGGGCGTCCTTGAGCAGAAAGCCGCTGGCCCCGGCGCGCAGCGCCTCGTAGACGTAGTCGTCCACGTCGAACGTGGTGAGCATCAGGACCTTCGGCCGGTGGATGACCCCGCGCGGCGGGTCGAGGAGCCGGCGGGCCGCCTCCAGCCCGTCCATCTCGGGCATGCGGACGTCCATGAGGACGACGTCGGGGTGGGTGCGGCGGCTGACGTCCACGCCCTGCTGTCCGTCCGGTGCCTCGCCGACGACGTCGATGTCGCTCTGCGCGGCGAGCAGCGCGGCGAACCCCGCCCGCACCATCGCCTGGTCGTCGACGATGATCACTTTGATCGTCATGCCCGCTGGTCCGTCTCTTCGAGGTCTACGAGGGGAAGCCGGGCCGCGACGCGGAAGCCGCCGCCGGGCAGCGGGCCGGTGTCGAGCATGCCGCCGACGAGCCGGACGCGCTCGACCATGCCGACCAGGCCATGGCCGGTGCCGGTGGTCTCCAGCGGCTTGGTGGGAGGGCTGTCCGGCGAGCCGTTGACGACGAGGACGGTCAGCCCGGAGCGGTCCTCAGCGGCCGAGACGGAGACCCGGGTGGCGGCGCCCGGGGCGTGCCGGACCACATTGGCCAGCGCCTCCTGCACGATCCGGTACGCGGACAGCTCCACGGCCTGCGGCAGCGGGCCGAGGGCGTGGACCTCGTCGGCGATGGTGAGGGTGGTCGGTATCCCGGCCCGCACCGTCGCCTCGACCAGCTGCGGCACCTGGTCGAGGCCCGGCTGCGGCGCCCGCTCGCCGCGCGTCTCCTCGCTGCGCAACACGCCCAGCAGCCGCCGCATTTCGGCGAGGGACTCCCGGGCGGTGGCGGCGATGGTGCCGAACTCCCGTTCCGCCTCGGGCGGCAGACCGCCGATCCGGTACGGGGCGCTGTCGGCCTGCACGGTGATCACCGACATATGGTGGGCGACCACGTCGTGCAGCTCGCGCGCGATGCGGGCGCGCTCCTCCAGGAGGGTGCGGCGGGCCCGTTCCGCCTCGCTGATCGTCTCCTGTTCGGCCAGCCGCCGCTGGGCGTCGCCGCGCTCGCGCAGTGCGCCGCCGACGAGCAGCACGACCCCGCTGAGCACGAACAGCACCACATTGCTGCCGTTGCCTTCGTCCGGGACGGGCATGCCGAGCACGAGCCCGGCCGTGCCGGTGACCAGCCACACCGCCACCAGGGTGCGGCGCGGTTCGCGCAGAGCCAGGGCGAGCAGCAGAAAGAGATAGCCGATGATGGCGGGCGGCTGCCAGGGCCACACCTGGCGCCCGGGGTCCGGGATGGGGAGCACCACCAGCGCGCAGGCGATGTCGGAGAGTAAGACGATCCACCATGCCTGCAGGGGGCGGGTGACCGACAGCAGCAGCGGGGTGGTCTGGGCGACGGCGAGCAGGGTGGCGAAGCCGCCGCCCACCCCGTAGTCATGCGAGAGGACCTGGACGGAGACGGGGAAGAGGATCGCGGTGAGGATCATCGCCACGCCGTAGGGCACCCGGCGCAGCCACCGCCTGGACGACTGGGCGAACAGCGGGGTCGCCGGATAGCTGGGGGTCACCAGGGCCCGGGTGAGGGCGCCCACCTGCCGCCGGGCCGCCGCGGGCAGGCTCTCGTGCGCGGTGGAGTGAGCGGCGGCGGAACCGGAGGAGGGGCTGGTCATGGCCGCTTCAGCCTAGGGCTGCGCGGTGCGGGCGCACGTCATACCTGGGAGTCGGATGCGGCTCATACCTGGGTATCGGTCGCGTCCCGGTCCCGGCCATCGGCCGGCCCCTACAGCTCGGCCAGCAGCTCGGCCTTCTTCGCGCTGAACTCGTCGTCCGTCAGCAGTCCCGCCGTATGCAGCTCGCCCAGGTGGCGGATGCGGTCGGCGATATCGGCCGGGTCCCGGCGCTGGGCCGGGGACCGGGCGGGCGCGGGGGCGCCGTCGGCGCACGGGGCGGGGGCGGCGGCCCGTATGGCTTCCAGCACGGCGGCGGCGAAGGGCAACGACTGGTGGACGAGCCCGTAGCCCATCCCGAAGACGACGGCGGCCGGGTCCTGGTCGGGGCGGCCCGCGGGCCGGTCCTCGGCGGAGCGCTCGACGAGCCGCAGATGGCCGTGGTTGCCGCTCTTCGGGGCACCGCCCTTCGGTGAACCGGGCTTGGCGGAGCCCTCCTTGGGGGTGCCCTCCTTCGCGGCGGTGCCCGCCGACCCCTTGCTCTCCGGGGAGCACCACTCCAGGCCGCTCAGCTCATCGACCCGGAAGCGCTGGTCCCCGGCCTTCCACTTGGCGGAGGAGGCGCCGGTCCAGAACCAGCGGAAGGAGACCGCCTTGCCGTCGAAGGACGCCTTGCCGTCGTACGCCTTGAAGGACATCGGCGGCGGGGGCGCGGCGACCAGGTGGGTTTCGGAGGGGGTGGCGGCATCGGGCCCGAGGGCCCCGCGTATCTGCTCGGCGTAGTAGTCGGCGAGGCTCTCGCGCTCGGCCGGCAGCACCAGGCGGTACGGGTCGTACGCCTCCTTGAGCTGCCCGTCGGCGGCGTCCACCAGCGGGTCGGCGCCGGGTCTGGGCACCGCGCGCAGCACCACCGTTCCTCGTTTGCCGGGAGCGAGCTCGACCGCGGACAGCGCCTCGTAGGGGACGCGGCGTCCGCCGAGCGCCTGGAACAGCTTCGGCGTGCGGATCCCCCGTTCGAAGCGGATGAGCACGGAGTCGGTGTCGAACTCCCAGACGGTCTGAAAACCGGCCAGCACATCACCCATGCGGCTCATCGTATGCGGCGGTGGCCCGCCCGTCCCCCTTTGCGAACTACGCGCGTCAAACGTGTGCCGGGCGGTCAGCGCAGTCCGGCGGTGCAATCGTCGCCGTCCCCGCAGCTCACGGACTGGACCGCGCCGACCCCCACCCTGGCGAAGTTGTCGAGGCTGGTGGTGCCCGGTTCGAAGTACCCGGCGTGTCCCTCGGCCCCGTCGGCGGCGAGGACGCGGGCGCCGAAGCCGTGGGAGACCGGGTCGGCGCCGTGGCCGAGCCCGCCGACCTCCAGATGCGGAATGTCCCGGATCCAGTCGCCGGGGCCGCGCATCGCCCAGACCCGGGCGCTGGTGCCGAAGTCGGAGACACGGTTGGCGCGCATCCCCGGGCTGCCGGCCACCGCGATGTCGGTCACCTTGGGTGGCAGATCGCGGGCAGCGACCCCGCACACCACCGAGCCGTAGCTGTGGCACATCAGCGAGACCCGGGAGAGCGCCGGCAGCGCGTTGACCAGCGCCCGCAGCCGCACCGCGCCCTGGGCGGCGAGCTTGCCGGTGGCGGCGTCCATGCCGATTCCGGCCGGCGAGGTGTAGTCGGCCCACGCGATGACGGCGGTCTTGGTGTCCGGGGCGTCGGTTCGCTCGTTCCGGTAGAGGGCGCGGGCCATGCCGACCGTGGCGGTGTACGGACGCCCGGACTTCTGGAAGGTCAGCACGTTGGTGTCCACGCCGGGCACCACGACCGAGACGCGGATGGCATGGGCGAGATCGCCGAAGACCTCGGCGGCGCGGCCGGCGCCCGCGGGGTCGAAGGAGAGGATGTGCCGTCCGGGTTCGAGCAGATCCTCGTAGCGGTGCATCCGGCGCCCGGCGTCGGAGCGGCCGAGCGGGGTGAGCCGGCTGTCTCGCATCCGCTCGCGCTCGAGGGTGCGCGCCTGGTGCAGGGCCACCCGGTTGGCGCGGTAGCGCAGGGCCACGGGTGCGCCGTTGAGATTGCCGACGACCAGCGGATAGCGGCGCACCAGCCGATCGGTCTGGGCCTTGGTGAGCGAGTCGAACCAGCGGGCCAGGGTGCGCGGCGAGCCCTGCGGATCGGGCAGGGTACGGCCGCCGAGGGACGCGTGGCGCCAGGCGTCGACCGATGCGGAGAGCGGGTCCGAGGCTCCTCTGTGGCTCCGTATGGCCGTCCAGCCGGTCGTGGCGAGCAGTACGAAGACCACCGCAAGGGCGAGCAGGGCGCGCCAGGCGGTGGAACCGGGAGAGGGGGAGCCGAGCTCCGAGAAGGAAGTCACCGCGGGACACCCTAGGAGAAGCGCGGCGGCGGGCGCCAAATGCCGTGATTCATCTCACGTTTGAGAGCCGCACTTCTTGGTAGTTATGTCTGATTTGAGGTTATTAATCCCATTGCTCGGCGAGCGCGGGGCCCACGTAATCAAGATGGAACGCGGTGATGTCCCGCAATGTGACCGTCGAGTTGTCCTCCCCCTCGCCCCAGAGCTTCCCGGCCACCCGGAGCACTCCGCCGAGCATCGCGACCACCAGCCGCGGCCGGGGGTCCTTGTCGATGTCCAGCCCCTCGCGGCGGGCGATCTCGCGTGCCATCCGGTCCTCCATCTCCGAGATCCGGCGCAGATGCACGGCGAGCAGCGCGGGCGTCGATTCGATCACCCGGTACATCCGCATATGGAGTTCGGGCGGCACCATCTGCCCGACGGTCTCGTCCATATCGCTCCAGGCGTCGAGGAACGCGCCGCGCAGAGCGGCCAGTGGGGCCTCGTCGGCGGGGCGCCGCCGCAGCGCGGCGAAGAAGTGCGACTCCGCCGAGTCGTGGGTGGCGAAGGCGACTTCCTCCTTGTTGGCGAAGTACCGGAAGAAGGTGCGCTGGGAGACGTCCACCGCCTCCGCGATCTCGTCCACCGTCGTCCGTTCGTACCCCTGGCGGGTGAACAGCTCCAGCGCCGATCGCACCAGCGCGCTGCGGGTCCGCTGCTTCTTCCGCTCGCGCAGCCCGGTCGGTGGTGGCGCCGACTGCTCCGCCACTGCCTTGTCCGTTCTCACCTTCGGGCTCGCTTTCTGCCCCGTCCGGGCCGCATTCGGCTGCTCAGGATACCTGTGGGGATTGCGGCAGCAACCGACGGATGAATCCGATTGTCAATTGTCAGCGGCTGACATTAACCTCCGATTATGACGCCTTCGACCACCGTCGCCGAGACGGCGCCGGAACCCCCCATACCGGATCCCTCCAAGGGGCTGCGCGGTCATCCGTGGCTGACGCTGCTCACCGTTGCCCTGGGCGTGACCATGGTCGCCCTCGACGGCACCGTCGTCGCCATCGCCAACCCGGCCATCCAGAAGGACCTCGGTGCCTCGCTCGCCGACGTCCAATGGATTACCAACGGCTATCTGCTGGCCCTCGCCGTCGCGCTGATCACGGCGGGCAAGCTCGGTGACCGCTTCGGCCACCGGCAGACCTTCCTCATCGGCGTCGTCGGCTTCGCCGCAGCCTCCGCCGCTATCGGACTCTCCGGCAACGTCTCGCTGGTCGTGGCCTTCCGGGTGCTCCAGGGGCTGTGCGGGGCGCTGCTGATGCCCGCGGCGCTCGGACTGCTGCGCGCCAGCTTCCCCGCCGAGAAGCTCAACATGGCCATCGGCATCTGGGGCGCGGTGATCGGCGCGTCCACCGCCGCCGGACCCATCGTCGGCGGTCTGCTCGTCGAGCACGTCAACTGGCAGTCCGTGTTCTTCATCAACGCGCCGGTCGGTCTTCTCGCGCTCCTCCTCGGGCTGGTCCTCCTCGTGGACCACCGCGCCGAGAACGCCCCTCGCTCCTTCGACCTGCCCGGCATCGTGCTGCTGTCCGCCGCCATGTTCTGCCTCGTCTGGGCGCTCATCAAGGCGGGCGACTGGCATTGGGGGAGCGCCGGGACGCTGCTGTTCCTCGGGCTCGCCGTGGTCTGCTTCGCGCTCTTCGTGTTCCGGGAGAGCAGGGCGCGCGAACCACTGCTGCCACTCGGCATGTTCCGCTCGGTGCCGCTGAGCGCCGGCACCGTGCTGATGGTGCTGATGGCCTTCGGCTTCATGGGTGGGCTGTTCTTCGTCACCTTCTACCTGCAGAACGTGCACGGGATGAGCCCGGTCGACAGCGGGCTCCATCTGCTCCCGCTCACCGCCTCGATGATCGTCTCATCGCCGCTGGCCGGTGTGCTGATCACCCGCTTCGGACCCCGCCTGCCGCTGGTGACCGCCATGGGGATCACCGCCGTGTCGATGTTCGGCCTCTCCCGGCTGGACGTGGGCACCGGCACCCCCCTGATGTCCCTGTGGTTCGGGCTCCTCGGCTTCGGCCTCGGCCCGGTGATGGTCGGCGCCACCGAGGTCATCGTCGGCAATGCCCCGCTCCAGCACGCCGGGGTCGCCGGCGGTCTCCAGCAGGCCGCGATGCAGGTCGGCGGCAGCCTCGGCACGGCGGTCCTGGGCGCGGTCATGGCGGGCAAGGTGGACGACACCCTGCCGGGCAAATGGGCCGGCGCGGGACTGCCGCCCGTGCCCGCGGACAAGGCCGGCAAGGCGTCCGAAGCGGTCGAGGTCGGGATCGCCCCGATCGCCAAGGGCACCCCGGCGGAGGTCGCGGGGAAGATCACGGGCGTCGCGCATGACACGTTCGTGTCGGGGATGGGCCTCGCCTTCACCGTCGCCGCCGTCGTCTCGGCGGTCGCCGCCGTGGTCGCGGCCTTCACCAAGCGCGGTGAGAACGCGGAGGCGGGCGCCGGGGCCGGTCACATCTGACCCCCTCGGGCCTCCCTCGCGACACGCCCCCTATCAGGGTGGCCCTTGATCAACCCCATGGTGGCGAACGGGAGCCGGCCGACAGGCTGGCTCCCGTTCACGCGTTGTCATCACGGGGAGTGATCCATATGCGCAAGACCGCCATCGCGACGACGACCCTCGCCCTGGCCTGTCTCCTGGCACCGGCCACGGCCCACGCGGCCCCACCGTCGCCGCCGCGGCTCGGCACCTGCGCCACCGGCCAGCTGTGCCTGTGGCGGGGCACCGACTTCACCGGGGCCCGCCGCACCCATGAACTGGCCGACACCGACATCGAGAGCTGCGTAGCCCTCCCGGCCGGTACCTCAGCCGCCTCACTGGCCAACCGCACGGGACGACCGGTGACGGCCTACCAGAGCGCGGAGTGCGCCGAGACCGGCGAATACCGCACCTACCCCACCGGCTCCTGGGCCCCGGAAACCCCGTACCAGGTAAGGGCCTTCAAGATCTGGGAGCGGTGACACGAACCCGGCCCCTGCGGCTTCCGCTCCTTACGGACCTCGAAGTCCATCGCACCCCTTGAGCCGGGGTGTCGCGACGACCACTAAGCGGTTACGGCGAAGTCAAGTGCTGATCCTTCTCGGCGTCCAAGCCCTCGGCCAGGCCGAACGGCGAGGGATCAGCGGCGAACTTCACCGCATCCGCTTAGAACCGAAGGTTTGAGGAGCGGGGCTCCGGGGGCGGAGCCCCCGAACCGCACGACGCGGGGCGGGCTGGATCTTCCAGCCCGCCCCGCGTCCGGCTCACCGCCGTCGCAGACGGCTACGCGTCGCCGCCCGCCGCGCCCGGGTCGGCCGCGGCCACGTCCAGCAGCTGGTAGCGGTCGATCGCCTGCTTCAGGGCCGAGCGGTCGATCTTCCCCTCCCGGGCCAGCTCCGTCAGCACACCGAGCACGATCGACTCGGCGTCGATGTGGAAGAAGCGGCGCGCCGCGCCGCGGGTGTCGGCGAAGCCGAAGCCGTCGGCGCCCAGCGACTGGTACGTGCCCGGCACCCAGCGGGCGATCTGGTCCGGGACGGCCCGCATCCAGTCGGACACGGCCACCTTCGGGCCCTGCGCGTCCGCGAGCTTGCGGGTGACGAACGGAACGCGCTGCTCCTCCTCCGGGTGCAGGAGGTTGTGCTCCTCCGTCTCGATGGCGTCGCGGCGGAGCTCGTTCCAGGAGGTCGCCGACCAGACATCGGCCCGCACGTCCCAGTCCTCGGCCAGGATGCGCTGGGCCTCGAGCGCCCACGGCACCGCGACACCGGAGGCGAGGATCTGCGCCGGGACGGCGCCCTTCTCGCCCTCCTTGAAGCGGTGGAGGCCCTTGAGGATGCCCTCGCGGTCCACGTTCTCGGGCTCGGCCGGGTGCTGGATCGGCTCGTTGTAGACGGTGAGGTAGTAGAAGACGTCCTCACTGTTCTCGCCGTACATCCGGCGCAGACCGTCCTGGACGATATGGGCGATCTCGAAGCCGAACGCCGGGTCGTACGCGACGACGGCCGGGTTGGTCGAGGCCAGCAGCTGCGAGTGGCCGTCCGCGTGCTGCAGGCCCTCACCGGTCAGGGTCGTACGGCCGGCGGTCGCGCCCAGGACGAAGCCGCGCGCGAGCTGGTCGGCCATCTGCCAGAACTGGTCACCCGTCCGCTGGAACCCGAACATCGAGTAGAAGACGTAGACCGGGATCAGCGGCTCGCCATGCGTGGCGTAGGCGGAGCCCGCCGCGATCAGCGAGGCCGTGCAGCCCGCCTCGGAGATGCCGTCGTGCAGCATCTGCCCGGTCGGCGACTCCTTGTAGGCGAGCAGCAGCTCACGGTCGACGGACTCGTACTGCTGGCCCAGCGGGTTGTAGATCTTCGCCGACGGGAAGAGCGAATCCATGCCGAAGGTGCGGTACTCGTCCGGAGCGATCGGCACGAAGCGCTTGCCGATCTCCTTGTCCCGCATCAGGTCCTTCAGCAGCCGCACGAACGCCATGGTGGTGGCGATCGACTGCTGGCCGGAGCCCTTCTTCACGGCCGCGTACGCCTTGTCGCCCGGCAGCTCCAGCGGCTTCGCGCGCACGACGCGGGTGGGCGTGTAGCCGCCCAGCGCCTTGCGGCGGTCGTGCATGTACTGGATCTCCTCGGAGTCCCGGCCCGGGTGGTAGTACGGCGGAAGGCCGGACTCCAGCTCCTTGTCCGAGATCGGCAGGTGGAGCCGGTCGCGGAAGCCCTTGAGGTCGGCGACCGTCAGCTTCTTCATCTGGTGGGTCGCGTTGCGGCCCTCGAAGTTCGGGCCCAGCGTCCAGCCCTTGACCGTCTGGGCGAGGATCACCGTCGGCTGGCCCTTGTGGGCCTTGGCCGCAGCGTAGGCAGCGTAGATCTTCTTGTGGTCGTGACCACCGCGGCCCAGGTGCAGGATCTGGTCGTCGGTCATGCCTTCGACCATCTTGCGCAGCCGCTGGTCGTCACCGAAGAAGTGCTCGCGGATGTAGGCGCCGGTCTCGGTCGCGTACGTCTGGAACTGACCGTCGGGCGTGGTGTTGAGCTTGTTGACCAGGAGGCCGGTGCGGTCCTGGGCGAGCAGCGGGTCCCAGGTGCGGTCCCACACCAGCTTGATCACGTTCCAGCCGGCGCCGCGGAACTGCGACTCCAGCTCCTGGATGATCTTGCCATTGCCGCGCACCGGGCCGTCGAGGCGCTGCAGATTGCAGTTGACGACGAAGGTGAGGTTGTCCAGGCCCTCGCGGGCGGCCAGGGAGAGCTGGCCGAGCGACTCCGGCTCGTCCATCTCGCCGTCGCCCAGGAACGCCCAGACGTGGGAGTTGGAGGTGTCGGCGATGCCGCGCGCCTCCATGTAGCGGTTCATCCGGGCCTGGTAGATCGCGCCCAGCGGACCGAGGCCCATGGAGACGGTCGGGAACTCCCAGAAGTCCGGCATCGACCGCGGGTGCGGATAGCTGGACAGGGCGTGACCGAACTTGGACTTCTCCTGGCGGAAGCCGTCCAGATGGGCCTCGCTTAGCCGGTCGAGCAGAAAGGCGCGGGCGTAGATGCCGGGGGAGGCGTGGCCCTGGAAGAAGATCTGGTCGCCGCTGTCGTGGTCCTTGCCGCGGAAGAAGTGGTTGAAGCCCACGTCGTACAGCGAGGCGGAGGAGGCGAAGGTGGCGATGTGGCCACCGACCCCGATGCCCGGGCGCTGGGCCCGGGAGACCATCACCGCCGCGTTCCAGCGGGTCGCGTTGAGGATCTTGCGCTCGATCTCCTCGTTGCCGGGGAAGAACGGCTCGTCCTTGGTGGCGATGGTGTTGACGTAGTCCGTGCTGCGCATCTCGGGCACGGCCACCCGCTTCTCGCGGGCGCGCTCGATCAGGCGAAGCATCAGGTAGCGGGCACGTTCCCGGCCTCGTTCATCGACGGCTGCGTCGAGCGAGTCGAGCCATTCCCGGGTTTCCTCGGGGTCGAAGTCCGGGACCTGGCTGGGAAGGCCGCCAATGATGATCGGGTTGCGATCGGATCCGGAAGCCACGCTATTCCTTCGCTTTTCGGTCGTGCGGTGCACGGACATGGATTCCTGCTCTGCTGGTGTCGCGCCGGTCTCCATCGTGTACCTCGGGTACGGGATACGTCATCTCTACCGAGTGGTAACCACCACCTGGCGAGATGGGCGCTCTGCCGCCGGCCGGTGGGCGTGCGACGGCCAAATCGCAACCTTACGCCCCGGGCGGAGATCGGCTGCGTACGACCGTTCGGCCCCCGGGGCGGCGTAAGGTGGCGATACGCACACGTAAGCCGGATAAGCGTGGGCAAACCGGGCGGCTGCCCCTGTGGTGTGCCGTTCCTCCCTGATGGGAGTTGCGGCGACACGTCAACGTTTGGGCGGGATCGCTGGCTGGGTACTTGCGCGATCCGCCCGGCCCGTGTGGACTACGCCCCAAGCCCCTCGCGTACGCGCGCGGGGTCCCCAGAGCCGAAGAGTGAACGAAAGATGACAGGAGGCAATCCGTGAGCGCGACCGCGGACCACGCGGAGGAGCGGACCAACCCTGCCGCGAGGCTGGGTTTCCAGCCCGATCAGGTGGTCCAGGAGATCGGCTACGACGACGATGTCGACCAGGAGCTCCGCGAGTCCATCGAGGAGATCACCGGCCAGGAGCTCGTCGACGAGGAGTACGACGATGTGGCCGACGCCGTTGTGCTGTGGTTCCGGGAGGACGACGGCGATCTGACGGACGCGCTGGTGGACGCCATCCAGATGATCGACGACGGTGCACCGGTCTGGCTGCTGACGCCCAAGACCGGCCGTGACGGCTATGTCGAGCCGAGCGATATCAACGAGGCCGCGACCACCGCGGGCCTGTCCCAGACCAAGAGCTTCAACGCGGGCAAGGACTGGACCGGCAGCCGCCTGGTCACGCCGAAGGCCGCCCGTTCCGGGAAGCGCTGAGGCCGGGAGATCCACATCGCCAAGCCCCCCTCCGTTCCATTTCGGAGGGGGGCTTGGCGCGTAGGGTGGTCGCGATCGGACGTGATCACCCGCGATCGGTCCAACCATGTCGAGCATGAGTAGTGAGCGAAGGGATGTCTTCCATGGCGATAGAGGCCGGAGCCAAGGCCCCCGACTTCGAGCTGAAGAACCAGCACGGCGAGACGGTGCGGCTTTCCGACTTCCGCGGCGAGAAGAACGTCGTGCTCCTCTTCTACCCGTTCGCGTTCACCGGGGTGTGCACCGGTGAGCTGTGCGCCCTCCGCGATGAGCTGCCCACCTTCGTCAACGACGAGGTCCAGCTGCTCGCGGTCTCCAGTGACTCGCCCTTCAGTCTGCGCGTCTTCGCCGAGCAGGAGGGCCTGGAGTATCCGCTGCTGTCCGACTTCTGGCCGCACGGCGAGGCCAGCCGCGCCTACGGCGTCTTCGATGAGGAGAAGGGCTGCGCGGTCCGCGGCACCTTCGTGATCGACAAGGAGGGCGTGGTGCGCTGGACGATCGTCAACGGTCTGCCCGACGCCCGCGACCTGAACGACTATGTCAAGGCCCTCGAAAGCCTGTAGGCCAAAGCCTGTAACGGCCGGGAACCGCTCACTAGGATCGACGCGTTGATCCTTATGGGAAAAACCTCGATGAAGGGGCACACCGTGCTCCTGACGAACCTTTTTGGGAGGACTCGTGGGAGTCAGCCTCAGCAAGGGCGGCAACGTCTCGCTGACCAAGGAAGCCCCTAACCTGACCGCGGTCGTCGTCGGTCTGGGCTGGGACGCCCGCACCACCACGGGCACTGACTTCGACCTCGACGCCAGTGCCCTGCTGACCAACGCCGAGGGCAAGGTCTCCGGCGACCAGAATTTCGTGTTCTTCAACAACCTCAAGAGCCCCGACGGCTCCGTCGAGCACACCGGGGACAACATCACCGGTGAGGGCGAGGGGGACGACGAGCAGATCAAGGTGAATCTGGCCGGGGTCCCGGCCGATGTCGCCAAGATCGTCTTCCCGGTGTCGATCTACGACGCCGAGACCCGCCAGCAGTCCTTCGGCCAGGTGCGCAACGCGTTCATCCGCGTGGTGAACCAGGCGGACGGCAATGAGCTGGCGCGCTACGACCTCTCCGAGGACGCCTCGACCGAGACCGCCATGGTCTTCGGCGAGCTGTACCGGAACGGGGCGGAGTGGAAGTTCCGCGCCATCGGCCAGGGGTATGCCTCGGGGCTGCGCGGTATCGCGCAGGACTTCGGCGTCAACGTCTGACCGTTCGCTCGACGCACGGCGTATTCGCGCGTACGCATGGGATGTGCATGCGCGTACGTCCACGGCATCACCGCGTCCGGCGCCGCATCCCTGCACCCAGGCGGGAGTGCGGCGCCGGACGTGCTTTCGCTCACGCAAGGGGAGGAATCAGCATCATGGGCGTAACGCTCGCCAAGGGGGGCAATGTCTCCCTCTCCAAGGCCGCGCCGAATCTCACGCATGTGCTCATCGGTCTGGGGTGGGACGCGCGCTCCACCACCGGGGCGCCGTTCGACCTCGACGCCAGCGCTCTGCTGTGCCAGGACGGGCGGGTGCTCGGGGACGAGTACTTCGTGTTCTACAACAACCTCACGAGCCCCGAGGGCTCCGTCGAGCACACCGGGGACAATCTCACCGGGGAGGGCGAGGGCGACGACGAGTCCCTGCTGATCGATCTCACCAAGGTCCCGGCGCAGGTCGACAAGATCGTCTTTCCCGTCTCCATTCATGAGGCGGAGGCCAGGCACCAGACGTTCGGCCAGGTCAACAATGCCTTCATTCGGGTGGTGAACCAGGCGGACGGCAATGAGCTGGCGCGCTACGACCTCTCCGAGGACGCCTCCGGCGAGACCGCGATGATCTTCGGCGAGGTCTACCGCTATGGAGGGGAATGGAAGTTCCGGGCCGTGGGACAGGGGTACGCGTCCGGTCTGCGGGGCATCGCTCTAGACTTCGGGGTCAACGTTTCGTAAAGCCGCGTACAGCGCGCGGGGGAGACCTTACGAAGAAGGATTGGGTTGCCAGTGCTCCTGAAAACCTTTGGTTGGTCGTTCGCCATCACGGCGGGCGGTCTGGCCTTGGCCGGCGTCCTCTGGGGGTGGAAGGGGCTCGCGATCGTCGGGATCCTCTCGATCCTGGAGATTTCGCTCTCATTCGACAACGCGGTCATCAACGCGGGCATTCTGCGCAAGATGAACGCCTTCTGGCAGAAGATCTTTCTGACCGTCGGCGTGCTGATCGCGGTCTTCGGCATGCGCCTCGTCTTCCCGGTGGTCATCGTGGCCGTCACGGCGAAGATGGGGCCGCTGGAGGCCGTTGATCTCGCGATCAACAACAAGGACAAGTACGAGCATCTGGTCACGGCGGCGCATCCGGCGATCGCGGCGTTCGGCGGGATGTTCCTGCTGATGATCTTCCTCGACTTCATCTTCGAGGAGCGCGACATCAAGTGGCTGAAGTGGCTGGAGAAGCCGCTGGCCAAGCTCGGGAAGCTGGACACCTTCTCGATCGTCATCGCGCTGGTCGGCCTGCTGATCGCCGCGACCACCGTCGCCACCGATGTGGCGCACGGCGGCGGTGACAAGAGCGCGACCGTCCTGCTCTCCGGGGTGGCCGGTCTGGTCACCTATCTGATCGTCGGCGGCATCTCCGGCTACTTCGAGGACAAGCTCGAAGAGGAGGAGGAAGAGGCGGACGAGGACGGCGCCGGGACCGCGGAGCCTGCCCCGGCCGCTCAGCGGAACGGCGGCAAGAACGGCGGCGCCTCCGCGGTCGGCCTGGCCGGCAAGGCCGCGTTCTTCATGTTCCTCTACCTGGAGGTCATCGACGCGTCCTTCTCCTTCGACGGGGTCATCGGCGCCTTCGCGATCACCAATGACATCTTCGAGATGGCGCTGGGTCTTGGCATCGGCGCGATGTACATCCGGTCGCTGACCGTCTTCCTGGTCCGCAAGGGCACCCTGGACGACTACGTCTATCTGGAGCACGGCGCGCACTACGCCATCGGCGCGCTCGCCGTCATCCTGCTGGTCACGATCAAGTACGAGATCAACGAGGTCATCACCGGCCTCGTCGGCGTCGTGCTGATCGCCGCCTCGTACTGGTCCTCGGTCGTACGCAACCGCCGGGAGTCGGCCGGCGGCGAGGACTCCGCGACAAAGGCGGAAGTCACCTCCGGAGTGTGACCGGGCGGCGTTTGAGGAACGCTCTGAGCGGGGCGGCCGAGAGCATTCAGCTCCCGGCCGCCCCGCCGCAGTTGACGCAGGCGGGAAGCCACGAAGGGTGGGGTGCGCACGATGGCGTTCTGGAGCAACTGGGGGCGGGCCGCGTGGCGCGAGTTCGACAGCGGTGACGCGTCCGGTGTGGTCGAGCTGACCAAGCGGAATGCGACGATCTCCCTGACCAAGCAGGGCGCCGCCAGCGGCAATCTGCGGATCAACCTCTCCTGGCAGATGCGCACATCGGACTTCAACGGCAAGTCCGGGCGCGGCTCGCTGCGCCATCCGCTGCGGATGTTCAAGCCGGAGATGGTGCAGGCCCAGGGCCCCGCGATGGTCAATGTCGACCTCGACCTCGCGGTCATGTACGAACTGAAGAGCGGCACCAAGGGCGTGGTCCAGCCGCTCGGCGACTTCTACGGCAATCTCAATGAGGCGCCGTACGTCAAGCTGAGCGGCGACGACCGGTTCGGATCGGGATCCGGCGAGACGATCTACGTCAATATGGACCACAAGGACGACATCAAGCGACTGCTCGTCTTCGTCTACATCTACGACGGCACCCCCGCCTTCGACCGCACCCATGGCATGGTCACCCTCTACCCGAGCAATGGGCCGCGGGTGGAGATACCGCTCCAGGAGCGGGCCCCGCAGGCGCGCTCCTGCGCGGTGGTCATGATCGAGAACGTGAAGGGCGAGATGGTGGTCCGCCGCGAGGTGAAGTACGTGTACGGCTTCCAGGCGGAGCTGGACCGGCTCTACGGGTGGGGGCTGCAGTGGGGCCGCGGCTACAAGTCCAAGGTGTAGCCGCGCCCCCTCCTGCCGCCCTGCCCCGGGCCGTCACGGGTCCCAAAGCCGCCGTCACCTGTTCTGGAACTGCGGTCCCTGCGGCGGCAGCGTGAAGCTGGGATCCGGCACCGGTGCGGGCACCGGCGGCGGGGGCGGCGGCACGGCCCCGGTCGGCTGCACCTGTTGCGGATAGCCGTACGCGGGCTGCTGCGGGTATGCGTACGCCGGCGGGTGCGGATAGCCGTACGCGGGCTGCGCCGGGGGCGGGCCCGGCGGCTGCGGATACGCCGGGCCCGGGCCCTGCGGGGACGCGGCTGACGGCTGCGGCGGCACATAGCCGTATCCGCCGCTGTCGCCCTGTGCCGCGGCGGGCTGCGCGGGCGGCGGAACGGGCTGCGTCAGCTGCGGGTCCCACGGGTCGGGCGGCGCCCCCCGCGGAAAGCCGTAGGCCGGCGGATGGGCCTGGGTCGGCGCCTGCGAGGAGCCCGGCGGTGGGGGCGTGTGGGCCGCCTGGGCGGGCGGCTGCCCCGCCGCCGGGCCAGGAGCCGGTGCGGCCGGGGGGCCGGAGGCCGCCGCGCTCTCGGGCTCGCCCGGGTCCGTACCCGCGCTCGCGTCCGCGCCCTCGCCGTCGTCCACCGAGATCCCGTACTCCGTGGCCAGCCCGACCAGCCCGGACTCATAGCCCTGCCCCAGCGCGCGGAACTTCCAGCCGTCCCCGCGCCGGTAGAGCTCACCGCAGATGAGGGCGGCCTCCTTGCCCGTCTCCGGCAGCACCGCGAAGATCGCGATCGGTTCCGGGTCCGCCGGGTCCGCCGCGCCGGGCGAGGCGTCGTACAGCAGCAGGGTCAGATCCCGTACCTGCCCGAAGGTGCCGCCGTCCGCCGACGCGGCCAGCACCACCCGGTGCACCGCCGGCTCCAGCGCCGACAGATCCGCCTCGATGGTGTCCGTCAGCCCCTCCGGCAGCCGCTTCTTGGGGAGGTGCCGGACCAGGCCCGAGGGATGGCGCGGCTGGTTGTAGAAGACGAAGTCCTCGTCCATGCGCACGCGGTCGTCGGCGCCCAGCAGCAGCGCCGAGGCATCGATATCGGGTACTCCCGTGCCGGGGGTCCAGCGCAGCACCGCGCGTATGGCCGTGGCCTCCAGCGGGATGTTCGATCCCTTCAGCATCGCGTGCGTCATGGCCGCAATCCTGCCCTCCCGGCCGGGGCCGGGACAACGCCGGGGGCGGGGACGCATGCGGGAGGAGGGCGGTACGGGGGCCCTACCGCCGGTAGGGCGGGCATGCCGGACACTGAGCGGACGCACATGAGTTACGCGATTTTCACGCTCTTGGGGAACTTTTGACCCATGCTCGCACGTACGATAATCGGCCAACCGCGGCTGATCGCGACCGAGGCCGGGCGCCGGCAGTACGGGGAGATATATGCGACATTTTGGACACCTGTCGGGCGAGGTACGGACGAGCCTCTTCCATCGGGAGCCCGGTGAATTCTCCCTGGACTCACCCGCCCGGACACTGGCCGTCGCCCTCGGCGCGACCCTCTACTGCCCGGCGACCCGTCCCCGGCTCGCCGAGGACATCGTCAAACAGGCAGGTCGGGGCGTGGTGTCCATGGTGCTGTGCCTGGAGGACTCCATACACGACGCCGAAGTGGCGGGGGCGGAGGAGAACCTCATCCGGCAGTTCGCGCAGCTGGCCGAAGCCGGACCGGGCGCCGTGCTGCCGCTCCTCTTCATCCGCGTCCGCACCCCGGAACAGATCGACGATCTCGTACGGCGGCTCGGACCGACCGTCCGGCTGCTGTCCGGATTCGTACTGCCCAAATTCACCGAGGAGCGGGGCGTGCCCTTCCTCGAGGCACTGATCTCGGCCGAAAACGGCGAGGTGACCGAGGCGTTGGGCGGCCGACGGCTCTTCGCGATGCCCGTCCTCGAATCGCCCGAGCTGATGCACCGCGAGACCCGCACCGAAACCCTCAGCGGCATCGCCCGGATCGTCGACAAATACCGCGACCGAGTGCTGGCCCTGCGCCTCGGGGTGACCGATCTGTGCGCGGCCTACGGGCTGCGCAGGGCCCCCGACATGACCGCCTACGACGTCCAGCTCGTCGCATCCGTCATCGGCGACGTGGTCAACAGGCTGGGCCGGGCCGACGGCACCGGCTTCACCGTGACCGGGCCGGTGTGGGAGTACTTCAAGCAGCATGAGCGGATGTTCAAACCGCAGCTGCGCCGCAGCCCCTTCACCGGACGCGCGGAGGCGCTGCGTACGGCACTGATCGAGCACGACATGGACGGGCTGCTGCGCGAGATCGAGCTCGACCGGGCCAACGGGTTGCTGGGCAAGACCTGCATCCACCCCACCCATGTCGCCCCGGTGCACGCGCTGTCCGTCGTCAGCCATGAGGAGTTCAGCGACGCGGCCGACATCCTCGAACCGGAGCGGTGCGGGGGCGGGGTGTTGCGTTCGTCGTACACCAACAAAATGAACGAGGTGAAGCCGCACCGGGCGTGGGCCGAGCGGACCATGCAGCGCGCCGAGGTCTTCGGGGTCGCCCGGGAGAATGTGAGCTTTGTGGAACTGCTGGCGGCGAGCGTGCGGACCGGATGAGAAACCAGGAGAGCGAGGCGCGGGACGTGGTGTGGTCGGGGCAGTGGGTCGCGGACCGGCTGGGAGTGCGGCTCGAGGGCCGCGAGGAGCGGCCGGGGCCGACCGCGGGGTCCGGGCTGCCTGAGCAGCCGGAGCCCCAGGAGCGGCCGGAGCCCCAGGAGCGGCCGGAGCCCCAGGAGCGGCCGGAGCCCCAGGAGCGGCCGGAACTCCACGCTCTGCTGGGGCTGGCGCTGCGCCGCAACCCCAAGCGGGCGCATCTGCTGGTCTCCAACGTCCTCGGCAAGCACGTCCCCCAGCGGCCCGCCACCGTCCACGGCGCGGGCGTGACGCTCGGCCGCCGGGTGCGGAAGCTCCTCGGCGAGGAGGCCGCGGCGCGCGCGGTCGTCCTCGGCTACGCGGAGACGGCCACCGGCCTGGGCCACAGCGTCGCCGACGGCCTCGCCCTCGCCCCCTACCTCCACTCGACCAGGCGCCCGGTCGCGGGCGTCGCGAGCGTCGGCGGCTTCGAGGAGGAGCACAGCCACGCCACCTCCCATCTGCTGCTCCCGGAGGACCCGGAGCTGCTGGGCGGTGACGGTCCGCTGGTGCTGGTGGACGACGAGTTCTCCACGGGCAGGACGGTCCTCAACACGATCGCGGCCCTCCACCGCCGCTTCCCCCGCGACCGCTACGTGGTCGTCGCCCTGGTCGACATGCGCTCCCCGCAGGACCGCGCCCAACTGGACGCCTTCGCGGCCGACCTGGGCGCCCGCGTCGACCTGGTCGCGGCGGCGGCGGGCACGGTGCGCCTTCCGGAGGGGGTGCTGGAGCGGGGTCAACGGCTGGTGGCCGAGCACGAGGCGGCCCCGGCAAAGGCCGAGACCGGACCCGCGGCGGAGGCGGAACCGCCGGCCGCCCGGCCCGGCCCGGCGGCGCTCAGGGTCGACCTCGCCTGGCCGGAAGGCCTCCCGGACGGCGGCCGCCACGGCTTCACCCCGGCCCACCGCGCCCGGCTGGAGGCGGCGCTCCCGCACATGGCAGCCCGCCTGGCGGAAGCGCTGCTGCCCCCGCCCGGCCGACCCGAGTCTCCGGCCGCACCCGCCGATGGCGGGCCGCGACCGGGTGAAACGCGGCCCGATGCCCCCGCGCCGGCACAGCCCCACCCGGCCGCGCCCGTCGATGACGGGCCCAAGGCCCGGCGTGCCCGCGGGGAGCCACGGACCGCCGCGTCGGGCGAGCCGCGCACCGGGGCCCCCGCGCCGGCCACGTCCCCCGGCGGGCGGCAGGCCGAACGCGAGGCGTTGGGTGGGCGGCGCATCGCTGAGGAGCCGTTGCCCGACACGGTGTCACCGGCCTTGGCGCCGGGCGGGGACAGGGTCGGCGTCCAGTCGGCGGCACCGGGTCGTCAGGACGCGTATCCCGGCGTCCCCACCGCGCCCGGGGTTGGCGGGCCGCGGCCGGGCGAGATGCGCACCGGCGAGGCGTTGGGTGGGCGGCGCATCGCTGAGGAGCCGTTGCCCGACACGGTGTCACCGGCCTTGGCGCCGGGCGGGGACCGGGTCGGCGTCCAGTCGGCGGCACCGGGTCGTCAGGACGCGTATCCGGACGGCCCCACCGCGCCCGCCGACCGCGAGACGCTGACCGACACGCCCGCGCCGCCCGGCGGGCTCGACGCGGGCGGCGCCGGGGGTGCCGGCGGTGCCGGAGACACCCCCGGCGCCGCGTCGCGTCCCGCGCCACGCCACCGCGTACTGGTGCTCGGGTTCGAGGAGCTGATGTACGCCCCGCTCCGTATCGCCCAGGCCCTCGATGACGTCCTCGACGGCGTCGAGGTGCGCTTCTCGACGACCACGCGCTCGCCCGTGCTCGCCGTGGACGATCCCGGGTACGCCATCCGCACCCGGCTCGCCTTCCCCGCCCATGACGACCCCGCCGACGGGCCCGGCCCCCGCTACGCGTACAACGTGGCGCCCGGCAGCGATCCGGGGCGCCGCTTCGATGCCGTCGTCGCCGTCGTCGACTCGACCGCCGACACCCCCGCGCTGCACGCCCCGGGCGGGCTGCTCGCCCGGCTGGCCGCGCAGACCGACCGGGTGCTGCTGGCCGTCGTGCCGTCGTACGTCCCGCAGCCCCCACCCACCTCCCGCCCCGTCCCCGAACGACAGGCCCTGCCCATGCCCCAACCGTCGCATGAGCCGCTGCGCGGACCCGATTTCTCGTCCTATGCCCCCGATGAAGTCGGCTGGCTGCTCCAGGACTTCTCCCATGTCACCCTCGAAGCGCCCACCGAGGAGCGGGAGGAGGCGATTCAGAGCGGAGGCGCGCACTATGCCGAGTCGCTGCCCGTGGAGTACCAGCCGAGCGCGCGCTACCAGGAGCTGTTCCGGGCGGCTCTCGACGCCTCGGCCGCCCGTATCGCCCGCGCGGTCGGTGCGGTCACCGAGACCGTGCTCGCCGAGCGGTCGTCGCGCCCAGTCC
This sequence comes from Streptomyces sp. NPDC005266, assembly GCF_040607655.1. Classification (NCBI taxonomy): domain Bacteria; kingdom Bacillati; phylum Actinomycetota; class Actinomycetes; order Kitasatosporales; family Streptomycetaceae; genus Streptomyces; species Streptomyces sp. NPDC005266. The sequence goes on from NZ_JBEXHC010000025.1 coordinate 95,232, forward strand.
TGGTGTCGCTGGCCCGCGCCGGTACGCCCGTCGGTGTGCTGATGCGCCGCTGGGCGCGGCATGCGCACGGGCTCGACCTCCCGCACTACGCGATCTCCATCGTCCGCGGCCGGGGCATCGACACCGCCGCGCTGCGCTGGCTGGCGGACCATCACGACCCGGCCGACCTCGTTTTCGTGGACGGCTGGACGGGCAAGGGCGCGATCACCCGCGAGCTGGCGGACGCGGTCGCGCCGTACCCGGACATCGATCCGCGCATCGCCGTCCTCGCCGACCCGGGCCGCTGTGTCGAGACCTACGGCACGCGCGATGACTTCCTCGTCCCCTCCGCCTGCCTCAACTCGACCGTCTCCGGGCTGATATCGCGCACCGTGCTCCGCGCCGACCTGGTCGGCCCGAACGACTTCCACGGCGCCAAGTACTACCGGGAGCTGGCCGACGCGGACGTCTCGGCGCACTTCCTGGACACCGTCACGGCGTGCTTCGGCGAGGTGGCCGACGCCGTCGCGGCCGACGCCAAGGAGCTCGCGGCCACCGACCGCACCCCGACCTGGGAGGGGTGGGCCGCCGTCGAGCGGATCAGCCAGGAGTACGGCATCCACGATGTCAACCTCGTCAAGCCGGGTGTCGGCGAGACCACGCGGGTGCTGCTGCGCCGGGTGCCGTGGAAGATCCTCGCCCAGCGCGGCGCGGGCGCGGACCTGGACCATGTACGGCTGCTCGCCGAGCAGCGCGGGGTGCCGGTCGAGGAGACGGACGGCCTCCCGTACACCTGCGTCGGCCTGATCCACCCGCGCTACACGCGGGGTGCCACCGGCGCCGACGGAAAAGCCGTGGGTAACGCGGTTGGTGTCGATGACGCAGTTGGTAACGCAATGAGAGACGAGAGAGCGGTGGCGGCACGATGAGCGTTCTGGTGGCAAGCGATCTCGACCGCACCCTGATCTATTCGGCGGCCGCGCTCGGCCTGGACATGCCCGACGCCGAGGCCCCGCGCCTGCTGTGCGTCGAGGTGTACGAGGGCCGTCCCCTCTCGTACATGACGGAGACCGCCGCCGGGCTGCTGGCCGAGCTGGTCCGCCAGTCCGTCTTCGTGCCGACGACGACCCGCACCCCCGAGCAGTACGCCCGCATCAGCCTCCCCGGCCCGCCGCCCCGCTTCGCGGTCTGCGCCAACGGCGGACATCTGCTCGTCGGCGGCGAGTCCGACCCCGAGTGGCATGCGAGCGTGCGCGCCGGCCTCGCCGACGCCTGCGCGCCCCTGGAGGAGATCCGCGCCCATCTCAGCGCCACCGCCGACCCCGCCTGGCTGCTCAAGGAGCGGGTCGCGGACGAGCTGTTCGCGTATCTGGTCGTCGAACGGGACCTGCTGCCCGAGGAGTACGTCAAGGAGCTGGCGGAGTGGGCCGAGCCGCGCGGCTGGAGGGTCTCGCTCCAGGGCCGGAAGGTCTACGCGGTGCCCAAGCCGCTCACCAAGAGCGCGGCGATCGCCGAGATCAAGCGCCGTTCGGGTGCGGAGGAGGTGCTCGCGGCCGGTGACTCGCTGCTCGACACCGATCTGCTGCTCGCCGCCGACCGCGCCTGGCGGCCCGGCCACGGCGAGCTGGCCGACACCGGCTGGACGGGGCCGGAGGTGACGGCGCTCGAGGAGAAGGGCGTCGTGGCGGGCGAGGCGATCGTCCGTGCCCTCGGCGAGCGCGCCTCCGTCACCTGGGCGCGGGCGCGCAGCGAGGTCATCCGCGCCGTCTCCCGCGGCCGCGGCTGATTCGCTGATTCATGGCTACCCGGGCCCCCTTCGGCTACAGTCGCCGAGTCCGGTCGTTGGAAGGGGGCCCTGTGGCAGAGAGCAAGAGCACACCGATCACCGGCGAGCTGTACGACTACGTACTGCGGCACAACCCGCCACTGGACCCCGTGCAGCGCGAGCTCGTCGAGGTCACGCACGCCACCTTCCCCAAGCACGCGGGCATGCAGTCCGCGGAGGAGCAGGGCCCGCTGCTGGCCTTCCTGGTCCGGCTGACGGGCGCCCGCCATATCGTCGAGGTCGGCACCTTCACCGGCTTCTCCGCGCTCGCCATGGCGCAGGCGCTGCCCGCCGACGGCAAGCTGATCGCCTGCGATGTCTCGGAGGAGTGGACGGCGTACGGCCGGGAGGCGTGGACGAAGGCCGGGGTCGGGGACCGGATCGAGCTGCGGATCGGGCCCGCGCTGGACACCCTGCGGGCGATGCCCGCCGAGCCCCATGTCGACCTGGCCTACCTCGACGCGGACAAGGAGAACTACATCCCGTACTGGGAAGAGCTCGTGCCGCGGCTGAGCCCCGGCGGATTGATCGTCGCGGACAATGTGTTCTACCACGGAGAGGTCACGGACCCGGCGGCGACGGGCTCGGGCGCCGCGATCCGGGCGTTCAACGACCATGTGGCCGCCGATGCCCGGATGGAGGCGGTCATGCTGACGGTCGCGGACGGCCTCACTGTGGCGCGCCGCCGCCGCTGAGCCGCCCGCGGCGGTGCCGCGCCCGCCGCAGCGGCGCCCAGCGCCGGGCGCGGTGCTTTTCGTGGGGCTCTCCGCCGCCGGGCTGATCGAGCTTGCCCCACTTGCCGGGCGGCTGATCCTGCGGCTTCTCGGCGGCCGGTGGCTTCTCGGCGGCCGGTGGCTTCCCGGAGGACGCGGCGCCACCGGGCTGATCGAGCTTGCCCCACTTGCCCGGCGGCTGCCCCGGCGCCCCGGGCGGGCCGCCGCCCTGCTCGACCGCTGCCCGCCGACGGGCGGCGGCGGCCTCTCGGGCGCGGAGCTCGCGCTCCGCATCCTCGGGGTGGCGGGCCCGCCAGTACGGGTTGTCGTGCGGCAACCCGCCGGTGACCCGTCCGTACATCCCGAACCACATCAGCATCAACCCGACCACAAAGCTGAACAGCACGTTCTGCATCTGGAACGCCAGAAAGTTGATGCCGGTCCGCAGGATCGCGAGATTGACGAATCCGCTCAGCAGGAAAAGGACGCCGAGCACGATGTTGAGCGTCGAGGCGAAGTTCCCGCCGATGATCATGCCGATGAACAGCAGCAGCCCGATGGCGATGGACAGCACGCTCAGCGCGCCGTTGGTGTTCAGACCGGCCACGGTGGAACCGCCGGTGTCGAAGAACCCGACGTTGTGGGTCAGGCCGAGGATGCCGAAGGCGACGAGGACGAGCCCCATGAGCCCGGCGCCCACGCGATAGACCTGACTGAGCCGGTGATCGACCGGCAGATGCTCGTCGAGCGTGGTGCGCCCGCCGATCCGCTCCGGGAAATGACGTGCGAGTCCCGCGGGATCAGGACCGATGGGGGAGGGGCGGCTCGTGGCCATCTCCGACCTCCTTTGCTTCGCCGGACCTCGGCTTCGCGGTCGAGGCCGTACCCGCGGAGGCACCTCGCGCCCGGGGGCGTACCCCGAGTGCGCGGCGCGGGTACGTATCTCCCAGGATCCGCCCCCGCCCCGGCCGCCTCAAGTCAGTCAGCCGCAGCAGCCGCCCCCGCAGCAGCCGCCCCCGCCGCCACCACCGCCGCCACCGGGCTGGGGCCGGGGCGGCGCGGCGGCGGACGAGGCGCCGGTGACGGCCACGGTCGACAGCAGCTTCACTGTGTCGTCGTGCCCCTCCGGGCAGGACGCGGGGGCCGAGGACTCGGCCATCGGCCGGTTCAGCTCGAAGGTGGTGCCGCAGGCGCGGCAGCGGTACTCGTAACGAGGCATGGCAGGAGCATAGCCAGCAAGGAGCAGGTCAGCCGCCTGAATCGGCGCAGCGGGCGCAAGGCCACCGCGCGGGCTCACCGGGATCGCCGGACCGTGACCGCGGGCTCACTGCCCGCCGCCCCGCTCCTCCCGGATGTCGTGCACCACGCGGGCGACGGTCCGCCGGACGGCGTCGGTCTCGGACAGGAAGTGCCACCAGTCCGGATGCCGCCCCTCCAGCCCCGAGATCGCCCGCTCCAGCCGCTCCACGGCGTTGTCCAGCGGCCGGGCGTGCCGCGGGTCGGGCGTGCTGCGCCCGGCCATGGCGAGCCGCTGGGCGTCACGGATCGCGAAGCGGGTGCGGTCGATCTCCTTCTGCTGGTCGAACGACACCTCGTCCAGCCGCCGCAGCCGGTCCCCGGCCGCCGATACGGCCTCGTCCGTGGTGTTCAGCAACGCCCGTACGGTCGCGAGCAGCGCCGTGGCGTCCGGCCAGCGCTGCTCCTCGCGCGCCGACTGCGCCTCCTTGAGCTTCTCCTCGGCCCGCGCCACATCCCGCGCCGCCTGCTCGGGCACCGGCTGCAGATCCTGCCAGCACGCCGCGCTGTAACGGCGGCGCAGCTCGCTGAGGACGGGATCGACCCCGGCCGTCCGGGTGGTGATCGCCTGTGCGCGCGTCCGCAGCGACACCAGCCGCCGATCGATCTCGGCCGCCCGCTCCGGCAGCCGATCGGCCTCCCCGCGCACGGCCTCCGCCTTGCGCAGCACATCGTCCGCCCGCCGGATCGTCTCCTGTACCCCGTGCTGCGCGGCGCCCTGGTTGAGCTTGGTCAGCTCGGGCGACAGCGCCGCGAGCCGCGCGGCCAGATCGTCGGCCCGCAGCCCCGAGCCACGCACCGCGTCCAGCGCGTTACTCGCCGCGAGCAGCGCCTGCCGCGCCCGCTCCACCGCCGGCGCCAGCCGCGCCAGCTGCGTCTCGGCCTGCCGCAACTGCGGTCCCAGCCCCTGCGCGAACCGGTCGAGGTCGGCCTTGGTGTGCAGCAGTTCGTCCCTGGCCCATGTCAGGTCCGCGCGGGCGCGGCCGGCCGTGGCCGCGTCCAGATCGTCGCGGTCCAGATCGTGTGCGTCGACCGCTGTAATGTAATCGTGGCTGACCTGGTCGATCCGCTGCCCGAGCGCCGCGAACTCGGCCGCCGTACGGCGCGCGGCGGGGGAGTCGTCCACCGCGGTGATCGTCTCGATGGAGATCCGCAGATCCCGCTGCGCCGTGTCCAGCTCATAGAACGCGGCCGCCGCGGCATCCCTCGCCTCCTGCGCCGCCGCCCGCTGACTCTCCCCCCGCCCCCCGAACCACCGCCGCCCGCCTCCCCCGGCGAACGTCAACGGCGCCACCGCCACCAGCAGCGGGACCGGCACCAGCATCAGCCCCAGAACCGACGGACGACGCCGACCGAGGGGGCGACGCGAACGGCGCGGACGGCGCGCTGGACGCGCGGATTCTGCAGGTGTCGCCGCCACTTCCCTCTCCCCACGGTTCGCCCAGGCCCGGATGTCATTCTCCCACCCGTCATTGACGAGAACAGGGGTCGGTACGGTTCGCGATCTACGAACCTTGTCCCTCGCATACTGTCCGCGATCCACGGACCGTCCGCCCCCGCCGCTCGATTGCGGCACCGCACCACGGACCCTGTAGGCTGACAGCTCCCCCAGGGCGCATAGCTCAGCGGTAGAGCGCTGCCCTTACAAGGCAGATGTCGGCGGTTCGAACCCGTCTGCGCCCACCCTCTGGACCAGCGCGGATGCCGCTTCGGCGGCCCGCGCTATTCGTCGTGGCCGTGGCATTGACCATGAATAGGTTCCGCGGCCATGGCGAACACCCAGTCCACGCGCCGCCGGCGCGGCAGCATCCGCCCCAACGGGGCCGGCTTCCAGGTCCGCGTCCACGCCGGATGCGACCCGCTCACGAAGAAGGACCTCTACCTCCACGAGCGGCAGCCACCCTGCCCGAAGCCGAGAAGGCCCGCACGCGCCTGCTCGCCAAGGTCGACGAGCAGCGCCACCCCAAGGGGAAGATCACGGCCGCGAAGGTGCTCGACCAGTGGATGGACGTCGCCCCCATCCACGGGAAACCCCACTCTCACGATGCGCTGGTGAGTCCTCGTCAGCGCTTCGGGGTCACGCCGTTCCGGGGCCGGCGCCCGCGGGACGTGGTGGACGAACGTGCCGACCCGGTCGCACAGCTCCCGGTACACCATCGTGTGGAGGATGAGGGCGTGCCAGCCCTCGTCGACCACCCGCGACGGGGCGAGCGCCGACGCCGTGGCCAGGGAGGCAACGACTGGTCCCAGCTTCATAGCTGGCTGATGGCAGGTTGGTCCTCGCCCTAAGTTTCGGGCGAGGGCCAATTGCTACCCCCCCGCGTCCTCTCAACCAGATCTCCTATCGTCACTATGACGAGAATGTGCTTGAACCTAGCTGCCAACGGCGGCAGCTCTGCGATGCTGGAGGCCGATCGAGAGGGGCCGCAGCGATGCAGTGGAAGATCCACGGGGAACGTCCGATCTATGAGAACGACTGGGTGAACGTGTGGCTCACCGACATCGAGACCCCGGACGGGAACCGCTGGGAGCATCACGTCGTCAAGCTCCGGCACTTGGCCGTGGCCGCCGTGGTCAACGAGCGGCGTGAGGTTCTGATGATGTGGCGGCATCGCTTCATTACGGATGCCTGGGCGTGGGAGCTGCCCATGGGCCTGGTCGAGGTGGGCGAGACCCCCGCCGAAGCAGCCGCGCGCGAGGTCCTGGAGGAAACCGGCTGGCGGCCTGGTCCGATCAAGCCGCTGATCTACGCCGAGCCGGCCAACGGCATCACCGACTCCCAGCACCACGTCTTCCGGGCCGACGGAGCGACGTACGAAGGACCGCCGACCGAGAAGAACGAGTCGGACCGGGTGGAGTGGATCCCGCTGGCCGACGTGCGGGGCATGATCGACCGACGCGAGATCGTCAGCAGCGGCTCCCTCGTCGGGCTGCTCTACGTGCTCATGGACGAGGCGATCCGCTGACCTGGTGGGGCAGCGCTTCTCGGAGCCGGGATTCGAACGCCACCGCGGCAGGTTCCCGGCGAAAGGGCTCCAGCTGCTCGTAGAACTCCCGGAGGTGGCCGGCGACTCGTTGCGAGCTGACGGCCGCCGCCGGGACCAGGGCGTCCATGGCCGTGTGGCACGCCTCGTCTAGCTTGCCGCGCTGGAGCTGGGTACGGGCAAGCCAAAAGGCGTGGAAGGCGCGGCCTCGGTGATTCGTCTGGTGTTCTCGGCGTAGGGCGTCCGCGATCAAGGGTTCGGCAAGGACGGCTTCGCCCAGGCGGCCGTGTGCGATGCCTGTGTCCACGACCAGCTTCGTCTCGTCGAAGTACGTCACCCATGCCGGGTCTGGATCGTCGGTGCTGATCCGTCCGAAGCGGGTGTGCGCTTCCGAGATTGCGCTGTGGGTGGCACTGTGGTTCCCGAGGGTGGCGTGGGCGAAGGCTTCGCGCATCGCGAGCATGGCCAGAACGCGCGGCGTCGTCCCCACGGCGGCCCGGGCTTGGTCCTGCGCCGCCGTGACAAGGGCGAGAGCGTCCCCGGGCTTGTCCTGGTAGGTGGCCTGGAGACTCATGCAGGCAAGCACGTTGGCCATGAACTGGTGGTCGTCGACCGCCTTGGCCAGGCCGAGGGCCTCGGTGAAGTAGGTGCGTGCTTGGTGGTACCGGCGGGCGTCGAAGTACGTCCACCCGGTCAGTCGGGCCAGCTCCGCGGCGATGCTGTGCAGGCCGTCCCGCATGGGCGAGGAGCGCTCCTCCTTGAGGAGGCCGACGACGTAGCGGAGCTGTCCGACGACCGCCGGCCGTAAGGTCTCGCCGCCGTGCTCGTCGTCCCGGCGCCAGTAGTCCGCGATCGACGAATGCAGCGCGTTCAGCGTCGACGGGCTGAGGTCCCGTTCGGCCGCCAGGGCAAGAATGCTGTCCACGTCCGTTCCCGGCAGGCCCGCGGCCAACTGCGCGTCGGCGGGCAACGCCGCTTCGGTGGGCTCTCGTGGTGTGACGGTCAGGTTGTGCGGTGTCTCCCACGTTCGCCGGGCCAGGCCGAGCATGTGTCCGGGGATGCGCAGGCCGTCCGAGATGCGCTCGATCACGTCCATGTGCAGCAACTGTCGCCGACCGTTGATCACCTCGCCGACGCGGCTGGGGGTCAGGTCACAGCATCGCGCGATCATCGACGGGTAAATGCCTGCCCGCGTCTTGACCAACTGAAAGACGCGGCCGAAGTCCCTGGCCTGGCATGCTGCGATCATCGCTGGATCCGTGAGCAGGCTGACGGGGAGTTCCTTCGAGCGAGATGGCTCGGGCATCGGCACGCTCCGGCATGAGGACTACGGATCGCTGCTCTTTGTCAACCGTGGGTGATGTTACCCAAGTTGGGTAATCCACTTGGCCTTTCTGGCCCACCTCCCGGATCGCGATGCTCCTGGTCATGGCGAACGGACAGGACGACGTACGGATGACGTCGCGGGTCTCGCACGATTCCGGCCGGACGTGGGGACCTCTCACGGAGGTACGTGTGGGCGACGATCCGGTGCTCCCGGACAACCCCGGCCGTTTCCCGCCGTGTTCCTGTCCCCGGTGCGCGGAGCGGAACTCTGCCGAACCCCTCTGGATGGTGTCGTGATGCGGTGCGTTCACTGGCGCCGGGTGCCCCTGGATCTGGTGCGGGAAGCCCAGGAGAAGTCGGCCGTTGAGCACGTCGACAGGACGGTGCAGTGCCAACTGTCTGTGCACGACGACGGTGACCACTTTGGCCTCCTCAGCGACTCCGGCACGTACGGGACCGCGCTGTGGCTCCGCTGGCACGGGAGGGGTGAGGCGGAGCTCGTCGTACTCCCGGACTGCCCCGCGTCCGCCCCAGGGCCCGATGGTGTGGGCTGCTGTCTGTTCGCCGACCACGCCAAGCAGCACACCTGGGAAGACACCCCGGAGGAGGTCCCGTGCACCAGCTGATCGCGAGCCCGTACAACGGAACGTTCCTGATCGCCCGCCCCGGCTCCAAGGGCGGCATGCGCATCCCCCGGACGCTGTACGAAGAGCTGGCCTCGACCGCCGAGAGCAGCAGCCCTCTGCCGACCTGGCTCCTCGACCACGCCCGCACGGCTTGGGGTGTGGATCTGGCGGATGCGGTGATGCGGGACGCCGTTCTCGTTCGCTCCGAGACCGGTCTCGGTTACGGCCGGGCCACGTACGAGATCAACAAGGGCTGCAACTTCAACTGCGAGCACTGCTACCTCGCGGAGCGGAAGTCCGAGGGGCTGCCCTGGCCGGACAAGGTCCGGCTCCTGCACCTGCTGCGGAATGCCGGGGTGCTGTGGCTCCAATTCACCGGCGGCGAGCCGCTGATCGACCGGGACTTCGTGGACGCGTACACGCTCGCTCACCGCTCCGGGATGCTGATCGAGATCCTGACCAACGGCTCCCGGCTCCACCGCCCCGAGATCATCGACCTCCTGGGCGACCTGCCGCCGCACAAGGTGACCGTCTCCCTCTACGGGGCGACCCCGGACAGCTTCGACTCGCTCACCCGCAAGCCGGGAGCGTTCAAGCTGGTCGAGAAGGGGCTCGTCGCGGCACGCGAGGCCGGCATCGCGCTGGAACTGGCGCTGATCATCACCCGGCACAACGCCCACGAGCTGGACGCCATGCGCGCCCTCGCTGAGCGGTACGGTGCGGGCCGCCAGGAGTACGGCACGATCTCCCCCACGTACACCGGCACGCCCGAACCGTTGGCCGCGCAGGCCCCCGGCTTCCTGGACAAGACCAGTGTCTTCAAGGGCTGCCCCGCAGGCCATACCTTCTTCCACGTCGACCCGCACGGCCTGGCGACCATGTGCAAGATCGGCCGCGAGAACCCCATCGACCTCATGACCGAGGGCCTGGACGGACTCCTCCGTCTGCCCGGCATCGCCGATGCCCAGATGCTTCGCACCGGTGGCTGCGGCGGCTGTCAGCTCTCCGGCACCTGCCGGGTCTGCCGACCGCTCGCCAAGGCGTACCAGGAGGCGAAGGCACCACTGAACACCTACTGCCAACACGGAAGCGAGGAAGCGTCATGACCGCTGTCATGGTGGAGATCAGCCACCGACCGCCCGCCCCGGAGGAGCCCGAGGGGGTGATCCTCCTGGACGACCTGGAGGTGCTGACCGAAGGCGCCGTCCCGGGCTGCAACGACGACAACCCGTACCGGTAGACAACCGGCCGCACAGAACCGCGGGGGCTTCGGGACGTTCTTCCGTCCGAAGCCCCCGCACCACTGCACACCCCCACCTGCACCCGCCTCCGTGGAAGAGTGAAGCCTCATGGCGACCATCCGCATCGGTCTCGACCGACTGCCGCCCGCTGCCCGCGCCGCCGTCGAAGAGCACACCGGCCCCCTCCTCACAGTCGAAGAGACCGCCGAAGGCTTTAACAGCGAGATCGCGGCCCGCGTCACCTCCGCCACGGGCACCTGGCACGTCAAGGGCCTACGCACCGACCACCCCCGCGCCTGGACCCAGCGCCGGGAGGCCGCCATCGCTCCCTTCCTCACCAGCCTGGCCCCCGCCCTCCGCTGGCGCGTCGAGACCGCCGGTTGGGACCTCCTCGGCTTCGAAGCCCTCGGCGGCCATCACGCCGACTACGCCCCCGACTCCCCCGACCTCTCCGAAGTCGCCGCCCTCCTGCGCCGCCTCGGTGAGACCCCCTGCCCCGTCATCGAGCTACGCCACGCCGAGCAGCGCCTGGAGCACTACGCCGCCCACCCCGACGACCTCCGCTTCTTCGCCGGGACCCACCTCCTCCACACCGACCTGAACAACGCCAACGTCCTCGTCGACGACCGCGCCTCCCAGGGCGATCGGGCCCGCCTGGTCGACTGGGGCTGGGCGACCCGTGGAGCGGCCTGGCTCGACGCCGGCTACTGGGTCACCTGGCTCATCGCCGCCGGTCATGCCCCCGCATCCGCCGAACGCTGGGCCGCCGAGATCCCCGCCTGGCACATCGCCCCCGCTGAGGGCATCACCGCCTTCGCCGCCGCCAACGCCAACGTCTGGTCCGAGATCAGCACCGCCGACCCCGACCCGTGGACCCTGCGCCTCGCGACTGCCGCCACCGCCTGGCACTCACACCGCAGGACTGGTTGAACCGAACCCTCCGCTCGGGTGGGCCGAACGAGCGGCCGGCCGGAGCGGCTTTGGCCGGTGTCTTGTTCGAGTTGGGGTCGGGCAGGCCACCGCCCAAACCCGCTCCACCGACCTTTGTCAGTACCGTCCGCTAGAGTTCGCGGCTTGATCGCCCGTCAGCTTCAAGCACCAGATGTAGTGGTGGGTACCCGCCGGTAGCACAACTTGTGGTGGTTAGGCTTGCTGTCGGGGCGTCAGGGGTGCTGTACTTGCCCTGACCGAAAACAAGCAGGCCCCACCCGGGGCTCGACTTGAGGTCGAGTCATCGGCATGGGGCCTTTTGCGTTGGCGCGCCTTGGGACCTTACAACGACTGACATGGTTGTCCAAGTCTTCGCGGCAGATGATTCGACCTCGGAAATGAGGTATTCATGCCCGCGAAATCTGTGCTCATCGGCTATGACCTGAACAGCCCTGGCCAGGACTATGACTCGCTCTTCGAGGCGATCAAGGGGCTGGGCACGTGGTGGCACCACCTCGACTCCACCTGGATCGTCAAGACGACCAAGACCGCGGCCGAGGTGCGAGACACCCTGAAGGGCCACATCGACTCCAACGACGAACTCCTCGTAGTCGTACTGACCGGTGAGGGTGCCTGGGCCGGGTTCAACGACCGAGGCAGCAAGTGGCTCAAGGACAACCTCTGACCGTGCCCCTGCCGTGCCCGATCGCTCGGGAAACGACGGGGAATCGCGGTGACTAGCGGACAGCCCGCATGAGAACGGCCCCGACCAATCTTCCTGGTCAGGGGCCGTTCACGTGCGGTGGGTGTGTGATTTGAACCCACGGTGACATCGCTGCCACGACGGTTTTCAAGACCGCCCACCGCTCGAACGTGCCTAGCCTCAATACCGGTAACTTAGGGGCATTCCGGTCGTTGTTGTTGGCGTGGCAAGAGCGGGTCAGCTGAAGTCATCTGGTGAGCGGTTGTCGGACCGGGTCGCGGTCGGGGTGCTGACACAGGCGTTTCCTCAGTCGCTTGTGGACGAGGTGTTGGCGGAGACGGGTCGGGTGCAGCAGCGGAACCGGCTGTTGCCGGCCCGGCTGGTGATCTACTTCGTGTTGGCGATGTGCCTGTTCTCCGGGCAGAGCTATGAGGAGGTCGCCCGGCTGCTGACCACGGGGTTTGCAGGGTGCGCGGCGTTGGCGTACATCGTGGGTGGTGCCGAGTACGGCGGCGATCTGGAAAGCCAGGTCCCGGCTGGGGGTGGCGCCGTTGCGGCAGTTGTTCGCGCGGGTGTGCCGTCCGGTTGCCACACCGGAGACTCAGGGCGCCTTCTACCGCGACTGGCGGCTGACCGCGATCGACGGCACCACATTTGACCTGCCGGACACGAAGGCGAACGTGGAGGCGTTCGGCCGTCCGCCCCGCTCCGGACGCGGTGAACAGGACGTCGGCTACCCGCAGTTGCGTATGGTCGGCCTGGTGGAGTGCGGGACACACGCCGTCTTCGATGCTGCGATCGGAGCTCTGCGCACCGGAGAGCAGGCTCTGGCCCGGGCGGTCCTGGTGTCCCTGCGGCCGGGGATGCTGCTGCTGGCCGACCGTGGCTTCTACGGCGTGGACCTGTGGCGCACAGCCGCGGCCACGGGGGCGGACCTGCTGTGGCGAGTCCGCAAAGACCTCGTGCTGCCGGTGGTCGAGCAGTTGTCGGACGGCTCGTATCTCACCGAGATCTTCGATCGGAGCGACATCCACCACACCCGTCGTGGGGTGCCGGTACGCGCGGTGGAATACACCATCGCCGGCCATGAGGGCGTCTACCGGCTCATCACCACGATCCTCGACCCGGACAAGGCCCCGGCCGCGGAATTGGCCGCCCTCTACGCCCAGCGATGGGAGTTCGAGTCCACCCTCGACGAAATCAAGACCCACCTCGGCGGGTCGCACCTGGTACTGCGTTCGCAGCACCCTGACGGGGCCGAGCAGGAATTTTACGGATTCCTGCTCGTCCACCACGCCATCCAGCACCTGATGCACCAGGCCGCACGACAAGCCGACCAGGACCCCGACCGGATCTCCTTCACCCGCTCACTGCGCGTCGTGCGCCGCCAGGTCACCGACCAGGCGGCATTTTCCCCCCCGGCCGACTCGCCCGCGCGGTCAAAGCCACCCACGCTGAGCTCCTCGAACGCCTCCTGCCACGGCGCCGCCGCCGGGCCAACCCCCGCGTCATCAAACGCAAAGTCTCCAGCTGGCCCCTCAAACGCGCTGCCCACCAAGTCGCAGACCGCCCACGTGTTCCGGCCGTCACCATCATTCGTGCCACGAAACCCAAACGGGTCAAGCGGACATCAAAGCCCTAAGTTACCGGTATTGAGGCTAGGCCTGTGACGTGGCGTTCCTAGAACAGCGAGGGGCCAGCTGGCGGCCTCCTGGCCGGAGGATGGCCGCACGCCACTTGGCTACAAAATCGGGCTTCATCCTTTCGATCACGCAGCGTCTTCGGGGTCGGCCCAACCGTTGTGTGCTCGCCCCGCAGTCCATTGCTGACCCGCTCGTGAGGCCTTGCCAGCGCCCAGGCCCCCACCTCCCCGGCACTGCTCGGTGCGGGCAGCGCTCCCGTGGTGCAGATGGGTGTCGCCGGACGCCACCGAGCCTGTGGTGTCCTCGCCCGCGCAAGACGACCGTTGCAGTTCAGCCACCGACTTGATAGCCGCCCTCATCTGCTATCTGCCCCGTTACGATGTGCGACACGGTTTACGGCATGTGACACGGACAAGACAATGGGCGGGTTCTGTCATGAATCGCGCGAAGCAATGCAGCACAGGTGTACGCCGGACAGGGCCCCTCAGCGTCCCGAGCTGCGCCTGTCGACAGGACGTCCGTCCCTGGGGTGCGGGCGGGGATGCGTGGGTGGGAAGTGCGGACTGATTTCGGAGACCTTGTCGTTGACCAGGCCATCGTGCACGAGGTACCTCAGCGAGCCAAAGACGAGGATCCCCTTCCACTCAAGCTCAGCGAGACGGTTTGCCGACTCGACGATGACGTGCGTACGGCTCTGCAGTCGAAGCTCCGTGACGTCCTCGACCGCCTGGGGCGCGAGGTGGTGGAGGACCCGGAACTGAAGTCCCCCCTGCCGGACGCCGTTCGGGCCTTCCTGAGTGGTGAACAGGATCTCGTGCAGGTCTCCGGAGCGCTGGCTCACGCGCTGCGTGACAGCCAGACGGGGAAGAGTCCAGCGGGCCTTCTCCTGGTCGCCGCTGCCCGCCTGGACGGTCAGCCTGCCCTCCTGATGGTCAAGTTGGAGCAGGAGACCGGCATGCAGGCGAACGAGATCCTCGCCGATGGACTGCGGACCTTCGACATGCAATATTTCGCCAACCTCTTGTTCACCGAGAAGTCGAAGGTGTACAAGGTGGCCCTTTTCTCCGAAGAGGGGGCCACCGGGCCAAGGCTTCAGGGATGGGCCGCCGACCCCCAGACATCGGGCAAGGACGTCGCTCGCTTCTTCCTTGAAAAGTTCCTGGGCTGCCGGCACCAGAACGATCCCAGGGAACTTACCCGCCGCTTCCATGACACGGCCATGGACTGGGTCAACAGTCGCTTCACCAGCGCCGATGTGCGCGTTGACTACGTCATGGCCGTCATGGTCGAGCTCCAAAGCGCTGCTCCGACGCTGGACCCCACTGCCTTCATCCAAACGCATCTGCAGGAAGCGCACCGAGACGACTTCGCCGCGTTCCTGGCGGACAACGACGTGCCGATCCGCGCCTTCGATAAGCACACCGATCTCATCGCCAACAGGATGGAGAAGGTGCGGGTAGACCTGTCCAACGGGGCCTTCCTGGTCGCACCGCTGGAAGCCGTGCAGGACGGCACAGTGGCCGTGGAGGACCTTGGGGACGGCCGAACCACGGTCACCGTCACCGCCACCCTCAACAAAGCCAGCAGCGGAGCTGCGGCGGGCCGTCGCCCCAAACCTGCCAACCGGCCGGAAGACCTGTTTTCTCAGGCTGAGGTGATTCCGGGGCTCGAAAAAGTCCTCGCCGTGCCGGCCCAGGCGGCGCAGACACCCGTGCTCGACCAGCGTCCATCGGCATAGACATGGTCGTCGGCGCCAGCAGCCCCCTGACCCATCCGCCGGAGTCCTCATGCCTCTGAGTGTTCACGAGGCCTTCCAGTGCTACCAGCTGGAGCGGCCGCGCATCATAGAGGCACTCGATACGACGAAGACCCACCTTGAAGAGCACCTTGCTCGTCGGCGGGTCACCTGTCAGGTGACTGCCCGAGCTAAGGAGGTCAGCAGCTTCCAGACGAAGGTGTACCGCAAGAACTACACCGACCCCTGGAGGCAGATCACCGACAAGGCTGGTGTGCGTGTCGTCGTGCCCCACAGGGGTCTCCTCGACCCTGCACTGGACGAGATCAAACATTGTCTCGACGTCGTCGAGGTACAGGACGACCGCCACACACCCGGCCACGAGGACCGCCTGCGCTATCCACGCCTCCACCTTCAGGCCGTAATGGTCGGCAACAAGGCGGATCCCGACGGCACGCCATACGAGTGTGAGATCCAACTGCGTACCGAAGCGGTTGATCTGTGGTCACGTATGTCCCACAAGCTCCTCTACAAGACCGGTGTCGCACCTCCAGCCGATGTCAGTCGTTCCCTGTACCGTCTGATCGCTCTGGTCGAACTGTTCGACCTGGAGGTTGAACGGGGGGTAGAAGCCATGGCGCAGCACCCCGAACTCGTGCGCAGTAACCAGCTCCTCGACGTCGCCGAGCAGGTCTACCGCACCTTTACCGATCATCCATACAGCGAAGACCTGTCTCACAGCGTCATCGACGTCCTGTCGCGGACCATCGCCGACGCCGACGCCTACGCAGAGCAGCTGACCCAGTTCGCCGATCGCTTCCGCGAGAGGATCCAACGGGCCTACACCGACTACGGCCCAAACAGCGCTCACTTCCTCAAGCACGGTCGCTACCTGCTGGCCAGCCAGCCAGAGAGCTTGATCATTTTTGAACGGCTGGCCAACAACGCTCGTTTCCGCCTTCGCAGCGCCTGGGATGCTAGCGAGCTCCCGGACAACATGCTGACCGACATGGCACAGGTTTGGGGGGTCGCCCTATGACGAACTCAACGCAGCCGGAATCCCCCGCTCTGGCCGCAGCCACTGCGATGTTCGTTGAGGTCCTCGTGATCGGCATCGGGGCCCTCACCGCAGCAGTTCTTTCTCCTGTTGATTGCCCTCATCGGACCTGCGTCAACAGCCAAAGTTGCCCCCGTAGCGGGCGCGTCCGCGGCGACCGGCGTAGCGCTTGCCGCGGCTTACGCCCTCGGCATCCTCCTCGATCGAGCTGCGGACACCGTCCTGACCCCGTACCGCCGCCGCCTGCGCACCCGCTTCTTCCCCACCAACAGGGCCTATGCTGCAGCACGTCTACGGTTGGCTGACTTCCCGGTCCTGGCCGCCCGAGCCGACTACGCACGCTCCCGCATGCGCATCTGCCGCGGCTGGCTCTTCAACTGCCTAGCCCTGACGCTAACCGCAGACTTGGCCATGCTGCGCTACTCCTTCGATCACCGCCTGCTCACTCTCTGCGCTACAACTGCGTTCGGCCTCGTGACCGCCTATGGCTTCTTCCGTGCCTGGCGCGCCCTGACCGCGACCGGTTACCGCAAACTCGCCGAACAGACCGCGCCCTATCCGCCCATCCCGGCGCTGCCGGCCCAGTCGCAGCCCGGTTCCGTATCGTCCTCGGAAGTTCAGTGAGGAGCTTTCTCACCTGACAGCCCAGCCGTACCGCAGGAATGGCCCAAGGGGGGGGCTTTGCCGGAGTGGGAACTGGGGCTGGTCGGCCCCCAGCGACGATCTGTATCACTTCACCGGCCGCAACGGAGACAGGCCCTCAAGTGTGCCTGAGGAGATAAGGCAGATGACAGGGCAGCAGCGACTGGAGCGAATTCTGCACGAGGAGTGCATTCGGGTCTTCGCCCCCTTCGGTGCCACGAAGGCGTGCGTGTGCTTCTCGGAGAGCCCGCCCGACCATCTCGGGCACCTCATTCAGACAGGCCGCTTTTCTCCCTGGGGCATCGTCACCAGCCGTGCCACCCTGCTCAAGCTCTGCGGCGGAGCCGTGGCGTATGTGCCGGAGGCCGTCTACGCCGAGTTCAGGAAGGCTGGGCTGGAGCACTGGGCTGTGCGTACGGGCAACGGGTCGGCGTGGATACACGAGCGAGAGTGGCGCCTGCCGTCATCGGAGGAGGGTCGACGAATCGGCGCGCCGCGCGCGATCTTGGTGGGCGACGCCTCGTGGCGGCCTGCGCCGGTCGTCACCGAGTGGCGCAACGGCTTGAACGGGGAGCGATCTCCTGGCCCGGACGGGGATCCGTTCACCGAGCCGGTGGAGGAGCTGCCTCGCCTGTGGAGAGAGTCGGAGGTGTGGGTGTGGAACGCTGCTGACGAACAGCTAGTGAAATACCCACCCGGTGCGTCGTGCTGATCAGAAAGCTGCTGACATCCACGGCTGACATCAACGACACCGGACGGAGGTGTACTCCAGCGCCTCTGTCCGGCCGTCGCACCAGTCGCCGACAGCAGCCGGAGCGGGCTCGAATCGAACTCCTAATGCGGTGCTCGCTGTATCAGGAGTTTCCAGATCACCGATTACCCCATGCGTCCCCCAGAGGGAACTACGGCGGGCGGATCGGCTGGTCAGAGGGTGCGGAGCCGGCCCGCAGTAAGTCTGCCGGGGCACTTGGGCGGGGCGTCTTTGTCGAGGGTGAGGGCCTCGACGACGGCCCCGGCCTTGTGGACCGGGGCCGTCCCGTAGAGGCCTACCTGGCGCGCGTGACTGCCACCGGGCGATGGGGCATTGGCTGAGCGACTCGGAGAGCGCGGCTGGCTGTCCCGGGATGCTGGAGTGCTTACTGTTTGCCGTCCTGCAGCCAGGACAGAACTCGCAGGGACTGTTCGAGGGCCGCCTGATGTACAGCGGGACGCGCCGCGGCCAGTTCCCGGCGGACGGTGACGGCTTCCTCGATGGCGTTCAGTGCGTCCTCACGCCGCCCCAGCTCTCCCAGATGGATGGAGAGGTTGTTCAGGCTCGTGGCGAGGTCGGGCAGGAAGGCGTCGGGACGCGCCGCGGCCAGTTCCCGGCGGACGGTGACGGCTTCCTCGATGGCGGTCAGTGCGTCCTCACGCCGCCCCAGCTCTCCCAGCCGGATGGAGAGGTTGTTCAGGCTCGTGGCGAGGTCGGGCAGGAAGGCGTCGGGACGCGCCGCGGCCAGTTCCCGGCGGACGGTGACGGCTTCCTCGATGGCGTTCAGTGCGTCCTCACGCCGCCCCAGCTCTCCCAGCCGGATGGAGAGGTTGTTCAGGCTCGTGGCGAGGTTGGGCAGGAAGGCGTCGGGACGCGCCGCGGCCAGCTGGCGGTAGACGGTGACGGCTTCCTCGATGGCGGTCAGTGCGTCCTCATGCCGCCCCAGCTCTCCCAGCCGGATGGAGAGGTTGTTCAGGCTCGTGGCGAGGTTGGGCAGGAAGGCGTCGGGACGCGCCGCGGCCAGTCGGCGGTAGACGGTGACGGCTTCCTCGATGGCGTTCAGTGCGTCCTCACGCCGCCCCAGCTCTCCCAGATCGACGGAGAGGTTGTTCAGGCTCGTGGCGAGGTCGGGCAGGAAGGCGTCGGGACGCGCCGCGGCCAGTCGGCGGTAGACGGTGACGGCTTCCTCGATGGCGTTCAGTGCGTCCTCACGCCGCCCCAGCTCT
>NZ_JBEXHC010000025.1:114006-114324 GCF_040607655.1 Streptomyces sp. NPDC005266
CTCCCAGATGGATGGAGAGGTTGTTCAGGCTCGTGGCGAGGTCGGGCAGGAAGGCGTCGGGACGCGCCGCGGCCAGTTCCCGGCGGACGGTGACGGCTTCCTCGATGGCGGTCAGTGCATCCTCATGCCGCCCCAGCTCTCCCAGCCGGCCGGAGAGGTTGTTCAGGCTCATGGCGAGGTCGGGCAGGAAGGCGTCGGGACGCGCCGCGGCCAGCTGGCGGTAGACGGTGACGGCTTCCTCGATGGCGGTCAGTGCGTCCTCATGCCGCCCCAGCTCTCCCAGCCGGATGGAGAGGTTGTTCAGGCTCGTGGCGAGGT
>NZ_JBEXHC010000026.1:0-107693 GCF_040607655.1 Streptomyces sp. NPDC005266
GCCCGGTTACATTTCGAACCCGGAAGCTAAGCCTTTCAGCGCCGATGGTACTGCAGGGGGGACCCTGTGGGAGAGTAGGACGCCGCCGAACAATTATTAGCCTCGGTCCCGAGCACTCAGTGCTCGGGACCGAGGCTTTTTTGCGTTATGGGGGTGCCGCAGTCGCGTCCGGAATGGCGCGCGCCCGCACACCGGGCTTGACAGGCCGTTCGGTGGTGGAACGAGCGCTACCCCCCTCTGGCTATCCCGGCGCTCCCCGTCAGCCCAGCTCGTGGCCGGCCAGGGTACGGTGCGGCCAGCGCGCCCGCGCCTGTTCCCGGGAGCGCATCAGCGCCAGCGTCGGCAGACCCTGTGCCGCGCCCTGGGCGAGCAGATCGGGGAGCGCCGGGAGCGGCGCCACGGCGGCGATGTCGTCCAGGACGAGGGTGAGTGGTGGGTCGAGCCGACCGAGGGATGACCGTTCGGCCATGCGGCGGCCGTGCTCGACCACGTGCGAGGCGAGTGCGGTCAACAAGGGCATCGCACCCGGCTGGGTCCGGGGATCCTCAATGGATTCACCCATCACATACAGCGTTCCCCCTTCGCCGATGAATGACTCCAGCGCGAGGTCATCGGCGCGTCCCGGATTGCAGGCGTCCCGGATGTGGATCGAGGAGAGCGCGCCGAGGGCTCGGGCCGTCAGCTCCTGTGCCATATCGCGGCGTTCGGGGTGAGCGGTGAGCGTGGCCTCCAGCTCGCCGGCGGCGCCGCCCGCCGCCTTGGGGTGCGTTCTGAGGATCCGTACGGGCTCGTGCGCCGAACTGCCCTGCGCCCAGCGGTGCACATGGCGGAACGGGCGGCCGTCCACGGCGGCGGCGTGCAACCAGCAGCGCAGCATGGTCTCCGCGGCCTCCGCCATGGGCTTGTCCATGGCGTGCGCGGGGCGTACGGGGGCCAGGAGCGCCGTGGCGCGGGCGGCCGCGGTATCGCGGGAGCCGCAGTCCGCCGCCGGGTTCCAGCGCAGCCGGGCGGGGGTGTCGAGGAGGTGGGAGGGGTCGAAGACGTGGCTGGGGCCGAACTTGGCGCGGGCGTCCTTGGTCGTCTCCCACAGACCGGGGTCGCTGGTGACGACAAGGACCGGGCCCGCGGCCTCCAGGACGGCGTGGGCGGCGGACCCGCCGCGCTGGGCGCCGAAGAGGATACGGGAGCGGGCCGGGTCGCCGTCGGGGAACGCGGCGGCGGCCATGGGGACGCCGGTGCGGGGCGTGGGCAGCGGCTGCATGGGCTGCGGGGTGTGTCCGGTGGTTTCCGCGTCGGCCGTGGGAGTGCCCGGCGCGCCTGCCCGCTGCCCGGCGACGGGGGGATGGGGCTCGGGGGCGGCGGTCGCGTCGTATCCGGCGAGCGGGAGGCCGGCCGGTCCGGCGGCGCCGGAGGCGATGGTGCCGGGCTCGGGGCGGTGACCACCCGCAAGGGTGGCGGCTTCGCCGGTCGGCATGACATCGGCCGCGGCGGGTGGGGCGGGCTCGATGGGCCCGCCGGGAGCCGTGACCTCGGGCCATGGGGGCGAGGCTGCCGCGCCGTTGGGTCTCACAGGGCCGGAGACGGCCTGCGGCGCCGGGGGAGCCGGAGGGCCGCTCAGGGGCCCGGAGGCGGCTCCTGAGGCCGTGACAGGGTGCGCGGGGCCTTCGTACGCCGTGGCCGCGCCCGGCCGTCCGCCCTGGGGGGTTCTCTCGGTTCCGGTGCCGGGCTCCGGGTCCGTAGTGGCGGCCGGGCCTGACACGGCGCCTTGCCACTTCGCCTCGGCGGCCTCCGCGTGGGCGGCGCGGCGCCTCGCGCGGACCGCACGGTAGCGGGTCACCGTGCCGACCGTGAAGATCGCCAGCACGATGAGCACCATCAGCTGGCTGATGAACAGCCCCCAGAACAACCCGTACCCCGACAGCTGCTCTTTCGGGGTGTCGGGCCATGCCGCCGGGAGGTCATGCGGCTGCTCCACCAGATGGCGCAGTGCAAGGGGCGTGCGCAGGAAGGCCACGCCGTCCGGCCACGCGCCGTGGGAGAACAGCCCGGCCAGTCCGGTGGCCGACCACACCAGCCCCGTCAGCCCCAGCAGAAATGCGATGACGCCGACCAGCAGCCCGTCCGGAATGCCGTGCTCCGGGGATGGGGAACTCCCGTGCTCCGCGGGACCGCCGCGGTTTTGACCCGGTGCCATCTCACGCCACCGTGGATCCGTACGACGGGCCGCCGTAGGACTCCGCCTCCATCGCCTCGACCGCCGCGGCGGCCCGCTCCTCGCCCTCCGCCTCGACGGCCAGCTGCACGGTCAGCGACTCCTCCGTCATCGCCCGGTCGGTGTAGACGAGGGGGCGCTCGGCCTCGGTGATCAGGTGCTTGACGACCTGCACATTGCCGTTGACGTCCCAGACCGCGATGCCGGGGGAGAGCGTCGGAATGATCTCCACCGCCCAGCGCGGCAGCCCCAGCACCCGCCCGGTGGCACGCGCCTCGTCCGCCTTCTGGGCGTAGATGGTCCGCGTCGACGCCATCTTGAGGATCGCGGCCGCCTCCCGCGCCGCCGCGCCGTCGACCACATCGGAGAGATGGTGGACGACGGCGACGAAGGACAGGCCGAGCCGGCGCCCGAACTTCAGCAGCCGCTGGAAAAGCTGGGCGACGAAGGGCGAGTTGATGATGTGCCACGCCTCCTCGACCAGGAAGATGCGCTTCTTACGGTCGGGCCGGATCCAGGTGTGCTCCAGCCACACGCCCACGATGGCCATGAGGATGGGCATCGCGATCGAGTTGCGGTCTATATGGGAGAGGTCGAAGACGATAAGGGGCGCGTCGAGGTCGATGCCGGCCGTGGTCGGGCCGTCGAACATGCCGCGTAGATCGCCGTCGACCAGCCGGTCCAGCACCAGGGCGACATCCAGGCCCCAGGCCCGTACATCGTCTATGTCGACGTTCATCGCCTCGGCCGACTCCGCCTCGGGATGGCGCAACTGCTCCACGATGTCGGTCAGCACCGGCTGACGGTCGACGATGGTCTCGTTGACGTACGCGTGCGCGACCTTCAGTGCGAACCCGGAACGCTCGTCGAGGCCGTGCCCCATCGCGACCTCGATGATCGTACGGAGCAGGGCCAGCTGACCGGTCGTGGTGATCGACGGGTCCAGGGGGTTGAGCCGGATACCGCCGTCCAGGGCCGCCATCGGGTCGAGCCGGATGGGCGTTATACCCAGCTCCTGGGCGATGAGGTTCCACTCGCCCACCCCGTCCTCGCCCTGGGCGTCCAGCACCACCACCTGGCGGTCACGGAAGCGTAGCTGGCGCAGGACGTACGTCTTCTCCAGCGCCGACTTGCCGTTCCCGGACTCGCCGAGCACCAGCCAGTGCGGGGCGGGCAACTGCTGTCCGTACAGCTGGAAGGGGTCGTAGATATAGCCCTTGCCGGAGTAGACCTCGCGCCCGATGATCACACCCGAGTCGCCGAGACCGGGCGCCGCGGTGGGCAGATAGACGGCCTGTGCCTGGCCCGTGGACGTACGCACCGGCAGCCGCGTCGTCTCCACCTTTCCGAACAGAAAGCTGGTGAACGCTTCGGTGACGGCGCTCATCGGATCGGCCACGGCGGAGCCCCTATCGTCCTTATCGTCCCAGTCGTCTCTGTTGGCTCTATCGGCGGATGCCGGTCGCGAACGGCAGCGTGTTCACAAAGGCCCGGTGGTGTTCGCGGTCGCACCACTCCAGCTTCAGATAGCTCTTCCCCGCCGAGGCCCGGATCGTCCGCTTGTCACGCGCGAGCGTCTCCGGCGACCGGGACGAGACGGTGATGTAGCCGACCAGGTTGACGCCCGCGGCGCCGCTGGCGAGGTCCTCGCCGCGCTGGTCGAGACGGCCATGGGCGGCGATGTCACGCGGGTCGACAGTGCGGTTCATCTTCGCCGCGCGGCTGGCCTCGGCCTCGTCGTTGGTCTTCTCGGTCAGCATCCGCTCGATGGCGACCTCGGTGGGCTCCAGGTCCATACAGACCGCGACCGTACGGATGACATCGGGGGTGTGGACGAGCAGCGGGGCCAGGAAGTTGACCCCCACGGGCGTCATGGGCCACTCCTTCACCCATGCGGTGGCATGGCACCAGGGCTCGCGGGTGCTCGACTCCCGCGTCTTGGCCTGGAGGTAGGTGGGCTCCATCGCGTCCAGCTCGGCGGGCCAGGCGTTCCGCTTGGTCATCGCCTGGATGTGGTCGATCGGGTGGTCCGGGTCGTACATGGAGTGGATGAGCGACGACAGCCGCCCCTGCCCCAGCGGCTGGCGCACCCGGATGTCGGCCTCGGCGAGCCGGGCGCAGATGTCGGTCAGCTCGCGCGCCATGACCACGGCGAGGCCCGCGTCCTTGTCGAGCCGGCGCCCGGCGCCGTTGTGGCGGGCGGCACGCGCGATGGCCTGGGCCTCGGCGGCCAGATCGCGGGTGTAGTGCATACAGGCGACGAGATAGGCGCGGTGCTGCTCGGAGGAGGTCGAGACCATGGACTGTAGCTGGTCGTAGGAGTCCTTGAGCCAGGCGGGGGCGCCATGGTCGCCGCGGCGCTCGACGTCCTTCGCGTGCGCGTCGGGGTCGGCGGGGAGGGTGCGGGCCAGCATCTGCAGGCGCGTCACAAAGCCATCGCCGTTGGCCACATGCTTGAGCAGGGTGCCGAACCGGTCGACCAGCGTCTCCTGGTCCTCGCTGTCCCGCAGCCCGACGCCGGGACCCTCGATCTCGATCGCGGCGGTGACGGTGCGGCGATCGGCGTGCAGCAGCACGGCGATCTCGTCGGGGCCGAAGGGCGCCGCCAGCCAGTTGATCCGGCCGATGCCCGGAGGCGGGCCGACCTCGACCTCACGGCCGTCGATACGGGTGCCGGCCTCGGCGGCGGTGGAACGGTAGGCCGTGGTGCCCCTGCGGACGCTGCGCTTGTAGGAGCGGTTGATCTCGAACCACCGGTAGAAGGTGCGGCCCTTGTACGGGACGTAGACGGCGGCGAGGGCCAGGGTGGGGAAACCGACGAGGGCGACGATGCGCAGCGACAGAACCGGCACCAGCAGCCCGCACATCATGCCGATGAACGCGCCCGCGATGATCAACGCGATCTCGCCGGTCTCGCGGTTCTTGCCGACGATCGCGCTGGGGCGGGGACGTCCGATGAGATAGGTGCGGCGGGGCGCCATGGGGTGGGGATGCGTCTCGATCGTCACCGCCGGTCACCTCCCGAGGTGTTGCCGGAATCGCGGCCCGGGGTACGGGGGGCGCCGCCGCCTGAGCCGCCGGGGTGGCCGGTGCGGCTGGCGGGGCTGGCGGGCCTGGCGGGGGCGGCGCCGGTGGAGCCGCTGCCTGCTCCGCCGCCGCCGCCGCCTCCGCCTCCGCCGCCGCCTCCGCCGGAGCGGGTGCTGTGGGCGGCCACGCCGCCCGAGACGGGGTTGGCCGGCTTGGCCTGCCCGGGACGGGCCGCGCCGCCGCCTCCGCCCCCGTCACCGCCGCCGCGCGCGCTGTGGGTGTTGATGCCCTGCTTCACCAGGGCGGCGGGGGAGCTGATGATGGCGGCGGCCTGACGGGAGGCCGGGTCGGAACTGGCGCTGCGGGCCTTGACGATCTCGTCGCCGAAGCCGGGTACGAAGCGGTAGATCATGGCGCTGGCGAAGATGGCGAGGATGATGATGGACAGGCCCGAGACGACCGCCGAGAAGGCGTCGGGCTTGTCGCCGGACGCGGAGAGCGCCCCGGCCAGGGCCAATACGGTCACGATCACCGGCTTGACGAGAATCACGGCGATCATGATTCCGGCCCAGCGCCGGACGTGCCCCCACATGTTCTTGTCGACGAGGCCCGAGTAGACGGCGGTGCCGAGCAGCGCGCCCACGTAGAGGAGCGCGGCGCGGATGACGAGCTCCAGGCAGAGCACGCCGGCGGCGAGGATCGTCACGAGCGATACGACGATGAGCATGATCGGGCCGCCGCCGATGTCCTCGTCCTGCTTGAGCGCCTGGGCGAACGAGCCGAAGAAGGCGTCATTGTCCGCACCGGTCCCGGAGGCGATGGCGTTGGTGACGGCGTCGGTCGCCGTGACGACCGTATAGAGGATGAGCGGGGTGAAGGCGGAGGCCAGGACCGTCAGCCAGAGGAAACCTATGGCCTCGGAGAGCGCCTCGCCGAGCGGGACGCCGCGGATGGCGCGCTTGGCGACGGCGAGGAGCCAGAGGATGAGGGTGAGGACGGTCGAGGCGGCGAAGACGACGGCGTACTGGCGGAGGAATGCCTCGTTGGTGAAGTCGACGTTCGCCGTCTCCTTGACGAGCTTGGAGAGCTTGCCGACGAGCCAGGAGGCGGCGTCGGCGCAGCCGCGGGCCAGGGAGGCGGCGGGGTCGAGGGGCGAGGTGGGGTCCGAGCCGGGGGCGTCGCCGCCATTGCCCTTGCACAGGTCCTTGAGCTGGCCATCAATATCGCTGCAACCGTTATCGGTGTTGGAGGGAGTCGGCGTAGGCGACGGGGCGGCGACGGCGCGGGTTGCCAGCAGCACACAGGCAGCTTGGACGGAGGCGACGGTGGCGCTGATCGAGAGGGCACGACGGCGATTAACGGGCATACGTGAACCCTCCGAACCCTTGTACGGCTTTGGTCATGTCCTCAGCCGAGGAGGCGGCTTGGTCGCGGCCTACAGGTGCCGGGCCGTCCTTTTGGGTGTACTGGGTCACCTTCCAGTCACCCTCGATCCATTTAAGTTCGAAAGTATCCGTGTACCAGCTCTCTGCGACCGGGTTCTTGGACCCTTCTCCCGCGAGACCGAAGAGCAGTGAGTGCCAGACGGCGATCCGAGCCTCGCCGTCCTTGAAGTTCTCCACCTTGGTGCCCACGGGGTTCGCACGAGAGACGAACGTCATCCCGCTCGGAGGGTTGCCGTTG
Organism: Streptomyces sp. NPDC005266; assembly: GCF_040607655.1. NCBI lineage: Bacteria > Bacillati > Actinomycetota > Actinomycetes > Kitasatosporales > Streptomycetaceae > Streptomyces > Streptomyces sp. NPDC005266. The sequence continues at coordinate 6,923 of NZ_JBEXHC010000026.1, forward strand.
GAGTCAAGGCCGGCATTGGCAAGGATTTTGTCCGCGGAGAACACCTTGGCTAGCTGTTTGATCCGCGTGGCAGCGGCGTCCGGGGCATAGACGGCGTTGACGATCGCCTCGCGGCGGGCGGCCTTAAACATGCCATCGGACCCCAGCGCCACCGCGTAATTGGCCGCCGCGCTCTGGGCTCCCTGCTCCGTCTTGGGGAAGCCCGACGCGATGCCCGTGGTGGGGTTCTTGCCGTCCACCGGGCGCCGGCCTGTGGGGGCGGTGGGGTGGGATTCGGCGTTGGTGCCGCCGGTGTCGCCGCTGGAGGAGTCGTTGTCCTTGCCGCCGCCGCGGTTGGCGAAGGCGATGGCGGCGATGAGGAGGACGACGACGCCGACCACGGTGACGAGGTTGCGGCTGGGTTTGCCGGCGCGGCCGGGGCGGCGGGGTGGGCCGTATGGGTCGCCGTCGCCTTCGGGCAGACGGGTGCGGGTCAGATGGCCGCCGGAGGACGCGCCGCGGGCGCGGCTCGCCTCGCGGCTGTCGTAGTCGCCGCCGTATCCGTCATCGCCGCCGAGACTCATCGCGCGTACGCCCCTTCAACCGTGCCGAGCCTGCCATTCGTGCCAGCCGTACCAGCCGTTCCGACCGCGTCAGCCGTGGTCGCTCTTTCGCCGTCCCGGTACGACGGTAGCGGCGCGGAGTGGCCTGTGCGCGTGGTGGTGTGAGTGGACATCAAGCTGACACGACCTCAGCGAGGGGAGCGGGCATCGGGCAGCAGCCTCGGGTACGGGGAGTGGGGCCGGTAGGGGGGATCGGGGGCGGAGGCGATGGGGCGGGGGAGTGCGCCGCGCGCGGGGTCGGTTCCGGGGGCGGACGGGGGCGCGGCTAGATGGCCATGCCGTAGACGATCGTGAAGAGGGTGCCCAGCGAGCCGATGATGAACACGCCGGTCAGGCCCGCGACGATCAGTCCCTTGCCCTGTTCCGCGCTGAAGGTGTCGCGCAGCGCCGTCGCGCCGATCCGCTGCTTGGCGGCGCCCCAGATCGCGATGCCGAAGCACAGCAGCAGCGCCACCGCCATCACGACCTCGATCATGACGCGGGCCTCGCTGCCCAGGCTGCCGAACGGACCCCAGTCTGGGGCGATTCCGCCGATGATGGTGTTGATGTCGCCCTTTTCGGCCGCTAGGAACATAATGAACTCACCGCCCCTTATGGGTAGTTGTGGACCCAGCCGGCATGGCGTGGGTCAGCCTCTATCTTCGCTGACGAATCCGCTTCCGCATGTCGACTTGGCGGCATTTCTTGGCGGATCTCGTACGTGTTGTGGACCACGGTGCCCTGATGGCCGTGCGAGGCGTGTCGCTGCAGGGTCGTATGGTCACTCTATGTATCACGCGGGTGGGCGCCGGGCAACGATCGGTGAGGGGGTGGGCGCGCGGCTCCCGGGCCCCGATCGCGGGCGCGGCCCCTCACTCCTCGGCGAAGTCGTCGAACTCGCCGGCCTTGACCCCCTTGATGAACGCTTCCCACTTGGTCTGGGTCGTGACGACGACGGTGTCCGGGTCCGTGCTCTCGCGGAGATGGATCCGGCCGTCCGGCCCGGCGGCCACCTCGAGGTGGGCGGCCCCTGTCTCGCCATCGGCGGGCGCGGCCCGCTGCCAGTCGAGCTGCGTCATCCGTGGTCCCTAGGGTGTGAAGTGCTCGGGCCCGCCGGACTTTACGCGTTCCACGGCCCGGTGGGAGGGGGCCGGGGCGGAGCGGCGAGGCACGGGGGGCGCGCCGCCGTAAGGTTTCGGCTGGGGAGCGGCTGGTTTTCGCCGTGCGTACGGAAAGGCGTTCGCACCGCGGGCGGATGGGGGAGGATGGCCGGGTGCGTAAGGTCTGGCTGGGTGTCAGTGTCGGTCTCGGGGTCTCCCTTTCCTTCGTCGCTCTGCTCGTCGTGGGTACGTACATGGTCGCCGCGGATCTGACCGGCGGAGGTGGCGGCAGTGTCGGGCTGGCCAAGGGGTCGGTGCCGGCCTCGTACGAGCCGCTGATCCAGCGGTACGGAAACACCTGTCCCGCCATCAACCCCGCGCTGCTGGCCGCGCAGCTGTACCAGGAGAGCGGCTGGAACGCGAAGGCGCAGAGCCCGGCCAACGCCAAGGGGATAGCGCAGTTCATCCCGGCCACCTGGGCCTCGCACGGCGTCGACGGCAATAAGGACGGCGTCAAGGACATCTGGGATCCGCAGGACGCGATCCCCTCGGCGGCCGCCTATGACTGCTCGCTCGCCAAGTATGTGAAGGATGTGCCGGGCAATCCGACGCACAACATGCTGGCCTCGTACAACGCGGGCGCGTATGCCGTCATCAAGCACGGCGGGGTGCCGCCGTACCGCGAGACGCAGAACTACGTGAAGACCATCACCACCCTGGCCAAGAGCTTCGAGGCGCCGGTTCAGCGGGTGCGGCCCTCGCAGCAGTCGGCCGGGGCGATCTACTTCGCGCAGAAGCAGCTGGGCAAGCCGTATCTGTGGGGCGGTAACGGCACGCCGGACCAGGGCGGGCGGTTCGACTGTTCGGGGCTGACGAAGGCGGCGTACAAGTCGGTCGGGATCGAGCTGCCGCGCGTCGCCAACGACCAGTGGAACGCCGGGCCGCACCCCAAGCGGAACGAGCTGCTCCCCGGCGATCTGGTCTTCTTCGCCTACAACCTCAGCGATCCGAGATCGATCCACCATGTGGGGATCTATGTGGGCGGCGGATACATGATCAACGCGCCCTACACCGGTGCTGTGATCCGGTTCGACAAGATCGATAGCCCGGACTACATCGGTGCCACGCGGGTGACGCAAGACGGCGCAAAAGCGTTGCCAAAGGCGAAGTCGGCGTAAACATTCCCCCTGAGCTGCGGTGATCGATCACCCTTCGGTAACGTCCCGGTGATCGTTGGGTAGAGAACGGAACGCTCGACCGAAAGAGGGCGTTCCCTGGGAGTGGATCGGCGTGGACGGCGCGGATCGGCGGCGGACTCTTCGCATCGATCGCGGGACGGCCACCGATCGCGATGACCACGGGGGTCGGCAGCTGCACGTAGCGACAGGCAAGAGATAAGGGGCCACAGCACATGGCTGGACTCGCGCTGGACGGGTCGAACCCCGATGTCAGCCTGCTCTACGACATCAACGGACTCGCGAAGGACGCCCCAAACTGGTTCGACCGTGTCATGGAGTTCGTGGGCGAGTTCGGGATCATCATCGGACTCGTCCTGGTGACCCTCGGCGCCTGGTGGAGCGTGCGGAGGCGGTCGCGGGACGCGCCGTCCGCGGTCGCCGGGCTGGTGTGGGCGCCGCTGGCCGCCGGGCTGGCGCTGGTGGCCAACATCCCGATCCGCGGCTTCGTCCAGCGGCCACGGCCCTTCAGGGACCATCAGGGGCTCGATGTCCTGGTCGCGGGCAAGACCGACTTCTCGTTCGTCAGCGACCACGCGACGCTGACCATGGCGGTCGCCGTCGGGGTGTTCATGGCCAGCCGGGCGTACGGCGTGGCCGCGATGGCGCTCGCACTGCTCGAAGGCTTCTGCCGCGTCTATATGGGCGTCCACTACCCGACGGATGTGATCGGCGGGTTCGCGCTGGGGACGGCGGTCACGCTGCTGCTGGCGCCGCTCGCCATGATGCTGCTGACCCCGCTGACCACGGCGATCGCGAGCTCTCGGGCCGGCTGGCTGATACGGGCTCACGGGTCCGCTGCCGCCGCGGGACCGGCCGGGGGCGAGGGTCTCCCGGAGGTCCCCGAGCCGCGGACGCCGGACGACGAGCGCGGCAACAAGGACCTGGCGGCCTAAGCGGATGTGGTGAAGTTCGCCGCTGATCCCTCGCGGTTCGGCCTGGCCGAGGGCTTGGACGCCGAGAAGGATCAGCACTTGACTTCGCCGTAACCGCTCAGCCCCGACAAGCCTCCCGCGTTCATGAGCGCCTTATGGCGTGCACGAGCGCACACCGACGGCCCGGCGGCATCCGCCGGGCCGTCCGTATGTACTGCCGCGTGGGCTCACAGGGCCTGTGGGAAGTCGAAGAGCCGGTCCGGGTCGTAACGCTTCTTCAGCTTCTTCAGCCGGTCCGCGGCCGAGCCGTAGTACGCCGAGCGCCAGTCCTTGAGGGACGCGTCCGTGTAGTTCTGGTACGCCGCCCCGGAGGCGTACCGCCGCATCGCCGTATGCGCCCCGTCGAGCCAGGCGGTCTGTACGGCGCCCGAGCCGCCCGCCGCCCAGGACGCGGTGTACTGCGCGAGGAACCGCGAGCGGCGGTGGACGAACGCGGTGGCCTGGGGCGCGACGCGGTTCACGGCACCGCCGAGCGCGGTGAGCGCGATGCTGACCGCGTCCCCGCCGCCGGTGCGCCGTTCGTAGTGTTCCAACTGGCCGAGCATCGCGCGGACGCCCGCCTGGCTCAGCGAGCGGTCGTAGAAGTCGGAGCGCGCCGCGTAGGTCTCGCGCTGGAGCACTCCGGAGGAGCTGCGGCCGGGGGTGGTGCCGGGCAGATGGCACTTGGCCGTCGAGGTGTCGCCGCACCCCGCGTACATCCGCATGGCGTCCAGGTAGCCACGGCGGCGCAGCGTCACCCGGGAGGCGGGACCGGGCCCGCCGGGCCCGTCGGCGAGCCGGTCGACGGCGTTCTGGAGGGCGCCGTAGGTGCCGAGGGAGAAGCAGCTCACGGAGACGGTGGGGGTGCGGCCGGGGGCGGCCGACAGATGCAGGGCCGACCAGATCTCGTCCGGCTGGTCGGGGCCCCATTTCTGCCAGGCGCTCAGCACCTTCGCGGCCTTGGACCATGGCCATGACATATAGGCGGTGACGCCGTCTCCCGTCTTGTGGGTACGGAAGCGCAGCTCGGTGACGACGCCGAAGTTGCCGTTCCCGGCGCCGCGCAGGGCCCAGAAGAGATCGGTCTCGCGGCCCTTGGAGACGTCCAGGGCCTTGCCGTCCGCGGTGAGGACGCGCGCGCCGGTGAGGCTGTCGGCGGTCAGCCCGTACGCCCGCGAGACCACACCGTGGCCGCCGCCGAGGGTGAGCCCCGATATGCCGACGGTGGGGCAGGAGCCGCCGGGGACGGTGACGCCGTGCGCGGCGAGCGAGGTGTAGACGTCGATGAGCTTGGCGCCAGCGCCGATCCGGGCCTCGCCCGAGCTCGTACGGATCGACGACAGCGCCGATACGTCGATCACCAGGCGGCCGTCGCCGCTGGACCAACCGGCGTAACTGTGGCCGCCGTTGCGGATCGAGACGGGTGCGCCGTGGCGCCGGGCGAAGGACAGGCAGGCGGTGATGTCCGAGGTGTTCCCGACGTAGGCGACGGCGGCCGGGCGCAGGTGGTCGAAGCGGGTGTTGTAGAGCCGGCGGGCGGAGGCGTAGTCGGCGTCGCCGGGGCGTACCAGATCGCCGTGGAGATCCTTGCCCAGCGCGCTCCAGTCGGCGGACTTCGGCTTGCCGTCGAGGGCGGCGCCGCGCCTGCCGCGGGTCGTGGCCGAACGGGCGTCCGGCGGCGCGGCGGAGCTGACGGAGGTTTCGCCGGTGGGGTGTCCTGAGTCGTTGCCGCAGGCGGCGGCCCAGGTGCCCGTGGCCGCCAGTCCCGTGCCCGCTGCCAGCAGTGTCCGCCGGTTCATGGCGGTGTCCCCTCCCTGTCGCCCTGCGTACCACCGGTCGGCCGGGCGGGCGCGAGGCCAGTCCGGTCCCTTGGTCAGAGGGGGATGCGGGCGGAGGGGTTCCGTTCGCGGGAGAGGCGTTACCCGCGGGGGAACGAGCCGGACTCCTCGTGTGAGTCCGGCGAGCCGCCCGTACCGGGCGCAGAGTGACGGTCCGTCGTATGCGTGGCGGCGTCGTCGCGCGCCAGGGCGCGGGCGCGACGGGCGGGGCCGGACCAGCCGCACGAGCAGCGGGCGACGCAGAAGGAACCCCTCTCCACGGTCGTGGTGTGGTTCCGTCCGGGTCCCATGTCGCCTGAGTCGAGCACATGACCACGCTATCGGGCCGTGACGAGCCACCGGGGCTGATCGTTAAACGAACAAGTATCAATGCGAGCGTGGCCAGGGGGTCGGCGGTCGATGGAGTTCCAGCAGCGCGGGCTCGGCGTACGGAGACGGGTGAGAGCGGTCGCCGGGGTCGTGGCGGGCGGCCTGCTGGCCGCGCTGCTGGCGGCCGTCAGCGGCTGCTCCTCCGAGACGGTCGCCGATGAACGCCCTGGTGGCGCGGCCAAGGAGGAGACCGCGGTCGCGGTCTTGCACCGAGCGGCGGACGTGCTGGTCAGATCGGGCAGCTCGCGGGTGCGTACGACCATGGAGACGGCGGCGGGCGGCACCCGGGTGTCCATCCGGGGCAGCGGGGCGTACGACTTCGAGAAGCGGCTGGGCCGGCTGCGGCTGCTGCTGCCGAGGGACGCGATGGGGGCCGCCGAACATGCGCCGATCACCGAACTGCTGGCCTCCGGGGCGCTCTTCATGCGCAACCGCGGCGCGGGCATCCCCAGCGACAAATGGGTGCGCGTGGATACGACGGGCATCCCGGACGGCAATCTGGTCACCGGCGGGGCGACCGACCCGCTGACCGCCGTCGAGCTGCTGCGCGGGGTGCGGAAGGCGCGCCTGGTGGGGGAGGAGGGGCTCGACGGTGCCCTGGTGCGTCACTACCGCGGGATCACCGACATCGGCCGGGCGGCACGGGTCGCGTCGACGGGGGTGCGGGGCCCCCTGGAGGCCGCGGCGAAGGGGTTCGATGAGCCCACGGTGGCCTTCGACGCGTATCTCGACGGGTTCGGACGGCCGCGCGAGGTGCGGCACCGCTTCACCGTGAGCCGCCGGGCGAGCGGCTGGGAACAGCCCCGGGGGCAGGGCGCCATGGCGCGGCGTGCGGTGGGGGTCGCCTCGACGACCGAGCTGTACGACTTCGGGGCGTCGGCCGTCATCGAGCTGCCCAAGCCCGGGGATATCTACACAGGGAAGGTCGGATCACCTCAGAAGTAGGCGGAGGGGCCCGCTTTGCCCTTCGAAATGGTCCATCCGTGCCATGCGCGCAGTGTGTACCCATCCCTACGCTGGGAAGCCGCTGCTCGAAAGTGCTCGCAGGTGCTCGCAGGAGGAGGTGAAACACGTGGTTGCGCGTCGCGGCTCGTCGGGCCCGGACCCCGTGGCCCTCGTCGAGATCGATCTCTACGGCGATTTGATGATCGCTGCGTCGAGCGCGGACGAGGACAGGCTCAGTCCGGACCGCATCGACGAGGTGCTACGGGTGGAGGCCGACCGATCAGATTCGGCCGCCCGGAATGACACCGGCGCCCAGGAGACCGAGGGTCCGGACGCCCGGTAGCGGAGGTCGTCGCCTCGCCGGCGGGCGCCGAGCGCCCCGTCCGGCGAGGACGTCGGCATGTCCGCGCCATCCGCCGAGGCGTCGTGGCTGGTCAGGTCCGCAGCAGTCGTGCGATGGCCGCTGTGGCCTCGGCCACTTTGGCATCGACCTCGCCCCCGCCCTCGGCGGCGCTCTCGACGGCCGCACTGGCGACGCAGTGCCGCAGATGCTCCTCGAGCAGCTGGAGGGCGAAGGACTGGAGGGCCTTGGTGCTCGCCGAGACCTGGGTGAGTATGTCGATGCAGTAGACGTCCTCCTCGACCATCCGCTGCAACCCCCTGACCTGCCCCTCGATCCGGCGCAGCCTTTTGAGGTGCTGGTCCTTCTGCTTGGCATACCCATGGCCGCTGTGGGTAGCGGACGCTTGGCCGGACGTCTGGCCCCGCTCGTCGCCCTCGCTGGGCGCGGTGGTGCCGGCTGCCGTGGTCATCATGGCGTCCTCCCGTTGTCGCTCATGTCCCCATATACCCCCGCAGGGTATATAGTACCGGGTTTTCCCGCCCAGCCGGGCCCCCGTGAGGAGCACTCTGCCTGATGGGCGACACTGGGATCGCCGGTTACCGTGGCCGGAAGATGCGCCTAGCATCGACAAGTCCCCATCCGCTGCATCCCGAGGATCCCCAGTGCGCTTTCGTCTGACCCCCAGGGAGACGAGCTTTTACGACATGTTCGCCGCCTCCGCGGACAACATCGTCACGGGCTCGAAGCTCCTGATGGAACTGCTCGGGGCGGACTCCTCCGCTCGTTCCGAGATCTCCGAGCGAATGAGGGCGGCGGAGCACGCGGGGGACGACGCCACGCACGCGATCTTCCATCAGCTGAATGTCTCCTTCATCACGCCGTTCGACCGCGAGGACATCTACACCCTCGCCTCGTCCCTCGACGACATCATGGACTTCATGGAGGAGGCCGTCGACCTGGTCGTTCTCTACCAGGTCGAGGAGCTGCCCAAGGGCGTCGAGCAGCAGATCGAGGTGCTGGCCCGGGCGGCCGAGCTGACCGCCGAGGCCATGCCGAATCTGCGCACCATGACGAACCTCACCGAGTACTGGATCGAGGTCAACCGGCTGGAGAACCAGGCCGACCAGATCCACCGCAAGCTGCTGGCCCACCTCTTCAACGGCAAGTACGACGCGATCGAGGTGCTCAAGCTCAAGCAGATCGTGGATGTGCTGGAGGAGGCCGCCGACGCCTTCGAGCATGTGGCGAACACGGTCGAGACCATCGCCGTCAAGGAGTCCTGAGCCCCGGCATGGACACCTTCGCGCTTGTTGTGACCATCGCGGTCGCGCTCTTTTTCACCTACACCAACGGCTTCCACGACTCGGCCAACGCCATCGCCACCTCGGTCTCCACCCGGGCGCTGACCCCGCGGGCCGCGCTCGCGATGGCCGCGGTCATGAACCTCGCCGGTGCCTTTCTGGGCAGCGGGGTCGCCAAGACGGTCAGTGAGGGCCTGATCGCCACCCCGACCGGCAAACAAGGCATGATGATCTTGTTCGCCGGACTGGTCGGAGCGATCACCTGGAACATGGTGACCTGGTACTTCGGCCTCCCGTCCTCCTCCTCGCACGCGCTCTTCGGCGGTCTGGTGGGCGCCGCGCTCGCCGGCTCCAGCACGGTCCACTGGGACGGGGTGCTGGAGAAGATCGTCATCCCGATGTTCCTGTCGCCCGTCGTCGGCCTGGTGCTGGGCTACTTCGTGATGGTGGCCATCATGTGGATGTTCCGGAACTCCAACCCGCACAAGGCAAAGCGCGGCTTCCGGATAGCGCAGACCGTCTCGGCCGCCGGTATGGCGCTCGGTCACGGTCTGCAGGACGCCCAGAAGACCATGGGTGTCGTGGTGATGGCCCTGGTCATCGGGGGTGTCGCGGACGAGGGCGACGCGATTCCGGTCTGGGTGAAGATCGCCTGCGCCGCGATGCTCTCGCTCGGCACCTACGCGGGCGGCTGGCGCATCATGCGCACGCTGGGGCGGCGGATCATCGAGCTGGACCCGCCGCAGGGATTCGCGGCGGAGACGACGGCGGCGGGCGTCATGTACACCGCGTCGTTCATGTTCCAGGCGCCGATCTCGACCACGCACGTCATCACCTCGGCGATCATGGGTGTGGGGGCGACGAAGCGGGTGAGCGCGGTGCGCTGGGGGGTTGCGAAGAACATCATCCTCGGCTGGTTCATCACCATGCCGGCCGCGGCGGCTGTCGCCGCGCTCAGCTACTGGATCGTGAACCTGGCCTTCGGCTGACGGCCGGGGAACCCCCGGCCCGGCCGGACGCCCGGCCTTTCGTACTCCTGCGCGGCACTACGCAGCGGGCCCGCCCCCGGGAGCCAGGGGCGGGCCCTTTCGTCTTGCGGTGGCACCGCCATGCAGCACCGCAGGACGTCTCCTCCTCGCCGTGCGGCGAGGGGGTCTGTGGATCAGCCGAAGCGGCCCGAGATGTAGTCCTCGGTCGCCTGGACCGAGGGGTTGGAGAAGATCCGCTCGGTCTCGTCGATCTCGATGAGTCGGCCCGGCTGGCCGACGCCGGCCAGGTTGAAGAAGGCCGTACGGTCCGAGACGCGCGCCGCCTGCTGCATGTTGTGCGTCACGATGACGATCGTGAAGCGCTCCTTCAGCTCGCCGATCAGGTCCTCGATGGCGAGGGTCGAGATCGGGTCGAGCGCCGAGCAGGGCTCGTCCATCAGCAGCACATCGGGCTCGACCGCGATGGCGCGCGCGATGCACAGCCGCTGCTGCTGACCGCCGGAGAGGCCGGCACCCGGCTTGTTGAGCCGGTCCTTGACCTCGTTCCAGAGGTTGGCGCCCCGGAGGGACTTCTCGACGACGCTCTCCAGCTCGCTCTTCTTGTACGAGCCGTTCAGCTTCAGCCCGGCCGCGACGTTCTCGAAGATCGACATGGTCGGGAACGGGTTGGGGCGCTGGAAGACCATGCCGACGGTGCGCCGCACGGAGACCGGGTCGACGCCGGAGCCGTACAGGTTCTCGTCGTCGAGCATCACCTTGCCCTCGACCCGGCCGCCGGGCGTGACCTCGTGCATCCGGTTGAGGGTGCGCAGGAAGGTCGACTTGCCACAGCCGGACGGGCCGATGAAGGCGGTGACGGAGCGGGGCTCGACGGTCATCGAGATGTCCTCGATGGCCTTGTGGTTGCCGTAGTAGGCGGTCAGGCCGCTGACGTCGATGCGCTTGGCCATGTGAATCACTTCTCTTCTTCTTGGCCTCAGCGGCCGGTCTTCGGGGCCTTCCAGCGGGCGATACCGCGGGCCACCAGGTTGAGGATCATGACGAAGGCGATGAGCACGAGTGCCGCTGCCCAGGCTCGGTTGAACGAGGCCTCGTTGCCGAGCTGCCACTGCTCGTAGATGTAGTAGGGCAGCGACGACTGTGCGCCTTCGAACGGGTTGTTGTTGATCCCGGTGGCGCCGAAGACCAGCAGCACGATGGGCGCGGACTCACCGGCGACACGGGCGACCGCGAGCATCACACCCGTGGTGATTCCGCCGATCGCGGTGGGCAGCACCACCTTGAGGATGGTGCGCCACTTGGGGACGCCGAGCGCGAGGGACGCCTCGCGCAGCTCGTCCGGGACGAGCTTGAGCATTTCCTCGGTCGAGCGGACGACGACCGGCATCATCAGGATGGCCAGGGCCATGGCGCCGGCGAAGCCGGAGTAGCCGAAGCCCAGGATGATGATCCAGAAGCTGAGGATGAACAGACCGGCGACGATCGAGGGGATGCCCGTCATCACGTCGACGAAGAAGGTCACGGCCTTCGCGAGCCGGCCGCGCCCGTACTCCACCAGGTAGACGGCGGTCAGCAGGCCGATCGGGGCCGCGATCAGGGTGGCGATGCCGACCTGCTCCAGGGTGCCGATGATCGCGTGGTAGACGCCACCGCCGGGCAGGATCGTCTGCACGCCCTCCATGGAGTGGCCCAGGAAGTAGCCGTCGAGAACGGTCCTGCCCCGGTCGACGGTCTCCCAGATCAGCGAGATCAGCGGGATGACGGCGACCACGAAGCAGACCCAGACCAGGCTGGTGGCCAGCCGGTCCTTGGCCTGACGGCGCCCCTCGACGGCGGCCGCGAGGACGTACGAGCCGAGGATGAACACCACTGCGGCGATCAGGCCCCACAGGAGCGAGTTGCCGAGCCCGGCGGCGGTGCCGATGCCCGCGCCGACGGCGGCCGAGACCACGACCAGCGCGAACGGGGCCCAGCGGGGCAGCCGGGCCTGCTGGAGGGTGGACGGACCAGGCGCGCGGCCGGCGGCCTCGGTCTTGTTGATCGTCACATTGCTCATGCTGCGGACCCCGAGTACTCCTTGCGGCGGGCGATGATCATTCGCGCGGCGCCGTTCACCAGCAGGGTGATCACGAACAGCACCAGGCCGGAGGCGATCAGCGCGTCACGACCGTTGTCGTTGGCCTCCTTGAAGTGGCTGGCGATGTTCTGCGCGAAGGTGCCGCCGCCCGGGTCCAGCAGGCTGGTGTCGATCAGGTAGCTGGGGGACAGCACGGTGGCGACCGCCATGGTCTCGCCCAGCGCACGGCCGAGGCCGAGCATCGAGGCGCTGATGATGCCGGAGCGGCCGAAGGGAAGGACCGACATGCGGACCACTTCCCAGCGGGTGGCGCCGAGCGCCAGCGCGGCTTCTTCGTGCATCTTCGGGACCTGTCGGAACACCTCGCGGCTCACGCTGGTGACGATCGGCAGAATCATGATCGCCAGCAGGATGCCGATGGTGAACAGGGAGCGCGCGGCGCCGCCCTGGTACGTGAAGATCCCGGTCCAGCCCAGGTACTCGTCGAGCCAGGTGTACAGGCCGGTCAGATGGGGGACCAGGAAGAGCGCGCCCCACAGGCCGTAGACGATGCTGGGGACCGCGGCGAGCAGGTCGATGACGTACGCGACCGGGGTGGCCAGCCGGCGCGGGGCGTAGTGCGAGATGAACAGCGCGATGCCGACCGCGATCGGGACCGCGATGATCATCGCGATGATCGAGCTGACAACCGTGCCGTAGGCGAGGACGGCGATGCCGAACCGCATCGGCGTGGTGCCGGTGCTCCACTCGAAGGCGGTGAGGAAGTTCGCGTCGTCCTTGGAGATCGCGATGGCGGCGCGGTACGAGAGGAAGGCCGCGATGGCCGCCATGATCACCAGCAGGGTGATACCGGAACCACGGGAGAGGCCGAGGAAGATCTTGTCACCGGCGCGGCCTGTGGAGCGGGTCGTGACCTTGGGTGGGGACCCGGCGGATGAAGATGTGGGTTCTATGTCCGTTTTCATGGGTTCTCCGGTCTGCGGAGCCGGATGGGTGAGGCTCCAGGTGCGGCGGTGCACCGGACGATGCGGCTGACTCCGCCGCGGCTGTTGCCACGGCGGAGCCGGCCGAACTCGGGTCAGGAGAGGCTCTTGATGCTTTCGCGGACCTTGGTGGCGATCTCGGTCGGCAGCGGGGCGTAGCCCAGCTCCTTCAGCGAGGTCTGGCCGTCCTCGCTGGCCACGTAGTTCAGGAAGGACTTGGTGGCGGGGAGGGTGCCGGCCTTGTTGCCCTTGTCACAGGCGATCTCGTAGGTGACGAGGGTGACCGGGTAGGCGTTCTCCGCCTTGGTGTCGTACGCCAGGTCGAGGGCCAGGTCCTTGCCGGTGCCCTTGACCTTGGCCTCGGAGATCGCCTTGGAGGCGTTCTCGACGGTGGCCTTGACCGGGGCGGAGGCGCCGGTGTCCAGGTCGACGGTCTTGATGCTGTTGGCGGTCGCGTAGGACAGCTCGAAGTACGAGATCGAGCCGGAGACCTGCTTCACCTGCGAGGAGACACCGGAGGAGCCGTCGGCCGACTGGCCGCCCTTGCCCTCCCAGGCCTTGCCCGGCTCGTGCGGCCACGACTTGGGGGCGGCGGCCTTGAGGTACTTGGTGAAGTTGTCGGTGGTACCCGACTCGTCGGAGCGGTGGAACGCCTGGATCTTGAGGCTGGGAAGGTTGACCTTCGGGTTGAGCTTCTTGATCGCCGGGTCGTTCCACTTGGTGATCTTCGAGTCGAAGATCTTGGCGAGGGTGTCGGCGTCCAGCACCAGGTTGTCCACACCGGGGACGTTGAAGCCGATCGCGATCGGGCCGCCGACCATCGGCAGGTCGATGCCCTGGCCCCCCTTGCAGACCTTCTTGGAGGCCGCGACCTCTTCGGGCTTCAGCGCCGAGTCGGAGCCCGCGAAGGCGGTCTTGCCCTGCAGGAACTCCTGGATGCCCGCGCCCGAGCCGGTGGCCTTGTAGTTGAGCTTGGTGTCCTTGCAGGCGGCGCCGTAGTTCTTGATCCACAGGTCCATGGCGTTCTTCTGCGCGGACGAGCCGGAGGCCAGCAGCTGCCCCTTGCCATCGCACTTGATGTTGCCGACGGCCTTGGTGGCACCGCCGCCGTCCGAGTTGTTGTCGGAGCCGCACGCCGTGAGGACGAGAACGCCGGAGACGGCGAGGGCACCGGCGGCGATGGCGCGAAGCCGGTTCTTGCGCTGAAGCTTCACTTTCAGGAGTTCCTTCCAGGAGCCGCCGGTGGGGACGGCGCGCGAGATGGGTGGTGCGCACGGAGGGTCGTGCTCCGGGTGCGGTCCGGGCCTCGGCGTCGGCTCGCACTCGGTAGGGCCGAAATTAGGCAGATCAGGTGAAGTGGCCGAAGGGGGTGAGTTAACGGACGGTGAACCTCGTCCGTCAGTGTGGTGGCCAGGTCACGGCCAGGTCACGGCCTGACCGCGGCTCGGCGGCCCTCCGGCTTGCCGGCTCCGTGCCCCGGAGGCGCGCCGAGTCCTGAGAGCCCAGGGGCGGGTCAACCCGGCCGCTGTCCGAAATTCGTGCGACGTCCGTCCGGTGGCGCGATCTCGATGGGTGCGGGGTAAACGGCGCGTGTCCCTGTCGAATCGCGGTACGGCATGCCACTATCCGTCCCTACGTGGCGGTAGGTCAGGTCTGGCCCTCGGACGAGCCGGGGCGCGTACGGCCTCGACTGACGAGAGGAGACGGCGGGTGAGGCGGGACGGGACAGGGAGGGGCGCGAGCGTCACCGCGGCCACCGCGCTCGTATGCGCGCTGGGAATGTCGGCCGTGACGGAGGCCGCGTACGCCGCGCCGGGCGACCCGGGGCCGGCGCCGGGGTCCGCGCGGGGCGGATCCGGCGGCAAGAGCCTGGACGAGGTCCGCCGGGAGGTGGAAGGGCTGTACCGGAAGGCGGAATCGGCCACCGACGCGTACAACCTCGCGCGGGAGAATCAGACGCGCCAGGAGCGGGCCGTCGTGAAGATCGCCCGCGCCGTCGTCAAGGCCCGGAAGGAGATGGCCGGACTGCGGCAGAAGGCCGGGGCGATGGCCCGTGCGCAGTACCGCGGCGGCGGAATGCCGGCGGAGGCGCGGCTGCTCCTCAACGACGACCCCGGCGACTTCCTCGACGGCGTCACCCTCGCGCGCAAGGGCCAGCAGGTGACCCACGGGCTGATGAGCAGGCTGGAGCGGACCCAGGCAGCGCTCGACCGCTACGCGAAATCCGCATCCCGGGAGTGGGAGCGGCTGGACCGGAGCCGGGCGAAGAAGGCGGCGGCGAAGAAGGAGATCACGGCGCGGCTCGCCCGTGCGCAGCGGCTGGAGTCCCGGCTGGCGAAGAAGGAGCGGGAGCGGCTGCGGTGGCTGGAGGAGGAGAAGGCCCGCACCGCCCAGAACAAGTGGCTGGACACCGGCATACTGCGCGGCCTCGGCGCCGACGCCACCTCCTCGGGCCGCCGCGCGGTCGGCTTCGCGAGGGCCCAGATCGGCAAGAGCTATGTGTGGGGCGCCGTGGGCCCGGACACCTTCGACTGCTCGGGGCTGACCCAGCGGGCGTGGGCGGTGGGCGGCCGCGCGATCCCGCGGACCTCCCAGGAGCAGTGGAGGCTGCTGCCGAGGGTGGCCGCCAAGGACATGCGCCCGGGTGACCTGATCATCTACTTCCCGGACGCCAGCCATGTCGGGATGTACGTGGGGGGCGGCGCGATCGTCCATGCCCCGCGCCCCGGCCGCCGGATCACCGTCGCGGGCGCCGGCTCCATGCCGATCCTGGGCGTCGTCCGCCCGGACCGGGCGTGACCCGGACCGGGCGGAACTGAGCCCGGACGTACGCCGTATGAGCTGGTGTCAGCCGGGCGGCAGCCTCCGCAGGGCCGTCTCGAAGGCGTCATGAGCGGGCTGATCGAAGAGGACGAAGCGAACGTCGGCGACGGAGGTGTCCGCCGTGCGGACGGCGTCGAGGGCGATCCGGGCGGCGTCCGCGAGCGGCCAGCGGTAGACGCCGGTGGAGATGGCCGGGAAGGCGACCGTACGGGCCCCGAGCTCATCGGCGACGCGCAGTGACTCACGGTAGCAGGAGGCGAGCGTGGCGGAACGGTCCTCGTTCGCGGAGAAGACCGGTCCGACCGTGTGGATCACCCAGCGGGCGGAGAGCCGGCCGGCCGTGGTGGCGACCGCCTGGCCGGCCGGGAGCCCTTCGCCGTAGCGGGAGGCCCGCAGCGCGCGGCATTCGTCCAGAATGCCGGATCCGCCCCGGCGATGGATGGCCCCGTCGACGCCGCCACCGCCGAGCAGCGAGGAGTTCGCGGCATTGACGACGACGTCGACCGTCTGTTCGGTGATATCGCCTAAAATCAGCGTGATGTTCGTCATTCCGAAATTCTCCCGTGAGCTGACAAGTGCCGCCTGACGTGGGTCATATGACGAAAGTCGCTGTCTGAAGGTCATTCCGTCGGGCCCGCGCCTAACGCTAAAGTCGCTGGGCAGTCTCCGGCACCCATAACCGTGAAACCTTTGACACCGACCGGTCGGTGTGCGTGCCGGGCCCGTGCGGTCCTCCGTCGGTGGCGGGTACCGCGCCTTCGGGGGGAGGGAAGGAATCGAGCGATGTCCGTACCCGTGCCGAGGCAACGGGAGGCGCCGGCCACACAGGCCCGTTCCGCCACCCTGCCCGACACCGGGCTCACCCTGCTGGTGATCGAGGACGACCCGGCCGGTGCCTTCAACGTGCCCGAAATGCTGGACACGGAGGGTAACCGGGTCCGGATCCGTACGGCCCGTAACCTCACCGAGGCGACCCGGCTGCTCACCGACGGCGTGCAGTGCATCCTTCTCGACCTCGCCCTGCCGGGCCCCGACGCCGAGGGCGAGGACCCGCTGGCCACGCTCCGCGCGGTGCTGAAGCTCGCGCCCTCGCAGGCCGTTCTGGTGCTCACCGCCGAGGACGACGCCGAGCGCGCCGCCGAGGCGGTCCGGGTGGGCGCGCAGGACTACCTCTTCCGCGGTGAGCTGGACGGCCGGATCCTCAACCGTGCCATCCGCTACGCCGTCGAGCGCAAACGCTCCGACCTCGCCCAGCGCCAGCTCAGCGAGTCCCGGCTGCGGGCCCAGGAGAACGCCCGGCTGGAGCGTGGGCTGCTGCCCACCCCGCTGCTGGGCGGCTCCGGGCTGCGCTTCGCCGCCCGCTACCGGCCCGGCCGGAGCCGTGCCCTGCTCGGCGGCGACTTCTACGACACCGTCCGCACCCCGGACGGCACGGTGCACGCGATGATCGGCGACGTCTGCGGCCACGGCCCCGACGAGGCGGCCCTCGGCGTGGAGCTGCGGATCGCCTGGCGCGCCCTGACCTTCGCCGGGCTCTGCGGCGATCAGCTGCTGGGCACGCTGCAGCAGGTGCTGGAGAACGAGCGTGCCGACGATGAGATCTTCGCCACCCTCTGCACGGTCGACATCGCGCCGGACGGGCGCCGGGCCGGGATCTGTCTGGCCGGGCACCCCTCGCCGCTGGCCATCCGTCCCGGCGTGGCGCCCCGGCTGCTGCCGACCGACGAGAACGGCCCGGCGCTCGGTCTGCTGCCGAACGCCCGCTGGCCGCGCCGCCACATCGAGCTCGGCGGCGCGTGGAGCCTGATGATGTACACCGACGGCCTCATCGAGGGGCGCGTCGGCGCGGGGACGCAGCGGCTCGGCCAGGAGGGGATGGTCGAGATCGTCGCCCGTCAGATGGCGGCCGGGCTGCGCGGTGAGGAGCTGCTGGACGCGACCGTCACGGAGGTGCGGGCGCTGAACGGCGGAGAGCTGACCGACGACCTGGCGGTGCTGCTGCTGGACCGCGGCTGAGCGCCGCGGCCCGCGCCGTACGCCCTCCCCGGGCGTTCCCGGTTACCGGTTGAAGGGCCCGTACGGGCCGTCGGAGCTGGAACCGCGCCCGCGGTTCCAGCGGCCGCCACCGCCGGAGATCTGCCGCAGGGCGGGCCGGACGTCAACGATGTACACGATCGTCGCGATCAGCCCGATGATCGGCAGGAAGTCGAGGATCCCCATGAAGAAGTTCACCGCGGCCGCGAGGCCGAGGATGATCAGCCAGAACGCCTTGGTCTGCTTGTCCGCGGCGCGGTAGGCGTCCTCACGACGGATCGCGGAGTCGATGAAGGCGAACAGGCTGAAGAGGAGCAGGCCCCAGGAGACCCAGTACAGCAACTCGCCGAACCCTTGCACCAGCACGCCGTCCACCGCCTAGAAGATATGAATGGGAGCGTTTCTCGGGCCACCGTACCCGCTGGCAGGGCCGGGCACGCAGCGCGTACCCGGCCCTCCTGTGGACGCTCGTGCCTCAGCCGGCCGACTTCGGCTCCGGCTTCTTGCCCGTGGCGGGCTTGCGGGCCTGGGCCTTCTTGGCCTGGCCCGCCTGGCCCGCCTGGCCCGCCTGGCCCGCCTGGCCGGTCTGGCCGGTCTGGCCCGACGGGGAGGCCGGAGTGGGCTGGGCGGCCGGGGTGGCCGGCTTGGCCGGGGCCGTCTTCGGCGCCTCCTTGGACGAGTCCACGGCCATCGACTGCGTCGCGGCCTTCGGCTGGCTCTTGTCGTCCTTGGGCTCGATCGCCGAGGCGATGTCGACCACCTCGTCGGCGGCCTCGCCACGCCAGGTCTTCACGACCTCCTGGCCGTGCTCGGCGACCTCGTCGTACCGCTCCCGCGCCTTGACGGCGAACTCGGCGGCCCGGCCCACACCCTGCAGGGCGAGGTCCTGTGCCGAGTCCCGAAGCCGCTTGAGGTCGGTGTCGAGCGAGCCCCACATCTCGTTGAGCTTGCTCTGCGCCTCCTTCGCCTGCTGGGTGACCCGGTCCTGGACCACCTTGGGGTCGGTGTTGCGCACCGCGTTGAAGCGCTCGGGGGCCTCGGCGACGATCTTCTCGACGAGCGACGGCACCTCCTTGAGCTTCTGGGCGGCGAGGTCCGCCGTGCCCGCCACGAAGTAGAGCGGAGTCGGGTCGGTGAGGGTCTTGCGCACGTCGTCGGTGATGGCCATCTGAGGGTCCTCCCGGATTCAGTTCGAGGGTGAGGCGACGTCGGCGTCGGCGGCGGGGGTGCCGTTCTTGTCGTCCGAGGCGGTCGCGAGCCCGTTCTCCTTGCGGAACGACTCGTAGATCTGGAGCAGCACCTGCTTCTGCCGCTCGTTGATCGAGGGGTCGGCGAGTATCACGCTGCGTACCTCCGCCTCCTCCCGGCCCCGCTCGTCGAGGATCCCCGCCTGTACGTACAGGGTCTCCGCGGATATCCGCAGGGCCTTCGCCAGCTGCTGCAGAATTTCGGCGCTCGGCTTGCGCAGCCCGCGCTCGATCTGGCTCAGGTAGGGATTGGACACCCCGGCGGCATCGGCCAGCTGCCGCAGCGAGAGCTGCGCACTGCGCCGCTGCTCGCGCAGGAACTCGCCGAGGTTGCCGACGTTCAGTGATGCCATGCCTCGATGCTGCCGCATCGACGCTAACTATTGCAAGCATTTGCTTGCAATAGTGGTGCGAGCCACCTGGGAGACACCTGAGCCCGAGCACGATAGATGTCGTATTTGCAGGACAACTGTCGTCATCCGAGTGCAGCCTCCTGGTGCAGGTGCCTTTGGGGCCGGCCTCCGCGAGTCGCCGAGAAACGGCGTTGTCGGTGGACTCTGCCAGGGTGTGCGTCGTGGATGAGCTGGTGGAGCGTGTCGACGGTCAAGATCGCATGCTGGGGGTGGTCACCCGTCAGGAGGCCATCCGGGAGGGTTGGCTGCACCGGGTCGCCGTGACGGTGTGTCGTGATGGGCGTGGACGGATCCTCGTCCACCGACGGTCGGAGCAGGTATCGCGCTTCCCCGGACTCTATGAGGTGGAGGTCGGTGGCGCCGCAAATGTCGGCGAGTCCTATGAACAGGCCGCCGCGCGGGAGCTGGCCGAAGAGTTGGGCATTCGTGTGCTGCCGCGCCTGCTGTTCACGTTCCTCAACCGCAGCGGCTTGAGCCCTCACTGGCTCGGCGTGCACGAAGCTGTGGTGCCGGACGCCGTGGCCGCCGATCCCGATGAGGTCGCCTGGCATGGCTGGCTGACCGAGCCGGAACTGCGGTCGGCCCTGCTGGAGTGGCGCTTCACCCCCGACAGCCACGAAGCCTTCAGCCGGTATCTCGCGTTCCGGACCGCGCGGTCCTGACCTTGCCCGCCTCGCGGGCTGGGACGCCTACTTGCGGCCAACGCGCCTTGTGAAAGCGGCTGTCCGTGGCAGGGAGTACGGATGCTTGGTCGACTCCCGCTCATTGAGATCGTTTCATCCTGATTCTGCAGGTCGCGGGGCTGGTGCGGGCCGGGAGTGACGGACTCCTGCCGGTCAGCATCATGATCACTGCGGGGTGATCGTCGGTTCACCTCTGGACCTCGGCGTTCGCGAGGACGAGGAGGGCCCGCTGACGTTCAACACCGACTGGTGACGATGCGGCGGCGACCGCCGCGGTGACGGACGGCCACGCCACCCGGGCGTGGCCGTCCGCGAGTCGGAGGGGGCCGGACCGGAGCCCCCGAGCCGCACCGGGCCGGCTTCCCGTCAGGGAAGTTCCCCATGCCGCATCGAGGTCATCTCCCTGCCACGAGTTGCCGCAGCAGGCGATCTGCCGCCTTGAGTCTCCGTACACACAACTCGTGGAAGCCTCCGACGGAACGTCCGGTTGCCGACTGGTATAGGTCGACGGCCAGCTTGAGCCAGCTGGGCTTGTTCTCCGGGAGCCACGGGAACGGGTTAACCGTTGCCGCCAGTTGCGCAGCCTGGTAAACGGCCTCGGCCCGATGAAAGCGATTGACTCCGTGCTCACCCTCGAAGAATGCCTCTTGAAGCATGCGGCACGCATCGAAACAGTCATATGCCCTGAGTGTCACAATGTCCACTGAAACGGGGCTCCCGTCCACATCCTTGGACACGGAAAGCAACTCCGCCTGCCTCAGATAAAGCTGGCCAAGACCCTCGATGAGCTCCAGCTCCGTAAAATTCTCGTAGAGCAGTTCGGACAGCGGAGGCGTCTCCGGATCGTCAGCAGTCGTGGACGTCGTCTCGTTCGATGCGCCGGCAATCTCCCGGCGCCGGCTCTGCAAATAGATACCGATGGTGGTTGCGTAGTTGGTGCCGATGATCTCTTCGAAAGCTGTGTCGATGAGGCTCCAGCTGACAGACTTCCCCTCTTCCAGGGTGAGACGCTCACGCAGAACCGCGACATGCTTGGAGTAGAAGCGGTGGCCCAGAGGTTCACTGAGGTGGGATGCGGCATGCTCCAGCAGGGAACTTTTCACCTGCGGCGCCAGACTCTCGAAGCGTACCCTTTGGAGAAGCGCCTCGACACTGGCGATCTGCGCTCTGCGGCGTTCGTCTCCATTGCGAGCGCTCCGGATGGCAGATTGCAGTACCTCTGCCGCTTCCCCGTACTCCCACAGATATCGGTGGAGACGCGCCTTCGCCAACTGGATCTTGGTACTGTGCGGCCAAAGCTCCGCCGCGCGGTTGAGAGCTTCCCACGTGGCACTGTTGTCAACCGGGCGCCCCGGCAACTTGCCGGCCGGGCCGTGCACAGAGAGCAGGCGCCGGTATTCTCGCTCCACATCGGATCGGAGAAGCAACGTGTCGATCGTCGGGCCGTAGCGATTCTCGTGACCGTCCAGCATTTTGACACGCTTCACGTACAGCTGATGCAGCAGATCGATCGGCACGGCCGGACTTCCACCGTTCGCCTGGGCAACTGCTGCCCTCAGACTCCCTCCCTGCTGCTGCCAGTCGGCCTCGATGCACATGCGCGCCAGACTCGCGTGGTTCACGCTCCTCGACTCCTGCGTCTTCAACCACTGCTTCGTCTGGTGGACAGCACGGCGCAGGGCGGGCAGCTTGGCCGACTCGCTGCCCGCGTCTCTCCTCTCCCACTTCTCACGGCGCCGGAGGGAGATGAGCCAAGCTGCGTACGCGGCAGCATCGGGAGCCTGTTGAACGGCCCATTCCGCGTATTGCTCAGCGTTTCGCGCAGAGGCGAGCGCGGATCTCCACTGTTCGTTGTCCCTGTAAGCAAGAGCACTGAACCCGAAGGCCCGGGAAACCTCCAGCAGTCGGCGGGCACCTTGGAACTCAACTTGCTCGTGCAGGGGGGCCATATGGGTGTCCAGCAGGGCCAGAACTTCTTGTGCGCCCTCGAGACGCAACAGAGGGTCGGCCTGGCGTTGGTACACGTTCCGCATGAATCTGGCAGCAACCAGGCAGGTTTCCACGTCCCACTCCGGCGACCGGCCGCACCTTGCTCTCAGCGCCTCGAGCACCGAATCGACGACGGCGCTTCGGGCCTCGTCCGACCGCAATTCGCGTGTGTAGTTCAAGGCGTTGTCGAGATAGCGTCGCGTCCAGAGCTGCCGTAGATTCGGTGTTGGTGTACACCTTTCCAACCCCGCCCTGCTGAGCCGCATGGCCTCATCCAAGGCGCTGATCCGCTTTGTTTCGTCGTCTGCCGTTCTGGCTTGCAGTCTTGCGATACGAATATGGAGAGTCAGGTTGGATGCCTCTCCCTGATGCGTGTCCGGCACAGGGAGCAACTCCATCATTTCCTGGGCGAGGTGAAGCGTCTGATCACCCCTCTCCATCTGCTGTGCGTCAGATTGCAGCTCGGCGGTGTTGAGGATCCAGGAAATCACCCAGGCTGTTCTTCCCACCCTGCCAACTACAGGCCGGCGCGCATCCTCGACGAGGCTTCCGACGAGACCCTCACGGATCTGCAGTACCTCACCAGCACATTGGAACCGTCGGACACCAAAGTAAAGGGCACTGTCGACAGAGCGGAGCATGTGCGGGGGAATTTCCGGTGCACTGCTTCGTAGCGCTTCGGAGGCCTGGCGGCCGGCGTCCACGAACAGGCTCTGGTCGCTCCGTGTGACCGGTGCACGCATTTTCATGTTCAGTTCGGAGACTGATCGGTACAGCGTCTCGATCGGTGTCTCCGAGACCGTGCCGGGGTCGACTGTCGGCACCTCCACCGCGCGAGTGGGCGGTTCCACCGGGATGAAGAGGGCCTCGATGTCGATGGAGTTCGCAAGGTCGCCCAGCTGCTGTGCGAGCCGCGGCAGGCGACCAGGAACCTCTTTCCCGATCCAGCCCACGGCACACTCGACCTCGAACAGCAGTTTCTCACGTGCGTCCTCGTCGGCAGCCTGGACGAAAGCTGCGTCGAACATGGCAAGAGCTGCCTGTCCGAGGGTCTCATCGAGGAGTTCAGGGTCGCCGAAGGCTCGCCCGAGTGCCTGGGTCTCTTCGCTTCTGGGCCTGCGCTTCTTCTTGCCCTTGAGTATGGGAAGGCTCACCAGGTTGCGCAGGGCTTCACGGGAGGAGCGGCTCAACCGGTAATTCGTGCGCGAGGGGTCGGACGTCTCGATCAGCACATCACGATCGGCCAGTTGCTCCAGAGTTGCACTGTTGAGTCCGATCCCCTGGAGCACACCTTCCGGAAGGGTCAGGTCGTCAGTCAGCGACCACACCATGAAGGGAGCGAGAGAGCCAGGTGGTCCGTCGTCGTTCAGCAGCCGGCATCCTGCATCTTCGAAGGCAGTGGTGACGGGCAGCGTACAGGCGTCCCAGAGGTCGACGACCACGGCATCGGGGTCCGCGGTGAGCCGCTCCCCCAGGTCGGGATACCTCTCGAGGTGTCGCATCACACCCGTCAGAAGGATGCCCGGGCGTTGGGCCATGTTGTCGTTCGCCTCGGTCATCACCTTGTGAGAGTCGACAGCCACGTTGTACTTGGAGAGTTCGGACTCGAGAAGCTGAGCCGCCTCGGCCTGGCTGAGAGGACCGAGCCTCACCGCAGGAGCTCGGCGCAACTGCTGCTTGCCGTCGGCCCAGAGGTCAGTGGTGCCGGAAACCAGCACAACTGATTTTTCGAATGCAGGAATCGCGAGGACCGCGTCAAGGTCACGGTCGAGCGTGTCGGCGTCCTCACCGAACCGGTCGCAATCGATAACCGCGACCATGTTCCTGTCCCCTATGACATTGACCATCTGCTCCAATGCGGACTGAATTTTGTATTCAGTCGATTCGACGTCCTCACAGTCCGCCATCTCGAAGAGTTTCGCATTGAGCTTCTTGGACAGCGCTCGAGAAACAGGGAATTTACTGCCGTTGCCGGCCACGTTGACCTTGAGAAGCGCCGGATACTGATCCTCGGGGAATGTCCGACAGAACACACCGTCCGTCATTAGCCGCTCAATGAACGATGTCTTGCCTACCTTTTCCGACCCTACTACAGGAATCAAGTGCCTGGCTCTTGCGTAGCGTGATGCGGCTGTCAATTCGGTGCTGCGCCCTACGAATTCCGGAGAGGGAGTTGTGGGCAGGCTCGAGAGCCACGGCGGCAGCGATGGATCGGCAACCCGGGGTGCCGGGGTGTAGAATTCACGCCGCAGAACCACCCCTGCGGCGTCCAGTGCTTCCAGAAATCCTGGAAACTCCAGGCATTTGGAAAAACGAACGGCCTGCAGCGTTTCGGACTCATGGCCGATACGGTGATCCTTGATGATCACACCCAACAAGGAAGACTGACGAAAGAGGGCCGCCCCTGACATTCCCTTCCAGCCGGAGACCTTGCCGTTGCCTTCGGACCTTCCTATCGGGCTTACAGGGCGGGGAACCATGCTGGTGACCTGGATCGTCAGCAATCCAGACCGCATCGCATGCAGTGTGAGCACCTTGCCGGTCAGATGAAACGTGTCCTGGACCCTGTCGGGCCGATTCTCGCAAACAGGAAAACCAACCGCAGTGCATTCGACGACGCCGCCACCCTCCACCTTCCACCACGAGAGACTGTTTGACGAACTCGATTCCTGCCAGTCGTCGATCTTCAGCAGTGCGACGTCGCTGAGCGGGTCGGCTTCGAAATCTGGGGCGGAGGAGGGCCAGACGATCGTTGCCGTAAGCCACGGCTGGGACGACGGATCAGCGTCGTACTTCCTGACCTCTACATCGCGGGGGACGCCAGCTTTGTGCACGCAATGATATGCCGTCAGGACCAGGCCGCCACCGATCATATAGCCGGTACCGCTCTCCCGGGCAGTCTTGGAATAAACCTCGTACAGGCCGGAGATCTCCACCGGCGCGGCACTGGTCATGTGCTGATGTCCCCCGTCGCTGATCAATCCGGTATTCGCCAGAAGTGAGAGATCCTAGGCCGGTCGTTCATCGACCGTGTTGGAAATTCGCGCATCGTTGCCCTCAAGATCCACAGGCTGAAGTGTGACCTTGAGGCGATGGGTTCGCGTGGATGCGAGCCCGCCCCTGACCTCTGCGGTCCAGGGCAGCACCATCACCTTCGTCCGCGCCTCACCGTTCTTCTTGATTTCAACGGCGAACTCCATTTCGACCGGGCCGGCCGTGAATTTCAGATCTTCGTCCTTCCCGTCCTTCATCGCCTGCTGCAGTTCTGCACGGATGGCCCCCACGGCCTCGGCAAGCCCCGACCACGATTCGCTGCTCATTACGCCTCACCAGGGTCGTGGTCCGGTCATGGACCAATGAGGTCCAGCAGTGTAGCGGATCCCAAGTATGTGGCGGGGCAAGCAAGTTGTACGGCACCGGCAGACCTGGTGTTCGTTGTCGGCCGGCGTGCGGGGTGGGGTGGTGCGGATTCGGTCGTGCGCACGACGAGGGAACTGACGAGCGGGAATGCATGGCCGATCATCCGGACCCAGAGTGATCACACCCGGCCGGGACCGCGTCCTGGCTGTCGCCGGGCCGGGACGGGAAGAGCACGCTGGAAGTGACAGATCTCGTCGCCGGCCTGATACGGCAATGCCGCAACCGGCTCGGCACCCGATGGCGCAAGCTCGATCTCGGCAGTCAGGCAATCGTGGTCCTGGCCCACCTCCGCCACGACCAGCGGCTGGCGGACATGGCCGGCGGCAACGGGGTCTTGGCCTCCACCGTCCGCCGCTGGGTCCAGGAAGTACTCACACTGCTGTCCGCGCGGGCCCCTCGCCTGGACCGGGCACTCAAGAAGATCGCCAAGCGGGGCGGAGTGGTCGTGCTGCTGGACGGCACCCTGATACGCGCCCGCCGCCGCACCGGAGCGGACAACCGCAGGAACTTCAGCGGGAAACCCGCGACCAACGGCCTGCTGTTCCTCGCGCTGACCGACATCAGGGGCAACCTGATCTGGATCTCCTCGGCCTGGCCCGGACGGTCCAGCGAGATCACCACCGCCCGCCACCACAGGATCACCGCGCATCTCCGCGAGGCCGGCCTCGGCGCCCTGGCCGACCTCGACTTCGTCGGCCTGGACGACCAGCCCGACGACCACTCGGTGATCATCACCGGCCGCAAGGTCGCCCGCAACCAGAAACTCACCGATGCCGAGAAGGAAGCGAACCACCTACCCGGCCGCGAACGCGCTGCCGTCGAACACGGGTTCACCAACCTCAAGTCCTGGCGCATCCTGGCCAAGGTCCGCATGAACGCCCGCCACGCGACCGCCCTGCTGCGGGCCCTCCTCGTCCTCGCGAACGCCGAGGTTCAGAGGTGACCGATGATCACCCCGCAGTGAACATGATGCTGACCGGCAGGAGTCCGTCACTCCCGGCCCACACCAGCCCCGCGACCTGCAGAGTCAGGATGAAACGATTTCATTAGCAACTCGATGGCTTGCGGTCCGTGCTCTCCCAGAACGAGGTCCTGACCGACGTGATGACCAGGGCAGCGACGATGGAGCTGCCCGGCTGGTATGTGACGGCAGGATGCCCGTTCCAGACGGCGTGGAACGTGGTCACTGACAGGCCCCCGACCAGCGGCATCAAGGACTACGACATCTACTACTTCGACGGCACCGACCTCTCGTGGGTGTCGGCGTACGGGCTCTGGTGCAGTCTCCGGAGAACGATCCGGGACCGTGTCGATCCGGCCGTCTCCCGTTCGACGTATGGGTGAGAAGCGAGGACAGCCCCCGCGTACCCGATCGAGGAGTCACCATGCCGCGCTAGCTGTCGCTGATCCGGATCGACGAGCAGAACGCCCCCCCCCCCGCCGAGGGCCCCAGCCCCGAACTCATGGAGCGCGTGGGCGCTCTGCTGGAGGAGATCACCAAGGCGGGGTGATGCTTGACACGGCGGGGCTCACCCCGACCTCCGAGGGCACCCGGGTCACCTGGTCCGGCGGCAAGATCAGCTACACCGACGGGCCTTTCACCGAGAGCAAGGAGGCCATCGGCGGTTACGCCGTCCTCCAGGCCGAGGACAACCGGTATCTGCACGCGTTTCCGTCCGTCAGCCGTCCCGCTTCCAACGGGGTTTGCCGCAAGGCCGGTTTCACCCTGCTCGGCGCGTGCGATTTCGAGTTTCCGCCGGGGACGATGATGTGGTGCAACGACTGGCGGCTGGAGCTTCGCGGCGTGGTGAGCCGTCAGTCGAGTAGTGCACGGTCAGGCCCGACCGGCCCGGCATGACCTCGGGCCGCAGCACCAGGTTCTCGTCGTAGTCCCCGCCGTTCTCGTGGCGGAAGGGGATCGGGTCCGCGGTCGGCAGTGCGGCCAGCCGCGCCCGCAGCGCGGCGGCATGGTCCTCGTACGCCTCGGCCGGCAGCCGGTCCGCGCCGTAGACCACATGCGGCGGTACGACGGCCATGCCGCTGTACCAGAAGGTGCCGTGCTGCAGCGGGAACAGCAGATCGCCGATGTCGCCGTGGGCCCCGCGCGGCCCCATGCCGGGCTCGGGCGCCCCCACCGTCAGGACGACCATGGCGCGTTTTCCGGCCAGCCCGCCGTCCCCGTAGCGCAGGGTGCGGCCGTCCGGCCCCTTGACCCCGTAGGCGTATCCCTTGACGAAGACGCGGTCGAACCAGCCCTTGAGGATCGCGGGCATGCCGAACCACCACAGCGGGAACTGCACGATCAGCGCGTCGGCCCAGGCGATCTTCTCCTGCTCGGCGCGGATGTCGTCGCTCAGGGTTCCATCGCCATAGGCGCGTTTCGAGGAGGCGCCGACGATGAGGCGTCCCTCGCAGGGTTGGCCGAAGTCGGGGCCGTCCACCACGGGGTTCCAGCGCATGGCGTAGAGGTCGGACTGACGGCACTCATGACCCAGTTCCCGCAGGGCACGTATGCCCTCGTCGCGCAAGGCCGCGCTCAGGGAGCGCTGTTCGGGGTGGGCGAATATCCACAGCACGTTCATGTGGACCAGCGTGGCGAGTCGGCCCCGGCGCGGCGAGTGGCCGTATGGCCATGATGTGCACGAATCTGGCCAGTGCCTCCTGGGTGCCTCCCTGGGTGCGGTCGCTCAGCTTCGCGCGCTGATCAACGCCTCCACCCCGTCGAGAATCCGGTCCAGGCCGAAGATGAACTCGTCGTCCGGGCCGCCCGGTGTGGAAAGCTCGCCTGCCCGCAGTGCCGCCGTCACCGCGGGGAAGCGCTCGGCGTCGGTCAGCCTCTCCAGCAGCTGGGCCCAGGAGGCCATCGACTCCTTGGGGCCGGCCCCGGTGCGCTCGGCGGCCGCCTGGAGGTCGAAGGCCAGCCGTGCCTCGTTTCTGACGAAGCCGCTGA
This sequence comes from Streptomyces sp. NPDC005266, assembly GCF_040607655.1. Taxonomy (NCBI): domain Bacteria; kingdom Bacillati; phylum Actinomycetota; class Actinomycetes; order Kitasatosporales; family Streptomycetaceae; genus Streptomyces; species Streptomyces sp. NPDC005266. Next base: position 35,157 of record NZ_JBEXHC010000026.1, read on the forward strand.
CCAGCATGAGGACGGAGATCTTCTCGCCCTCGCCCAGGTTCGTTTCGCGCAGACAGGCCAGCCCGCGCTCCATCCAGGCGACCGAGTTGGGGGCCGCGGGCGGGGTGCTGATTGGGATGCGCACCGCCCAGGGGTGACGGATGAACGCGGCCCGCAGCGCCCAGGCCCACTGGGCGCTCCCCGTCCGCCAGTCCTCGTCCGGCTCGGGGCCGGGCGGTGGGCTGCCGTAGGCCGCGTCCTCCATCAGCAGCAGCAGCTCGTCCTTGGCCGAGACATAGCGGTACAGGGACATGGTCGAGACGCCGAGCTCGGCGGCGACCCGGCTCATGGAGACCGCGCCGAGGCCGTCCGCCGTGGCGATCCCCACGGCGGCGTCGACGATCCGGGTCAGGGTCAGCCCGGGTCGGGGCCCCTTGGTGGGGCGTTCCCGCAGCCCCCACGCGGCCTCGATGCTCGCCGGAAGGCCGGTGCCGCCGCTGCCGTTGTCCTCGGTGGCCATGGGCCTCGGGTCCTCCGTCGGTACGTCCGCTTCGGTGCGTTCGGTTGACCGCCATCCTAGATCTGGGTATACCCTACGCAGTAGTGCGTACGGCATACGCAGAGAGTGGAGCGGGGGAATTCATGACCAGCCATCCGGCCATCGAGGCGATCGGCCTCGAGAAGTCCTACGGGACGGTCAAGGTGCTCAGGCGCGTCGACCTGTCGGTTGAGCGCGGCAGCGTCTTCTCGCTGCTCGGCCCCAACGGGGCGGGCAAGACCACGACCGTGCGCATCCTGTCCACGCTCACGCCGCCCGACGCGGGACGCGCCCGCGTCGCGGGCTTCGACGTCCTCGCCGAACGCCACCGCGTACGCCGTGCCATCAGCCTCACCGGCCAGTACGCGGCCGTCGACGCGATGCAGACCGGCGAGGAGAACCTGCGGATGATGGGGCGGCTGAGCCGCCTCGGCCGCGCCGAAGCCCGGCGCCGCGCCCAGGAGTTGCTGGAGCGGTTCGACCTCACCGCCGCCGCGCGCCGCACCGTCGGCACCTACTCCGGGGGGATGCGCCGCCGGCTCGACCTTGCCGCGGGGCTGGTCGGCCGCCCCGAGGTGATCTTCCTGGACGAGCCGACCACCGGCCTCGATCCGCGCAGCCGGCAGGCCATGTGGGAGGTCATCAAGGGGCTCGTCGGGGACGGGGTGACGGTCTTCCTGACCACCCAGTACCTGGAGGAGGCCGACCAACTGGCCGACCGTATCGCCGTGGTGGACGGCGGCCGGGTGGTCGCCGAAGGCACCTCCGCCGAGCTCAAGGAGCAGGTCGCCGGGCACCGTCTCGACCTGGTGCTCAGCGGTATGGAGGCGTTCGAGGAGACCGCCCGCTTCCTGGGCGCGCGGCTCGTGTGGAGCGACGCCGACCGGCTGACGCTCGGCGTCCCGACCGACGGCAGCGCCGCACACGTACGCGCCGTGCTCGACGAGGTCGACCGCGACCGCCGCGCCGTGGCCCGCTTCACCGTCCACAGCGCCACGCTCGACGACGTCTTCATGGCCCTGACCGGCCACACCACCAGCGGTGACGGCATCGACCACAAGGAGGCCGCCGGTGTCTGACGCGATCGTCCTGACCGGCCGCACCATCCGGCTGAGCAGGCGCAACCTCGACGCGGTGCTCACCGCGATGCTGCTGCCCATCATGCTGATGCTGGTCTTCGTCTACTTCTTCGGCGGGGCCATCCACACCGGCACGGAGTACGTCACCTATGTCGTCCCCGGAGTGATGCTGCTGTGCGCGGGCTTCGGCTCGGCGAACACCGCGGTCGCCGTCACCAACGACATGGCGGGCGGGATCATCGACCGCTTCCGGTCGCTGGACATCGGCGGCACCTCGATCGTGGCCGGCCATGTGGCCGCGAGCGTGCTGCGCAACACGGTCGCGACCGCCATGGTCTTCGGGGTCGCCTTCCTCATAGGCTTCCGGCCGGACGCCGGCCCGCTCGACTGGGCGGCCGCGGCGGGCATCCTGCTGATGTTCATCCTCGCCGTCTCCTGGCTGTCGGCCTGCTTCGGCCTGCTCGCCAGGTCGCCCGAGGCGGCCGGCGGGTTCACCTTCGTGATGATGTTCCTGCCGTATCCCAGCAGCGCCTTCGTGCCGATCGACACCATGCCCGCCTGGCTGCAGGGCTTCGCCCGGCACCAGCCGGTCACCCCGGTCATCGAGGCGCTGCGGGCGCTGCTGCTGGACCGGCCGGTCGGCGACAGCGCCTGGCAGGCCCTGGTGTGGTGCGGCGGGATCCTGGCGGTGGCGGTCGCGCTGTCCGGGGCGCTCTTCCGCCGCCGTACGGCGTAGGAGCTCCGCCGTCAGGTGCCGTACGGGCGGGTGGCGGGCCGTGCGCAGGGCGTGGGCCCACCAGGCGAGCTGGTCGAGCATCACCGTGGCGGCCGCCTCCGGCCCGGCGGGGTCTTTGGGCCGGCCGTCCGGCCCGAACAGCTCCCCGGCGTTGTGGAAGCTGACCGTGTCGCGGACGGTGACCGCGTGGACCTCCGCGAACACGGGCCGCAGATGCTCGACCGCGCGCAGGCCGCCCGAGATGCCGCCGTAGGAGACAAAGCCGACCGGCTTGGCATGCCACTGGGTGTGGTGCCAGTCGATGGCGTTCTTGAGGGCGGCCGGATAGCTGTGGTTGTACTCGGGGGTGACCACGGCGAACGCGTCGGCCGCGGCCAGCCGGGGCGTCACGGCCCCCAGCGCCTCGGCGTCCGCGGGGCCGGGCCGGTGGGTGAGGGCCGCGGGCAGCGGGGTCTCGGCCAGGTCGATCACGTCGAGGCTCATGTCGTCGCGGAGTCGGGCGTGGCCGGCGAACCAGCCCGCGACCGTCGGCCCGAAGCGGCCCTCGCGGGTGGAGCCGACGATGACGGCGAGCTGGAGGGGAGGGGCGGTGATGGCTGTGTCGGTAGTCATGGAAAGAGCATCGAACCTCAACAAAGGTTGAAGTCAAGCTACCCTCGGCAGTATGACGCAACTGATGTGGAAGACCCATGAGCTCACGGTCGGCGAGCTCTCCCAGCGCAGCGGAGTCCCCGCCTCCGCGCTGCGCTTCTACGAGCGCGAGGGGCTGATCCACAGCCGCCGCACCTCCGGCAACCAACGCCGCTACACCCGCGACACCCTCCGCCGCGTCGCCTTCGTCCGCTCCTCGCAGCGGGTCGGCATCCCGCTGGCCAGGATCCGCGGGGTCCTCGCGCTCTTCCCCGACGACCACGTCCTCACCAAGGAGGACTGGGCCCGGATCTCGGAGTGCTGGCGCGCGGACCTCAACGAGCGCATCGAGCAGCTGCGGAACCTCCGCGACCACCTCACCGACTGCATCGGCTGCGGCTGTCTGTCGATCGACAAGTGCGCGCTGGCCAACCCGTACGACAAGCTCGGAGAACAGGGCGCGGGCGCCCGCCGCCTGCTCAAGTCCTGCTGCTAGCACGCCGGCTCGGCCGGGAGCCCGCCGGTACGGGTCCGCTCCTCGGCGGTCGCGCCAGCGAGACGAGGATGCGCGTCGTCGTCACCGGTCCGCGGGGGTGATGTCGAGGACGGCCTTGCCCGGAATGCGGCGTCCGAACAACTCCTTCGCCGCCTCCGCCACCCGCTCCCAGGAGCCGCGCCAGCCCACCTCGGCGGACAGCTCGCCACGCGCGACGAGTCGGAGGAGGAACGCCAGATCGGGTCCGGTGTCGTAGATGTCGCCGAAGGACTGGAGCGTTTTGGCGGTACCGAGCGCGAGGGTGCTGTTGACCGGGAAGACCGCCTGCTCGCCGGCGGCCCAGCCGATACTCTGCAGATTGCCGCCCTGGGTGAGCAGCTTCCACGCGGCGACGAGGTGGGGGCCGCCCACGTTCTCCAGCACGATGTCCACGGGGCCCCCGACCGGGTCGAGCCCGACCACGACCTCGTCCGCGCCGAGCTCCTTCAGCCCCTCGCCCCGCGCGGGCGAGCCGACCGAGGCGATGACGTACGCGCCGTCGCGCCGGGCCAGTTGGACCGCCGCCCGGCCCACCCCGCCGGACGCGCCCGTGATCAGCACCCGTTTACCGGGAGCACTGCCCGCCGCGCGCAGGGTGCGCAGGGCGGTGATACCGACCACCGGGAGCGCGGCGGCCTCGGCCAGGTGCACCGCGTCGGGCACCTCGGCGAGGAGATCGGCGGCGATGGCGGCGCGCTCGCTCCAGGTGGCGGAGGCCAGGGCCGCGACCCGGGTGCCGGCCGGGGGCCCGGAGCCGTCGGCCGCCGAGCGGACCACGACACCGGCCGCGTCGAAGCCCAGGACGGTGCCGGGTGGCCAGCTTCCGTGGCGCAGCTCGCCGAAGTTCAGCGACGCGTGGCGTACCTCGACCAGGGCCTCACCGGGCCCGGGGTCAGGTTCGGCGATCTTGGTGAAGCGCACCGCCCCGGGCGCCCGCGGGTCGGCGATCAGGGCGCGTATGGCACTCATACCTGACTCCCCCTATCGGAGATGAAGCGGACTGGCGGTCTGGGCCTCAGAAGAAATCGGGGCACCACGGACGGCGGGCCGTGCGCAGCAGCCGGTCCGCCAGGGCCGCCGCGCCCGGCCGCTCCTCCGTGACGCGGCCCAGCGCGGTGAGCCGTACCGCCGACTCGTCGCCCAGCCACAGGGTGCCCAACTCGCCGATGTCCGTGGTCAGATCGGCCGAGCGGCTGGTGGCGGCGCAGGTGGCGCCGTCCGGACCCGCATCCAGGAGGTAGCGGCCGCCGGCCAGCCCCGCGCGGTCACGGAACTCAAGGACCAGCGCGCCCTTGACAGGGTAGGTACGGGTCTCCAGCAGCCGGGGTACGTCCAGCGGCCGCAGCCACAGGAAGTCGGCGTGCGCGGTGACCTGGGCCGCGCGGGGATCGCCGAGGAGCAGCGGAAGCAGATCGTCCGGGGCGCGGCGGCCCGTCTTCACCTGGGTGACCCAGTCGACGGACAGCAGGAAGTGCCACAGGGCCCGCTCGGCGGCGGGGGTGGCGGCGAGCAGGCCGAGGACGGTGGCGGTGTCATGCGGCCGTTTGCCCACCCAGCGGTCGTCGGCGGTGTAGGCCAGCAGGCCGTCCACCGAGCCCTCGGGAGAGCGGTGGAGGACATGGAACGGTTCGGTCCAGGGCTGGTGGGGGAACGTCCGCAGGCCGGTGTTGATCCGCCACCAGAGGTCGGGGCGGTCGATGAAGCCGGGTACGCGCCTACGGAGCCGCTCATGCAGCGCCGGGCCCAGCTGCCGTATCTCGTCGGCATCGGCGAAGTCGACCCGTCCGCCGTCACAGGGCCCGGTGTGGCGCGGGTCGAGCCCGGCGCGGGCGACGTCCACCTGCCATTCGGTGACCCAGGTGGCCGGGCCGAAGCCGTACCGCCCGTAGATCGGGTACTCGGCGGCGATCAGGCTGGCCACCGCCTCGCCCCGCTCCTTGGCCGCGCGCAGATCGTGGTCCATCATCCGGCTGAGCAGACCCCGGCGGCGGTGGGTGGGCGACACGGTGACATTGCTGATCGCGTCGGCGGGCACCTCGGCCCCGCCGACCGCCGTCAGCCGCTGCGTGAAGCTGCGGAAGGTGGCGACGCAGCGGCCCTGGTCGAACGCTCCCTGCATACGGTCCAGGTCCACCTGGGCCCGCCGCAGCTCCACTTCCTCCTGCGGCGCCTCGGGCGGCCGCAGGAAGCCCGCGTTGAGCGCGCGCGTCCAGTTGGTCAGGTCGGAGTCGGCGAGCGGGGTGCGGATGTCCACGGCCATGGGGTCACGCTAGGCGCGGGCCGTCACCGTCCGCACGTGGGTTTCCCCACCCTGTGGCCGCGGTCGGATCGTCATACCGGAACCCCGTCCAGTGCCTCTCGCCTACGCGAGCAGGTCGTCGACTCGCGCTTCTCCTTCCCGGTACCGGCGCGCGATCTCCGCACTGCAGCCGTCGGCGGTGCGCTGCAGCTCCTGCCGCCGCCGTGAGACCTGCTGTTCGTACCCCACCAGCCGGCCCATCGCGCCACGCAGCTCCTCATCCGTACGGGCCCCCGGGTCGGAGAGGCCGACCTCGGCGAGCATCTCCTCGGCCAGCCGCTCGTACTCCGCGCCGTGCGGCGTCCCGAGTGTCACATGGCGGGCGGAGGAACGGTGGCGTGAGGGCACGTCCGCGAGGATCTCCGGCAGCCGGTCCACCAGCGCCGTGGACGGGCGGTCCGCCACCAGCGGCGGCGCGGGGTCGCGGCGGTGGCCCAGTTCGGCGCGGAGGATGTCGATCCGGCCCTGGAGGAGTCTGCGCACATAGCTCAGATCGGCCTCCTCCCGCTGCGCGGTGCGGCGCAGTGCCCGCAGCTCCGGCAGCCGCAGTCCGTGCAGACCGCCCGGACCCGGGTCCATGGCCGCCGTGGCGTCCATGAGGTCCCCGTTGTCCAGGGGTTCCACGGTGTCCAGAGGTTCCATTGAGGCCGGCGCGGCGGCCGTCACGGCCGCGGAGTCGGCCAAGCGGCCGCCGCGCTGACTCGGTGGCCGCGCCGGCAGCAGGCTCTCGGCAGCCGTGGGCCGCCCGGTGCCCGGTGTGATCATTGATGTCCGTCCCCTCCAGCGATGCGTCATTCCCGCTGTTTTTGCCCACCTGCACCGCCTGCACGCATCGTGCCACTACGGATGCACCCTGTGCGGCAGCTGTCCACCCGATCGGCCCCGGATGGACGCAGGGCATGATGGTCGGTATGCGTGCTGTGGTACAGAGGGTGAACGGGGCGAGCGTCGTCGTGGACGGCGAGACCGTCGGGGAGATCGTCGGCCAGGGGCTGTGCGCCCTGGTCGGGGTGACGCACGACGACACGCCGGAGAAGGCGGCTCAGCTCGCCCGCAAGCTGTGGTCGCTGAGGATCCTCCAGGACGAGAAGTCCTGCTCGGACGTGGCCGCTCCGCTGCTGGTCATCAGCCAGTTCACGCTGTACGGCGACGCCCGCAAGGGGCGCCGGCCCACCTGGAACGCGGCGGCGCCCGGCGCGGTCGCCGAGCCGCTCGTCGAGGAGGTGGTGGCCCGGCTGCGGGAGTTGGGCGCACAGGTGGAAACGGGCCGGTTCGGAGCGGACATGAAGGTCTCGCTCACGAACGACGGCCCGTTCACGGTGATCGTCGAGATCTGAGAGGCGCCTCCGCTACTTCACCGACCCCGCCATGACCCCCTGGACGAAGTGCTTCTGGAAGGCGAAGAACACGACCAGCGGCACGATCAGCGACAGGAAGGCCCCCGGCGCCAGCACCCCGATGTTGCTGCCGAACTGCCGCATCTGCGTCTGCAGCGCCACGGTCAGCGGCTGCGACTCGCTGTCGGCGAAGATCAGCGCGACGAGCATGTCGTTCCACACCCACAGGAACTGGAAGATGCACAGGCTGGCGATCGCCGGCCGGCCCAGCGGCAGGACGAGACGGGTGAAGATCCGCCACTCGCTGCCGCCGTCCATCCGGGCCGCCTCCAGCATTTCGCGGGGGATCTCCGCGAAGTAGTTCCGCAGCAGGAAGATGGCGAACGGCAGTCCGTAGGCGACGTGGAAGAGCACGACGCCGGGGATGGAGCCGAACAGACCGAGCGTCCCGAAGAGCTTGGACACCGGCAGCAGTCCGATCTGCACGGGCACCACCAGCATGGCCACGACGATCAGGAAGATCCAGTCCCGGCCGGGGAACTCCAGCCAGGCGAAGGCGTATCCGGCCAGCGCGGCGATCACCACGACCAGGGCGGTGGCGGGCACCGAGATCGCCACGGTGTTCCAGAAGGCCTGGACGATGCCCGAATCCTTCAGCAGCGCCGTGTAGTTGTCCATGGACAACCGGCCGGGGCTGGTGAGCGCCGTCCACCAGCCGGAGGTGGCGTTGTCCTCCTCCGAGCGGAACGAGGAGAGGAAGAGCCCCGCGGCCGGGGTGAGCCAGATCAGGCCCATGAGGAGCAGGAACGCCTGGATCAGCCCGCTGCTCAGCCGTTTGGCGAGCCAGGCGGCCGGCCCCCCGCCCGATCCGGCGCGGGGCCGGGCGGCCGGCGCCTTCGCGACCGGCGGGGCGCCGGTCGCGGGGGCGTCCGGCCCGGCGGTGTCGTGGAGGGTCATGACTGGCTCCTGCGGAAGCGTCGGATGTTGAGGGCCATGGCGGGGACCACCAGGAGCAGCAGCAGGACGCCGAGTGCGCTGCCGAGGCCCTGGTTGTTGCCGCCGCCGAAGGAGACCAGCCACATCCGGGTGGCCAGCACGCTCGCGTCCTGCTGCACCGGGCCCGGCGCGATGATGTAGACGAGGTCGAAGACCTTCATCACGTTGATCACCGTCGTCACGAAGACCACGCCCAGCACGGGACTGAGCAGCGGAACGGTGATCTTCCGGAAGATCTGCCACTCGTTCGCGCCGTCCATCCGGGCGGCTTCGAGGGTGTCCCGCGGCAGGGAGGCGAGGCCCGCGCCGATCAGCACCATGGAGAAGCCGGTCCAGATCCACAGATAGGCACCGATGATCGCCGGGGTGACGAGCGAGGGGCCCAGCCAGGCGATGCCCTGGTAGGGCTCGGCGAAGTCCTTCTGCGGCAGCTGCAGCGCGTAGTCACCGGAGTCCAGGCCGGAGAACCGGTACGCACCGTCGTTGCCGGTGGTGGCCGTGGCGACGACGTTGCCGTCCCGTACCGCCTCGACGCTCAGCTTCGGCAGCCCGCGCTCGGTCGGGTCCACCCGGCCCGGCTTGCCACCCCCGCCGAGGGTGAAGTCGATGTAGACGACGCCCCGCAGCTCGCCCTTGCCCGCCTGGGCGGACGCCGCCTGACGGGCCGGCCTGGCGTCCTTGGGCACATCCTTGGGAGGGACGCCGACGAGACCGAGGTTGACGGTCCGGCCCGGTGACGTGGTCGCCGACGTGCGGTACGAGCCGTCCTTCTGCCGCGGCAGCGCCCGGGTGTCCCGGGGGTGGGCGGTCGGATAGCCGGCGCTCTGCCCCGAGAGGGTGTCATGGACGCTCACGGCGACCGCGTTGAGCACCCCGCGCTCGGGGTCCTGCTCGTACGCGACGCGGAAGATGATGCCCGCGGCGAGGAAGGAGATCGCCATCGGCATGAACATCAGGAGCTTGAAGGCGGTCGCCCACCGGATCTTCTCGGTGAGCACGGCGAGGATCAGACCGAGCCCGGTGAGCAGGGCCGGGGCGACGATGACCCAGATGGCGCTGTTGCGGATCGCCTTGAGCGTCGCCTCGTCCTGAAACATCTCGGTGTAGTTGTCGGCGCCCACGAAGCGGTCGCCCGAGGCGTCGAAGAAGCTGCGCCCGATCGAGAACACGATCGGATAGGCGACGAGGGCGCCCAGCAGGAGCAGCGCGGGCAGCAGGAACGCCAGCGCGATGATCCTGCGCCGCCGTGCCGCGCGGCTGCGGGGGGTGGCCCGGGACGGGGCGCCGCCCGCACCCGCGGGCGGCGCCTTTCGGACAGTGGCAGACATGACGGGCACTCAGTCCTTGTAGGCCTTGGCCGCGGCGGCCTCGAGCTTGCGGGCGGTGGCCTGCGGGTCGGAGGGGTCCTTCAGGAAGTCCTGGAGGGCCTTCCACTCGCCGGTGCCCACGGTGCCGCCGAAGGCGGCCGGGGCCTGGTCGGACATGTCGAACCGCACACCGTCGCCCGCGTCCACCAGCGACTCGCCGATCGCGCGGGTGGTCTCGTCCTTGTACGCGGTGGACGGCAGATGGGTGTTGGGGGAGACGAACCCGCCGGCCTTGGCCCACACCTCGGCGGCCTCCTCGCCGGCCAGGTAGTCGACCAGCGCCATGGCCGCCTTCTGGTTCTTCCCGGCCTTGAGCACCACGGCGGCGTCACCGCCGCTGACCACCGGCGGCTTCTTGCCGTCCACGGCCGGGAAGGGGAAGAACCGGGCGTCCTCGCCGACCGTCTTCTTGAACTGGCCGCTGACCAGACCGCCGACGAAGTCGCCCTCGTAGACCATCCCGGCCTTGGGCTCGGCGCCGAAGACCGCCTCGACGGACTCGGGGAAGTCGGTGCGCAGGGCCCCGGAGCTGCCCCCGGCCACCAGGTTCTTGTCGCCGAACAGCTTGCCCAGGGTGGTCAGGGCCTTGACCACGGAGGGGTGGGTCCACGGGATGGTGTGGGCGGCCAGCTTGTCGTACATCTCGGGGCCGGCCTGGGAGAGGTAGATGTTCTCGAACCAGTCGGTGAGCGTCCAGCCGTCCTCACCGCCGACCGAGAACGCGGGCAGGCCCGAGTCAGAGACGGTCTTGCCCATCTTCAGCATCTGGTCGAAGCTCTTCGGCGGCTCGACCCCGGCCTGCTCGAGCGCCTGCGGGGAGTACCAGACCGTCGACTTGTGGGACGCCTTGAAGTAGAGGCCGTAATAGGTGCCGTCGACCGTGCCGTAGTTCTTCCACACCGTCGCGAAGGTGGCGTCGGCCTTGCGGCTGACCTCCTTGGACAGCGGCTTCAGCCAGCCCTTCTGGGCGAACTGCTTGAGCACGCCGACCTGGGGCACCATCACCACGTCCGGCGCGTTGCCGCCCTCGATCTTGCTGCCGATGACGGTGGAGACGTTGTCGCCGGTGGGGATGAAGTTGGCCTTGGCGCCGGTCTTCTCCTCGAAGGCCGCCAGGACCTTCTTGAAGTTCTTCATCTCCACGCCGGTCCACACCCCGGCGACGTTCACGGTCTGGCCCTTGAGCTCCTGCTTGCCCGAGGACGTCTTGGCGTCGCCTCCGCCGCAGGCGGTCGCGGTCAGGGCGAGGCCGAGGGCCGCCGCCGTCGCCACGGCGTGTCTCATCGCTGCTCGTCTCATCACGGTGGTTCCTTTCGCTGGGTCTATCGGGGGTCGAGGTCGCTGATCCACCAGGCCGCGGTGGAGCCGGGGAGGGTTCCTGAGGGGCAGTCGGCGCTGGCCAGCAGCGGGGCGCCGGGGACCGGGGCCGGGACCGGGTCGGTGCCGAAGTTGACCGCGCACACCAGTCCGTCGCCGCGTGCGAAGGCGAGCACCTGGGGCGGGGATTCGAGCCATCGCAGCGTGCCCTCGCCGAGCTGGGGCAGGCCGCGGCGCAGATGGAGCCCGTCGCGGTACAGGTGCCAGAACGAACGGGTGTCGGCCAGCGCCCGGTCGGTGGCGTGGGCCGCGAACCACTCGGGCTGCGGCAGCCACGGCTGGGCCCCGCCCTCGGCTGTTGAGAAGCCGAACGGGGAGGCGAGTCCCGACCACGGCAGCGGCACCCGGCAGCCGTCGCGGACGTGCCGGCGGCTGCCGGTCCTGCGGAAGATGGGGTCGGTGAGGACCTCGTCGGGCAGGTCCAGCACCTCGGGCAGGCCCAGTTCCTCGCCCTGGTAGACGTACGCGGCGCCGGGCAGCGCGAGCATCAGCAGGGCGGCGGCGCGGGCGCGCGCCGGGCCGAGGTCGGCGGCGGCGTTCTGGTCGCTCGGGTCGCCGGCCGGGTCGTTCGCGTACCGGGTCACGGTCCGGACCTGGTCGTGGTTGTTGAGCACCCAGGTGACCGTGGAGCCGGTGCCCGCGATGTCGGTCAGCGCCTCGCTGATCACCGCGCGGAAGGCGTCGACGTCCCAGCTGGCGCTGAGCAGGCGGAAGAAGAACGCCTGGTGCAGCTCGTCGGGCCGGACATAGTTGGCGTGCTCGCGGGCGGTGGGTACGGAGACCTCGCCGACCAGCAGCCGCTCGCGCCCGTCGCGCGCGGTGTACTCCTCGCACAGCGCGCGCCAGTCGCGCCACACCTGGTGGACCTCCGGCTGGTTCCAGGCCAGCGGGTTGACGGAGTCGCGGGACCGCTCGTCGGCCTCGGGGTCGGGGGAGTCGGGGAGTTCGGGGTGGCGGTACAGGCCCGCCGCCACGTCGATGCGGAAGCCGTCCACGCCGCGGTCGAGCCAGAAGCGCAGGACGTCGAGGAAGTACTCGCCGACGGCGGGATTGCGCCAGTTGAGGTCGGGCTGCTCCGGGGTGAACAGGTGCAGGTACCACTGGCCGTCGGTGCCGTCGGCCTCCTTGACCCGGGACCAGGCGGGGCCGCCGAACATGGCGTGCCAGTTGTTGGGCGGCAGCTCACCCCGCTCGCCGCGGCCGTCCGCGAAGTGGAAGTACTCCCGCTCCGGGCCGCCCGCCCGGCCCGCCAGCGCCGCCTGGAACCAGGCGTGCTCGCTGGAGCAGTGGTTGGGCACGATGTCGACGAGGACCTTCATCCCCAGCCGATGGGCGTCGGCCACCACGGTGTCGAACTCGGCGAGATCGCCGTAGACCGGGTCCACGTCCGTGTAGTCGGCGACGTCGTAGCCGTGGTCGTGCTGGGGCGAGGGGTAGAACGGGCTGAGCCAGATGCCGTCCACGCCGAGCTTCTTGAGGTACGGCAGTCCGGCCCGGACCCCGGCCAGGTCGCCGATGCCGTCGCCGGTGCTGTCGAGAAAGCTGCGGACGTACACCTGGTAGATCACCGCGTCCCGCCACCAGTGCCGCTCTGTGGTGTCCGCGGGGGAGGGTGAGGGGCCGTTGCCGGCCGTGGCTGTGAGCATCTGCCGTTACCCGTTCTCAGGGGGCGTGCCACCGTGCCCGGCACGCCAACGTGCTGTTATGCATGCATGTTAAGTAGTCGTGTCGAACAGGTGTCAACGAAAAGGACAGAAATAGCGAAGAGCTGTCCCGATTTGGGACGGATTATCCGGTGGTGCCGCTACCTAACATGTAAGTAAGCGCGGATCAGAAGGCGAGGGAGTCAGCCGTGGCGGACGACGGCCTCGAGTTCCCGCCCGAGGCGAGTGACGGCCTGATCGGGGGTCTGCCGCTGGGCCAGCGCGTCGTACACAACGGCCTGCACAGCCAGGCTCACCTGGTCGTACCGGGGGCTCTTCGGGCGCGGTTTGGCCGCGAGCACGCTCTTGCGGAGCGTCGGCAGATAGGGGTACTTCCGTACCAGCCCCGGATCGGTGTACAGATCCGCCCACACCGGCGGCAGCGACCCCTCGGTGAGGACCCGGCGCTGGACCGCCTCACTCGTCATATAGGCGATCAGATCGGCGGCCGACTTCTGGTGGGTCGAGTGCGCGTTGATCGCGAGGTTGGAGCCGCCGAGGATGCTGGAGCCGGGCCCGTCGGGCCCCGGCAGCGGTACCGCGCCGAACTTCCCGGCCACCGGCGAGGAGGGAGCGCTCGCAAGCGAGTACATATAGGGCCAGTTGCGCAGGAACAGCAGATGGCCGTTCTGGAAGGCCCGCCGGGACTCCTCCTCCTTGTAGCGCAGGGCCGCCTCGGGGATCCAGCCCTCCCGCACCCCGTCGGCGAGGAACGCCAGCCCGCGGCGGGAGGCGGCGGAGTCCACGGTGACCTTCGCGCCCTCGTCGCCGAGGATCCTCCCGCCCGCCGAGTGCACGGCCTCGGCGGCGTTGGTGGTCAGCCCCTCGTACGGCAGGAACTGGCCCGCGTAGCCGTCGAGCCCATGGGCGGGGGCGACCGTCTTCGCCAGCCGCCTCAGCTCGGCCCAGGTCCGGGGCGGTTTCTCGCCCTCCGCGTCCAGCACGTCCTTGCGGTAGTAGAGCAGCCCCGCGTTGGTCACATACGGCACCGCGCGCAGCCGCCCGCCGAAGGTCGCGGTGGCCACCACCGGCGGCAGGAAGCGGTCGAGGGGGAACCGGTCGGCGTCCAGCGGGGCGATCCAGCCCGCCGCCGCGAACTCCGAGGTCCACGCCACGTCGATGTTGAGGATGTCGAAGCGGGCGCTGCCGGACCGCAGCCCGGTGACCATCTGGGCCCGCACCTCGTCCGCGGCGTCCGGCAGCTCGACGAGGGTCACCTTCTCCGCCGGGTGCGTCCGGTTCCATCCGGCCAGCACCCCGCGCAGATAGTGGGTCAGATCCCCGCCGGTCACCAGGGTCATCGGGCCTCTGCCGGCGCGCTGCCGCGCCGCCGCGTCACCGACCCGGGCCTGCGCGCCCGCCTGGGCGCCGAGGAGCAGCGCGGCGATCAGGAGGACCCGCCCCGCGGCATGCATCCACCGCATCGGTCCCTCCTTGCGCGCCGGTGCCGACCGGATATGCCCGGTGTCCGGCACCTGTATACCTGTTAGGCATACGGGATACTAGACGTTGCAGGAAGATACGAGGGTGATCCGGCAGACAGTCGGAAAGCGACCCTAACGGACATGTACGGCACGGTGGAGGAGGGTAAGCGTGCGGCTCCCGCTGCTGGCGCTACTGGCACGCGGACCCGCCCACGGCTACGAGCTCAAACAGGCCCTTGAGAAGCTTCTGGGCTCGGCGTACCCTCAGCCCAACATCGGACAAATCTACGTCACTCTCAACCGGCTCCAGAAGTCCGGTCTGATCGAGGGCGAGGATGTTGCCCAGTCGACCCGGCCCAACAAGCGCATCTACCGGCTCACCGACGCCGGGCGCGAGGCGCTGGACGGATGGTTCGAGGAGCCGACTGATGAGCCGCGGGTACGGGACGAGTTCTTCATGAAGCTCGCCCTCGCCCCCGAGACCGGGGCCGCCGACCAGATCGCGCTGATCAACAAGCAGCGCCGCCACTACCTCAACGCCATGCGTGACCTCTCCAAGCTCGCCGCGGTCGAGGACCGGGACAACCGGGTCGCCCAGCTGCTCATCGAGGGAGCCATGCTGCATCTGCAGGCCGACCTCGACTGGCTGGAGCGGTGTCAGGAGGAGCTGGAAGAGGAGCAGAGATGAGCCGCGCGCAGGCATCCGGCGCCGAGGCGTCGCCCGCAGGCCCGATACTCAGGGCCCAAGGGCTGGTCAAGACCTACCGGGCGGAGGGCGCCGCCCCGGTCGAAGCCGTCCGCGGCGTCGACCTGCGGGTCGAGCGCGGCGAGTTCGTCGCGGTCACCGGCCCCTCCGGCGCCGGCAAGTCCACCTTGCTCCATCTGCTCGGCGGGCTCGACCGGCCGGACAGCGGCTCCATATGGCTGGAGGGCAAGCAGGTCGACTCCTACAGCGAGGCCCGCTGGGCCGTGCTGCGCCGCAAGAGCATCGGCGTCGTCTTCCAGTTCTTCAACCTGGTCTCCAACCTCACCGTCGCCGACAACGTCGAACTGCCCGCGCTGCTTGCGGGCTCCACCCCGAAGCAGGCCCGGGCGGGCCGCGAGGAGCTCCTCGCCGAGCTGGGGCTGAGCGGCAAGGAGCGGAGCATGCCCGCCGAGCTGTCCGGCGGGGAGCAGCAGCGCGTCGCCCTCGCCCGGGCGCTGGTCAACGCGCCGGGCGTGCTGCTGGCCGACGAGCCCGCGGGCAGCCTGGACAGCAAGGGCACCCGGGAGGTGCTGCGGTTGCTGTCCCGCTTCCACCAGCGCGGACAGACGATCGTGATGGTCACGCATGACGCCCGGATGGCCAGCGCGGCGGACCGGGTCATCAGTTACTTCGACGGACAGGTCGTCGACGACATGGCCCTGGGCGGCGGCGGGCGCCGCGGCGGCGGTGTCGCCGACGTCCTCGAGCTGAAGGGCTGACGGCGGTGCGGGCCACGCTGCGCTGGGCACACGCCGATCTTCGCGCGCACCGCGGCGCCGCCCTGGTCACCGTGGTGGCGACGGCCGGGATCATCGTCTCGCTCCTGCTGGCCGGGGCGTTCTTCACCTATGCGGCCAACCCCTGGCAGCGCGTCTTCACCCAGTCCTCCGGCGCCCATGTGTGGGTCCATACCCGGGCCGCCGCGGACGCCGGGTCGCTGGCCCGGCTGGACGGGGTCGAGGCCGCCTCCGGACCCTTCCGTACGGCCCGGGCCACCATCGCACGCGGCGGCACCCGGGCGTCACTGGAACTGCGCGCCGCCGGAACGGAGGAGCCCCGCACCGCGCGCCCACTGCTCACCTCGGGCAGCTGGCCGGCCAAGGGCACGGACGACGAAATGGTGCTGGAGAGCTCGCTCGCCCGCGCGCTGTGGGCCGAGCCGGGCGACTCGCTGATCGTCGACGCCCCCGACGACCCGCCCCGTACGCTGCGCGTGGCGGGCATAGCGGACAGCGCCGAACCGCGCTACGACCCCGGGGAGACCCGCGGTGTGGCATGGGTGCTGCCGTCGGCCCTGACCTCGGTCGAATCGCACCAGGACCACCTCGGGCAGGTCATCGGGCTGCGGCTGAAGGACCCTACCGACACCGACTTCGCGGTGCAGCGGGCGGTCACCGAGCTCGGCGCCGACCAGATCACCGGCATCTCGCTGTGGCAGCGGGCGCGCGCCGACGCGGAAGAGGACGACCGGCTGCTGGGGCAGCTGCTGGGCCTGTTCGGGCTGGGCGCGCTGCTGGCCGCCGCCCTGGCCGTGGGCGGGGCGGTCACCACCCGCGTCCGCGGCCATCTGCGGGACATCGCCGTGCTCAAGGCCATCGGCTTCGCCCCCGGCCAGGTCGTCCGGATGTTCCTCGTCCAGCACCTCGGACTCTCGCTGCTCGGGGTGGTCTGCGGGGCGGTCCTCGCCGAGGTGCTCGGCCCGCATCTGCCCGGCCGGATCGGCGAGGGCATGACGCTGTGGCAGGCGCTCCCGGAGCACACCTGGGTCCCGTTCGCCATTTCCGGCGGCGCCATCGTCTTCATCGCCGTGGCGACATGCCTGGCCGCATGGCGCGCCGGCCGCGTAGCGCCGGTCCCCGTCGCCCGCGCCGCCACCGACCCCGGCCGGAGGATGTCGGGGACGGCCCGGCGGGCACTCGGCATGAGGGTTCCGCCCGCGCTGGTGCTCGGCTGGCGCAGCGCCTTCCACCGGCCGGTGCGCTCGCTGGCGGCGATCGGGCGGCTCACCCTTCCGCTGCTGCTGATCACGGTGGCCGTCGGCGCCTGGACCACCCTGGACCGCTTCGAGAGCCACCCCGAGAAGATCGGGCTCGCCGCCCCGCTCGCCGCGCGCGCCGAGAGCCTGACCGACGGCCGGGCACGGGAGCTGCTCGCGGCGAACCCGGATGTCACGGCCGCCTACCCGGGGACCGAGACCGAGGCGCTGGTCCCCGGGCAGACCGGGACGATCACCCTTCAGGGGCTGGGCACCGCCCAGCGCCCCTACCCGTTCTCCGTCGCCGAAGGGCGCCCCGCCCACGGCGAGGACGAGGCGGTGGCCGGCCAGGGCCTCCTCGATCTGCTGGATCTGAAGGTCGGCGACTGGGTCCGGATGACGGTCGGCGGATCCCCGCAAGTGCTCCACATCGTCGGGCGCAGCATCGAACCGGAGCAGGGCGGCCGGGTGATCTCCACCTCGATCGACACCCTCCGCGAACGCGAGCCCTCGCTCCGGCCCGACTTCTACCACCTGACGCTGCGCCCCGGGGCCGATCCCAAGGCGGTCAGTCAGGCCCTGGCGGACGCCTCGGACAGCCGGCTGGAGGTGCGCGAGATACCCAACCCCGCCGACCGGCTCTCCGCCGTACGCGGCGTGACCATCGGGCTGATCGCGGTGCTCGGCCTGATCGGCCTGGCCGAGCTGTCCACGACGATCGGGGCGGGGGTGCGCGACCGCCGCCGCGATCTGCTCGCGCTCAAGGCGATCGGGCTGACCCCGCGCCAGGTGGCGGCGGTCATCGTGGCCGGTACCGGCTTCACCGCGCTGGCCGCGGCCCTGGCCGGTACGGTCCTGGGGACCGTCGCCTCCGGCTGGATCATCGACCTGCAGGGCCGCAGCAGCGGCATGGGCGCGGGCATCGCCCAGCCACCGCCGCCGGGCATTCTGCTGCTGATCGGCGCCGCCGCGGTGGCCGGGGCGGTCGCCGTATCGGCCCTGCCGGCCGCACGGGCCGTCCGCGGCCGCCTTGCGGACGCCGCCGGGGACGTCCTCTGACAGGCGTCCTCCGACGGGCGTCCTCCGACAGGCGTCCTCCGACGGGCATCCTCCGACGGGCGTCCTCCGACAGGCGTCCTCCGACGGGCGCCTCAAGTCCCACGGTTGGGGTCCTACGGTTCGACCACGACTTCCTGCGCGGCGGCCGTGGTGTCCGCGATCAGCGCCGCGTCCACCGGCACATTGCGCTTGACCAGCGCCAGCGCGATCGGGCCCAGCTCGTGGTGGCGGGCCGAGGAGGTGACGAAGCCCAGCTGACGGCCCTCCTCGCCCTCCGAGGCGAGACGTATGGGCGCGCCATGGCCGGGCAGCTTCACCTCGCTGCCGTCCAGGTGGAGAAAGACCAGCCGACGCGGCGGCTTCCCCAGGTTCTGCACCCGGGCCACCGTCTCCTGGCCGCGGTAGCAGCCCTTCTGCAGATGGACGGCGGTGCCGATCCAGCCCAGCTCGTGCGGGATCGTGCGGTGGTCGGTCTCCAGGCCGAGCCGCGGCCGGTGCGCCTCGACGCGCAGTGCCTCGTACGCCAGCACCCCGATCGGCGGGCCGGCCGCCTCGGCGAACTCGGTGAGCCGCTCGCGCGGCAGGAACAGATCGCGGCCGTGCGGAGTCTCGCGGACGACGGCGTCCTCGGGGGCCTCGGTGATGCTGCCCGCCGGGAGATGGACGATCGCGTAGTCCTCGGTGCGGTCCGCGATGTCGACCCGGTAGAAGAACTTCATGGACTCCAGGTAGGCGATCAGCTCCCGCTGGCTGCCGGGCTCCACATGGGCCCAGGTCGTCTCCCCGTCGTCGACGAGATAGAGCGCGTGTTCGATATGGCCGTGGGCGGAGAGGATCAGGGCCTCGGTGGCCTGCCCGGCCGGGAGTTCGCTGACGTGTTGGGTGAGCAACAGATGCAGCCAGCTCAGCCGGTCGGCACCGGTGACCGTGGCCACCCCGCGGTGGGAGAGGTCAACAAATCCGGTGCCGTCGGCGAGCGCGCGCTGCTCACGGAACAGGTCGCCGTAGTGGGCGGCGACGCCTTCGTCGGGGCCCTCGCCGGGGACGGCGCCGGGCAGCGACAGCAAAGGGCTCTTCATGCGCTCAGCCTACGACCCCGCGGCTCGGCCCTTGCCGGGGTCGCCCACGCTGTGCTTGGCGGTACAGGAGGCGCAGCGGCCGAAGATCGCGAAGTGCTTCATGTCGGTGTCGAAGCCGAAGGCGGCCCGCAGTTGACGGGTGAACGCCTCGGCCACGGAGACATCCGCCTCGATCACACCCGTGCAGTCCCGGCAGACCAGGTGGATGTGGTGGTGACGGTCGGCGAGATGGTACGTGGGGGCGCCGTGCCCGAGGTGGGCGTGGCTGACCAGGCCCAGCTCCTCCAGCAGCTCCAGCGTGCGGTAGACCGTGGAGATGTTGACGCCGCTCGCGGTGCGGCGCACCTCGGTGAGGATGTCGTCCGGAGTGGCGTGCTCCAGGCGGTCCACGGCCTCGAGCACGAGCTGGCGCTGCGGGGTCAGCCGGTAACCGCGCTCCCGCAGATCGGTCTTCCAGTCGGTGGTCGCCACGGTGCCAGTGTAGGCGTGAGTGGGACGAGCCTCACCGGAAGCTGGTCCGGAGGCCCGGAGGCCGGGGGTCCGGAGGCCGGGAGGACGGGGGGCCCGGATGCCCGGGACCCGGAGGCTCAGCGGAAGAAAGCGATTCCGTCGTCGGGGAGGTCCATGTCCTTGAGGTCCTTGGCCCACTCGCGCGGGTCGACGACCTTCTTGAGGTGGGCGGACATGTACGGGCGCAGCTCCACGTCGGGGGTGGCCTTCTCGCCGACCCACATCAGATCGCCGTTGACATAGCCGTAGAGCCGCTTGCCGCCCGAGTAGGGCGGGGAGACGGCGGTGCGCGCGACGGCGTCGGTCGCCAGGTCGATCTGCGGCTTGCCCTCCGCCAGCTCCCCGTACCAGACCTCGGCGACGCCCTGGTCGCGGACCATCACGATCTCGACCTTGCGGTCCTTGTCGATCCGCCAGTAGCCGGACTCGGTCTCCAGCGGACGGACCTGCTTGCCCTCGGAGTCCAGCACCCAGGTGTGCGACTGGTACTCGATGAAGTCGCGGCCGTCGTGGGTGAAGGTCGCTTCCTGCCCGAAGTTGCACTTCTCGGCGCCCGGGAAGTCCGATACGCCGGCACCTGCCCAGTTGCCGAGGAGGAACGCGAGCGGCACAAGGCTCGGGTGGAGGTCCGACGGAATCTCGATCATGAATCCAGGCGATCTGTGGGTGGGCGGTCTGCGGCGGTGGGGCGGAAGCGGATCAGCGCTGGCCCTGGTACAGCTTCTTCCAGGTCAGGGCACAGAAGCCCAGCGTGGCGATGACGACCAGGATCATCAGGGTGGTGAAGACTGCCTCAAGCACGAGCGCGCTCCTCGATACAGATGACGGACCGGGTCCGAGTCTAGTCGGCGGCCCGGCGGGCGGCGCCGCGAGGTGGTGTGATGAACCCCGCCTACCCTTGGCCGCATGGCGAAGAAGCTGGTGATCAAGGTGACGGCGGGCGCGGACGCGCCCGAGCGGTGCTCTCAGGCGTTCACGGTGGCGGCGGTGGCGGTGGCCAGCGGGGTGGCGGTCTCGCTGTGGCTGACCGGGGAGTCCTCCTGGTTCGCGCTGCCGGGGCGGGCGGCGGAGTTCGAGCTGCCGCACGCGGCGCCGCTGCCGGAGCTGATCGAGGGCATCCTCGCGGGCGGCGGCGCGATCACGGTGTGCACCCAGTGCGCGGCGCGTCGGGACATCGAGGAGCAGGATCTGATCGAGGGGGCGCGGATCGCGGGTGCGCAGGTCTTCGTGAGCGAGATCATGCCGGACGAGGTGCAGGCGCTCGTCTACTGATCCGGCGCCGGTGGCCCCGCGGGTCAGTGGCGGTGGTTGTGCTCGTCAAGCTCCCGCCACCAGCGGTCGGACTCCTCGTCCCCCGACTCGTCCCACCAGCGGTCGTCGGGGCCCCGGCGATTGGCCACGATGGCCGCGAGGGGCGGGATCACCATGGCGATGATGCACATCACGACCGCGGCCGGCACGGACCACAGACGGACAAAGGCCCATGCCGAGATGAAGAGCGTCAGACACGCGCCCATCAGGAAAAAGTAGGCGTGGCGGCGTCGCGCGTACATGTGTCCAGCGTACGTCCGGGTCCGCCGCGCGGACAGACGGCGGCGCGGACAGCAGATGGCGGCGCGGACGACAGACGGAGGCGCGGACGACAGACGGAGGCGCGGACAACAGACGGAGGGCCGCACCCCGAGGCGTCCAACCCCGGGGTGCGGCCCTCCGGCCGTGTGTCACGACGCGTCGTGTGGCGTCAGACGGTGATGGCGACCTCCGCCAGCCCGCCCTTCTGGGCGACGACCGTGCGGTCCGCGGTGGCGCCGGGGACCAGGGCGCGCAGCGTCCAGGTGCCCTCGGCGGCGTAGAAGCGGAACTGTCCGGTCGCGGAGGTGGGGACCTCGGCGGTGAACTCGCCGGTGCTGTCCAGGAGGCGGACGTAACCGGTGACGGGCTCACCGTCGCGGGTCACCGAACCCTGGATGGTGGTCTCACCGGGCTTGATGGTCGAGGCGTCGGGGCCGCCGGCCTTGGCTCCACACATGTATGTCAGTCCTTTGCGTTCGGGGGAGGAGAGTGCGGTCAGCTGCCCGAGCCGAGCTCGACGGGCACGCCTACCAGGGAGCCGTACTCGGTCCACGAGCCGTCGTAGTTCTTCACGTTCGGCTGGCCGAGCAGCTCGCGCAGCACGAACCAGGTGAGCGAGGAGCGCTCGCCGATCCGGCACAGGGCGATGGTGTCCTTGGACAGGTCAACGCCTTCGTTCTCGTAGAGGGCCTTGAGCTCCTCGTCGGACTTGAAGGTGCCGTCGTCGTTGGCGTTCTTCGACCACGGGATGTTGCGCGAGGTCGGGATGTGGCCCGCGACCTGCGACTGCTCCTGCGGGAGGTGGGCCGGGGCGAGCAGCTTGCCGGAGAACTCGTCGGGGGAGCGGACGTCGACCAGGTTCTTGGTGCCGATCGCGTCGAGGACCTCGTCACGGAAGGCGCGGATCGAGGCGTCCTGCGGCTTGGCCTTGTACTCGGTCTTCGCGCGGGTGGGGACCTCGGCGACCAGGTCGCGCGAGTCGAGCTCCCACTTCTTGCGGCCGCCGTCGAGCAGCTTCACGTCCTGGTGGCCGTAGAGCTTGAAGTACCAGTAGGCGTAGGCCGCGAACCAGTTGTTGTTGCCGCCGTAGAGGACGACCGTGTCGTCGTTGGCGATGCCCTTCTCCGACAGCAGCTTCTCGAAGCCCGCCTGGTCCACGAAGTCACGGCGCACCGGGTCCTGGAGATCCTTCTTCCAGTCGATCCGGATGGCGTTCTTGATGTGGTTCTTGTCGTAGGCCGAGGTGTCCTCGTCGACCTCGACCAGGACGACCTTGGGGTCATCGATGTGGGCCTGTACCCAGTCGGCGTCCACCAGGACGTCACTGCGGCTCATGTTTCTCTCCTCCGGGGCAGTTGCGGCGGTACGGGGCACGCTCGGGACGTGGCGCTGCGCGAGGCTGGGTGGCCAGCGTACGAGCGGAGTGCGGGGAGGGCCCGGCTGACGGGCCCGAAGAGGTGCCGGCCCGGTCGGATGCGGGCCGCGTCCTCATCTCAGACGGTGCGACAGAGCATGGCGGCGACGCGGCACAGGTCTACTGCCCGCCGCTTCGTGAGATCCGCCTGTCGCTTCATGGGTCCGATCGTAGGGACGGACAGGCGGGCGTGTCACCGGCGTGTCGGATGGTGAGACATGATTGTCCGCTATCTGGGATGAGGGAAGGGTGGGCGCCCGGGGAGAGCGGGCGCCCGGGCGCCCGGCGACAGCGGGCGCCCCTTCCCGTGGACGAGATGGTCTCAGTTGATGGACCCACGGCCCCGGAGGCCGGTGATCAGCCCGCCAGTGCGACGTTATTACCCGCGACCGACACCTCTATGCCGTCCTTGTCGGTCACCAGCTTGTCCAGCCGCATGCCCTGCGGCAGCCCCTCTATTTTGCGCTCGATATCGGTCCGCTCGCGGACCTTCCCCTCCCAGCCGGGGATGTTGCCGCCCGGGATGGTCTCGGCGTGCATCCGGATGGTGTCGCCGTTGACGATGGTGACCTTGGAGCGTGCGGAGAGGCTGAGTCCCAGCAGATTGCCGGTGACCTTGACCTGGTTGCCGCCGGCCGGGTCGTAGCCGACCGTTACTCCCTCGCCCGCGGCCTGGGAGAGGTCCGCGTAGCTGATGTGCGCCGAGCCGGTGGCGCGGTCGGCGGTCGCCGAGGAGAAGTCGCTCGAGATGCTGACGTTGTGCAGCTGGGCGTCGAGCTCGGTGACGCGGACGCTGCGGCCGCCCCCCGCGTCCGTGGTCAGCCCGTCCAGGCCGACGTCCACCTCGTCCAGCTCCTTGCCCACGACCTGGGTGAGGAACGGAAAGCCCTTGATCGAGACGTGGGGTGTGCTGGTCAGCCCCTGAGAGCTCTTGATCTTATCGGCGGCCTTGGACTCGGCCATGTTCACGGCGATGCGGTCGGCGGCCACGAAGAGGCCGCCGAGTATCACGACGATGATCAGTGTGATGCGTAGTGCGCGCATGTGCGTCGGTCCCCCAGGCTCACAGCCCCAGGCGCTCGCCTGGGGCTGTGAGCCTAACCGGAGACCGGACCCCGGGGCCGGGCGGTCAGACCAGTGCGCGGCCGATCACATAGACGACGGGCGCGGCCGCCACCAGCGGCAGCGCCACGCCGGCCGTCATATGGACGAACCGCGACGGGTAGTCGTAGCTCGCCACCCGGTGGCCGATCAGCGCGCACACGCCGGACGCGAACCCCAGCAGGGCGGCGGTGGAGGTGCCGGTGCCGGTGACGTGCCCGGCCCCGATCCCCGCGCCCGTGGTGGCGGCGACCGCGACGACGACGGCCGCGGCGGTCGGCAGCGGCAGCGCCCGGACCAGCACGGCCACCGCCACGGCGGCCGCGCCCACCATGACGGCGTCGGAGGATTCGGCGGCCGCCGCCAGATAGCCGGTCGCGAGCACGGTGACGGCGGTCGAGGCCACGGCGGCCGTCAGCCCGTACAGCCGCTCGTCCGCGGAGGCGTGGCTGCGCAGCTGGAGGACCAGCACCAGCAGCAGCCAGACGCCGAGCGTGCCGATGACGACCGTCGGGGCGTGCCCCCGCCCGGTGGTGAGCAGGCCGATGTCGGCGGCCAGACCGCCGGCGTAGGCGAGCGCGATGCCCTGCCTGGCGGGCCACATCCCGTTCAGCCGGAACCAGCCGGCCGCCGTGACCGCCTGCAGCACCGCCACGACGACGGCGACCGCCGGGCGGCCGAGCGGCGCGGTGGCCGCCAGGAGCGCGGCGATGACGGCGGTCAGGGCGGCGGGGACCAGCCCCGGGTGGAGGATCTGGGGGCGGCCCTCCAGGCGGGCCTTCTCGGCCGCGGTGAGGGGCTTGCCGCTCTCCGGGGCGGCGGGCCCGGGCGAGGGCGCGGCGGCCGTGGCCGCCGTACTACGGTCGGCCGGAGCCGGCCCGGCGGGCCGGGAGTGCGGCTGCTGCTGGTGCTGCTGCTGAGGCTGCTGGTGCTGCGGTTGTGGGTACGGTTGCTGGTGCTGCTGGTCCCAGCCGGGGGCGTACGGGCCCTGCCCGCCCTGCTGGGCGGCGTAGGGGTCCGCGTACGGCTGCTGCTGATACTGCGGCTGCTGGTACTGCTGCGGGAACTGCGGCGTCTGGGCGTAGCCCTGCTGCCCCTGCTGCTGCGGATAGCCCTCGTACCCGGACCAGTCGGCGGGCTGCTGGGCGCCCTGGTCGTATCCGCCGTACGGCGTCTCGTGCGACCCGTACGGGGGATGGGGCTCGTACGGCTGCTGCTGCGGATGATGCGCGTCGTGCGGCTGGTGCGGCTGGTTGCTCATGACCCTGGGGTCACCCTCCTGCGAACGGCGGGAGCACCTCGACCGTGCCGCCCTGGGCCAGTTGGATCGTCTTGTGGTCACGGGTGCCGACGGGGGCCCCGTCGACCAGGAATGAACAGCGCAGCAGCATCCGCGCGAACTCCGGGCGCTCGATGCGCCGCTGCCGGGCCGCGTCGAGAGCCTCGGCCAGTGTCGTCGCGGCGTACGGCTCCTCGGCGGTACCGGCCGCCGCGCGTGCCGCGGCCCAGTACCGGATGGTGCCGGCGGGTGTGTTCCTCATCGCCATCGCGATCCCTTTCCCGTCATCTGCCGCCTCCATGATGACGGGTGCGGGCGGGAGCCGGGGACCATGCGCGCCACGCCGAAAAATCGGGGCGGTTCCGACAGGCGTTCCCTTAATGTTTCGGTGTGCTGGTCCGACTCATACGGGCGTACCTGAGGCCCTATAACCGAACGATCACTCTGATCGTGCTCCTGCAGCTGGTGCAGACACTGGCCACGCTCTATCTCCCGACGCTCAACGCGGACATCATCGACAACGGTGTCGTCGAAGGTGACACCGGCTACATCCTGCGTATCGGCGCTCTGATGATCGCCGTCACACTCGTTCAGATCGTGTGCGCCGGCGGTGCCGTCTACTTCGGCGCGCGCACCGCCATGGCCCTCGGCCGCGATGTGCGCGCGGCGGTCTTCGACCGGGTGCAGTCCTTCTCCTCCCGCGAGCTGGGCCACTTCGGTGCCCCGTCGCTGATCACCCGCACCACCAATGATGTGCAGCAGGTGCAGATGCTGTGCCTGATGGCCTTCACGCTGATGGTCTCGGCGCCGATCATGTGCGTCGGCGGCGTCATCATGGCGCTCAACCAGGACGTCCCGCTGTCGGGGCTGCTCCTGCTCATCGTCCCGACCCTGGGCATCCTCGTCACGCTCATCGTCCGCCGGATGCGGCCGCTGTTCCGCGGGGTCCAGGAGCGCATCGACACCGTCAACCGCGTGCTGCGCGAGCAGATCACCGGCATCCGGGTCATCCGCGCCTTTGTACGCGACACCCATGAGCGCGACCGCTTCACCGGCGCCAACACCGAGCTGCTGGACATCTCGCTGCGCGCCGGGCGGCTGATGGCGCTGATGTTCCCCGCCGTGATGCTGGTGGTGAACCTCTCCAGCGTCGCCGTCGTCTGGTTCGGCGGGCACCGGATCGACGGCGGCGGCATGCAGATCGGCGCGCTCACCGCGTTCCTCAGCTATCTGATGCAGATTCTGATGTCCGTGATGATGGCCACCTTCATGTTCATGATGGTGCCGCGGGCCGAGGTGTGCGCCGAGCGGATCCAGGAGGTCCTGGAGACCGAGACCAGCGTCGTGCCGCCGCTCGTACCCGTCTCCGCCGAGCCCACCGGCGCCGGGCGCGGCCTGCTGGAGCTGCGGGGCGTGGAGTTCCGCTACCCGGGGGCCGAGGAGCCCGTGCTGCGCGACGTCTCGCTCGTCGCCCGGCCCGGCCAGACGACCGCCGTCATCGGCTCGACCGGCAGCGGCAAGTCCACCCTCATCGGGCTGGTGCCGCGGCTGTTCGACGCGACCGACGGCAGCGTCCACATCGACGGGGTGGACGTACGCGACCTCGATCCGGAGGCCATGTCCCAGACCATCGGGCTGGTCCCGCAGAAGCCGTACCTCTTCTCCGGCACCGTCGCCTCCAACCTGCGGTACGGCAAGCCGGACGCCACCGACGAGGAGCTGTGGCGGGCCCTGGAGACAGCCCAGGCCCGGGACTTCGTGGAGTCCATGGAGGGCGGTCTCGATGCCCCCATTTCCCAGGGCGGCTCCAATGTGTCCGGCGGTCAGCGGCAGCGGCTCGCGATGGCCCGCGCCCTGGTGCGCAAGCCGTCCGTCTATCTGTTCGACGACTCCTTCTCCGCGCTCGATTACGCCACCGACGCCCGGCTGCGGGCGGCGCTCGCGGACCAGACGGAGAACGCGACCGTCGTCATCGTGGCCCAGCGGGTGTCCACCATCCGGGGCGCCGACCGGATCGTGGTCCTCGACGCGGGGCGCGTCGTCGGCACCGGCACCCACACCGAGCTGATGGAAGCCAACCAGACCTACCGCGAGATCGTGCTCTCCCAGCTCACCGAGCAGGAGGCCGCGTGACCGGCACAGCCGCGGCCACCGGACCGCGGACGCGAGAGAAGGGCAGCGTATGAGTACCCCGGCGCCCCGCAGGGGTCCGGCGCCCGCCGCCGGGCCCGCCCGGTTCATGGGCGGCCAGCCGACCGAGCGGTCCATGGACTTCCGCGGCTCCGGCCGCCGGCTGCTGGCCATGCTGCGCCCCGAGCGCGGTATCGCGCTGGTGGTGCTGGCCCTGTGCGCGGTCAGCGTCGCGCTGACGGTGGTGGGTCCGAAGATTCTCGGCCATGCCACCGACCTGATCTTCGCGGGCATCATCGGGAGGCAGCTGCCCGACGGCGTCACCAAGGCGCAGGCCGTCCAGCGGCTGCGCGACGACGGCCGGGGCACGGTCGCCGACATGGTCGCCTCGATGGACGTCACCCCCGGCCAGGGCATCGACTTCGACGCGGTCGGCGTGGTGCTGCTGTGGGTGGCGGCGATCTACCTCGCCGCCTCGCTCCTGGGCCTGATCCAGGCCAGGGTGGCCACGGTCGTCGTCCAGCGCGCGGTCTTCCGGCTGCGGGAGGACGTCGAGCACAAGCTGGCCCGGCTGCCGCTGTCGTACTTCGACAAGCAGCCGCGCGGTGAGGTGCTGTCCCGGGCGACCAACGACATCGACAACATCCAGCAGACGCTGCAGCAGACACTCAGTCAGATCATGGCCTCGCTGCTGACCATCGTGGGCGTGCTGGCGATGATGATCTGGATCTCACCGCTGCTGGCGCTGGTGGCGCTGATCACCGTGCCGGTCTCGGTGGTGGTCGCGACGCGGATCGGCAAGCGCGCCCAGCCGCAGTTCGTCGACCAGTGGAAGACCACGGGCAAGCTCAACGCCCATATCGAGGAGATGTACACCGGCCACTCACTGGTGAAGGTCTTCGGGCGGGAGAAGGAGTCCGCGGAGCTCTTCCGGGAGCAGAACGAGAAGCTGTACGAGGCGGGCTTCAAGGCCCAGTTCATCTCGGGGCTGATCCAGCCCGCGATGATGTTCATCGGCAACATCAACTATGTGCTGGTCGCCGTCGTCGGCGGGCTGCGGGTGGCGAGCGGGGCGCTGTCGATCGGCGACGTCCAGGCGTTCGTCCAGTACTCCCGGCAGTTCAGCCAGCCGCTCACCCAGGTGGCCTCCATGGCCAACATGGTGCAGTCCGGCGTCGCCTCGGCCGAGCGGGTCTTCGAGCTGCTGGACGCGCCGGAGCAGACCCCGGACGCGGCCGAGCCGCGGCGGCCGGAAGTCGTGCGGGGGCAGGTCGAGTTCGAGGACGTCTCCTTCCGCTACCTGCCGGACAAGCCGCTCATCGACGAGCTCTCGCTCTCGGTGCGGCCCGGCCAGACCGTGGCCATCGTCGGCCCGACCGGGGCAGGGAAGACCACCCTGGTCAATCTGCTGATGCGGTTCTACGAGGTCAGCGGCGGGCGAATCACCCTGGACGGGGTGGACATCGCCGAGATGGGCCGGGAGGAGCTGCGCTCCCACATCGGGATGGTGCTCCAGGACACCTGGCTGTTCGGCGGGACGATCGCCGAGAACATCGCGTACGGCGCGCAGGGGGCCACCCACGAGCAGATCGTGGAGGCGGCGAAGGCCACGTATGTGGACCGCTTCGTACGGACCCTGCCGGACGGCTACGACACGGTGATCGACGACGAGGGCTCCAACGTCAGCGTCGGCGAGAAGCAGCTGATCACCATCGCCCGCGCGTTTCTCTCCGAGCCGTCGATCCTGGTGCTGGACGAGGCCACCAGCTCGGTCGACACCCGCACCGAGGTGCTCATCCAGCACGCGATGGCCTCGCTGCGGACGGGCCGCACCAGCTTCGTCATCGCGCACCGGCTGTCCACCATCCGCGACGCCGACGTGATCCTGGTGATGGAGTCGGGCCGGATCGTCGAACAGGGCTCCCACGACGCGCTGCTGGCGGCCGACGGGGCGTACGCCCGGCTGTACGCGGCCCAGTTCGCGGAGCCGGTGGCCGAGGCCGAGTAGCCGGCGACGGCGCTGCCCCGTCCTCCCTCGCGTCGAGGGGGACGGGGCAGCGCCGTTTCGTCATGCGTGGGCCGGCGTCATGCGTGGGCCACGGCCCACTCGGCGATGCGGGTCAGCAGGGCGGGCGACGCGGCCGTCTCCGCGTGGCCGTAGCCCGGCTCGATCCACAGCTCTGTGGACGACGGATCCGCCGCCGACGCCAGCATCCGGGGGTGGTCCAGCGGGAAGTACCCGTCCCGGTCGCCATGCACGATCAGCAGCGGCCTCGGCGCGATCAGCGGTACCGCCGCCACCGGCGGCAGCGGCTCCGCGTCCCACCCGGCCCCGTCGATCCGGGTACGCAGCCCGTAGCGGGAGACCAGACGGCCCGCGGGCCGGGTGATCGCCCAGTGCACCCGCCGCATCGGCGCCGTACCTCGGTAGTACCAACGGGCGGGCGCGCTCACCGCGACCACCGCATCGGCGTGCGCCGCCGTGCGTTGCGTGCGCCCCCTGCGCTCCTTGCGCTCCCCGTTCTGTCGGCCGTGCCCCGGCTGATTCTCACCGCTCGGTCCGTACAGCGCCGCCTGCCGGAGCACCACCGACCCGCCCATCGAGAAGCCGACCGTGGCGACCCGCCGATGGCCGAGCCGGCGCGCCCAGCGCACCGCCGCCGTCAGGTCCAGGACCTCACGGTCGCCGAGGGTGGACCGGCCGCCGGACCGGCCGTGGCCCCGGAAGGAGAAGGTGATCACGGCCGTGTGCTCGCCGAACGCCGAGGCCACCCGGCGCAGCGGCGGGCGCTCCAGGGCGCCGGTGAACCCGTGCGCGACCACGATCGCGAGCGCCTCCGACGGTTCGGCGCCGGATACGGGGGAAGGTACGGACGAAGGCTCGTACCGCGCCTCGATCGGCACGCCGTCATCGGTGAGCAACGTGGCTCTCCGGTCGCGCGGAGTCATCAAGGTGAGGTAACGAGGAGCAGAATCGGCCTCTCCATCGGGTGTCATGTGGGTTATTCTGCTGTGAAGAGGATCCGGGCAACGTGGCCCCCGGGTCCTTTTGTGCTTTCAGGGCAGTGTGCGCGGATGAGCACGCACTCGCTCCAAGGGTGCGGAAGGCCACCGACCACCGTACGAGGATGTAGCCGCAGACTCCCCCAGGCTCAGCCTGGGAGGTTGCCTCTCGCAAGGGACCGAGGAGGAACCGAGGTAATGGGCGAGCGAAGCGTGCACGACGTCGAGATCACAGCCAGGGCGGGTGACGGACGATGAGTTCCCTCCTGCTGCTGACCAACGCACTCCAGCCCTCGACGGAGGTGCTCCCCGCCCTCGGCCTGCTGCTGCACAACGTGCGGGTCGCCCCGGCGGAGGGACCGGCCCTCGTGGACACCCCCGGCGCCGACGTCATCCTCGTCGACGGCCGCCGCGACCTGCCGCAGGTGCGCAGCCTGTGCCAGCTGCTGCGGTCGACGGGACCCGGCTGTCCGCTGGTCCTGGTGGTGACCGAGGGCGGGCTCGCCGCCGTCACCGCCGACTGGGGCATCGACGACGTCCTCCTCGACACCGCGGGCCCGGCCGAGGTCGAGGCCCGGCTGCGGCTGGCCATGGGCCGCCAGCAGATCACCACCGACGACAGCCCGACGGAGATCCGCAACGGCGACCTCTCGGTCGACGAGGCCACCTACAGCGCCAAGCTCAAGGGCCGTGTGCTCGATCTCACATTCAAGGAGTTCGAGCTGCTGAAGTACCTCGCCCAGCACCCCGGCCGGGTCTTCACCCGCGCACAGCTGCTGCAGGAGGTCTGGGGCTACGACTACTTCGGCGGCACCCGCACGGTCGATGTGCACGTGCGGCGGCTTCGCGCCAAGCTCGGCCCGGAGCACGAATCCCTGATCGGAACCGTGCGCAACGTGGGCTACCGCTTCGTGGCGCCCGAGAAGGTCGAGCGCGCCGCGGAGGAGTCCATGGCCAAGGCGACCGCGCGCGACACGGACGGCGCCCCCGCCGGCTCCGGCCCGCGCGGGGACGGCGCGCGGCCCGCGGCGAAGGCCGGTGCCGTACGACCCGCCACTGGCTAGCTCGACCCGCGTAGACTGCCGCGCGTGGCCAAGGTGACGCGGGATGATGTGGCAAGACTGGCGGGTACCTCGACCGCGGTCGTCAGCTATGTCATCAATAACGGACCAAGGCCGGTCGCCCCGGCCACGCGCGAGCGGGTGCTTGCCGCGATCAAGGAGCTCGGCTACCGGCCGGACCGGGTCGCGCAGGCGATGGCGAGCCGCCGGACGGACCTGATAGGGCTGATCGTCCCGGACGCCCGCCAGCCGTTCTTCGCGGAGATGGCACACGCCGTCGAGCAGGCCGCCGCCGAGCGCGGAAAAATGGTGCTGGTCGGCAACTCCGACTACCTCGACGAGCGCGAAGTGCACTACCTGCGCGCCTTCTTGGGGATGCGGGTCTCCGGCCTGATCCTCATCAGCCAGGGCCCCAGCGAGAACGCCGCGGCCGAGATCGAGGCGTGGGACGCCCGGCTCGTGCTGCTGCACGAGCGGCCCGAGGCCATCGACGACGTGGCGGTGGTGCTGGACGACATCGGCGGCGCGCAGCTGGCGGTGCGGCATCTGCTGGAGCACGGCCACGACTACATCGCCTGCCTCGGCGGCACCGAGATAACCCCGACCGTCGGCGACCCGGTCACCGATCACGTCGAGGGCTGGCGCCGGGCGATGCGAGAGGCCGGGCGCTCCACCGAGGGACGGCTCTTCGAGGCCCCCTACAACCGGTACGACGCCTACAAGGTCGCCCTCGACCTGCTCGCCGGGCCCGACCGGCCCCCGGCCATCTTCTGCGCCACGGACGACCAGGCGTTCGGGGTGCTGCGGGCCGCGCGCGAGCTGCGCATCGAGGTGCCCGGGGAGCTCGCGGTCGCCGGCTTCGACGACGTGAAGGAAGCCGGGCTCACCGACCCCCCGCTGACCACGGTCGGCTCCGACCGCCCCGCGATGGCGCGGGCGGCGGTCGATCTGGTCCTGGACGACGGCGTACGGCTCACGGGCTCGCGCCGTGAACGCGTCAAGCAGTTCCCGTCGGCGCTGGTCGTACGGCGCTCCTGCGGCTGCGCGTAGCGCGGAGCGCTGTGGCCCGGGTCGTGGCCCTCAGGGCCCCGGCGCCCCTGTTTCCGGGCCGCCCTGCCGGCGGTGAACCGCACCCCGACGCCCCTGTTTCCGCGCCGCCCTGCCGGCGGTGAACCGCACCCCGACGTTTCCGCGCCGCCCTGCCGGCGGTGAACCGCACCCCGACGTTTCCGCGCCGCCCTGTCGGCGGTGAACCGCACCCCGATGTTTCCGGGCCGCCCTGTCGGCGGTGAACCGCGGCCCGACGCGCCTGCGGCCCCCCGGCGCGTGCGGTGCCACTCGCGCGCGGTGACTCTCCTCCCGGCGGTGCCCCGCCGATGGGGATGAGGGCGCGTCGCGGGGCTTATGTCGGGCATACCGACTTCTGGCCTGGTTCTCAGCAGACACTCAGCGGAGTCTCATACTTCGGCCGCACAGTCATCTCCATGACGGACAGCACCCTCCGCAGCGGCGGAGACGAGCCTCATCCCTTCTCGTACGGCGGCGTGGTGGATCCTCCCGCCGTGCCGCCCCCGGTCGGTGGCCGCCGCAGGCGGCGGGTTTCGCGGCCGGCTGGGCTGATCGCGGCCATGGCAGTGGTCTCGGCGCTGGTCGGCGGCGGTACGGCGGCGCTGGCCACCCGGGCCACGGAGAAGTCGGACAGCGCGATCTCCACCCCGGTGGTCAACGCGGGCTCCACGGGCTCCAGCGGGGTCTCCGCCGTCGCGGCGGCCGTCAGTCCGAGCATCGTGGAGATCGGCGCCACCGGCACCAGCGGTAAGTCCACCGGCTCCGGTGTGATCATCACCAGCGGCGGCGAGATCATCACCAACAACCATGTGGTCTCCGGCGCCGACTCGATCACAGTGACCTTCAGCGACGGCAGCAAGAAGACCGCGACCGTCGTGGGGACCGACAGCAAGAAGGACCTCGCGCTGATCAAGGTGCAGGGCGCCCACGGGCTGAAGCCCGCCACGCTGGGTGACTCCAGCCAGGTCAAGGTGGGCGACCAGGTCGTGGCGATCGGCTCTCCCGAGGGGCTGACCGGCACGGTCACCAGCGGTATCGTCTCCGCGCTCGACCGCGACGTCACCGTCTCCACGGACGAGAACCAGGGACAGGGACAGGGACAGGGCAACGGAGGGGGCGGCGGAGGGGGCGGCGGTCAGTGGCCGTTCGAGTTCGGCGGCGGCCAGTACAACGGCGACGTCGGCTCCTCGAAGACGACCTACAAGGCCATCCAGACCGATGCCTCGCTCAACCCCGGCAACTCCGGCGGCGCCCTCATCAACATGCGGGGCCAGATCATCGGCATCAACTCCGCCATGTACTCCTCGGCTACGGGTCAGGGCTCCGGCAGCGCGGGCAGTGTCGGCCTCGGCTTCTCGATTCCCATCAACACCGTCAAGGCCGACCTCGGCACGCTGCGCGGCGGCGGCGACAGCTGACCCGGCCCTCCCGCCGGGGTAGGCGTGCGACGCTGGCAACAGCGTCCCGCCCCGCCGCCCCACCGCCTGTGAGGGAGCCGATCCATGAGCCCCGCCGACCACGACGATCAGCCCGCCCGCATCCTGATCGTCGACGATGAGCCGGACGTGCGCGAGGCCCTGCGGCGCAGCCTCGTCTTCGAGGGCTACGCGACCGAGACCGCCGTCGACGGCCTGGACGCGCTGGAGAAGGTCGGCGTCCACCGCCCCGAGCTGATCGTGCTCGATGTGCTCATGCCGCGGATGGACGGGGTGACCGCCGCCCGGCGGCTGCGGGCCGCCGGGGTGACCGTGCCCGTGCTGATGCTCACCGCACGGGACACGATCGGCGACCGGGTCACCGGGCTCGACGCGGGCGCAGACGACTATCTCGTCAAGCCCTTCGAGCTGGAGGAGCTGCTGGCCCGCATCCGCGCCCTGCTGCGCCGCAGCTCGTACGCGGCGGCCGTGGGCGGCGGGCCGGTCGCCGGGGACGACGCGTTGACCTTCGGCGATCTGCGGATGGACCTGGCGACCCGCGAGGTGACCCGGGGGACGCGCCGCGTCGAGCTGACTCGCACCGAGTTCACCCTGCTGGAGATGTTCCTCGCGCATCCGCGCCAGGTGCTCACCCGCGAGCAGATCCTCAAAACGGTCTGGGGCTTCGACTTCGAGCCGTCGTCCAATTCGCTGGATGTGTATGTGATGTATCTGCGCCGTAAGACGGAGGCGGGCGGCGAGCCGCGGCTCGTGCACACCGTGCGCGGGGTGGGGTACGTCCTGCGGCCGGCGGACGGCGAGCCCTCGTGAGCAAGCGCAGACTGGCGCTGCGCACCCGGCTGGCGCTGTTGACCGCGGTCGCGGTCGCCGTGGCGGTCGCGGCGTCCGCGTTCGCGTGCTGGTTCGTCACCCGGGAGCAGCTGACCAGCGCGCTCGACAACAAGCTCCAGGACGTCTCCGGCGTCTACTACCGTGATCTGGTCGACGCGCAGGCCAATTGCTCGCCCGACTCCCAGCCCGCGGGCGCCGGCTCACGCCCCGGCGCGTCCAACGTCCAGCTCGTCCTGCCGGACGGCAGCCGCTGCGTCGCCCACAACTCCCGCGCCGTCAAGGTGACCCCCGCCGATGTCGCCGTGGCCGCCGGCCGGCGCAGCGAGACCACGCACGACGGCACGGCGGTGGACGGCACCGCGATGCGCGTCCACACCTTTGTGACCGCTCCCCAGGGCGGCATTCCCCCCATGGCCGTCACCGTCTCCCGCCCCCTCGAGGAGGTGACGCATCCGCTCTCCACCCTCGCCCTGCTGATGCTGGTCGTCGCGGGCCTCGGCGTCGTCGGCGCCGGCGCCGCGGGCCTGTGGATCGCCCGGACCGGACTCAAGCCGGTCGACGGGCTGGCCGAGGCGGTCGAGCACGTGGCCCGCACCGAGGATCTGGCCGTCCGTATCCCCGCCGAGGGCGACGACGAGATCGCCCGGCTGTCCCGCTCCTTCAACTCCATGACCGCCGCCCTCGCCTCCTCCCGCGACCGTCAGCAGCAGCTGATCGCGGACGCCGGGCATGAGCTGCGCACCCCGCTCACCTCGCTCCGCACCAATATCGAGCTGCTCGCGCGCAGCGAGGAGACCGGGCGGGCGCTGCCGCCCGCCGACCGCAAGGCGCTACTGGCCAGCGTCAAGGCGCAGATGACCGAGCTGGCCGCGCTGATCGGAGACCTGCAGGAGCTGGCCCGTCCGGACGCGCTGCCCGGCAGCGGCCTCCCCCAGGTGGTCGCCCTGCACGAGGTGGCACGCGCCGCCCTGGAACGGGCGCGGCTGCGCGGTGCGCGGCTGACCATCGACGCCGCGCTCGACCCCTGGTACGTCCGGGGGGAGGCCGTGGCGCTGGAGCGGGCGGTGGTCAACCTGCTCGACAACGCGGTGAAGTTCAGTCCTCCGGCCGGGGTGATCGACGTCGTGCTCACGGGGGGAGAGCTGACCGTACGGGACCACGGCCCCGGCATCCCGGCCGATGAACTCCCGCATGTCTTCGAGCGATTCTGGCGCTCCCCGTCCGCCCGCAGTCTGCCCGGCTCCGGTCTCGGCCTGTCCATCGTGGCCCGTACGGTCCAGCAGTCGGGTGGCCAGGTGGGACTCCAGCCGGCGCCGGGCGGCGGCACGGTGGCCTGGATCAGGCTTCCGGGCGGGCCCACGGAGCCGCCCGAGCGCGGCTGACACAGCCGCCGCCTTGGCACGGGTCAGGAGCCTTGGCACGGGTCAGGAGGGGCCCAGGCGAACGGTCGGCTGGGGGCCCGTGTCCGCGGGCGAGCCGTTCTGGGAGCCGTGCAGCCCGCGGGCCCACGGAGCCGCCCGAGCGCGGCTGACACAGCCGCCGCCTTCGCACGGGTCAGGAGCCTTGGCACGGGTCAGGAGCCTTGGCACGGGTCAGGAGGGGCCCAGTCGAACGGTCGGCTGGGGGCCCGTGTCCGCGGGCGAGCCGTTCTGGGAGCCGTGCAGCCGGGCGTAGGCCCCGCCCAGGGCCAGCAGCTCGCGGTGGGTGCCGGTCTCCACCACCCGCCCGTGGTCCAGCACCACGATGCGGTCCGCGTCCGGCGCCAGGTTCAGATCGTGGGTGATCATGATGGTCGTACGGCCGGACATCAGCCGCCGCAGCGGCCTGACGACCCTCCGCGCGGCCAGCGCGTCGAGCCCGGTGGTGGGCTCGTCCAGGACGAGGACGGGCGCGTCGCGGAGCATCGCGCGGGCTATGGCGATGCGCTGGAGCTGCCCGCCGGAGAGCTGTGCGGTGTGGGGGTCGACGGGCGTGTCGTACCCCTCGGGCAGGGCCGAGATGAAGTCGTGCGCGGCGGCGTCCCGCGCCGCCTGGACGATCTCGTGCCCGGGGGCACCCGGCCGCCCGCAGGCGATGTTCTCCCGGATGGTGTCGTGCAGGATCAGCGTCTCCTGCGGCAGCAGGGTCACGTTCTCGCGCAGAAAGTCCAGCGGCATGGCGTACAGCGGTGTGCCGTCGAGCCGTACGCACCCCTCCGCCGGGTCGTAGAAGCGCAGCAGCAGCTTGGAGACGGTCGACTTGCCCGCCCCGCTGACCCCGGTGATCAGTACGAACTCACCGGGCTGGGCGATGAAGGAGACCTCGGTCAGGGTGCGCTGGTCGTTGCCGGGGTAGCCGAAGCCGACCCCGTCGAACTCCACGCCGCCGTGCACCCGCCATCCCGCGACGGCTGCCCCCGGAGCCGGATCGCCGACGGCGGGCTCGGCGGCGAGGATTTCCAGCAGCCGCTCCGCGCCGGCGGTCGCGGCGGTCAGGGTGAGGCCGAGCTGCCCGAGATTGCGGACGGGCGGATAGAGGTAGCCGAGGAAGGCGGCGAAGGCGAGCAGCTGTCCGATGGTCATCCGGCCCTGGGAGATCTCCCAGGCGCCGAGCCCGATGACGGCGAGCACGCACAGCGTCTCGATGACTTCGACCAGCTGCTCGTACAGTTCGCTCATCCGGGCGCCGGCCACTGAGGCCCGCATCCACGCACCTGCCTCGCGGCGCAGCCGCTTCTCCTCGGCGGCCTTGCGCTGGTACGCCTGGGTGAGCACGACATTCCCGAGCGACTCCGCCACGACGGAGGTGATCGCGCCGTCGGCGACCCGCTCCTCGCGCGCGACGGACTTGATCCGCCCGGAGAAGCGCCGGGCGGCCAGCCAGAAGAGCGGTGCGAGCATGAAGGTGGCCAGCGCCAGGTCCCAGCGCAGCTCGAAGGCGGCGAAGGAGAAGAAGACAGCGCTGAAGACGGCCGAGACGGTGCTCACCACCCCGGAGACCACCATCTGCTCGATGGACTCGACGTCCCCGGTGAGCCGTTCGACCAGATCGCCCGTGCGGTGGCGTTGGAAGAAGTGCGGCGGCAGATCCTGGACATGCCCGAAGACCTGGGCGCGCAGCCGCAGGACGAACCGCTCGGCGGTCCAGACGGCGAGCGAGTTGCCGAGGTAGCCGACGGCGGCGCCGAGGACCGCGACCGCCAGCCACTGTGCGGCGGGCGTCCAGAAGGCGTTGAGCGAGCCCTGGCGCAGGGCGTTGTCGGTCAGATCGGAGAAGAGAAGGATCGCGGCGGTCTCGGCGAGCGCCGCGGCGATCACGCAGGCGCAGATCACCACCAGCCATCGGCGATCCCCCTTGGTGAGGGGCCAGAACCGGCGGAATGCCTCGCGCGCGGCGAGCCGTGGGGCGGTGCGCTGCGCCTCCTCGCCGTCCTCCCCCGTGACGGGGGCGTACGCGCCCTCGTGCGCCTGGGGGAGCCGAGGGGCCTTCGGCTGGTGCCGGCCGTACGGGCGGAGCCGTCCGGGACGCCGATGTCGGCCGCGGCCGGCGGCGAGTCCGGCGCCGATCGCGCGCAGCTGCATGGTGGGCTGGTCTTCGTACGACGTCACTGTCTCTCCCGCTCGGGTCCGGACAGGGGACGGGCCCGCGGCGCGATGCCGCGGGCCCTACTCCGACAAGGATCAGCGGGGATCAGCCGCCGATGGGGCGGCGCGGGGCCCGCGGGGCCCGCGGGCCCGGCTGGGGGCGGCGCGGCCCGGCGTTGCGGTCGGGCTTGGCGGGGGTGATCTTGCGGAAGCTCATGAATGTCCCTCTTTCCATTTCTCTTTCCTTTGCCGGAGCCGTTCGGCTGCGACATGGAAGACGTTAGGAGGGCTTTCCGTGAGCGAGATCGGATTGAGCTGTGTGCTTGCCCAGAGCGGTCCGGTCCGGACCCGGGCGGCATGCGAAAGGGGCCGGTGGCGTGTTGCCACCGGCCCCGGTGAGCGACCCGGTGAGGCTGTTCAGCCGGTCTTGCCGACGGACAAATCGTTCCCCGTGAGATCGGCGCGGATGCCGTCCGGCTCGACGCCGATGTTCTTCAGCTTGATGCCCTTGGCCTTCTCCGGCAGCTGGAAGGAGAGCTCCAGCTTGTCCGACAGCTCCGGCAGCTTCATCCTCGCCAGGGCGGCGGCCACCGTCGGGTCGATGCCCAGCTTCCTGGCCAGCTGCGGGTGGTCGTTGACCGCGTGGACGAGGTCGGTCCCCATCAGCGTCGGGACGAACCGCGGCGACCCGGTGACCCGGTCCGTCTCCCGGTCGTCAGGCTGCGTCTTACCGGCGTCCTTGGACGGCACCCCGAGCTTCTCCGCCACCGCCGGCACCGACAGCAGCGCCTGCGCCTTCCCGTTGTCCTCGCTGATCTGCCGGGCGGCCTTGCGGTGCAGGTACAGCCCGGCGTGCGGGCCCGGACCCGGCCGGTAGGTGGCGACCCCGGGGATGTCCAGCCGCATATCGGTGACGCTGGTGGAGATGCCCCGGTCGCCCTGACGCCGGATATGCGCCGTGGCGTGCAGACCCACCTGCTGCCCGGCGACCGGTAGCTTGCCGTCCGCGCGCACCGAGCTGGGGCCGTACGCCCTGAAGCGCACCTGGGACGCGCCCAGTTCGCGGTTGAGGTCCTCGAACGCCAGCAGCACATCCCCCTTCATCCTCGTCGCGATGGCGCCGTCGAGGGAGCTGGGCAGATCGCCGTGGATCCGGATGTCCTGCGCCTGCGCGCTCACCTCGGCGAGCGAGACGCGGTCGGCCGCCACATCGGGCACGGCGACGTCGACCTGGTCCAGATGCTTGTCCAGCAGCTGGGTGACGAACGGGAAGCCGTGAATCGTCACCTTCGGCGCGGTGGCGAGCTTCAGCTTCTGCTGCAGCGTCGCCTCGGCCTTCCGCTCGGCGTACATCACGGCCCATCGGTCGCCCAGCACCAGCAGCGTGGCCGACACCAGCAGGCCGATGAGCACCTTAGCCGTGAGCGGCACGGCCGTGAACCGCCCGCGCCCGCGGCCGCGCCCGGAGCGGCGGTGATTGGGCGGCGACCATGGCTCGCCGTCGTCCGTGGAGCCGGAGGTGGCGTCCTTGCCCCGACGTCCGCCGAGGTCGGCGTCGTCGTCATCCGGTTTCAGCCCGGGACCGAGGGGATCGTCCGGGTCGTACGGCTCGGCCGGCTCGGCGAGCTCTTCGTACGGATTGTTGTACGGAGCGGGCTCATTCTGGGGATTTCGGGGACGTGAGGTACCTGGCGGAGATATGCGTGCGGGGGATCGCATCAGTCAATCCCAACACGTCACACCGCTCCACCCGCAAGTCCTAGCACCGATACGTGGCGAACCGCACGCTGCCGCCCTCACCTGCCCCCACGCGAGACCGCCCGCGCCTCGGTGACGGTGACGGCCCGTCCGTTCATCTCCGAACCGTCGAGCTGCGCCATGGCCTTCTCCGCCGCCATGTCATCCATCTCGACAAACCCGAACCCCCGCGACCGCCCGCTCTCCCGGTCGGTGATCACGGTGGCGTCCAGCACCTCGCCGATCTGCCCGAACAGGGTCGCCAGGTCTTCCTTCGTCGTTTGGTAGCTCAAATTGCCCACGTGCAGTCGTTTGGACATGACCGGCTCTCCTTGTTCTGTACGGCGCGAACCGGGTCAATCGTCTCAGCGTGGTGTGGAACGGGCCATTGCGTATGGGCTGAACCGGTGAGGAGCGGGCGGTGGGATGTATGGCCGCACGGGGCACGTCGAAGGGGACACCGTCTGTCAGGCTCCGACGGTCCCGTCGATGCCCTCCCGGAGGAAGTCGGCGTGACCGTTGTGCCGGGCGTACTCGAGCGTCACGTGCAGCATCACCAGGCGCAGTGAGACGTCCTCGCCCCACCTGGCGTTATGGGCGGTGACGTCGAGCGACTCCGCCTCCCGCTCGATCCGGCGAGCGTGCTCGACCTCCGCCTGCCAGGCGGCGAACGCCTCGGACCGGCCGGCCGCTGTCGCCTCGTAGGCCGCTTGGTAGTCGCCCTCGTCCGACCACACCAGCGGAATCTCCTCGCCGTTGATCACCTTGCGGAACCAGGTGCGCTCCACCTCCGCCATGTGCCGTACGAGGCCGAGCAGCGAAAGCGTCGAGGGCGGCATGGACTGCCGCCGCAGCTCCTCGTCGGAGAGCCCCTCGCACTTCATGGCGAGCGTCGCCCGGTGAAAGTCGAGAAACCCCCGCAGTGTCTCCCGCTCACCCGCCGTCAGCGGCGGGCCGATGCGCTCAGTGGTCATGGCGGAGGGTGTGGTCCAGGCGGCCGGACTTCACGGCCCGTATGAATGCGCTGAGCGCGGCCGGGTGGGTGCGGATCACCGCCCCGGGTTGGTCGCTTTCGCGCATGCGTATGCCGTCGGGGGCGGTGGCGAGTTCCACGCAGTTCGGCCCCGCGCCGTCGCTGAACGAGGACTTGCGCCAGTTGAGATCGGACATGACGCCCTTCACTTAATAGGTGTACAGGATGTGCTGGATCAGGCCCCATGAGTCGCGCTTCTCGTGGCGGTCCGGAGACTCGTCCGTCACCACTGACGGCAGCGCGCTCTTGCTGAGACCTTCGAACGTCTTCCCGTAGTGGGCAATTGATTTGTCGTCGTCCAAGCGCAACGATTCCACCGGGTGCTCAAGCACGACCGTCTCCAGCCCGGGCACGCCTGGCCCGAGGATCAGGAACGGCGTACCGAACCAGGCCCGCGCCCCGCTTTCGAACGGCAGGATCTGGACCTCTGTTCCCGGGCGCTCCGCTGCTCGGATGAGGTGCGCGAGCTGTCCTCGCATGACGTGCGGGCCGCCGACCGAGATGCGCAGAGCGGCCTCGTGGATCACCGCGTGAAAGGTCATGGATGGGGACGCGAGGATGTCCTGGCGCGCCAGCCGGAAGCATACTGCGGTTTCGATCTCATCCTGCGACGCGTCGGGGAGCGAGCTGCGGAAGAGGGCGCGCATATACGACTCGGTCTGCAGCAGACCGGGAATGAGGAGCGTCTCGTGGCTTTGCATGTGGATCGCGCGGGATTCGAGTTCGGCGAGGTCGAGCGTGAACTGCGGGAAAGACTTGCGGTAGGCCGACCACCAGCCCTTGCCGCTGCTCTCGGCCATGCTGATGAGCTCGTCAATGTAGGGTTCATTCTTGCACCCGTAGGCGTCAACGAGTGCGCGCAGTCGGTCGGTTGGGATGGCAGTCCGCCCGGCTTCGATGTGGCTCAGGTGCGGCGCGCCCATGCCGATCAGCTTGCCGCCGTCAGCGATCGACAACCCTGCCTGTACTCGTAACTTCTTGAGCTCCGCGCCGAGTCGACGTTGTCGTTCGGTGATGAGAGTTCGCAGCGCCACGGACGGTCCTCCAGGGATTCGGTGGTGGACCGGCCGCTCGCCCGGCCCCGCGTCGCGCACCGCGTGCTCGACCAGCGTGGTGGCGAGCTTGCGCAGGTCCTTCTCCGTCAGTGTCCGCTTCTCGCCCCGGAACGAGACGAGGGACGCGATACGGACCGGCTTGTCCGCCAGCCCGGCGCCAGGCGCCTCCTGCGCGAACAGCTTCTTGATGAGCGGTGCGACGACGCTGGACGCGAGACGCGCGCCGATGACTGCGGGATCCACGTCCCGTCCCCCCGGTAGTTGTGTCCCTGGCCGGGCAGCGTACAGCCGGGTATGGACCTTGGTCCCGAAACGGACGTCCGAAAGTCCCTGCGGAACGAGAATCGATCTCGCCACCGGGTGATATGCCACACAGGCCGTCCACGGTCTACTAAGGGCATTAGGGGACTCCCGGGCAGGTGAGAGGTCCATGTCCGGGCTCCCTGGCATCCCGCTGAGAAGGCTCCTCAGGGCGGCTTTCGTTACGAAGGTGCCTAGTAGAACCGAATCTTGGTCATATCGCGCGGACGGGATAACAAGGGGCGTCTCATCTGATGCCTCTGGAGGTACTTCCCTATGGCTCCGCGCGCCACCACCCGCCGGTTTTCGCTTTCGTCCGTTCGGCGGGTTCGCACCGCTGTGATCGCCGCGGGCGTGGGGGCCTCGCTCGCGCTCGGCGCCGGGGCGGCGTTCGCCGCGGCCCCCTCGCAGGCTCCGCAGGCCGCCGTGCAGAAGGCCGCCCCCAAGGCGGACGCCTGGGAGACGCCGGTCGCCAAGTACGCAATCGGCTCCGCCTTCGGTCTGGCGGGCAACCTGTGGGCGCACAACCACAGCGGCCAGGACTTCGTCGTGCCGTCGGGCACCCCGGTGCGGGCGGCGCACAGCGGTGTGGTCGTCAAGGCGGGCCCGAACGGTGGCGGCGACGGCCCCGCGTACGGCAACGCGATCGTGATCCAGCACGACGACCGGACGTACACGCAGTACGCGCACCTGTCGGAGATCAAGAAGTGGATAGGCCAGCGCGTGACCACCGGTGATGTGATCGGTCTGTCCGGCAGCACCGGCAACTCCACCGGTCCGCACCTGCACTTCGAGGTCCGTACGACCCCGAACTACGGTTCCGCCGTCGAGCCGCTGAAGTTCCTGCG
Source organism: Streptomyces sp. NPDC005266 (assembly GCF_040607655.1). Lineage (NCBI taxonomy): Bacteria > Bacillati > Actinomycetota > Actinomycetes > Kitasatosporales > Streptomycetaceae > Streptomyces > Streptomyces sp. NPDC005266. The sequence continues at coordinate 77,956 of NZ_JBEXHC010000026.1, forward strand.
CGACCACGGCGTGAAGGTCTGAGTCAGGACTCCGTCGGCTCCGCCGCGTGAGCCTGCGTCAGCAGGTCGAGGGCGACTTCCAGGACAGCCTCGCGCTTGTCCTCGGGGTCGCCCTCGATCGTCTGCAGCGCGAGCAGCCCGGCGTGCATGCTGAAGAGCGCGGTGACGCAGCGGACCTGGTCGACGAGGGGTGCCCGCGGGTCCCGGACCAGGTCGGACATCGCGAACATCCGCTGCTTGAAGCTCTGGCCGATGCTCAGCTCACGCACCGTCGCCTGGTTCTCCTGCATGAAGCGGAAGAGCGGGGCGGCGTTGTCCAGGGCGGCGCTGTAGCGGCGCAGCAGCTCCAGCTTGGTCTCCAGGGTGCGGGGCTGTTCCTTGCCCCAGGCGAGAAGCTCGTCGAGTGGCTGTCCCAGGTCCTGGAACAGGCTGATGACGATGTCTTCCTTGGTCTTGAAGTGGTAGTAGAGCGCCGCCTTGGTGACCTCGAGGTGCTCGGCGATCTCGCGTAGCGATGTCTTCTCGTAGCCGCGCTCGGCGAAGAGTGCCAGGGCCACGTCCTGGATGCGCTGACGGGTGTCGCCCCGCCGCGGTGTGCTGCCCATGGTCTTCTCCCGTGCTGCTGGGGCGTGATGGGTGCGCCCGATCCAAACTTACTTGACGCCCGGCTAGTTGGCGCTTACTGTCTCCACTGTACTCAACTAGCCGGGCGGCAAGTAAGTAGCGCGTCGTGGCCTCTCATCGTCACCAGGGGGAGTGGGATCATGTCCAACAACGAATCAGCACGAGAAGCGCCCGCCGCTTCGCCGCCGTCCCCGGACAAGGCGGGGCCGAAACCCCGCAGCACCGGTGTGGTGATCTTCGCACTGATGATCGCGATGCTGCTCGCCATGCTCGACAACATGATCGTAGGCACCGCGATGCCCACGATCGTCGGCGACCTCGGCGGACTCAACCACCTCTCCTGGGTGGTCACGGCCTATACCCTCACCACCGCCGCCTCTACCCCCATCTGGGGAAAGCTCGGCGACATGTACGGCCGCAAGGGCATCTTCCTCACCTCCATCGTGGTCTTCCTGGCCGGTTCAGCGCTGTCCGGTCTGGCCCAGTCCATGGGGCAGTTGATCGGCTTCCGGGCCCTGCAGGGGCTGGGCGCGGGCGGCCTGATCGTCGGCGTGATGGCGATCATCGGTGATCTGGTGCCGCCGCGGGACCGCGGCAAGTACCAGGGCATGATGACCGCCGTCATGGGCGTGGCCATGATCGGCGGGCCGCTGGCCGGCGGCAGCCTCACCGACCACCTCGGCTGGCGCTGGATCTTCTACATCAACCTGCCGCTCGGCGTGGTCGCCCTGGCCGCCGTCACCGCGGTGCTACACCTGCCCAAGAAGCGGACCGAGGCGCGGATCGACTACGCCGGGGCCGCGCTGCTGACCGCCGGCATCACCGCGCTGGTGCTCGTCACCACCTGGGGTGGTACCGAGTACGCCTGGGGGTCGGGCCAGATCATCGGGCTCGCCGCCGGAGCGGTGGTCGCGCTCGTCGCGTTCCTCGCCGTCGAGCGGCGGGCGGCCGAGCCGATACTGCCGCTGCACATCTTCCGCAGCCGCAACTTCTCGGTCATCACCGTGATCGGCTTCCTGGTCGGCTTTGTGATGTTCGGTTCGCTGACCTTCCTGCCGCTGTACCAGCAGACCGTGCAGGGCGCCTCGGCCACCAACTCCGGGATGCTGCTGCTTCCCATGCTGCTGTCGATGATGGTCGTCTCGCTGGTCGTGGGCCGGATCACCACCGCGAGCGGCAAGTACCGGATCTTCCCGATCGTCGGCGGGGTGCTGATCACTGTCGGGATGTATCTGCTGTCCACGATGGACATCGGCACCAGCCGTCTCACCACCGGCCTCTACATGGCGCTGCTCGGCGCGGGCATGGGCTTCCTGATGCAGCTGACCATGCTGATCGCCCAGAACAGCGTGGAGATGAAGGACATGGGCGTCGGCTCCTCCTCCGCCACGCTCTTCCGCACCCTCGGCGGCTCCTTCGGCGTCGCGACCCTCGGGGCGCTGTTCACCAACCATGTGCAGGACACCATGGTCGAGCGGGCCGGGCCCAAGGGCAAGGAGATCACCTCCGGCGGCGCCCAGCTCGAACCCTCGCAGCTCGACAAGTTGCCGGCCGCGGTCAAGGACGCCTACGCCCACGCGGTCTCCGACGGCACGCACCAGGTCTTCCTGTGGGGCACCGCGATCGCGGTGATCGCGTTCGTCGCGTCCTGGTTCATCAAGGAGATCCCGCTGCGCGGAGCCGGCCCGGCGTCCGCCGCCGAGGACGGAGCCCCGGCCGACCGGGCCCCGGTGGCCGAGACGGTCTGAGGCGAGACGGTCTGAGGCGAGACGCTCTGTGCCGGGAGGGTACGGGCCGGGACGGCGGCGGGAAGTCCGTCGCCCGGCGGCCCCCTGTCAGTGGGCCGTGTCAGCATCGGGCCCATGGTGACCACACCGGGCGAGGCGCGGCCGGCGCAGCTGCGCAGGCTGCGCCTCGCCAAGGACGCGATGGACCACGACGGGGCCGAGCCGCGCGACCTGGACGCGGTCGCCGCGCACGCCGGGTATGCGCGCTTCCACTCCATCCGCGCCTTCAAGGCGGTCTACGGGGCCACGCCCGGCCAGTATCCGAGCTGTCGCCGGATCCAGCGGGCCGAGGAGCTGCTGCGCTCGGGTGCTCGGTCCGAGCGCTCAGTCCGGCACTTCGATGATCGGGAAGCTGCCGGTGTTGGTGGGCGCCGACTCCGGCAGCCAGAGCACCGCGACCGCGCCGTCCTTGCCCTCGGCCGTCGGCTCCGCGTTGCGGAAGGTCAGCCGGGCGCCCAGGACCCGGGCCTGGCCCGCGGCTATGGTCAGGCCCAGCCCGTGGCCCTTGCCCGCGCGATCCTTGCTGCCGGTGCGGAAGCGGCTCGGCCCGTCCTTCAGCAACGTCTCCGGGAAGCCGGGACCGTGGTCGCGGACGCGCAGCATCCGCCCTTCGACGGTGACCTCGAAGGGCGGTTTGCCGTGCCGGGCGGCGTTGGCGAGGAGGTTGCCCAGGATCCGCTCCAGCCGGCGGGGGTCGGTGGAGACATGGGCGTCACGCAGCACGGTGATCACGGCCTCGGGGGCCACCGCCCGCACCCGGCGGGTGATGAACTCGGCGAGGTCGATCTCCTGGAGCTCGGCGCGCTCCGCGAAGCCGTCCAGCCGGGCGACCTCCAGCACGTCCTCGACGAGGGTGCGCATCGCCTGGGCCCGGTCCCGTACCAGCTCGGTCGGGCGGCCCGGCGGCAGCAATTCGGCGGCGGTGAGCAGCCCGGTGACCGGGGTGCGCAGCTCATGGGCGATATCGGCGGTGACCCGGCGCTCCGCCTCCAGCCGTTCCTGCAGCGCCTCGGCCATACCGTCGATCGCGCGCGCGAGATCATCGGTCTCGTCCCGTACCCGGCCGCCGATCGCGTCCCGCACCCGGACCTCGGAGTCGCCCTCGGCGAGCTTGCGGGCCGCGGTGGCCGCCTTGCGCAGCCGCCGGGAGAGCTGATCGCCGATGAGCATGCCGAGCGCGATACCGCCCAGCACGACCGAGACCGAGCCGAGGATCAGCACCCGGTCCAGGTCGGCGAGGACGGCGAAGCGGTCCTTGAAGCGGGTGTGGACGGAGAGCACTTTGCCGTCGCGCAGCGGCACCGACGCCCACACCTCGGGGGTGCCGGTGCCCGAGTCCTCCAGATAGGTGGCCCGCTGCCCACGCCAGGCCTGCTTCCTCAGGTCCTCGGGCAGCCGCGGGTCGTCCATCTTGGCGCCGAACCCCAGCACCCGGGACTGCTCGTACCACTTCTGGGCGGCCTGCACCCGCTCGTCCATCACATTGCGGCTGTTGTTCAGCATCGAGACCCGGGCCGCGTTGTGGACGACGAGGCTGAGCGCGACCGCGACCAGCGCGCTCACCGCGGCGATGGCCAGGCTGACCTTCCAGCGCAGTCCGGTGCGCAGCGCGCGCCTCATCACGGGCCGCTCAGCCCTTGAGCTTGTAGCCGAAGCCACGGACCGTCTCGATCCGGTCCTGGCCTATCTTGCCGCGCAGCCGCTGGACATGGACGTCCACTACCCGGGTGTCCCCGCCCCAGCCGTACTCCCACACCCGCTCCAGCAGCCGGTCGCGGGAGAGCACGGTGCCGGGCGCGGCGGAGAACTCCAGCAGCAGCCGCATCTCGGTCGGCGTCAGCGCGACCTGCTCACCGCCCTTGCGGACCTCCATGCCCTCCGGGTCGACCTCCAGGTCGCCGAAGCGCAGCACCCCGCCGTCGGGCTCCTCGGGGCCGGACTCGCCGGCCCGGCCGCCGGGGCCGCTGGCGTGGCCGAAGCGGCGCAGCACGGCGCGGATGCGGGCGACCAGCACGGCGCCGTCGAACGGCTTGGTCACATAGTCGTCGGCGCCGGCCTCCAGGCCCAGCACCACATCGATGGAGTCGGAGCGCGCGGACAGCATGATCACGGGCACGGTGGACTCGTCGCGGATCCGCCGGCACAGGCTGACCCCGTCCAGGCCCGGGACCATCACATCGAGCAGTGCTATATCGGGGCGGTCGGCGCGGAACCTCTCCAGGCCGGTCAGTCCGTCGGGCGCGGCCGTCACCAGAAAGCCGTCGCGCTCCAGGGCGAGCTGGGTGGCCTCACGGATGACGTCGTCGTCCTCGACGAAGAGCACATGGGTTTCGGCCACAGCCTCGGTTCAGCCTTCCGTTCCGTCGGCGCTCGGGGCCGGATCTTCCGTGGGCAGGTTCTCGCTGTAGTCGGTGTGCGTACGGTCGACCACCGTAAACGTCCGGCGCTGCCCGGCCCAACGGTAGGTGATCACGTCCTCCCACGAGGGGCAGCAGACCGCGTCCCCCGAGGCGTAGGAGAGCTTCGTCACCCGCAGAGCGCCCTTGGCGATGTCGGCGTAAACGGGCGGCTGCTCATCGCTGAAGACGTTCTCGTACCGCTGGCCCACCTTGCGGTACACATACGATCCGATGCCGAAGCCGTCGGCACAGGTCATGACGTTGACGACCAGGTCGGAGGTCGCGGAGCCGGTCAGCCGGCCGTGCGCCACGTCCACCGGGTAGCCCTCGATCAGCTCCTTGCCCTTCGACTCCTTCGCCACCTTCGGGCACGGCTTGAGGCTCGCCTTCAGGTCCTCGCTGACCTTGGGATCCGCCTTGACCAGCCGGATCGCGTCTTCCTTCTGCGCGGCCGGTGGCCGCGCGGAGGCGGTACCGCCCGCGTACGAGCCCGAGTCCGCGGCGGCAGAGGCCCACTCGGTACGCGCCGGGCCCTCCTTGCGTACCCCCTGGCTGCTGGTGCCGCACCCGGCCAGCAGCCAGCCGCCCGCGGCCGCGAGGCCCACGAACGCGCCGCCGGTGAGCATGGCGGTCCTGCCGGGAGAGGCCTTGGTCAGGCCGCGCACCGTTCCTGCCCCCGCTCCTGGCGGCCGCGCCGGACCTGACCCGTGTGCCGGACCGGGGCAGCCGGCATGCCGTCGCTCTTCCCGCGCCGGAGCGCGCGGGCGTCCAGATCGCGACTCTCCAGCTCCTGCCGCAGCCGGGCCAGCGCCCGGTGCAGCGTGCTCTTGACCGTGCCGGTCGACATTCCGAGCGCCTCCGCGGTCTCTTCCGTCGTCATCTGCTCCCAGTGTCGCAGCACCACGACACTGCGCTGCTTGGGAGCCAGAACTCCGAGGATGTCCATGAGGAGCGCGCGGTCGGCGTGCTGCTCGGTGCCGTCCTCGACGCTGGCCTCCGGCAGTTGCTCGGTCGGCACCTCCTCCAGCTTGCGGGCGCGCCACCACTCGGTACGGGTGTTGATCATGACGCGGCGCAGATAGGCGTCGGCCAGCGACTTGTCGGCTATGCCGTCCCAGCGGCCGTAGGTGCGCACCAGCGCGGTCTGGAGCAGGTCCTGCGCCTCGATCGGGTCGGGGACCAGGCGGCGGGCGCTGCGCAGCAGCGCGTCCTGCCGATTCCGTACGTACTCCTCAAAGTCCAGAACCTTGCCGCTGCCACACATCACAGCCTCCATCCCCGTTGTCTTCCCCACCTGGTGTGCCGGCTCGTCCAGCACGTGAAGGGACGCTACGGAGGCGCTGTTGCGGCACCATGTGCATCCGCACCTCGGCGAATGCACAGCTACCCATAGGTTGTGTAACAGGCAGGCCCGGTTCGACGGAGTGTCAGAACCGGGTCCTGGCCATGTCACAGGTCTGTCACAGACGGAGCTTCGAAGGCGGCGGAAGGCGATGCGGCGCGCGGTCGCACCTCACGTCAGCGGCAGCCGGTAGAGCCCTCCCGCGAGCGGCTCCACCAGTCCGTCGGAGACCAGGCCGTCGAGCGCCCGGGCCCGCTGCACCGGCTCGTCCCACATCTGGTCCAGCACCGCCTGCGGCACCGGCGCGACCGCCTCCCGCAACACGGCGAGCAGCTTGCCGCGCACCTGACGGTCCGTACCGGCGTAGGTCTGGCCACGGCGCGGCGGCCCGTCGTGCGCCGGGGTCCCGGCCTCGCGCCAGGCGCACTGCGCGGCGATGGGGCAGCGCGCGCACTCGGGGGAGCGGGCCGTGCAGACCAGCGCGCCCAGCTCCATCGTGGCGGCCGCCCAGCGCGCCGCGGTCGGCTCGTCCGCGGGGAGCAGGGTGCGGGCCAGCCTGCGCTCGGCGGCGGTCGTGGCGTTCGGCGGGTACTGGGCGCCGCCGATCGCGCGGGCGAAGACCCGGCGGACATTGGTGTCCAGGACCGCGTGGCGCTGTCCGTACGCGAACGAGGCCACGGCCGCCGCCGTGTACTCGCCCACCCCCGGCAGCGCGAGCAGCTGGGCGTGATCGCTCGGTACGTCACCGCCGTGCCGCTCCCTTATGGCGACCGCCGCGCCGTGCAGCCGCAGCGCGCGGCGCGGATAGCCGAGCCGGCCCCAGGTGCGGACCGCCTCACCGGGCGGCTCCGCGGCCAGGTCGGCCGGGCGCGGCCAGCGCGCGAGCCACTGCTCGTACACCGGGAGCACCCGGCTCACCGGCGTCTGCTGCAGCATGAACTCGCTGACCATCACGCCCCAGGCGCCGGCCTCCGGGCGGCGCCAGGGAAGGTCGCGGGCGTGAGCGTCGAACCACTCGATGACGGGCCGGTGCAGGGCGGCTCCGTCGGGGGGCGGGGATACGGCGGCCGGGGCGGCGGGATTGGCAGTCATCACTGACGATCCTGGCACGCCCGGGCGCCCTGCGGTGGCCGAGGGCGCGGGCGTTCGGGTCGAGCTGGTCGGCACCCGTACGAAAAAGTGCAATCCGGGCGGCTGTGCGGGAACGGATGGCCGCTTGCCGTGCCCGGGTGCGGCCCCCGGTGCCGGATCCGGTCCGATCATGAGAAAAGTAGGGGCGCCGACGGCGGTTATTGGCTGGTAGCGCTCCCGATCTCTCGTAGAGTTTCCGCGTGGGATCTCTGCGCAATCCGATCGGGCCGCTCCCCTCCTCCATCTACTGGCGGCGGAGGGCCGTTGCGCTGGCCCTCCTCGTCGCCATCGCGCTTCTCGTCATCTGGGCCTTCGGCTGGGGTGGTTCGGGCGGCGGCGGAAGCGATGAGGGCAAGGGCCCCGGCGGCGGGCCCGCGAGCACCATCACCCCCGGGCCCTCCTCGTCCGGGCCGGTGAACAGTCAACGGCCGGGCGGGCGCGACGAATCGGACAACGGCGGCACCGGGTCCGGCGACACCGGCGGTTCCGGCAGCGGCGGTTCGGGCGGCGGCGCCGAGGAGAGCGGCGGCGGCGCGGGCGGCGGCTCCGGCGGGGCGAGCGGCTCCGGCGGCGGTTCGGGCGGTGGCGCCGACGGCATCGGCACCGGGACCGGGCAGAGCCTGCCGGTCGGATCGAGCCTGCCGGACTGCACGCGCGGGGACGTCGAGCTGACCGTGCGCAGCGTCAAGGACTCGAAGGCCAAGAACACCTACGCCCCGGGTGAGAAGCCCACGTTCGAGATCGTCGTGAAGAACTCCTCCAAGAGCTCCTGCAAGGTCGATTTCGGCCGCGCGGCGGCCTCACTGACCATCACCGACGCGGACAACGCCCACATCTGGGCCTCCGGCGACTGCCCGGAGGGCAGCGCCACCGCACTGGTCGAGGTGCCGGGCTCGGGCGAGACCAAGCGGACCGTGCGCTGGGACCGCAAGCGCAGCGCCGAGCACTGCGCGACCCCGAAGGGCAGCACGTCGGCCGAGCCCGGTACGTACCTGGTGGAGGCGGAGCTCGACGGGATCGGTACGGCCCAGGTGTCATTCGTCCTCGAGAAGGACTAAGCGGATGCGGTGAAGTTCGCCGCTGATCCCTCGCCGTTCGGCCTGGCCGAGGGCTTGGACGCCGAGAAGGATCAGCACTTGACTTCGCCGTAACCGCTTAGAGAAGGCCCGGATTCCGGGGCGCCGCCCCGGAATCCGCCGCCCGGCTCAGACGTACCGCTCCAGAATCGACGACTCGGCCAGCCGCGAGAGGCCCTCACGGACCGAGCGGGCCCGGGCCTCGCCCACGCCGTCCACCATCTGGAGATCGTCCACGCTCGCCGCCAGCAGCTTCTGCAGGCCCCCGAAGTGCTCGACCAGCCGCTCGATGATGGCACCCGGGAGCCGGGGGACCTTCGCCAGCAGCCGGAAACCGCGCGGCGAGACCGCTGAGTCGAGGGTCTCCGGCGAGCCCGTGTAGCCCAGCGCCCGTGCCACGATGGGCAGTTCGAGCAGCTCGGCGTGGGAGAGCCGGTCCAGCTCGGCCAGCGCGTCCGCGACCGTGCGGCTGCGCTTGGCGGTCGGCTCGGGGACGTAGTCCCGTGCGACCAGCTCCCGCTCCGGCTCGACGCCCGCGATCAGCTCGTCCAGCTGGAGGGAGAGCAGTCGCCCGTCGGTGCCCAGTTCGACCACGTACTCGGCGATCTCGGTGGCGATGCGCCGCACCATCTCCAGCCGCTGCGCGACCGCGCTCACATCCCGGACCGTGACCAGATCCTCGATCTCCAGCGCCGAGAGCGTGCCCGCGACCTCGTCGAGGCGGAGCTTGTAGCGCTCCAGGGTGGCCAGCGCCTGGTTGGCGCGGGAGAGGATCGCCGCCGAATCCTCCAGCACTCGCCGCTGCCCGCCCACATACAGCGCGATCAGCCGCATGGACTGGCTGACGGACACCACGGGGAACCCGGTCTGGATGGAGACGCGCTGCGCGGTGCGGTGCCGGGTGCCGGTCTCCTCGGTGGGGATCGCCGCGTCCGGGACGAGCTGCACCCCCGCCCGCACGATCTTGGTGATGTCCTTGTCGAGGACCAGCGCGCCGTCCAGCTTGCACAGCTCGCGCAGCCGGGTCGCGGTGAACTCCACATCGATGACGAAGCCGCCGGTGCACAGCGACTCGACGGTCTTGTCCGTGCCGAGCACGATGAGCCCGCCCGTATTGCCGCGGAGCACGCGCTCAAGGCCATCACGCAGCGCCGTACCGGGCGCGACCGCGCTCAGGGAGGCACGCATCAGACCGTCGGCCTTGCCGGGAGCCGATGCCCGGTCGCCTGCTGCCACTGCACTCCTCCGTCGCAAGGTCTGTCGGTGCCGCCAGTCGCCCTGCCGCGCCGGTGTCCGAGGCCACGTACGGGCGAGACCAGGGCAAAGTCTACCGGCGGTCACCGGCCTCCCGTGGGGGCTCCCGGCGTACGCCCGAACGCGCGAACCGGAGTGCGGCTCCCCCTGTCCCACACCCCGCCCCGCTCACCGCCCGGCCGGCCGCGCCCTCACCCGGCCGCCTCCGCGCCCGCCCGGCCCCGTTCGCCCCGCTCACGGCGGGGCAGCACCCGCAGCGCCTCCCCGATGTCCGCGACCTCCAGCACCCGCATCCCGTCGGGGATCCGGCCCGGGTCGGCCGGCACCAGGGCGTGGGTGAAGCCGAGCCGGGAGGCCTCGGACAGCCGCCGCTGCACCCCCGTGACCCGCCGGACCTCACCCGCGAGCCCCACTTCGCCGATCGCCACCAGATTCTTCGGCAGCGGGGTGTCGCTGGCGGCGCTGGCCAGCGCGAGCGCGACGGCGAGGTCCGCCGCGGGCTCGGAGAGCTTCACCCCGCCGACCGTCGCGCTGTAGATGTCGCGCTTGCCGAGCGCGCTGATCCGCCCGCGCTGCTCCAGCACGGCCAGCATCATCGACACCCGGGAGGTCTCCAGACCGGAGGTGGTGCGGCGGGGCGAGGGGATCTGGGAGTCGACGGTGAGCGCCTGCACCTCGGCCACCAGCGGCCGGCGGCCCTCCAGGGTGACGGTCAGACAGGTGCCCGGCACCGGTTCGGCACGGCGGGTGAGGAAGAGCCCGGAGGGGTCGGTGAGGCCGGTGATGCCCTCGTCGTGCAGCTCGAAACAGCCCACCTCGTCCGTCGCCCCGTAGCGGTTCTTCACGCCGCGGACCAGCCGCAGCCGGGCGTGCCGGTCGCCCTCGAAGTGCAGGACGACATCGACGAGGTGCTCCAGCAGCCGCGGGCCCGCGATGGCGCCGTCCTTGGTGACATGGCCCACCAGCAGCGTGGACATGCCGCGCTCCTTGGAGGCGCGGATGAGCGCCCCGGCGACCTCGCGAACCTGGGCCATCCCGCCGGGCGCGCCGTCGATCTCGGGCGAGGCGACGGTCTGGACGGAGTCCACGACCAGCAGCGAGGGCTTGACCGAGTCAAGATGGCCGAGGACCGCGGAGAGGTCGGTCTCGGCGGCGAGGTAGAGATGCTCGCTCAGCGCGCCGATGCGGTCGGCGCGCAGCCGCACCTGGCTCGCCGACTCCTCACCCGTGATGTACAGCGTCCGGTGGTCGTCGGACGCGGCCTTGGCGGCGACGTCGAGCAGCAGCGTGGACTTGCCCACCCCGGGCTCCCCGGCGAACAGGACGACGGCGCCGGGGACGAGCCCGCCGCCGAGCACCCGGTCCAGCTCGTCCACCCCGGTGGACCGGGCGGTGGCCTGACGGCCGTCGACCTGGCCGATGGGCAGGGCGGCCGAGGTGACCCGGCCGGGCGCGGTGGTCCGCACCGCGGGCGCGCCGTACTCCTCGACCGTGCCCCACGCCTGGCACTCCGGGCAGCGGCCGAGCCACTTGGCGGTGGTCCAGCCGCATTCGGTGCAGCGGTAGGAGGGCCGGTCCTTGGCGGATGTGCGGGAGGAGCTACGGGCAGCCATGCCGTAACGCTAGCGTCGGCCACCGACAGCGGACCGAGCGCCCCGGAGGCGAACCGGGCGCTGTGGTGACGTACAGCCCCGGGGCGCATAGCAGGTTGGGGACGACGGAGCAGGACACCTGTCCCCTTATGAGGGAGATGGTCACCCGTAAGGGTTAAAACTGCGCAAGTGGCGCGAGGAAGTCTGCATCATCCGCCTACGGTCGCCGAGTGATGAGCAGCAGGCCCGAGCACTCGACACACGCCACCGGCGCACACCGGGCGCAGCGCCGTGCGCCCCGCGTCACCACCACGCGCCCCCAGCGGCCTCCCGAGCGCTACGAGCCATATCTGGACGGCCTGTTCACCTACTGCCTGTCGGTCCTGTGCGAGCACGACGCCGCGGCCGCCACCGTCGGCGATGTGCTGGCCGTGGCCGAGCGCCGGCGCGGCCGGGGGCGGAAGCGCGCCCCGGCCGAGGGCGAGCTGAGCCGCCCCTGGCTCTACGCGGTCGCCCGCTGGGCCTGTCTGCGCAAGCTCGCCGAGTTGAGGGAGCGGCAGGAGCACCGGGGGCTGCGGGACCGAAAGGGCGTCAGGGCGCGCGAGGCCGGTCACTACGGTCAGGTCGGTCAGGTCGGTCAGGTCGGTCAGGTCGGCCAGGACGGCCACTACGGACAGGACGGTCAGGTCGGCCAGGAGAACGACCCGCGGGGCCGGACGGGGAGCCGGACGGGGGCGGACACCCCGCCGGGCACCGCGCGGCACGGCGCCGAGGCCGAGCTGCCCGAGCCCATCGCCGCCCAGCGCCGCCGTGAACTGGCCGCGCTCGCCTGGCCCGAGGCAGCCGGCACCACCGCCGAGCAGCGCGAGGCGCTGGAGCTCGCCGTGCGCCATCAGCTCACCCCGCCCGAGGTGGCCGCCGCGCTCGGCAAGGACCACGACGAGACCCGCGCCCTGCTCGCCAGCGCCGCCTGCGAGGTGGAGCGGACCCGCGCCGCGCTCGCCGTAGTCGAGCTGGGCCACTGCCCGGTGGTCGCGCGACTCGCGGGCGACACCCAGGTGCTGTTCTCCGCCGCCCTCCGCCGTGAGCTGGTGCGCCATGTGGACGACTGCCGGGAGTGCCGCCGGATGGCCGAGCGGGCCACGGCGGACGGCCCCTGGCCCGGTACGGCGGCGGCGCCCGCCGCTCTGCCGGTGCTGGAGGCGCCGCGTGCCGAAGTGCACGCCGCGATGCTGTGCGCGCTCAGCGGCCGCCCCGCGCGCGTCGGCTCGGGTCCGCGCTTCGACCGGCGCGGCTTCCCGCTGGACCCCCAGGACCGGGTCGCGCGCCGTAGCCGGATGCGCAGCCGCGCGCTGACCACGACGGTGGTCGCCACGGTCGTGGCGGCGCCCGTGCTCGCCCTGTGGGCCGCCTACCGGGGCGCGCCGCTCGCCGGTGACGAGCACGACACGGACTCGGTGGCCGCCGCGGGCGTGGACGGCGCGGACCAGGCCCCGGCCGGTCAGGACCGGCCGGCCCGGCGCTCGTACGAGCAGGCGGGCAGCGCGCAGGACCGTTCCGGCGCGCGAGTCGGCCCGGGCCGGGACGCCAAGGCCGGCAAGCGGGGGCCCGATGTGTCGGTCGAGGTCATCGCCGCGGACGGCGCGGTGGAGCGGCCGGACGGGAAGGACGGCAAGGGCGGTGAGGCGCCACGGCCGGACGGTTCTCCCGGCGGCAGCCGCTCGGGAGGCCGCTCCGGGCCCACCCGGCCGACGCCCGGCCCGGGGCGGCTGACAGTCGAGGCCCAGCCGCGTGGCGATGTGACGGTCATCACCCTCACGGCGTCGGGTGGCGCTCCGGTGCGCTGGTCGGCGTCCACCGGGGCGGCGTGGCTCCAGCTGAACCACACGGCCGGGGTGCTGCGCCCCGGAGAGTCCACGACCATCACGGTGTCGGTGGACCGCGACCGGGAGCCGGCCGGGCACTGGAGCGCCCGGGTCACGGTGGCGCCGTCGGGCGCGATGGTGGTGATCGAGGGCCGGGGCGCGGCCCCTGCGCCGACGCCGACCCCGAGCGGCCCCTCCGGCAGCCCCAGCCCCACGCCGGGCGACCCGTCCCCCGCGCCGTCGGGCTCGCCCGCCGCCAAGGGCCGGTGAGGGCTGGAGCGCTAAGCGGTTACGGCGAACCCAAGTGCTGATCCTTCTCGGCGTCCAAGCCCTCGGCCAGGCCGAACGGCGAGGGATCAGCGGCGAACTTCACCGCATCCGCTCAGACCGGGTCGGCCGGGTGCGGCGCCACCAGCGGGAGCGAGGACGCCAGTCGCTGCCCGCAGATCTCGGCCAGCCGGTCATATCCGGCCTTGCCCATCAGCTCCGTGAGCTCCGGCCGGTAGGACACGTACACCGGCTCGCCGCCCCCGTGCGCCGAGGTCGCCGAGGTGCACCACCAGTGCAGATCGTGGCCGCCGGGGCCCCAGCCGCGGCGGTCGTACTCGGCGATGGTGATCTGGAGCACCCGGGTCTCGTCCGGCCGGTCGATCCAGTCGTACGACCGCCGGATCGGCAGCTGCCAGCAGACGTCCGGCTTGGTCTCCAGCGGCTCGCGCCCCTCCCGCAGGGCCAGGATGTGCAGGGCGCAGCCCGCCCCGCCGGAGAAGCCCGGGCGGTTCTGGAAGATGCACGAGCCCTCGTACCGCCGGGTCTGGCGCTCCCCGTCGTCCTCGTCCTCCTGCACCCAGCCCGAGGCGTGGCCCACGTCGTGGAACTGCCAGATCTCCGGGGTGAGCCGGGCCATCTCGCGCGCGACGCGCCGCTCGTCGTCCTCGTCCGAGAAGTGCGCGCCCAGGGTGCAGCAGCCGTCACTGGCGCGCCCGGCCTGGATCCCCTGGCAGCCCTGGCCGAAGATGCAGGTCCAGCGGGAGGTCAGCCAGGTCAGGTCGCATCGGAAGACCTGTTCGTCGTCGGCCGGGTCGGGGAATTCGACCCACGCGCGGGCGAAGTCCAGACCGGTCTCGTCGTCCTCGGCGGGGGAGGGGATCGGCTCCTCGATCCCCCGCTCCGGGGCGCCCTTCCGGGTTTTGTCCTGCTTCGCCTTTTTCGTCTTAGCCACGGTGCAAGCGTATGCCCCATGGCCAAAAGCGGGAGGCCGGGACCCGTGCATGACGTCACACCCCGCGCAGTAGCGTTCCGGCCATGAGACTCGGTGTCCTCGATGTGGGTTCGAATACGGTCCATCTACTGGTGGTGGACGCACACCGCGGCGCGCGCCCGCTGCCCGCTCACTCGCACAAGGCGGAGCTGCGGCTGGCGGAACTCCTCGACGGCGACGGAGCCATCGGCTCCGAGGGCGTCGACCGCCTGATCGCGGTGGTCAAGGAGGCGCTGCAGGCCGCCGAGGACAAGGGCGTGGAGGACGTCCTGCCGTTCGCGACCTCCGCCGTCCGCGAGGCGGCCAACGCCGATGACGTCCTCGCCCGGGTCACCGACGAGACCGGCGTACGGCTCCAGGTGCTCAGCGGCGAGGACGAGGCGCGGCTCACGTTTCTGGCCGCCCGCCGCTGGTACGGCTGGTCGGCCGGAAAGCTGCTGGTCCTGGACATCGGCGGCGGTTCACTGGAGATCGCGTACGGCATCGACGAGGAGCCCGACGCGGCCGTCTCGCTGCCGCTGGGCGCCGGCCGGCTGACGGCCTCCTGGCTGCCCGGCGACCCGCCCGACCCGGCGGACGTACGGGCGCTGCGGCGCCATGCGCGGGCCGAGATCGCCCGGACCGTGGGCGACTTCAGCCGCCATGGCACACCCGACCATGTGGTCGCCACCTCCAAGACCTTCCGCCAGCTGGCCAGGATCGCGGGCGCCGCCCGCTCCGGCGAGGGGCTGTACGTCCAGCGCCGGCTCACCCGGCGGGCGCTGGAGGAGTGGGTGCCCAAGCTGGCCGCCATGCCCGCGCACGAGCGCGCCGGGCTGCCCGGGGTGTCCGAGGGGCGGGCGGGGCAGCTGCTGGCCGGGGCGCTGGTCGCCGAGGGGGTGATGGATCTGTTCGGCGTCGATGAGCTGGAGATCTGCCCGTGGGCGCTGCGCGAGGGGGTCATTCTGCGCCGCCTGGACCACCTGCCGACGTGACGGGAGGACGTGACGTGACCAGTGGTGCTGGTTTAGCGACTCCGGGCAGCCGCCGTACGCTGTCCTTCGTGACAGAGCCAGTGGTGCGCATCCCGGATGCGAAGGTCGCGCTGTCCACGGCCTCGGTCTATCCGGAGTCGACGGCGACGGCCTTCGAGATCGCCGCACGGCTGGGCTACGACGGTGTCGAGGTCATGGTGTGGACCGATCCGGTCAGCCAGGACATCGAGTCGCTGCGTCGGCTCTCGGACTACCACGGGGTGCCGATCCTCGCCGTGCACGCGCCCTGCCTGCTGATCACCCAGCGGGTGTGGTCGACCGACCCATGGGTCAAGCTGCAGCGGGCGAAGGCGGCGGCCGAGCGGCTCGGCGCGTCCACCGTCGTGGTCCATCCGCCCTTCCGATGGCAGCGGAACTATGCCCGGGAGTTCGTCAGCGGAATCTGGCGGATGGCGGACGAGACCGATGTGCGGTTCGCGGTCGAGAACATGTACCCGTGGCGGTATCGCGACCGCGAGATGCTCGCGTACGCCCCGGCCTGGGACGTCACCCAGGACGACTACCGCCACTTCACGATCGATCTGTCGCACACCGCGACCGCCCGTACGGACGCGCTGGACATGGTGGGCCGGATGGGCGACCGGCTCGCCCATATCCACCTCGCCGACGGCCAGGGCTCCAACAAGGACGAGCACCTGGTCCCCGGGCGCGGCTCCCAGCCCTGCGCCGAGCTGCTGGAGCGGCTGGCGGCGACCGGGTTCGACGGCAATGTGGTGGTCGAGGTCAACACCCGGCGGGCGATGTCCACGGCCGAGCGCGAGGCCGACCTGGCGGAGGCCCTGGCCTTCACCCGGCTGCATCTTGCCTCGCCGGCCCCCGCTTCCCGGAAGCGCGGGAGGGTGTCCGGCTCATGACCTCCGCGACGCCTCCGCCCCCGCCCGCCGCCGGTCCGCGCAGGCGCGGCCGTCCGCCTCGGGCCGACTCCGCCGACGGGCCCGCCGCCCGTGACCGGATCCTGACCGCGGCGCGCAACGAGTTCGCCGAGCGCGGCTACGACAAGGCCTCGATCCGCGGTATCGCCAAGGCGGCGGAGGTCGACCCCGCGCTGGTCCACCACTACTTCGGCACCAAGGAGCAGGTCTTCGAGGCGGCCGTCGAGCTGAGCATGGCGCCCGCCATGGGAGTCCCGGACGCGGTGCACGGCGACCGGGAGGGTGCGGGGGAGCGCCTGGCCCGCTATATGTTCTCCATCTGGGAGAACCCCGTCACCCGGCTGCCGGTGCTGGCCGTGATGCGCTCCGCGCTGACCAATGAGACCGCCGCCGCGGTGCTGCGCGGCATGATCGAGCGGCGGGTGCTGGTACGGATGGCGGGGGAGCTGGACGTCCCCGACCCAGAGTTCCGGGCGCAGCTGGCGGCCGGGCACATGATCGGGATCGCGATGCTCCGCTACGTGATCAAGATGGAGCCGATGGCCTCGGCGACGGTGGACGACATCGTCGCCATGGTGGCCCCCGCCCTCCAGCGCTATCTGACCGAGAGCTGACCCGAGAGCTGACCCGAGAGCTGACATAGCTGACACAGAGAGCTGATCGGGCCCTTCCGGGGAGTGAGCCACCCGTCCCGCGATCCGGACGCACCGTCCGGATCGCGGATTCCAGGCGTAGAGTCAGAAGACTCCGAGCTGATTCCACACGATCCACTCCGACGAGGGAGCCGAGCACCGTGCCCGAGCTGAGGTCTCGCACCGTCACCCATGGCCGCAATATGGCGGGCGCGCGCGCCCTGATGCAGGCATCCGGCGTAGCGCGCGAGGACTTCGGCAAGCCGATCATCGCCGTGGCCAACAGCTTCACGGAGTTCGTGCCCGGCCATACGCACCTCCAGCCGGTCGGCCGGATCGTCAGCGAGGCGATCCACGCGGCGGGCGGCATCGCGCGCGAGTTCAACACCATCGCGGTGGACGACGGCATCGCCATGGGCCACGGCGGGATGCTCTACAGCCTCCCCTCCCGCGACCTGATCGCCGATTCCGTCGAGTACATGGTCGAGGCGCACTGCGCGGACGCGCTGATCTGCATCTCCAACTGCGACAAGATCACGCCCGGCATGCTGATGGCCGCGATGCGCCTCAACATCCCGGCCGTCTTCGTCTCCGGCGGCCCGATGGAGGCCGGCCGGGCCACGCTCGTCGACGGCACCGTCCGCAAGCTGGACCTGATCAACGCGATCTCGGACGCGGTCAACGAGAACGTCTCGGACGAGGACATCCTCCGGATCGAGCAGAACGCCTGCCCCACCTGCGGCTCCTGTTCCGGCATGTTCACCGCCAACTCGATGAACTGCCTGACCGAGGCGATCGGCCTCTCCCTGCCGGGCAACGGCTCGGTGCTGGCCACCCACACCGCCCGCAAGGCGCTCTACGAGACGGCCGGCCGTACGGTCGTGGAGATCACCAAGCGCCACTACGAGCAGGACGACCACACCGTTCTGCCGCGCTCCATCGGCACCCGCGCCGCCTTCGACAACGCCATGGCGCTCGACATCGCCATGGGCGGCTCGACCAACACGATCCTGCATCTGCTGGCCGCCGCCCAGGAGGCCGGTCTCGACTACGACCTGAAGGACATCGACGAGGTCTCCCGCCGGGTGCCCTGCCTGGCCAAGGTCGCCCCGAACGTCGCCCCCGGCGGCACGTACTACATGGAGGACGTGCACCGCGCCGGCGGCATCCCGGCGATCCTCGGCGAGCTGTTCCGCGGCGGGCTGCTGAACGAGGACGTCCACTCCGTGCACAGCTCCTCGCTCGCCGACTGGCTCAAGACCTGGGACGTGCGCGGCGGTTCGCCGTCGGCCGAGGCCGTCGAGCTGTGGCACGCGGCCCCCGGCTGCAAGCGCTCCGCCACCGCCTTCTCGCAGTCCGAGCGCTGGGACTCCCTGGACACGGACGCCGCCGGCGGCTGCATCCGCGACCTGGAGCACGCCTACTCCAAGGACGGCGGGCTCGCCGTCCTCAAGGGCAACCTCGCCGAGGACGGCTGCGTCGTGAAGACCGCGGGCGTCGACGAGTCCATCTGGACCTTCGAAGGCCCGGCCGTGGTCTGCGAATCGCAGGAGGAGGCCGTCGAGCGCATCCTGAACAAGCAGGTCAAGGAGGGCGACGTCGTCGTCATCCGCTACGAGGGCCCCAAGGGCGGCCCCGGCATGCAGGAGATGCTCTACCCCACCTCCTTCCTCAAGGGCCGGGGCCTGGGCAAGGCCTGCGCGCTGATCACCGACGGCCGCTTCTCCGGCGGCACCTCGGGCCTGTCCATCGGCCACGCCTCGCCCGAGGCGGCGTCCGGCGGCACCATCGCCCTCGTCGAGGAGGGCGACCGGATTCGCATCGACATCCCCGGCCGCACCATCGAACTGCTGGTGAGTGACGAGGAGTTGGCGGCCCGCCGCGAGGCGCTCGGCGGCGTCCACGCCCCGAAGAACCGCGAGCGCAAGGTCTCCACGGCGCTGCGCGCCTACGCGGCGATGGCCACCAGCGCGGACAAGGGCGCGGTGCGGGACATCAGCCGCCTCGGCTGACACGTCGCCCTTCGGCTCGGTCGCCGGTTCTCTCCCCGCCGCGGCAGTCGCCCGGCACCCGGGGCTTCTGCCACCAGGGGCCGCCCTGTGCGCCGGTCCTCCATGGCCCGACCGGGAGCACTCGGAGTGGGGCCCGTCCCCTGGCGCGGCCGGAACAGCGGATTGACGGGAAGCCGGAGCGGGCCCGGCCAGGCGGCTACCAGGCGGCCGGGTTCCGGGTGGCCACGGCGAAGACCGTGCCGTCCGGGGCCGTCGCGAACACCTTGCCGTCCGCCGTCACCGGCGCGGGCACCAGGGCCAGAAAGCCCTGGTCGGCACGGCCCGTGCGCGGCCGGGTCTGGCCGAGCAGCTCGCCCCGGTCGGCGTCCACGGCCAGCAGCCGGCCGTCCGCCGCCGAGAAGTAGAGCCGACCGCCCTCGGCCACCAGCGGTGAGGCGTTCGCCACCGAGGTCTCCAGGCGCCAGCGCTGCGGCTTCGCCGCGCCCTCGCGGCCGGTGTCCACGGCCACCAACCCCCCGTCCGCGCCCAGCAGATACACCTGGTCGCCCAGGCTGACGGCGCTGGCAGCGGAGACCGGAACGGTCAGCGCGGCCCGCCGCACGGCGCGCCGCGCCGGGTCGTAGCGGACGACGGCGGTGGTCTGGGTCTGCAGGTCGGTCTCGGTCAGCAGAAGGCCGGTCCCGGGGCCGGGGCCGACCGGGGTGAGGTACCCGTCGAGCGAGCGGTGCCAGCGCGTCGTACCGCGGACCGTGTCGACCGCCGTGACCAGGGTGTGCGAGCCGTCGCCGGAGGTGGTGACGGCGTAGGCGGTGTGGCCGTCGCCGTACGAGAAGAAGACGGGCCGGGCGTGGCCGGGCAGCGCATGGTGCCAGCGCTCCCGGTTGGTCGCGCCGTTCACCGCCGTGACGGTGCCGTCCGGCGCGACCAGCAGCACGCTGTCGCCCGC
The DNA here is from genome assembly GCF_040607655.1 of Streptomyces sp. NPDC005266. Taxonomy (NCBI): domain Bacteria; kingdom Bacillati; phylum Actinomycetota; class Actinomycetes; order Kitasatosporales; family Streptomycetaceae; genus Streptomyces; species Streptomyces sp. NPDC005266. Next base: position 97,783 of record NZ_JBEXHC010000026.1, read on the forward strand.
GGTGTAGACCCCGCCCTCGTATCCGGACACATCGCGGCTCCAGCGGACGCGGTGGGTCCGGGGGTCCAGCGCCTTCAGCCGCTTCCCGTCCGGCGACACCATCCGCACCAGACCGCCGGAGAGCTCGGGCGCCGTGATGACCCCCTCGCCCTTGCTCCCGCCCGAGGGGCCCGCCGCGGACGGCCGCGACCAGGCCACCCGGCCATCGGCAGGATCGACCCGGGCGGCCTCGACGCCGCGCCGCGCGCAGTACAGGGCGCCGTCGCCGTAGGAGCAGTACGCGGGCCGCGCCCCCTCGCCCGATCGCTTGCCACCGCTCAGCCGGATCTGCCAAGGCCGCCACGCCGCCGTGGTCGCCGCGCTGATCCGCGGCTGCCGACCGCCGGACGAGTCCGGTTGCTCGAGCCGGCTCAGCGCCACGCCCGTGCCCGCGCCCAGCACGACGACGGCCGCGAGCCCGGCCAGCGCCCACCGCCGCATGCCGCGGCGCCGCGCCACCGGCTCGGCGGCGGGCGCCGCCTTCTCATGCGTCCGCGCGTCGTCGGCACCGTCCGGTACGGGGTCGCTCACCGCGCCGCCGCCACCGGGCAACGAGTGCGGATCCGGCGTCCGTTGCTGCGGTACGAGCGCGACGGGCCCGCGCTCGACGGGCGGCTGGGGGCCGCGGACCGTGTGCAGCTCCGTCATCAGGGCGTCGGGGGTGGGGCGGTCGTCCGGGTCCTTGGCCAGGCAGCGCCGGATGAGCGGCAGCAGCTCATCCGGTACTCCCGCCAGATCCGCCTCGTCGTGCACCACCTGGTACGCCACGATGTACGGACTCTCGGACTCGAATGGTCCGCGCCCGGTGGCCGCGTGCACCAGCACCGAGCCCAGCGTGAACACATCGGCGGCCGGTCCCACCGCGCGCGGTCGCTGGAACTGCTCGGGCGCCATGAACGGCGGCGTACCGATCAACTTGCCGGTCTCCGTGCGCAGTTCACTGTCGGAGGCCCGGGAGATACCGAAGTCGATGACCTTCGGGCCGTCCGCCGCGAGCAGCACATTGCTCGGCTTGAGATCGCGGTGCACCACGCCCGCCCGATGGATGTCGCGCAGCGCCTCCGCGAGCCCCGCCGCCAGCCGCACCACCTCATCCGACGCCAACGGGCCGCTCCGCTTGACGTGTTCGGAGAGGGTCGGGCCGGGGATGTAGAGGGTGGCCATCCAGGGGCGGCCGGCATCCGGATCGGCGTCCACGACGGGTGCGGTGAACGCTCCGCTGACCCGCCGCACGGCCGCCACCTCCTGCCGGAACCGCGCCCGGAACTCGGGGTCTTCGGCGTATGCGGCATGCACGACCTTGACCGCGAGCCGTCGTCCCGACGGTGAGCGGGCCAGATGGACAACGCCCATGCCCCCGGAGCCGAGGCGCGCCTCGAGCCGGTACTGCCCGGCGTATTCCGGATCCTCCGCTTCCGGGCCTGTCCCGGCACTGCGCAGCGGCGGCATTGCCCACCCCCGTGAATTCGGCCGCAGTCGCGACTCGGCGAGCCTAGTCGATGACATGTGCGAGCCTTGTTAGCCTCCGCATGTCGTGCCACTTCACACGACATGTGCACAACTTCGGAAAGAAGTTCAACGGGGGAGGGGCCACATGGCCATCGAAGAGACCGCTGTGCCCACCGAGACCGCTGTGCCCACCGAGACCGCGGAGGCCGTCGGGGCCGCGGAGGCCGTCGGGGCCGCCGGTGCGGCCACCTATCCGACCGCGCCCGGCTACCGGGTGAACGTCCGCAGCGGGCCGGGCACCAACCACCGGCTCGTCAAGGTGCTGCCGGCCAACACCCGCGTCACCATCCGCTGCCAGCAGCGCGGCCAGAAGGTGTCGGGTCCCTACGGCACCACGGACATCTGGGACCGCATCGCGCCGGGCCAGTATGTCTCGGACGCGTATGTGAAGACGGGCAGCGACGGCTTCGTCGCAGGCGCCTGCGGCTGAGCGCTGCGGCTGAGCGATTCGGCTGAGCCCCGCGGCCGGCCGCTCTGCGGCGACGGCTCAACGGCGCCCGCTCGCGGGGGACTTCACCGGCGGGCCGCCCCTGGTGGGCGGCGCGCCGGGGAGGGGCTTCGCGTTCGGATGCAGCGGGTCCACCGAGAACAGCGTCCCATCGCTGGCCAGCGCCACCACCGCGCCACCCATCCGCAGCACCTGCGTCGACTCCAGACCGCCGCCCGAGCCGCTGGACCCGCTGCGCGCGGCGGTCTGCCACAGCTCCTCGCCGGTGCGCAGATTCAGCGCGAGCAGCCGTCCGCTGCCGCTGCACAGATAGACCGCGTTCTCGGGTGCCGACACCCGCGGCGCCCCGAGCCGCTCCACAGTCGTCGGCCGGCTCCACACCTGCCGCCCGCTGCCCGCGTCGACCGCCGTGACCCGGCCGCTCTCCTGCACGAAGTAGAGCCGGCCGTCGATGAGCGTGGCCGTGCCCTGGGCGTTGCGGGGGAGCTTCACCTTCCGCTGGGCGCCGGTGCGGGTGTCCACCCGGATCACATACGGGTAGGGCTTGCCTCCGTAAGCGGCGCCGTCGCCGTCGCCGGCCGGCAGTATCAGCAGATCCCGGCCGTCCACGCCCAGCGTCTCCTCGGGGTTCGCCAGCCGGGCCAGCCGGGTCGGGGTGCCGTCGCGCGGGTCGAGCCGCAGCAGGGTGGCGCGCGGATCCTTGGCGTCCGGGTCCACGCACTCGGCGTACGGCACCCCGTCGTACGCCTCGGCCGCGCAGCTCTGTCCCTTGGGCGCGGGCATTGTCCACAGCTTCTCGCCCGTGGTCGTCCGCCAGGCGGTCAGTGAGCGGTCGCCCCGGTCGCTGTCCAGCACCGCATGGCCGAACAGGACCGCGTCGGCGCCATCGCTCACCTCGCGCGACCATGTCTTCCGGCCCGAATCCGCGTCCAGCGCGATCACCCGGGTGGGCCCGTCGGACGGGCTGTCGTGAACGAGCACGCGTCCGTCCCGTATCCCGATCGGGCCACTGGTGAGCAGCCCGCTCTCGTCACTGGTCGGCAGGTCGGGGGTGTGCCAGTCGACATGGCCCGTGACCCCGTCGACCCGGACCGTCGGGAAGCCGCTGCCGCCGCAGTAGAGCTTCGTACCGGCCCGGGCGCACTGTCCGGCGACATCGTCACCCACGAACGGCAGCCCGTCCGACGGCGTGGGGACGGGGCCCGCCGCCTTGACGAGCGAGATCTGCCACGGCTGCCACCCGTCCGGGAGCGCGATCGCCCGCCCGGAGCCGGCCGGCTCGCCGCCCGTCCCGGCCGAGCCGGTCGTACGGACCCCACTGCTGTGCGACGCGACCAGCGCGAGCGTGCCGCCGCCGAGCGCGAGCGCGCCCGCGACGGCCACCGTGGCGAGGACGGGACGGCGCCGGTGGATCCCGCTGAGCGTGGTCGACCAGGTGCGCTCACCGCGCCAGGTCCGCCTCCCCTTCCGGCCCGCGCCGCCGGCCGCCCGGACCTCGCCGCTCTCCGGCAGTCCGGCGAACAGCCGGCCCAGCTCGGCGAGGCCGGGCCGGGCGTCCGGATCCTTGGCCAGACAGCGCTCGACGATGCCCCGCAGCGGCTGGGCGACCTCCTCCAGCGCGGGCGGTTCATGGACCACCTGGTACGCCGTCATATACGGCGACTCGGCGTCGAAGGGGCTGCGCCCGATCGCCGCGTACACCAGCAGCGCGCCGAGCGAGAAGACATCCGAGGCGCCGGTCACCTCGCGCGGCCGGCTCAGCTGCTCGGGCGACATGAACGGCGGGGTGCCCATCACCCGGCCCGTCACGGTGAGCGCCTGGTTGTCCGCGGCCCGGGAGATCCCGAAGTCGATCACGCGCGGACCGTCGTCCGCCATCAGCACATTCGCGGGCTTGAGATCGCGGTGCACCACACCCGCCCGGTGGATGTCGCCCAGTGCCTCGGTCAGCCCCAGCGCCAGCTGCCGCAGCTCCGCAGCGTCCAGCGGCCCGCCGTCCGTCAACCGCTCGGAGAGGGTGGGCCCGGGGACGTAGAGCGTGGCCATCCAGGGGCGCTCGGCATCAGCGTCCGCGTCCACGACGGGTGCGGTGAACGCCCCGCTGACCCGCCGCGCCGCCGCGACCTCCTGCCGGAAGCGGGTCCGGAACTCCTCGTCCTCCGCGAACTGCGCATGGACGACCTTGACGGCCACCTGTCTGCCCGAGACCGAGCGCGCCAGATAGACGACGCCCATGCCGCCGGAGCCCAGCCGGTCCCGCGGCTCGTAGTCGCCGATCGTCTTCGGATCCCCGGCGCTCAGCGGCACCGTCATCCCTCCCCTCGGCCCCCCGTCCCGTGGCCTCAGCCTAAACGGCGCGTCCGGGGGAGGAGCAGGGCGACCCCGGGCCCGGCGTACGCACCGTCCGCGTCCCCAACGGGCAGGCCCCCGGCGCCAGTAGGGGCGCCGTTGGTTGATTCGGGGCTCGCGTGACGCCGGCCTTCAAGACCCGGTTGTGGTCTTGAAGGCCGACGTTGTCGTACGGGGTGGGTGCGGATGTCGGCAGCCGAGCGGGCCGAGTGAGGTTCCGGCGGAGACGGTGCGGGTAGCGCGGGCCGCGTTTTCCGAAGGGCGGTCCGGCGATCCGCACCAGCTCACCGGCGCCGCGATCAACCTCGCCCGCATCGACGCCCACCTCACCGGCACACCCCGGGCCCGCACCCGCACCAGCCACTTCGCAGCACTCGGCCCCGCTGAGCCGAAGCCCAGCGGGGCCGAGTAACAGCCCCCCCTAATTAACCAACATTTCGTCCCAGTAGGCGCCGGGGGCCGATGACCTGGGAGGGGCGGCTGAGCGGATGCGGTGAAGTTCGCCGCTGATCCCTCGCCGTTCGGCCTGGCCGAGGGCTTGGACGCCGAGAAGGATCAGCACTTGACTTCGCCGTAACCGCTCAGGCCGGGATCCGCTCCTCGGTGGCCGCCGCATGGCTGACCACCGCGTTGTGCCGCTCGGCCCAGGTGGCCAGCGCCATACCGCAGGCGTGGTCCACATGGCGCAGCCCGCGCAGGTCCAGCTCCACGGGGCGCTCCCGGGGCAGCGCCTCCAGCTCGTCCAGCAGCTTGGGCAGCCGCAGGAAGGTGGCGTTGCCGAGCACCCGGACGCGCAGCGGCTTCTCGTCCTCCCCGGCGCCCTTGGCCGCCTCGTTGCCGAGTTCGCCGGCCTCCACCTGGCTGACCTCGACATGAACATGCGAGGTCGCCCAGGCGGTCTTGGCCACCGCCATCAGCAGCCCGATGATGACGCCCTCGAACATATTGGTGATCACGATCGCGCCGGCGGTCACGATCAGCACCACGGCCTCGCCCCGGTGCTCCCGCCACAGCGGGCCCAGGTCCTTGACCGGAATCAGCTTCCAGCCCGCGTGCACCAGCACACCCGCCAGCGCCGCCACCGGGATGACACCGAGGGCGGCCGGGAAGAGCACCGCGAAGACCAGGAGCCACACACCGTGCAGCACCCGCGAGACCTTCGTCCTCGCGCCCGCCTGCACATTGGCCGCACTCCGTACGATCACCGCAGTCATCGGCAGCGCGCCGAGCACACCGCACAGCGCGTTGCCCGCGCCCTGCGCCATGAGCTCCTTGTCGTAGTCGGTGCGCGGACCGTCGTGCAGCCGGTCCACGGCCGCCGCGCTGAACAGGGACTCGGCCGAGGCGATCAGTGTGAAGGCGACGATGGTCCCGATGACTCCCACCTCGGCCAGCGCCGTGAATTCACTGCCGCCGGGCGGCTGCACGGCGTCCAGCAGGCCCTGCACCTCGACCCGGGCCACCGGCAGATCGAGCGCCGCGGTGGCGAGGGTCGCGAGCGCGACCGCCACCAGCGGCGCGGGCAGCACCTTGGCCCCCCGGCGGAAGCGCGGCCACAGCACCAGTACCGCGATCGTTCCGGCGCCCACGGCGACGGCCTTCAGCGCGCCGGCCGAACCGGCCACGTCCCCGATGAGCCCCGGCATCCCGCCGAGTTTGTCGAGGCCGCTGCTCGGCGCCTTGGCGTCGGCGAGCGCGTACAGCTGTCCGGCGATCAGCACCAGGCCGATGCCCGCGAGCATGCCCTGCACCACGGCGACCGAGATCGCGCGGAACCAGCGGCCCAGGCGCAGCGCGCCCATCGCCAGCTGGAGCAGTCCGGCCGCCAGGACGAGGACGCCCAGTGCCGCGAGGCCGTATTTCTCCACCGCCTCGTAGACGAGCACCGTCAGGCCCGCGGCGGGGCCGCTCACCTGCAGGCTGCTGCCCGGCAGAAAGCCGGTGACCAGCCCGCCGACGATGCCGGTGATCAGGCCGAGCTCGGCCGGCACACCGGAGGCGACCGCCACGCCCACGCACAGTGGCACGGCGACGAGGAAGACGACGAGAGAAGCGGTGAAGTCGGCGCGGAGCGTCCCGGCGCCGTGGGATGAACCTGAGGTGCCTGCGGCACCCCGGAAACGGTCGAGAAGAGTGTTCTGCATGAGGGTTGCCTCCAGTGCGCCCCGTCGCCGGCTCATGGGCAGGCGAGGGCATGGCATAGCGCTACGTCAGTGGGATCGATGGAATCGGTCGCTGGCGGTTGAGATCGCTTGCTGATGAGCACCGTGAGATGCGCGAGGGGACCGCCGGGCTACGACGGTGTAGCTCTCAGCAGCGGAAGACCTGGAGGACGAGGGGCACTTCGCCCGATCTCGACACGGGAACGGCCTGGCGTTCCGTGAGGGATGTGGTGATGGCGGTACGCCGCACCGGCAGACCGGAATCGCAACCGCACACACATCCGTATTTGCCGCTCGGGGTGGGAGCGGTGAGGGGGGCCCGCCCGCCGCGGAGCCCCTGGCAATCCTCTGCCCCGGCGTCGTGGTGCGGGGAGGCGGCCTCGACGACGAGGCGCGGATCGGCGGATGCGGTTGCGCTGATCGCCTCGGGGTGAGTGACCTGCGCGGACGCGCAGTCCGCCGCGATGAAGAGGGCGAGTAATACGGATACCGTGGCTAACAGGGCGCGAGCGGTATGCCGGATCGTCCTCACCATCGCCCCCCTCCTGCACGTATCGACACCTGATCCCATTCTGTCCAGATCACCGTGACCATTTGCAAGTCGATATGTGACCAACTTGTGAACTCGGAGTCACCGAAGAGGAGCCGTCGGCTCCGATCGCCCCGGCGGACGCGGGCGCGGACGGCCCCGGGGGTCACGCTGGGCACTCGGGTGAAATTTAAATCGTCGGGTGATGAATAAAGCGTGGACAGAGCAGGCTGCCGGAGGGCCGCCATGCGAGGATGGCGGGGGTAACCGCTCCACGCAGCGAGGCACGAGGAGAGCCACACCATGACGGAGAAGGTCGCCGTGCTCGGCACGGGAAAGATCGGCGAAGCCCTTCTCAGCGGAATGATCAGAGGCGGCTGGGCGCCGTCCGATCTGCTGGTCACCGCCCGCCGGCCCGAGCGGGCAGAGGAGCTCCGGACCCGCTACGGCGTCGAGGCCGTCTCCAACGCCGAAGCCGCCAAGATCGCCGACACCCTCATCCTCACCGTCAAGCCCCAGGACATGGGGACGCTCCTCGACGAGCTCGCCCCGCACGTCCCCACCGACCGGCTGGTCATCTCCGGTGCCGCCGGCATCCCCACCTCCTTCTTCGAGGACCGGCTGGCCGCGGGCACCCCGGTCGTCCGGGTCATGACCAACACCCCCGCGCTGGTCGACGAGGCCATGTCCGTCATCTCGGCGGGCAGCCACGCCACGGAGGAGCACCTCGCCCACGCCGAGCGGATCTTCGGTGGCGTCGGCAAGACCCTCCGCGTCCCCGAGTCGCAGCAGGACGCGGCGACCGCGCTCTCCGGCTCCGGCCCGGCGTACTTCTACTTCCTCGTCGAGGCCATGACCGACGCGGGCATCCTGCTCGGCCTGCCCCGCGACAAGGCCCATGACCTGATCGTCCAGGCCGCCATCGGCGCGGCGGTGATGCTGCGCGACAGCGACGAGCACCCGGTCAAGCTGCGCGAGGCCGTGACCTCCCCGGCGGGCACCACCATCAACGCCATCCGCGAGCTGGAGAGCCACGGGGTGCGCGCCGCGCTGATCGCCGCCCTGGAGGCGGCCCGCGACCGCAGCCGCGAGCTCGCCTCCGGCAACAGCTGACCGCCGCGGCGCGCCTGCTCCCCGCCCGGCTTCTCCCGATCCGGCGGCCAAGGGGGCGGCCTTCCTACGCGGCGGGGCCGCGTAGGAAGCGGGAAGGACCGGAGCGGGGACGACCGGAGCGGGGACGAACCCCGGCGGCAGAACTCAGGCGGGCGGCAACAGCCCGGCCGCCTCATACGCCGCGTCCACCCGGGGCCGGGCCAGCCCCCGCGCCCGCTCCGCCCCGGCCCGCAGCACCCCGTCCACATACGACGGATCGGCGCACAGCTCGGCATGCCGGGCCCGGACCGGCCGCAGCAGCTCCACCACCGCCTCGGCCGTCGCCCGCTTCAGGGCGCCGTACGAGGCGTACTCCCCGGCCAGCACCTCCGGCTTGCCGCCCGTGCACGAGGCCAGCACATCCAGCAGATTCGCCACGCCCGGCTGCTCCGTCCGGTCGTACCGGACCTCGCTCCCGCTGTCCGTCACCGCCCGCAGGATCTTCCTGCGCACCGCGTCCTCCTCATCGAGCAGATAGACGATCCCGGCCGTCTCGGCGTGCGACTTCCCCATCTTCGCGGCCGGATCCCGCAGATCCATCACCCGCGCGGCAACCCCCGGAGGTGTCGCCCGCGGCACGGTGAAGACCGACCCGTACCGCTGGTTGAACCGCTGCGCCAGATCCCGGGTCAGCTCGACATGCTGCGTCTGATCGTCGCCGACCGGCACCTCATGCGCCCCGTACGCCAGGATGTCGGCCGCCATCAGCGCCGGATAGGTGAGCAGCGACAGCCGTACGCTTCCGCCCCGCGCCGCCTCCCGCGAGGCCTTCTCCTTGTACTGGATCATCCGCCGCAGCTCGCCGTCGGTGGCCGTGCACTCCATAAGAAAGGACAGCCGGGCATGCTCGTCCACATGGCTCTGCACGAAGACCGTGCACCGCGCGGGGTCGAGACCGCAGGCCAGCAGTAGCGTGGCGGCCTGACGGGTGAGCCGCCGCACCCTGGCCGGATCGTGCTCCACGGTGAGCGCGTGCAGATCGACGACGCAGAACAGCGCATCGGCCCGGTGCTGGTCCTCCTGGACCCACCGGCGGATGGCACCGAGGTAGTTGCCGAGCGTCAGATGCCCGGTCGGCTTGACCCCGCTGAAGATCCGGGGCCGCGACGTCTTCGTATGTCCCATGTCTCTGTCATCTCCCGCTGTCAGGGACCGCCGGTCCGGCCGGCCGGGCTTCGCGGGGGAGGGGATACGCGAACGGCCGCCGGAGCGGCGGCCGTGGTGGATGCATGCGCTGATCGGCCGCCGTCAGGCGGCCCACCACTGTGGGTGTGCGCATGGGTACGTCATGACACAGACGGTACGCCCGGAAATATCTTTTCGCCAGAGGTTGCCACCCCCCGGAGCGCCGTGTAAGGTTCTTCGAGTTGCCACGGAGCCCGCAGGGTCCGGGGCGACCTTCACGCCGCACCGGCGGCACACCACTACTGCACGGCCCCTCATCGGGATGGATTTCGGTATGCCGAAATTCGGAACGGAAGCTCGATTATGAGCATCGGAGGGAATCCGCTAAAGTAGTGGACACGCCAGAAGGCGCGAAAGACCCCGCTCCAACAGGGGGCCGGAAACGGAATTCGGACCGGAAACGGAACGGAAAACGGATCTGGTAAGGTTGGAAACACGAAGAACGAAGGGAAGCGCCCGGAGAAACCGGTGAAACGGTTTCGAAGGAAGCGTCCGTTCCTTGAGAACTCAACAGCGTGCCAAAAGTCAACGCCAGATA
>NZ_JBEXHC010000027.1:0-83212 GCF_040607655.1 Streptomyces sp. NPDC005266
GACCCCCGGGCGGGGAGACCCGACCCCCGGGCGGAGGGACCGGACCCCCGGGCGGGGAGACCCGACCCCCGGGCGGAGGGACCGGACCCCCGGGCGGGGAGACCCGACCCCCGGGCGGAGGGACCGGACCCCCGGGCTGTTTGTGACAGGTTGTTTTGGCTCCACTTCGACACTGGAAGTGGCTCCACTTGGGGTGTGACGAGGGCCGGGTGAGGGGCGTCAACCTGGCTCCGGCAAGTTGTTTTGGCTCCACCCCGTTCGGGTGGGTTGTTTGGCGGTGGTGGGGGGCCGGGGCGGTAGCGTGAAACGCATCGGATCCGGACCGGACGGAGGGCCCCCGACAGGCTTGACGGACCGCAGGATCTCGACCCGTGTTCGATCCGGGACCGTCGGATTCTCCGATCCGCGGTGGACGACGGATGCGGGCGTTGGCTCGGGCGGCGGAGAACGTCCGGGCTGAGCAAAGTTGTGGCCGGCAGCTCTCGTAGGGCTGTCGGCCGCAGCGCGTCTGACAGTGTCCGACCAGTCACGGCGTATCAGCAGCCGTCTCTCCTCCGACTCAGCCGCGGCTGTCAGAGGTGCGCAATACGGTTCTGCTATGGCAGCCAGAATCGATCTGACCCTTGATTGCGCAGACGCGAAGCTCCTCGCCGAGTTCTGGAAGACGGCCCTGGGGTATGTGGACGAGCCGCCGCCCGCTCCCTTCAGAACCCGCGAGGAGTGGCTCGCTCAGTTCGACCTTCCAGAGGACGATTCCGCGGACGACGGCGCGTGGCTTTGCGATCCTGACGGCGCCGGCCCCCGGCTCAGCATCCTCAAGGTCCCCGAGCCGAAGACCGCGAAGAACCGGCTTCATATCGACATCCGGGTGCCGGGACACGGCAGCCCCGGTGAGAAGTGGGCGCGGATCAGGGCGGAGTCCGAGCGGCTGGTTAAGGCGGGAGGGGTCGTCCTGGAGGAGTTTGAGGGGCACCATGTGGTGATGGCCGACCCGGAGGGCAATGAGTTCTGCGTTGCCGCCGCCTCGGCTTGACGTTGCCCGGGTGCGGGATCACCCCGCCGCCGACCGGCATGATCCGCTCATCGCCCAGTAGCCGACTCTGAGCGGCCAAGGGCGGCCGGACTATTTGCTCGTTCGCTGGCCGCCCTGGCTGATCTTCGCTTGCCTTTCGCTGATCAGGTCCTGCGGCGGCGCTTCTCCTGGGTCTGGGCCAGGCGGAAGCTGTCGGTGCCGGTCTCGATGATGTGCGCGTTGAACGTGACCCGGTCCACGATTGCCGAGCAGAGCCGCGGGTCGGTGAAGGTCTGCTTCCACTCCGAGAACGGAGCGTTGGAGGCGACGGCGATCGCCCGTCGTTCCTCGCGTTCGGTGAACACCTGGAACAGCAGCTTCGCGCCGGTCTTGTCCAGGTCGAGATATCCGAACTCGTCCAGGCAGAGAAGGTCAACGCGCCCGTAACGGGCCAGAGTCCGGCCGAGCTTCTTCTCGTCCGCGGCCTCGGCGAGCTCGTTCACGAGGTTGGCCGTGGTCGTGTAGCGGACCCGCATGCCCGCCTCGACGATCGCGGTGCCGATCCCGATCAGCAGGTGGGACTTTCCGGTGCCGGAGTCCCCGATCAGGCAGAGCGGAAGACCAGCCTTCACCCAGGCCGGGTCGGCGAGGGTGTTGACCTGCTCTTGAACGATGTTCGGGTTCTTTTCGAACTCGAAGTCCTCCAACCGCTTAGGGCGGGGGAAGTTCGTCTCCCTGACCAGCCGGGCCTTCTTGCCTTCCTCGCGCTGGAGGCACTCCGCTTCCAGCAGGTCGACCAGGAAGTCCTTGAAGGTGGGCCCGCTCCTTCGGCGCGGTGGATGCCAGCTCCTCCCAGCGGGAGCGGATCGTGGGCAGGTGCAGGGTCCGGCAGGCTTCATCGGTCACGGTCTCGACCGCGCCGGCCGCGGCCGCGTCCTTGCGGGGCTGCGGGACCCCGACGTCGAGGGCGGTGGTGTCGGTCATGCGGAACCTCTCGGCGATGCGATGTCCGTGGTGGTCACGGGGTTCCTCCTTGGGGCCAGGTGCGGGCGGTCAGGCGCGGGAGGGCCGGGGGAGGGCCGGCCGGAGCGTGATGCTCAGCACCAGAAATATAGCGCGCTTGCAATTAATTCTCATGCAAGTATTGTGGACGCCCGTAAGGCGCAGTTGCAATCACTTGGAGTGAACCCTCATGCCCATCGCACTGCTGGCACTGGCCATCGGGGCCTTCGGGATCGGAACGACCGAGTTCGTGATCATGGGGCTGCTGCCCGAAGTCGCCGGCGACTTCGGCGTGTCCATCCCCACCGCCGGCTTCCTGGTGACCGGCTACGCGCTCGGCGTCATGGTCGGCGCGCCGCTGATGACCGCTCTCGGTACGAGGATCTCCCGCAAGCGCATGCTGATGCTGCTCATGGGCCTGTTCATCGTGGGCAATCTGCTCTCGGCCCTGGCACCCGTCTTCGGTCTGATGTTCGTGGGGCGGATCGTCGCCTCGTTCGCGCACGGCGCGTTCTTCGGCATCGGATCGGTCGTCGCGGCCGACCTGGTCGCCCCCGAGAAGAGGGCCGGCGCCATCTCGATGATGTTCACCGGTCTGACCATCGCGAACGTCGTCGGCGTACCGCTCGGCACCTCCATCGGCCAGTCGCTGGGCTGGCGGACCACCTTCTACCTGGTCGCCGCGCTGGGCGTGGTGGGCCTGGCGGGCATCGCCCGGCTCGTCCCGGAGATCCCCAAGCCCGAGGGTGTGCATCTACGCCATGAGCTGGCCGCGTTCCGCAACGCACAGGTGCTGCTCGCCATGGCGATGACCGTCCTCGGCTTCGGCGGCGTCTTCGCCGCGATCACCTACATCGCGCCGATGATGACCGAGGTGGCCGGGTTCCAGGACTCGTCCGTCACCTGGCTGCTGGTCCTCTTCGGCGTGGGCATGGTCGGCGGCAACCTGATCGGCGGCAAGTTCGCCGACCGCGCCCTGATGCCGATGCTGTACGTATCGCTGGGCGCCCTCGCCCTCGTCCTGGCGCTCTTCACCCTGACCGCCCACAACAAGATCGCGGCCGCCGTCACCATCGCCCTCGTCGGCGCCCTGGGCTTCGCGACCGTTCCGCCCCTGCAGAAGCGCGTCCTGGACCACGCGGCAGGCGCCCCCACCCTCGCCTCCGCCGTCAACATCGGCGCCTTCAACCTGGGCAACGCCCTCTCCGCCTGGCTCGGCGGCCTCGTGATCTCGGCCGGGCTCGGCTACACCGCCCCGAACTGGGTCGGCGCCATCCTGGCCGGTTCCGCCCTCGTGCTCGCCGTCCTCTCCGCCGCCCTGGAGCGCCGTCACGCCCACCACGAAGGCCGGGCCGTCGGCGCCGCCACCCCCGAGCCGGTCGGCGTCCCCGCCGACCGCCACTGAAGCCAACCGTCACCGCAACAGCACGCAGCGCCATCACCGCAAGGAGTACCGCCCGACATGAGCACCACTGACACCGCCACCGTGGCCCCGCTGAGCACCCAGGACGCCGAGGCCCTGGTCGAGGCCGCCCGCGCCGCCGCCGAGGCGGCCGGGGCGACGGTCGCGATCACCGTCCTCGACGCCGGTGGCCACCTGCTCGCCTTCCGCCGCGACGACCGGGCCGTCCTGATCGCGGGCGAGACCAGCACCCGTAAGGCATTCACCGCGCTCCAGCTGAACGCCCCCACCGCGGACCTCGTCGAGTACGTCCAGCCCGGCGGCCCCTTCCACACCCTGCCGACCGCCCTCGACCGCCCGCTGCTCTTCATCGCCGGTGGCGTACCGGTGCGGCGCGACGGCCGCCTGATCGGCGCGATCGGCGTGGGCGGCGGCGCCCCGGAGCAGGACCACGAGTTCGCCACGGCCGCGGTGGCCACCCTCGGCTGACCACGCCCCCCTCGCAAGAGAACACACGCCCAAGCACCCCACGGAACCGACGAAGGACACCATGACCTCCGTACCGCACCTCACCCTCAACAACGCTCTCCAGCTCCCGCAGCTCGGCTTCGGCGTCTTCCAGGTCGACGACGAGCAGACCACCGGAGCGGTCCTCTCCGCCCTGTAGGCCGGTTACCGCGGCACCGACACCGCGGGGCGGTCACCGCAGCATTGAGACCGCGGCCATCTACGGCAACGAGACGGGCGTGGGACGCGCCCTCGCCTCCTCGGGCGTCCCCGCGACGAGGTGTTCCTCACCACGAAGCTGTCCAACGCCGACCAGGGCTACGACTCCACCCTCGCGGCCTTCGACGCCAGCCTGGCCAAGCTCGGCACGGACTACGTGGACCTCTACCTCATCCACTGCCCCACGCCCGCCCGCGACCTCTACCTCGACACCTGGCGCGCGCTGGAGAAGCCGCCGACCGACGGCCAGACCCGCGCCATCGGCGTGTCCAACTTCCAGCCCGCGCACCTGGAGCGGGTGCTGGAGCACAGCGGTGTGGCCCTTCACCCACCTGGGACACCTCGCGGCCATCACCGAGCACGCCGTACTCGGCACCGCGGCCGTCGTCCTCCCACTGCGCCAACCCCTGCTGGCCGCCAAGGCCGCCACCGTGGACGTCCTGTCCGGCGGGCGCTTCATCCTCGGCCTGGCCGGCGGCGACCGGCCCGTGGAATGCCCCCTCTTCGGGCTGGAGTTCGCCGACCGCGGTGAGCGCTTCCGCCACGGTGTCGAGACACTGCGCGCGGCCTGGTCCACCCTGCCCCCGGCCCAGGGCCTCGACCTCCGGCACCTCGGCCTCACCCCCGACCGGCATTTGACCGAGAACGGACACTCATCGGCCGCGGAGCGAGAGGCAACTCAGGTCCAGACAGGCCGGCGACAGGCTGAAACGCCGCTCGACGTCCCACAGGCCACGCCGACCCTGCCGTACGAAGCAGCCTGGTCTTCAACTCCCCTACTCCGCACGCTCCCTATCCCGCAAGTACTCCTCCACGACGTCCGGATGGCGTCGCATGGCGGCCTTGAGTTGGCTTCTCCGGTACCGGGCTCGACCTTCCTCGACTCTCTGTTCCCAGCCCTCGTGTGCATCGACAAGCCGCTCGTTGATCAGGAACTCGATGACATCCTCGATGCATGGCCGAAACCGCTTCCCGCCTACGGGTATGTGCAATTTGTCGAGGGTGCGCTTCTGATCATCTTTGCCGTTCAGTGCTTCGAGGGCCGGCGAAGTGCCGTAGACCTGGACGTGCGCGCTGGTGTACCTGTCCTTCTCCCGCTCATAGTCAAAATGACAGAGGCACGATTCCAACCCTTGGTCAGCGAAGATCGCGCAATACGACGAGTGCACTGTCAGATACGAGTTCTCGTCATCGAGGCGCAGCTGAAAAGACAGACTCATCCAAGCGCGAGGGCTCTTGTTGTCCACACGCAGCGGAAATGCCTGGGGCTGGGTCGGGTTGCCGCGGGACAGGCCGTGGCCAAGAGTGAACACTGGACCCACCTCGGAGCGAGGTCGGAGCACGGCCGCAATACGTACGTGCTGGCACACTGTCCCGTTAAGTGCCTTCTGTAACTCTTGAGCAAATGCGCGAGCCTGTCGTTCAAGCTCAGAGGTCAACCGTGCCGCCGATCGACACCCACAGGGCGTGGGCCTGCGCGGACGTGAAGTAGCCGTTGCGCGCTTGCTCCTCAAGCTGAGCGTACGTCAGGCCCAGCTCATCCAACGAGCGCCGCGCAGCGGCCTGGTACTCCTCATCGGAGACCACAATCACCACGTCGTCGTCGTGATCTGTTTTCCACTGCTCGTTGATCGTCACACTCATCGTGTACCCCCCCAGGCTGTCTCTGGGCCTGCCAGTGTGGCCCATGACACTGACAGCATGGCGTATTCGCGCACTCGCCGACAGTTACATACCTCGATTGGCTGAACTGTTATCGGCCAACTCGACGACAGGGGCCGTACCTGATCACACGCCCACAGCGCTGACTAGGGCGGATGGGGAAAGGGCGGACGAGTCGGCCTCTACGCCGGGTTCTGTTCCGCTCAGGGATGGGAGTTGATCGAGCCGCATCTGCCGTTGGGCGAACGTGGGCCGATCCCTGACCTGCGCAGCTACGATCTACGACCGGTTCCGGGTTCGAGGGGATTGACCTTCACGGTTCGACATCGAGGCGGGGCGACGTCAGCTGGTTGAGGGGGACCCTGCCGTCCAGTACGTCCAACGGTGTGGTGACCACGGGCAGGCGCCGGAGGATGTCGTCGTTCAGCAACTGCGTCTGCGCGAGCACCGCCGTTTGATCCCAGTAGATGCGCTCGCTCCGCACACGCGGGCCTCGGAAGTCCACGACGGCGATGACGGGTATGCGGACCTGCTGCCCGGTGGGTGCCAATCCAGGCAGAATCCAGGGCACCTCGATGTCGTGGGTGAACGACACGATCATTTCGTCTACGAGGCTGTCGTCTCCCACCGTGCGGGATATCGAACGCACAGTGAAATCGTCCGGGTTCCGTCCAATGAACCAGCGTGCGTAGAAGTCCTTGACGCCGTCGTACCCACTACCGCCCATGGCGGTCGGCACATGGACGACGATGGGGTCGTCGTCCATCGTGGCCATCGTGGCCTCCACGTCCTGCGCCACGAACTCGCCGGCGGTGTGGGCTTCCCAGATACGCTCCATCGTTGCGCGATCAGCCATGCCCGCTCCTGACAGTAGGCGTCTCGGCTGTGCGGGTATCTCGGGTCTCGGGATAGCCATACGCCGCTGCAAATTGCGCCGCATCCCCTTCTTCTGGACGCGAGGAAGACACCGCAGATTCAGGATAGGCAGGTGTGGGTCCGCGCGCACTCTTTGGCGTTTACCGAGTTCGGATCACGAGTCTGGACGTTCTGCTGCCCTGGCTGGCTCCGGGGCGGCAGACAGGCGGGATGGCTCGGTGTGATCTCACGGACGACGAGTGGGCGGTGATTGAGCCGTTGCTGCCGCTGGGCGAGCGCGGTCCGACTCCTGACCTGCGGCGACTGGTGAACGGCGTGATGTGGCGGTTCCGTACGGGCAGTCCGTGGCGGGACATGCCCCAGCGATACGGGTCCTGGTCCACCGTCTACGGGCGGTTCCACCTGTGGGCCGGTGCGGGGGTCTTCCAGGCGCTGATGGAAGCGGTGATCGCTGAGGCCGCCGCCCGAGGGCAGGCGGAGCTCGGGCTGGTGAGCGTGGACTCCACGTCTGCCCGGGTCCACCACCACGCCGCCGGGATGATGCTGGACCCGGAACTGCTGGAGACGCTGGAGAAGGCCGTCGCCGACGAAAAGGGGCTTCTCCAAAGGGGCAAAACGCCTCGATAGTCGACCGGGACGAGGCGCCAGACGAGGCCCGTGAGGAGCGTCGGCGTCTGCGCCGGCGTCGCAAGGCCCGTCTCCGCGCTGCCAAACTGGGCCGTTCCCGTGGCGGGTTGACCAGCAAGGTGCACCTGTCGGCGGACCGCCGCTGCCACCCGCTGTCCTTCGTCCTCACGCCCGGCCAGGCCGCCGACAGTCCCCGTTTCACCGCCGTTCTGGAACGCATCAAGGTGCGCGGGCCGGTGGGCCGCCCCCGCACCCGCCCCGACGCGGTCGCCGCGGACAAGACATCCGGTGCGGTTGATCTGTCAAGCGGCGACGGAGAGTTGAGGGGCTTGGGGGACGGGGAAAGCGGTGGCTTCCTCGTAGTGGGTTCGTTTGGTGAGGCAGTGGTGCAGGCAGCCGAGCATGCGATTGAAGAGGTTGCGCTGGGCAGCGGTGTGGCGGTCTCCGCCGGCCCGTCGACGGTCGTAGTGAGCGCGGGCGCCTGATGAGGCGGTCAGCGCGGCGAAGGCCCACACGTAGCCGACCGAGGCCAGGCGCTGGTTCTTGACCCTGCGGGCCATGACCGCGAGGCTTCTGCCGGACGCCCGGGTGACCGGTGCGGCCCCGGCGAAGGCTTTGAGTCCCTTCGCGTCGGTGAAGCGGGATCGGTCGTCGCCGATCTCGGCGAGCACCCGGGCGCCGGTGAGAGACCCGAGCCCTGGAAAGCTGGTGATGATCTCGGCGTCCGGGTGTGCTTCAAAAGACTCCACCGCGGCAGTGGTCAGATCGTCTGCGCTGGTGCAGGCGGCGTCGAGCTGTCTCAGCAGAGCGATGGTCTGGCGGCCCATGGCCTGTTCGACTTGTGGAAGCTGCCGCATCTGCGTGACCCGGAGGGCCTGGCGGAGCCGCTCGGCTTCCGCCTCGATACCGCGCTGGCGGCCCGCTTTCTTCAGGAGCGAGCACAGTTGGGTGCGGGTGAGCTTGGCGGCCTGTTCCGGGGTGGGCGCGACGGCCAGTACGACACGGGCTGTCTT
This sequence comes from Streptomyces sp. NPDC005266, assembly GCF_040607655.1. Lineage (NCBI taxonomy): Bacteria > Bacillati > Actinomycetota > Actinomycetes > Kitasatosporales > Streptomycetaceae > Streptomyces > Streptomyces sp. NPDC005266. The sequence goes on from NZ_JBEXHC010000027.1 coordinate 8,321, forward strand.
CGAGCACAGCCCTTCGCGTCTGGGCTGGAAAGCCGCGAGGAAGCCGGGGAAGTATTCGCGCAGGTGGGAGCGGAGTTTGTTGCCGGCCTGAGTGCGGTCCCAGACGGCGTCCTGCTGGGCGCGGGCCAGGCGGCGACGGCTTGGGCGAGTTCGCTGTCGTCGGGCAGCGATCGGTGGACGGCCCGGTCGGTGCGCAGGATGTTCGCCAGCACCATGGCGTCGAGGTGGTCGGACTTCTTGCGGGCGACCGCGTGCCGGTCGCGATAGCGAGCAGCTGCCATCGGGTTGATCGCGTAGATGGGACGCTTGGTGGCTCGAAGGCAGGCCACGAGCAGGCCGCGGGAGGTTTCGATCGCCACCGGGATCGGGGTGTTCTCGCTGTCGCCGTGGGTGGAAAGAAGCTCCAAGAGCTGTTGCAGGCCCGCGGCGTCGTCGGTGATCCGGGCCCGGGCTAACAAGGTTCCCTCGTGGTCGACCAGGGCGACGTCGTGGTGGTCGCTGGCCCAGTCGATCCCGCAGGTGACGGTCATCGTGTCGTTTTCGTCCTCTCGGTCAGGGGCGTGTTGCTGCTGGTCGCAGCCGTGCGGGGGCACGCGTCTCCCTAATGGAAGGGCTCGATGGCCCAGCATCCGATTAGCCGTTCGTGACCCCCAGCGGCCCGGGGGCCCTCGGTCTGCTCAGGAGCTCAAGGGCTCCAGGCTTGATGAGAGGTGATCCCCGCAGGCGGCTCGGACCACGGACTTCAACGATCCGGTCGTCGGGCTGGATGCGGTAGTTGCGTCGGTCTCGTGGTGGTGAACGGTGCCGGGGTCCGGTGCTTGTCCAACGGCTCCAGGGCCCGGGCGTACTCTGCGGCTTCCCGGCGCCGATCACCACCACGATGTATGGCACTTGCTGAAGCGGGGCCCGCCGTCTCTTTCAGGGCCTCGAAGGCCGGGGTGGGCCTGGCGGTGCCCCGCTTCACTGCCCATTAGGCGTACTCGTCCCGCGCCAACCGCGCCTACCTGCGCCGACGCAAGATCCGGGCAGTGATCCCGGAGAAGACCGACCAGGCCGCCAACCGCAAGAAGCGCGGCTCACGTGGCGGACGCCCCGTCAGCCACGATGCGGCCTTGTACAAGGAGCGCAATACGGCCGAACGCTGCATCTACAAGATCAAGGAATGGCGCGGGCTCGCCACCCGCTACGACAAGACCCCGGCCAGCTACCTGGCCGGACTCCACTTACGCGGAGCCGTCATCTGGCTCCGCAGCCTCCAGCCCGTCTAAAGAGGACCGGCCGATGGCGTGGTCGGCCGGTTCGGCGGCCGGGGCCCCTATTTGCGGGCCCCGGCCGCGTGCTGGTGAGCCCGCACGACCGTCGAATCCACCGAGACCGCTCAGGCCAGATCCTGATCGGCATCGGCCTGAGCCATCAGCGCGGTGAACACCCGCTCCCAGGTGCCATCGACAGCCCACATCCGCAGCCGGTTGTAGACACTCTCCAATTGCCGTACTCCTGCGGCAGGTGCACCCACTGCGTTCCGGTCTGAAACTTGAAGGCGATCGGGTCGATCACCTCCCGGTGGTCCGTCCACCGGCCACACCGCTTCGGTGTCCTGTCCGGGAGCAACAGCTCGATCCGCGCCCACCGCATGTCTGTTAACGGCACCCCCAGACCAACGACCGACTGATCCAAACGAAACTGCCTAGCAGCGGGCGACGGTCTTGGCGCTCTCGGCCTTGTCGTTGAAGATCCAGCCGACCTTCAGGTTGTTGATGGACGTGCGCGGCGCGACGCAGATCGAGTTGCCTGAGTAGTCGTCGTTGTCGTAGATCCGGATGTTGTAGCCGGTGTTGTTGATCAGCGACGTGATCTCGTTGTCACCGTCCCAACCGTCTATCTGGTACTTCTGGTTGGTGCCGGTGGGCTTCCAGTTGACGTACTTGCTGCCGGTGTAGCTGGCGTCCTCGTACATGCAGATGCGGCCGGAGTCGCAGCTCCAGCCCTCGGCTTCACCCGCGGTGCCCTCCTGCGCGTGAGCCGGGACGGCGCCGAGGGCGACGATCGCGGTCGTCGCGGCGAACCCGAGGGCCGCGCCGCGACCGAGGCGGCCCACGAGGGCCTTCGTCTTTGAACCTGCCATGTCTTGCTCCCAACCTTGTCATGAGGCACTGGTGGTGCCGCTGTCGCCGCGTTGCCGGGCGGCTCCGGACGGAGCGCCGCGGCCGATGGGCGGCGGAACTCCTGGATTGGGCACCTTCGGAAGTGGCTCCAGTTGCGCATGGTGTGACCGAAGGAGACCGGTTAGGACTTTAAGAAGTCGATCCGTCTCCGATCAACCGATTTTCCGACTCGCCGTCTACTCGAGGCCCTGACGCTCGCCGAACTCATGTGGAAGTGGGAGGAACAGCGCAGGGAGCGCGGGGCCGCAGCCGAGGCGTGGGTCGAGGACGTCGTCGCGCAGCTCGTCCCCGCCGGCACTGTGTCCCGCCAGGGGCGGGCGCCGCTCGACTACTGGCTGGAGCAGCACCGGCCCGAACCCGCGGGCAAGCCCAAGGGGCGCACGGCCGCCGACCGTCGATGGAACCGCCTCCCCGCGCTACACCAGCGGCCGACCGAACCCGGACCCTTCCGGGCGCCCTCCTGCCTGATGTAGGTGTACGGCCTGCCCCTGACATCCACGACGGCCGTACGCCCCCGCTGCCACGGCCGCGCGCCGAGCTGCCGATGGGTGCCCTGCCCGGGGCGCACCGCCCTGCCCGGCAAGGCGTACGCTTCCGAGTTCAACCCGGTCGAGGGTGTGTGGTCACACCTGAAGAGGTCGCTGGCCAGCCTCACCGGACACAGCCTCGACCACCGCGCTGGTGAAGACCCGGCTCAAACGGATGCAGTACCGGCCCGGCCTCGTCGACGGCCTCATCGCCAAGACCGGCCACGACTTCCAACCGCCGTAACCTCAGCCATTGAAGATCTCTAGCTGGTCCAGTACTCGAAAGACCGTCGGGCGACGTGCACCTCGCGGCGGATTCATGGCGGGAATTCTAGGCGGCGAATGCGTTGACGCCCGTCAGTTCTGCCGACAGCTCCCATAGCCGAGCCGCCTGCTTCGGGTCGATTGCCCAGTCCTTGACCCCAACGCGCTCGTCGCCCTCTTGCGCGGGCTCGGCAATGTCGCAGTCCTCCAGATAGACGCCACCGAGCCCGTCCAGCTGCGGCGAGGTCGCCGCCCACACTTGGGTGGCCGCACCCTGCGGCGGTGTCTTGAAGCCCTCGGGGTCAAGCGCGTTGCCGTCCTCGTCGATCCAGCCGCGCTCGATCATCTCCTCCTTGGGCAGATGCCGTTGCAGCGGGGTGATGATGCCGCCCGGGTGCAGGGCGAAGGCGCGGACGCCGGCGTCGCGGCCGAGCTTGTCGAGCTGGACGGCGAACAGGACGTTGGCGGTCTTTGCCTGGCCATAGGCCTTCCACTTGTCGTAGTTCTGCCGCCAGTGAATGTCGTCCCAGCGGATGCCGGAGAGGTGGTGGCCGCGGGAGGAGACGGAGACGACTCGGGCACCGCCCGGTGCGATCGCGGGCCACAGACGGTTGACGAGGGCGAAATGACCGAGGTGGTTGGTGGCGAACTGGGCCTCCCAGCCAAGCCCCACCCGGGTCTCCGGGCACGCCATGATCCCGGCGCTGTCGATCACGATGTCAATGTTCCGTCCGGAGGAGAGGAACCGCTCAGAAAAGCCGCGCACGCTCTCCAGGTCGCCGAGGTCCAGTTCGTCCAGCTCGACGCCGGGGATATCGGCCAACGCCTGCTCGGCGGTGACCGGGCGGCGGGCGGGCACGACCACCTGGGCACCTGCCTTGACGAGCGAGCGGGTGGTCTCCAGGCCGATGCCCGAGTAACCGCCGGTGACGAGGGCGAGCTTTCCGGCCAGGTCGATGCCCTGCAGGACGTCGTCGGCAGTGCTGGTGGCGCCGAAACCGGATCCGATCTTGACCTGTGCAGTGATCATGTCTGGAAGGCTACGAATTCGTGTGCACTCGAAGTCAAGCGGAGCCCCGAACCGTAAAGGCAAGAGATCTCCTTCCCGGCTGTGGCGTCGACCGCTAGGTGACCAGTGACGCATTGATTCCTACTGGTCAGGCCGCTGAGTCGCTTTCTAGTTGGCCATTTTGTCGTCCAGTAGTTGGCCAATCGGGCGTTGGTCCGGGCAACAGAGCAGGCGGGGGCCGCCTGGGTGGGCCGCGCAGTTCTCAGATATCGATCCTGGAGCGGTCGAGCGTGGCAGCGGAGCTGGCGATGAACTCCTTGCGCGGTGCGACGTCGTTGCCCATCAGCAGATCGAAGACGTCTTCCGCGGCTTCCAGGTCGGTGAGGTTGATCCGGCGCAGGATGCGGTGGCACGGGTCCATCGTGGTCTCGGCCAGTTGGTCGGCGTCCATCTCACCCAGACCCTTGTAGCGCTGGATCGAGTCCTTGTACCGGATGCCCTTGCTCTGGAACTTCATGAGCTTGTCGCGCAACTCGCGGTCGGAGTACGTGTAGACGTACTTCTCCTGGCCCTTCTTCGGCTGGACCAGTTCGATGCGGTGCAGCGGCGGCACCGCGGCGAAGACCCGGCCGGCCTCGACCATGGGCCGCATGGAGCGCTGGAAGAGCGTGAGCAGCAGGCACCGGATGTGGGAGCCGTCCACATCGGCGTCGGTCATCATGATGATCTTGCCGTACCGGGCCTGATCGATGTCGAAGGTACGGCCCGAACCCGCTCCTATGACCTGGATGATCGCACCGCACTCGGCATTCTTCAGCATGTCGGTCACGGACGACCGCTGCACGTTGAGGATCTTGCCGCGGATCGGCAGCAGCGCCTGGAACTCGGAGTTCCGTGCCAGCTTGGCCGTACCGAGCGCGGAGTCACCCTCGACGATGAACAGCTCGCCGCGGTGGACGTCGTCACTGCGGCAGTCGGCGAGCTTCGCCGGCAGGGACGAGGACTCCAGTGCCGTCTTCCGGCGTTGCGCGTCCTTGTGCTGGCGGGCGGCGACGCGGGTGCGGGCCGCGGCGACGGCCTTCTCCGTGACGACACGGGCCTGTTGGGCCACGTCGCGCTTGGTGGAGGTCAGGAACGCCTTGAGTTCCGTGCTGACCACGTTGTTCACGATGCGGCGGGCCGCCGAGGTGCCGAGGACCTCCTTGGTCTGGCCCTCGAACTGCGGTTCCGCGAGGCGGACCGTGATGACCGCCGTGAGCCCCTCCAGGGCGTCGTCCTTGGCGATGTCGTCCTCGGCGACGCGCAGCAGCTTCTTGGCGCGCAGCACCTCGTTGAACGTCTTGACGACGGCCTGCTCGAAGCCGGCGCCGTGGGTGCCGCCCTTGGGGGTGGCGATGATGTTGACGAAGGAACGCACCGTGGTGTCGTATCCGGTGCCCCAGCGCAGCGCGACGTCCACGCCGAGCTCGCGGGTGACCTCCGTGGGCGTCATCTGGCCGTGCTCGTCCGGGACCGGGACCGTCTCCTTGAAGGCGCCCTGTCCGCTGAAACGGAGGATGTCGCAGACCGGCCTGTCGTTCGCCAGGTACTCGCAGAACTCGCTGATGCCGCCCTCGAAGCGGAAGGACTCCTCACCCTTGCTGCCGCCCTCGCCGAGGCCGTACTCGTCGCGGACGACGATGGTCAGGCCGGGCACGAGGAACGCGGTCTGGCGGGCACGCTGGTGCAGGTTCTCCAGGGAGAGCTTGGCGTCCTTGAGGAATATCTGGCGGTCGGCCCAGTAACGCACGCGCGTGCCGATCCGCGACTTGGGGATTTTGGTGGTCCGGTGCAGTCCCTGGGCGGGGGTGAAGGGGGCGTCGGGTCCGGGGCCGGTGTAGGTGCCGGGTGTGCCGCGGCGGAAGCTGATGGCGTGAGTGCGGCCGTGGCGGTCGACCTCGATGTCCAGCCGGGCGGACAGCGCGTTGACCACGGAGGCGCCGACGCCGTGCAGGCCACCGGAGGCGGCGTAGGAGCCGCCGCCGAATTTTCCGCCGGCGTGGAGTTTGGTGTAGGCGATCTCGACTCCGGACAGGCCGGTGCGGGGTTCGGTGTCCACGGGGATGCCGCGGCCGTTGTCGGTGACTTCCACGGAGCCGTCGTCGTGGAGGATGACCTCGATGTGGTCGCAGGCGCCGGCCAGGGCCTCGTCCACGGAGTTGTCGATGATCTCCCACAGGCAGTGCATCAGACCGCGGCTGTCGCTGGATCCGATGTACATGCCCGGGCGCTTGCGCACGGCTTCGAGCCCTTCGAGCACCATCAGGTGCCGTGCGGTGTAGTCGGAGCCGTCCTGGGGGCGGCTGCCGGCGGCCGGGGCGGGGATTGTACTCACGCAGTGCTCTCCTGGGCAACAGAGGGTAGTGGTGGGGCTTCGGGTCACGCGTCCGGGAGGGGCGGGAGCAGTGCCCAGGGTCAGATGTCGAGGAAGCGGACGTCCTTGGCGTTGCGCTGGATGAAGTGGCGGCGGGCTTCCACGTCCTCGCCCATCAGGACGCAGAAGAGGTCGTCGGCGACGGCCGCGTCATCGAGGGTGACCTGGCCCAGGACCCGGTGGTCGGGGTCCATGGTGGTGACGCGCAGTTCCTCGGCGTTCATCTCGCCCAGACCCTTGAAGCGCTGGATGGAGTCGTCCTTGATCCGGCGGCCGTCCCGTCGGCCCCGTTCCAGGAGCATGTTGCGTTCGCGGTCGGAGTAGGCGTACTCGACGTGGTCCCGACTCCACTTGATCTTGTACAGCGGCGGGCGGGAGAGGTAGACGTGCCCCTCCTCGACCAGTGGCCGCATGAAGCGGAACAGGAAGGTCAGCAGCAGGGTGCTGATGTGCTGGCCGTCGACGTCGGCGTCCGCCATCAAAATGATCTTGTGGTAGCGGAGCTTGGCGATGTCGAAGTCCTCGTGCACACCCGTACCGAACGCGGAGATGAGCGCCTGGATCTCCTGGTTCTGCAGAATTTTGTCGATCCGCGCCTTCTCGACGTTCAGGATCTTGCCGCGGATCGGGAGGATCGCCTGGTACTGCGGGTTGCGGCCGGATTTGGCCGAGCCGCCGGCGGAGTCTCCTTCGACGATGAAGATCTCCGACATCGCCGGGTCGTTCGACTGGCAGTCGGACAGCTTGCCCGGCAGCGCCGCCGTTTCCAGCAAGCCCTTACGGCGGGTCAGGTCGCGCGCCTTGCGGGCCGCGACCCGGGCCGTGGCCGCCTGGACGGCCTTGCGCACGATGTCCGCGGCCTCGTTCGGATTGCGGTCGAACCAGTCGGTCAGATGCCCGTGGACGATCTTCTGTACGAAGGTGCGCGCCTCGGTGTTGCCGAGTTTGGTCTTGGTCTGGCCCTCGAACTGCGGCTCGCCGAGCTTGACCGAGACGATCGCGGTCAGGCCCTCGCGGATGTCCTCGCCGGAGAGGTTGGCGTCCTTTTCCCGCAGCAGCTTCCTCTCCCGCGCGTAGCGGTTGACCACGGTGGTCAGGGCCGTGCGGAAGCCCTCCTCGTGGGTGCCGCCCTCATGGGTGTGGATCGCGTTGGCGTAGGAGTACACGCTGTCGGTGTACTGGCCGTTCCATTGCAGGGCGACCTCGACCGACAGCAGCCGTTCCGTGTCCTCGGCGGCGATGGTGATGACCGAGGGATGGGCCGGCTCGCCCTTGCGGGCATTGAGGTGGGCGACGAAGTCGGTGATGCCGCCGTCGTAGCGGTAGGAGACCGTCTTCGCTGCCGGGTCCGTGTCGGCCGAGTCGGCCGTGTCGGCCGAGTCGACCGCGGCCGTCGCGCGCGCGGAGGGCCGTTCGTCGGTGAGGGTCAGGGTGAGCCCGCGGTTGAGGAAGGCCATTTCCTGGAAACGCCTCGACAGCGTCTCGAAGGAGTATGTGGTGGTCTCGAAGATGTCGCCGTCCGCCCAGAACGTCAGCGAGGTGCCCGTCCGGGGAGTGGCCTCGTGGCGGGCCAGTGGGGCGATGGGAGCGCCGTCCCTGTAGTCCTGCGTCCACCGGTGGCCGTCGGTCCAGATCTCCGCCGACAGCCGGGTCGACAGGGCGTTGACCACCGACAGGCCCACACCGTGCAGACCGCCGGAGACTGCGTACCCGCCGCCCCCGAACTTCCCGCCCGCGTGCAGCACGGTCAGCACCACCTCGACGGCCGGTCGCTTCTCCAGCGGGTGCATGCCCACCGGGATGCCGCGACCGTTGTCGACCACCCGCACCCCGCCGTCGGCCAGGACCGTCACGTCGATCCGGTCGGCCACCCCCGCGAGTGCCTCGTCCACGGAGTTGTCCACGAGTTCCTGCACCAGGTGATGCAGCCCCCGCTCTCCCGTGGAGCCGATGTACATCCCGGGCCGCTTGCGCACGGCGTCCAGGCCGTCCAGAACAGTGATCGCGTTGGCGTCGTACGACGCCGCCCCCACATGGCCGGGCTGCTGGGATCCGGGGGTGCCGGTGGCGGCGCGAGTGTCGTAAGTGGTCACAGATGCTCTCTTTCGGGCATGGCAGACCGCGCTCCCGCACCACGGTGCGGGAGCGGCCGGACAGCTGGCGGAGACAGGGCAGGCAGCCCAAACAAGGCCCCGGAGGCTCACCGGCCTTGGGACCGTTGACTGCCGGGACGCCGTTCAGGATACCGGAGATGCCCCTTACCGGAGGGGCGAGAACGCCTCCATGCGCCACCGTGCGGCCCTTGCTCCAGCCAAGCCAATCCCCCCTGCCTTGACCCCTTGAAAGTGCGACAGAGAGACGTTCAGGGGCTTTTTTGGCGCCTTGCCGCGTAGAGCCGCAGGCACTATTTCTGGCGTGACCCTCCGCGGTCACCAGTCGCGCTGCGTCAGGCCGCCAGCCCCCGGCCTCCCGTCAGGTCCGACGTTGGCGATCTGATGACAGTTGTCGCCGTTATGTGTCAACTAGAGCCGTCAGTGGTCACCCTGGCGGATGAAGCCATACGTGCGCATCAGGTTCCGGATGCGCAGCGGGACGACGAGCCGGCCGCCTTCGGTCAGCTGCTCGCGCCAGGCAGGCGGGATGTCCAAGGCCCCGGCGGTCACCACGGCGGCGTCGTATGGGGCGTACTCGGAACGGCGCCTGATGATTGATCACACGTGTCGTTAAGACCGAGTCGAAGGGCTGGGGCCATGGCTTTGGAGATCAAGCCGATCGGGGAAGTAGTCGCGGGCCGTATCGAGGTCGCCGATGACTACTGGGGTGGCGTCGAGTCGGTGATCCAGCTCGACGAGGCCGAGTTCCCCCGCGACTCCGTGCAGGGCCTGGAGGAGTTCTCCCATCTGGTGGTCGTGTGGCACTTCGATCAGGCATCGCCCGACGATGTGGAGTACCACGCCCGCAGCCCGCGCGGAAACCCGCAGTGGCCGGCAACAGGCACGTTCGCCCATCGCAACCACCGGCGCCCCAACCAGCTCGCGCAGAGCTTCCCCCGGCTACTCAAGGTCGACGGGCTCAGATTGCACGTGACCGACCTGGACGCCGTGGTCGGCACGAAGATCTACGACCTGTCTCCCTACTTTCAAGAGATGGGCCCGCGCGGCCGAATCCACGAGCCCGCCTGGCCTGGCGAGATGCTGGCCGACTACTGGGCAGACAAGGGCTGAGTAGGCCGCACGGCAGACCGTTCGCGCTACCGCGATCGGGAAGGGCTGCGGGTGGAGCAGTTGTCCAGGTCGTCCTGGTAAACGATGGCGACAGCCCGCATGCCAAGGGCCTCGTAGAAGGCCCGGCCACTTTCATTGCCGGGCGAGCAGTGGACCACGAGCGGCCACAGGCCCTCAGTACGCGCCCACGTACGGACGGACTCAACCAAAGCGCGCCCTTCGCCGGTGCCGCGCTGCCCAGGGGCGACCCACATTTCGTGGATCACGCAGCATCCGCGGTCGTCAGGTCCGGCGATGATGTAGCCGTGGGCGGTGCGGTGCTTCATCCCGTCCGGTGGGGCGGGACGCTCGGGGTCGAACGGCATCGCTACGGGGCCTCCAGTCCCTCGGCCATGGACGCGGCCGCGTCGTACGCGGGGCTTCCCTCGAGCGCGCCACGGCGCTGGTTGTACCGCTGCGTCGTCCGCGGGTCCTTGTGGTCGGCCCAGTGCTGGATTTTTTCCGGGCGGGCGCCGGGCCTGTCGTACGCGTGGGTGATCGTACTGTGCTTGAGGGAGCGCGGGCCGTGCTTCTTCTGCGGGAGGCCCGCGTGCTTGGCGGTGGCCTTGATGGCGCGGCACTGGGAGAGCTCGTCGAGCCAATTGCCGGTAATGGTGGAGAAGGTGAAGCCCTCGGTGCGACCTGCGATGAGGACCTGGATGGCGTGCCAGACGAACGGTGGCACGGCTTTCGTGACCCAGGTGCCGCCCTTGACCCGCACCTCCAGGGTGTGGTGTCCCTTGTCGTACCCCAATTTCTCGACGCGCGCGCCGAGCGCGGCGTCGATGCGCAGACACAGGTGGTACAGCAACTCGCCATCGTCTGTGCCCTCTCCGGCCTCGGGCACGTCGTCATGCGCGTACAGACGCAACTGTTCCCGGAGCGACCACCCCGGGACGGGCTCGGCGGGACACAACGGCTCAACCGGCGGGACACAACAGCTCAACCGGCCGGCACCCCCGATCTCTCCGCGCCGGCAGCCTCCACTGAAGGGCCCAGGTGCGTGCCCGGTCAGTCCAGAAGGCTCGCCAGATCCTTCGGCACGACGGATTTGATGTCCTCCCATTCGCCCTCGCTGATGTGCGGGCGCACGGCCTGCAGAACCGTGTGGACGAGCCGTTCCGTTCCGCCTTCCACCGCATACGGAAACTCTTCCCGTACCCGCTCCAGGAATTCCTCTCGGCCCATCTTCACGGGCGCGTGGGACGGGTCCCAGCCTTCGTAGTAGATTCCCCGCACGAGGATCGGCAATTGCGCGCCGAGTTGCGCGATCTCGTCCACCGTCAGGCGGTCCCGCAGATTCCGCAGAACGGCCCGCAGAGCCGCGTACGACTGGTTTCTGCGCTCTTTCGGCCACCCGTAGGCCTGCTCGATTTCCTTGAGGATGTGGTTGGTCTTGTCCACCGTGGTGTTGAAGGAGGGGAACCCTGTCTGTGCCATGCGCTCGGTCCTTCCGCTCATTCTTCCTCTGACGTAGCCGGGTGGGCCTCCTCCGCACAGGTCAGACACCGACGGGGTAGGTCTCGGGCGCCTCGCCCGCTTCCCACCTGGCCGTACGCTCCAGCGGCTCGACCGCCCGGGTCTCGTCGATGTGGATCACCGCGTCGAACTGGTCGGCCATCCGTGCCTGGAAGTAGTGGCTCTGCCGCTCGCTCTGCGGGCGGTAGATGACGCCGATCGCCCGCTCCATACGTGCCGAGCGCAGCGCCTCGGCGGCACGGGGCGCATGGGCGAAGGGGATGAGGAAGTCCTTCTGGCCGACCTCGTGGAACAACTCCTCGACGCTGTCGGCGAGGGCGGGGCGCACCCTCTTGCGCTCGGCCGGCCCTCCCCAGTCGTCCGCCGCCGTCACCGTGCCGGCGTAGGTGGTGAAGCCCAGCAGACGGCAGTCGCCAGGGTGCCCTTCGCGTACGAGCTGGCCGACGTTGAACTCGCCCCGGGACGCGGTCTCCGTGGCCCGGGCGTCCCCGAGATGCGAGTTGTGCTCCCACACCACGATCTTCGCGGGCTCGCCCCGCTGACGGCCGAGATGATCGGCCAGGGCATTGAGGGTGTCGACCATGTGGCGGTCGCGCAGGTTCCAGGAGGAGACCTGACCACCGAACATCGTGCGGTAGTACTCAGCGGCGTTCTTCACCGTGCGGGCGTTCTGCTCGGCGTAGAAGTGCTCGTCCTCGGCGAGCAGCCCGTCGCGCCGCGCGTACTCCACCGCGTTCCGCTGCAGGTCGACCAGTTGGTCCACCACCTCCTGCTCGCAGGTCTCGCCCGCCCCGAACGCCGCCTCGAAGCCCCAGGCCTGGGCGTCCTCCTCGGCTCGGTAGTGGTCGAAACAGGCGTAGCGCTCCCGGGCACGGGCCGCGGCGGCGGGGTCGACACGCTCCAGATAGGAGATGACCTCCTGGATCGACCGGTACAGGCTGTACACATCGAGGCCGTAGAAGCCGGCCTTCTCCCGCTCCTCGCCCCCGGACCGCTCGTTGTGCTCGCGCAGCCAGCCGACGAAGTCCAGCACGGCGGTGTTCCGCCACATCCAGGTGGGGAAGCGTTCGAAGCCGCGGAGCGCCTCCTCGGCCACGGCGTCGGTGCTGCGGCCGCGCACATAGCGGTTCACCCGGTACGCGTCGGGCCAGTCGGCCTCGGCCGCGACGGCGCAAAAGCCCTTCTCCTCGATGAGGCGCCGGGTCATGCGCGCGCGGGCCGCGTAGAACTCGTGGGTGCCGTGGGAGGCCTCGCCGATCAGGACGAAGTGCGCGTCGCCCACCAGGTCGAACAGCGCCTCGTCGCTCGGCACGCCCTCCTCGACCGGCACGGCCTCGGCTGCGATGACGGCCACCTCGCTGGGCCCCTGCGGGCCCGGTGCGGCCGGCCGCCTCGACGCCGCGCGCAGCAGGTCCCGTACCTCCTGGTCCGTGGTCTGGGTGAAGTCCCAGTAGGAGGCACCGACCGCGAAGAACGGCGACGGCGTGGTGGCACACACCACCTCGTCCACCATCGCCGCCAGCTCCCGGCAGGTCGACTGGGGCGCGGCGGGTACCGCGGCGACGATGCTCGCGGGCCGGTGCTTCCGCAGGGCCTGGATGGCGGCCCGCATGCTCGCGCCCGTCGCGAGGCCGTCGTCGACCAGGATGACCTTTTTGCCCTCCAGCTCCGGCGGGGGCCGCCCCTCGCGGTACGCCTGCTCGCGCCGCAGCAGCTCCCGGGCCTCTCGCTCGGCCACGCGCCGCAGCGTCTCGGGCTGGATGTCCATGCCTCGAATGACATCGTCGTTGAGGACCACGACACCGCCGTCGGCGATCGCCCCCATCGCGACCTCTTCGCGGCCCGGCACTCCGAGCTTGCGGACCAGGAAGACATCGAGCGGGGCGTCGAGGGCCGTGGCAACCTCGTACGCCACCGGGACACCGCCGCGCGGCAGGCCCAGGACGATGACGTCGGGGTCCTCCCGGTAATGCTCAAGGAGTCCGGCGAGGATCTGGCCGGCATCCTTTCGGTCTCGGAACAGACGGTCCGGCATCTCTACCCTCCCTGCCCGGTGAACGTGCGCCCGAGGACTTCACCCTCGGGCATTTACCTGCATATAGGTGGCATGTGGGTGACATGTGGGTAACCGTGGCCTAATTTTACCCCTGCGGTTCCGCGCGCTCGAATGGACCGGACCGCCGGGCGTGGAGGCGCAGACGGCGATACGGCCCCCAGTACTGTCCTTCCACGCATCAGGCGGGAACGAGCCGGATCAGCTCGCCGACGACCGGGCGCGCGGACCGCAGGAACAGGCGGGGGCGAGCAGCACAGAGTCACGGCCGCGTAGCCTTGAGGAACTCGCCAAGAACCCGCCAAGTGCCGGCTCAGGCGTCGCCGGCTGTCAGACCTGCTGGGGCCGGCCGAAGAGCACGTCGTAACCTGGTGGGAGCTGGAGGAGGACACGGCGCGTCAACTCCTGGTCCGCGGCGTCGGCTACGACGCTCAACACGGCACTCACGTCCCATTTCGCCGTCTCGTCGGTGGCTCCCTCGATCCACGCCGCGGTGGCCCGCACGAACCGCTCGGGGTCCAGCGGTTCGTGCGCCTGGAGCGGATTGAGCAGCACGAGTGCGCAGGTCTCGGGCAGCCGGGCCGCCAGGTCGGCCCGTACGGAGCCCACCAAGTGCGCACCCAGTAGCGCGAGCACGACGCGGATCGCTCGCTCGGCCTCCTGAGGCGTCTCGTATTCGCCCCGCTCCTTGACGGCTGACACGAACGTGTCCCACTGCATCACCATCACGGTCCCCTTTCCTCTGCTGCGGGGCGCGTCCCCCGCGCGGGCGGGCCCGGCCGTCAGTCCGTCGTCGCGACTTCCGCGCTTTCGCCTGCGCTGGGAGCCGTCGGCCTCGCTGCGGTACCCGGCACCTGCTCGTCAGCCTGTCCACCCCCCGGGAAGGGATCGGCTCGCATGAGCATCATTGATCACTCCTCTCCCGTTGACGCGACGCACATGGCGACACTTCCTATACAAAGGCACACCAGTGCCGGATGCGCTCTCAACGACGCTTGTGGCCGTCCGGCGACGAGCGAGGCCGTCGGGCGGTCAGGGCGCCGCGGGCGCGGCGGGCATCGTCGTGGCGCGGCGCCGCTGCCGAGCACCACTCGTCGCAGGCGCCCTCATCTGGGGCAGCATGATCAACCCCGACGACGAACATCTCTGGACCCCCCTGACAGCCTGACAGCGCACGCAGAAACAAACGAGGGGGCAGCCCAGAATGCCCCCTCACTCTGTGTCTCAGGCCGCTACATCAGACCTTCTTCCACGCACACGTCGCCTCGGTGCCCGGGCAGTGATCGAACCCCGGATTGGACAGGAAGAACCCGTCCCCGTCCAAAAGCCGCCACGCAGGAGCCGGGAACCTCTTGAACGCCTGCTGATTCTGCGTGCTCGGAACAGCAGCCCGGTCGCACTTCGGCTGAGCCGCCGGACCGTCCACATCTACCCGCGTGTCGGCCAGAAGTCCGAACGCGGAATTCCCACTGTTCACCTTGTCGGTGAGGAGCTGCGCGCATTCGTCGCCGCTGGCGACCTGGTTGACACTGCCGGGGAACCCGCCGCTCTCGTGGGTGGAGGCCATCGCGAACTCATCGCAGTCCACGGTCCCCACCGAAGCGTTCAGCGGCGGCTTCGTCCAGTTCCCGCACACCTTGTTGCGGCTGTTGTCCGACGTCCACGGCTTGCCCGTGTTTGGGGTTGACCACCGTGGTGAGAGCGCCCGGCCCTTCGTCCTCGACCGCGGGCCCGCGTTGCGTGCCACCCTGGTGCGCACCGGCGAGGAGCGGCACGTGCTGCTGCTCACAGCGCACCGCATCGTCGCCGACCGGGCCTCGCTCACTGTGCTGGAGCATGAACTGGCCTCCCATTACGCGGCGTTGATCGAGGGCCCGGCGCAGCTGCCGCCCTCGTACGCGGACCGGACGGCCCTGGAGCGGCAGGGCCCGGACGAAGGACTGCCGTACTGGAACCGGTGGTTGGAGGCGATCCCGCCGCTCGACCTGCCGCTCGACCGGGCCCGGCCGAGGACGCCGAACCACCGGGCGACAGTCCGCAGGCTGCTCCTCGACGCCCCGCACGCCGAGGTCCTACGACGGCTCGCCCACGAGGAAGGCGTACCCGTGTGGGCGGTACCGGCGGTCGCCTTCACCGTGCTGCTGGCGCGCTGGACGGGTCGGCACGACGTGGTGTTCGGCATCCCCGTGGACCGTCGCCCGTCGGCGTCCGCGCGGACGGCGTTTGGGCCGTACGAGGATCTGCTCCTGCTCGGGCCCGACATGACGGGCCGCCCCTCCTTAAGCGGTCCGTCGTGTCGCGCGTACCCGGGACAATGCGGAGCGGCACGCCGGAGTCCCCATTGAACGGCACCACCAACATCGCCGCAGCCCTCCGCCGCAACGCCCGCGACCCACGCCGCCCACTCGCCCTACTCGGACTCACGTGATCACAAAACGCACATCACACGACTACGCCGAAGCCCTGCCCTGACGGCCGCGACCCGCGCGTGCACAACGGATGCACATTCGCGGGGAAGTCCCGGGAAATCGCAGGTCAGGGGGGAAGTTCCGGGAAATCGCAGGTCAGGAAGGGAAGCCCAACGGGCGGCCGATGGCCCTAACCAGGGCGTTTGTACTGGTCAGGGCCGCAATGGCGGACGAGTCGGCCTGTACGCCGGGTTCTGTCTCCCGTGGGCCTTGCGGCCCGCGGGGAGGCGGCCATCCATCTAGGGCCGACGTTGCCGCCGGCCTCGTGCGGTCTACCCGCGGACTCGGGCGGGCAGCCCTCGATCGTCCGCGCAGAGCCGCCGTGGGGCGGCTCCTCTTGACCTTGCTCCAGGTGGGGTTTACCTAGCTGCCCAGGTCACCCTGGGCACTGGTGGTCTCTTACACCACCGTTTCACCCTTACCGGATGCCTTGCGGCGTCCGGCGGTCTGTTTTCTGTGGCACTGTCCCGCGGGTCACCCCGGGTGGGCGTTACCCACCACCTTGCCGTGTGGAGCCCGGACGTTCCTCGGCGGGACCTCGGAGGGCCCCGACGCGGCCGCCCGGCCGGCTCGTCCGCCGTAACGACCATGATACCCGCCGGTCGGGGGCGGCTCGGACGAAGTCGGTCGCCTCCAGCGCGAAGGAGAACGGCGCGGACAGGTCGAGCTGCTTACCGAAGGGGATCGTGACGTTCCGGCGATAGTCGGCGCCCTCGGGGTCGCTGAGGAGCGTCATGTCGCTGTTGTCCCGGTCGACGAGCCGGTAGACCCGGTCGACGAGCCGGTAGAGGGGGAACGGAAAGGCAGTCCTCGTGGTCCCCGTCCGGGGCCGGAGCCGGGGCCGGAGCCGGAGCCGGAGCCGGGGCCGGGGCCGGGGAGCCGGGGCGTACGCGTCCGTGCCGTCAGATGTCGTGCGGACGGGCCGCGCCTGCTTCCGGTCGCGCTCCCCGCGCCGGTGGGGCGGCCGGGGCGGTGCTGCCCCGCGGAATGACGCGCGTGGGGAAGACGCGGTGCCGGGCGGGGTCGGCGTCCGGGTCCTCGATGATGGACCGGGCCAGCTCCGCGGCGGCGCGTCCGATGTCCACCACCGGCTGGGCGACCGTGGTCAGGTCCAGCCACTCGGCGAGCTGGTGGTCGTCGAAGCCGAGGACGGACATATGGCCGGGGACGTCGATACGGGCCGCCCGCAGGACGCTGATCACCTCGATCGCCACCTCGTCCGACTCGGCGAAGACGGCCGTGGGCGGGTGGCGCAGGCTCAGCAGATGACCGACGGCCTCGCCGATGCCGCGCCGCTGGCGGGCGACGGGGTAGTGGACGAGGTCCTCGTCGTACACCAGGCCGGCCTCCTCGAGGGCCTGCCGGTAGCCGGTCAGCCGCGCCTGGGAGCTCCAGTAGAAGCCGGTGTCGTCGCTGGACTGGAGAAAGGCGATGCGCCGATGGCCGAGGTTGAGCAGGTGGCGCATACCGCGCCGCGCCCCGTCGGCGTCGTCGATGTAGACGCTCGGACGGCCGGGGGCGTGCTGGCTGATGAAGATCACGGGCATCCCGAGCTCGTCCAGCCGGGCGCGCTCCTGGGGCGTGAGATCGAAGGAGACGACGAGCAGCGCGTCGGCGTTGCGCCGGGCGGGCAGCCGGTCGAAGAAGGCGGTGCGTTCGGCCAGGTCGGGGACGCTGTAGACGAGCAGATCGAGATCGGCTTCGCGGAGCACCTGGCTCACCCCGGACAGGGCGGCGCCCAGAAACCATGAGTCCAGGTGGGGTGTCAGGACCGCCACTCGCCGCGTCTTTCCCGTGACCAGGCTGGACGCACTGCGCGAGACGGCGAACGACAGCTCGCGGGATGCCTTTTCGACCCGCTTCCGGGTCTGCGGGGAGACGCTGGACAGACCGCGCAGCGTCCGGGAGACGGTCGAGACGGAGACGCCGGCCCGCTGGGCGACATCGGCCATCGTGGCCTCGCCGTCATGGCCGGCGAGGCCGTCGGGAGCTGCGGACATGGCGGGACGGTAGCACGCGCCCACGGCCATCCGACACGTGCTGGCGGCTTCGGCGACAGGAAATTGTGGCAACGCTGTCATCAGTAATCGCTCGCGTTCTTCCTCGCAACTTTTAGTGAACCGACCGTTGACACCCCTAGCCGTCACCCATAGCTTGCAAACGCTGTCACAGCGGCAGCCCTGACGGAACGGGAGGAGAGCGCTGGCCCTGAGCCGCAGGGCGCTGCTCGCGGGCGCGGGCAGCCTCGCCATGACCGCCGGTCCCACCACCGCGTGCGGGACCAGCAACCTGGACGACTTGCTGACCGAGGCGGAACGGGCGCCCAAGGGAGCTGATCCGACGCGCGCCGTCCCTCACATCCGTACACACACCACCGCGAGGACCTCGTGACCGTTCAGCCCACCGACCCCCACTGGTGGCGGCAGGCCGTCTTCTACCAGATCTATCCCCGCAGCTTCGCCGACTCCGACGGGGACGGCGTGGGTGACCTGCCCGGTGTCCTGTCCCGGCTGCCCTATCTGGCGGATCTGGGCGTCGACGCCGTCTGGCTGAGCCCCTTCTATCCGTCCGCGCTCGCCGACGGCGGCTATGACGTGGCCGACTACCGTGATGTCGATCCGCGCCTGGGCACCCTCGACGACTTCGACCGGCTGATCGCCGAGGCGGACCGGCTGGGCCTCAAGGTGATGGTCGACATCGTCCCCAACCACACCTCCAGCGACCACCGCTGGTTCCAGGAGGCCCTGCGCGCGGCACCCGGCGACCCGGCCCGCGACCGGTATGTCTTCCGCGCGGGGCGCGGACCGGACGGCGCCTCGCCGCCCACCGACTGGGTCTCCTGCTTCGGCGGCCCCGCCTGGACCCGGCTGCCCGACGGCCAGTGGTACCTCCATCTCTTCGCCCCCGAACAGCCCGACCTCAACTGGGACCACCCCGAGGTGCGCGCCGACTTCCTCACCACGCTGCGCTTCTGGTCCGATCGCGGCGTGGCCGGCTTCCGGGTCGACGTCGCCCACGGTCTGGCCAAGGACCTCGTCGACCCGCTGCGCGACATCGGGGAGGTCAGCGGCTACGACCCGGAGGACCTGCCCGAGGACGGCAGCCATCCGCTGTGGGACCGCGACGAGGTGCACGGGATCTTCCGCGAGTGGCGCAAGGTCTTCGACGAGTACGATCCGCCGCGGATCGGCGTGGCCGAGGCATGGGTGCGCGGCGCCCGCCGGGCGCCGTACGCCAGCCCCGACGAGCTGGGCCAGGCCTTCAACTTCGACTTCCTCAACGCCCCGCCCGCCGCCCCCGCGCTGCGCGCCGTCATCGACGGGGCGCTGTCCGCCGCCCGCGAGGCGGGCGCCTCGGCGACCTGGGTGCTCTCCAACCACGATGTGATCCGGCACGCCAGCCGGCTCGCGCTCCCGGACGAGCTGAGCAGGACGGACCGCGAGAGGTGGCTGCTGGTCGACGGCCGTGAGCCGGTGGCCGACCGCGCACTGGGGCTGCGTCGCGCCCGCGCCGCGACCCTGCTGATACTGGCCCTCCCCGGTTCCTCATATCTCTACCAGGGTGAGGAGCTGGGGCTGCCGGAGGTCGCCGACTTGCCGCGCTCCGCGCTCCAGGACCCGACCTGGGAGCGCAGCGGCCACCAGATCAAGGGCCGGGACGGCTGCCGGGTGCCGCTGCCGTGGACGCGCTCCGGGCCGAGTTACGGATTCGGCGACGGCGGGTCCTGGCTTCCCCAGCCGGGTTACTTCGGCGAGCTCTCCGTCGAGGCCCAGGAGGGGGTGGCGGGCTCCACGCTGGAGCTCTACCGGGAGGCGCTGGGGTTGCGCGGGCAGCTGCTCGGGGACGAGGGGCTGGAATGGCTGGACTCGATCGACGGTCCCCACGCCGGTGTGCTGCACTTCCGTCGCTCCAGCGGCTGGCAGTGTCTCAGCAATCTGTCGGCGCGGCCGGTCCCGCTGCCGGCGGGAAGTGAGGTGCTGCTGAGCAGCGGGCCGCTCACCGGTGACGAGGTGCCATCGCATACGACGGTGTGGCTGCGGTAGCCGTAGGCTGCGCGGGGCGGGCCCGCCTCCGGACCCGCCCCGTACCGACCTGTGAGGAGAACCCGTGCTCGTCCTGCTGCCGCCGTCCGAGGGAAAGGCCACGGGAGGCCCCCGGTCCGCCCCGCTGGACCTGGGCTCGCTGTCGCTGCCGCGCCTGGACGAGGCGCGGGCGGAGGTGCTGGACGAGCTGGTGGCGCTGTGTTCGGGCGACGAGGCGAAGGCCGCGGAGGTGCTGGGGCTGAGCGAGGGGCTGCGCGGTGAGGTCGCGAAGAACGCGGCGCTGCGGGAAGCCGGGACGCGCCCCGCCGGGGAGATCTACACCGGTGTGCTCTACGACGCCCTCGGCCTGGCGACGCTCCCCACCGCCGCCCGGCGCCGGGCGGGGCGTTCGCTGCTGGTGTTCTCCGGGCTGTGGGGCGCCGTACGGATCGGCGACCGCATCCCCTCCTACCGCTGCTCGATGGGCGTGAAGCTCCCGGGGCTGGGCGCGCTCGGCACGTACTGGCGGACCCGGACGCCGCTGGCCGACGTCGTGCCGGAGGCCGCCGGAAAGGGCCTGGTGCTGGACCTGCGGTCGGCGGCGTACGCGGCGGCGTGGAAGCCGAAGGGGGAGACCGCGGAGCGGACTGCGACGGTGCGGGTGCTGCAGTCGGCGATCGTGAACGGAGTGGAGAAGCGGTCCGTCGTCAGCCACTTCAACAAGGCCACCAAGGGACGGCTGGTACGGGACCTGCTGCTCACCGGGGCCACGCCGAGCGGACCGGGCGAGCTGGTGGAGGCGCTGCGGGAGCTGGGGTACGCGGTGGAGGCCACGGCGCCGGAGCGGACGGGCCGGCCATGGGCGCTGGATGTGGTGGTGACGGAGCTGTAGCCGATGGGCAAGCCTTGAGGCGCATTGCATCACGCGCAACGATCGTTGCGCATAGCGTGCGGGGGCGACAGGATGAGCGCCGTGACCTCTCGCGCCGCCTCCTCCCCGCTCGACCTCGCCCCCGTCCTCCCCGTCGTCGTCCTCCACGACGCGGCCGACGCCGTACCGTTGGCCCGCGCCCTGGTCGCGGGCGGGCTCCCCGCGATCGAGGTCACCCTGCGCACCCCGGCCGCCCTGGACGCGCTCGGGGCGATCGCCGACGAGGTCCCGGAGGCAGTGGTCGGCGCCGGAACCGTGCTGACCCCCGACCATGTGGAGACGGCCGTCGCGGCCGGAGCGCGCTTCCTGGTCAGCCCGGGGTGGACGGACCGGCTGCTGGGCGCGATGCGTGACTCGGGCGTGCCGTATCTGCCGGGGGTCTCGGCCACGTCGGAAGTCGTGACGCTGCTGGAGCGCGGGGTGACCGACATGAAATTCTTCCCGGCGGAGGCCGCCGGAGGTACGGCCTACCTCAACTCCCTCGCCTCACCCCTGCCCCAGGCCCGCTTCTGTCCCACCGGCGGCATCAACGCCTCGCGCGCCCCGGAGTATCTGGCCCTGCCCAACGTGGCCTGCGTGGGCGGCACCTGGATGCTCCCGCCGGACGCCCTGGAGGCGGGCGACTGGGCGCGGATCGAGTCCCTGGCCCACGAGGCGGCGGCGCTCCGCGCCTGACACCGGCTGCGACCACCGGGCTGCGACTGCCTCACACCGCGATTACCCCGCGGCCAGCCGGACCCGGTCGCCGCAGAGCTTGGTCATGTCGTCCATGTCGGAGGTCAGCATGACGACGGGACGCTGTGGCTTGAGGGCGATCACCACCACGGCCGCGTCGATCGCGTACTCGGGGCCGCGCAGACGGAGAACCTGCTGCCGAGTCGGGTTGCTACCGCAGATGTGACGTTTCGTTCAGCAGCCGCAGCGACGCGTTGCCGTCGCCGTAGTACGCCAGCGCCGACAGCGACGCCGCCGACAGCTCCATCCGGAACAAGGACTCCGGCGGGGCGCCCAGAGCCAGCCTCACCAGGGTGTCGGGTTGCTACCGCAGATGTGACGTTTCGTTCAGCAGCCGCAGCGACGCGTTGCCGTCACCGTAGTACGCCAGCGCCGACAGCGACGCCGCCGACAGCTCCATCCGGAACAAGGACTCCGGCGGAGCGCCCAGGGCCAGCCTGACCAGGGTTTTGATCGGCGTCACATGGGTGACGACGAGCACCGTGCGGCCCGGGTAGCGGGCGATCAGTTTGTCGCGGGAGAGGGCGACCCGGCGGGCCACCGCCGCGAAGCTTTCGCCGCCGCCGGTGGGGGCGGCCTTGGAAGAGGCGAGCCAGGCTGCCAGGTCGTCCGGGTAGCGCTCCTTGACCTCGGCGAAGGTCAGGCCCTCCCAGGCGCCGAAGTCCGTTTCGCGCAGCCCCTCGTCGACGCGGGCGTCGAGGCCGAGGCGGGCGGCCACCAGGTCGGCGGTCTCGCGGCAGCGCCGCAGGGGGGAGGTGACGATGGCCTGGATGGTGCCGCGTGCGGCGAGGGCCGACGCGACGCGCTCGGCCTGGTGGCGGCCGATCTCCGACAGTTCGGGGTCGGTGCCGCCGCTGCCGGAGAAGCGCTTCTCGGGGGTGAGCGGCGTCTCGCCGTGCCGGAGCAGGACGAAGGTGGTGGGGGCCCCGAGGTCGGCGGAGCCCCAGCCCACGGAGGGGGAGGCCGTGGCGGCGGGCTCGGCGAGAGCGTCGTCGGCGGGGGCGGGGGCCTCGGGCGCGGCCGTCGCCAGCGTGCCGCCCGGCGGCACCTTCGGCTGCCACTGCTCGCCGCGCTTGCCCGCGTCCATGGCCTCGTTGGCGAGCCGGTCCGCGTGCTTGTTCTGCTCCCGCGGGATCCACTGGTACGTCACCTGGCCGGGCGGGAAGACCGACTTGGCCTCGGCGGCGAGCGGCCGCATGTCCGGGTGCTTGATCTTCCAGCGGCCGGACATCTGCTCGATGACGAGCTTGGAGTCCATCCGCACCGCGACCTGGGCTTCCGGGTCGAGGGCGTACGCGGCCCGCAGGCCGGCGATCAGGCCCTTGTACTCGGCGACGTTATTGGTCGCGGTGCCGATGTACTCGGCCGCCTCGGCGAGCGTTTCGCCGGTCTGCGGGTCGAGGACGGCGGCGCCGTAGCCGGCCGGGCCCGGGTTGCCCCGGGAGCCGCCGTCCGCCTCGACGATGAAGCGCCGTGCCATCGCCTACAGTCCCGACTCGGGCGTACGAACCAGGATGCGGCGGCAGTTCTCGCACCGCACCACCGCGTCGGGGGCGGCCGCTCGCACCTCGTTGAGCTCGGTGATCGCGAGCTCCTGGCGGCAGCCGTCGCAGGCCCGCTGGTAGAGCCGGGCCGCGCCGACGCCGCCCTGCTGCTCGCGCAGCTTGTCGTAGAGCCCCAGCAGATCGGCGGGGATGGTCCTGGAGACGACCTCGCGCTCCTTGGTGACGGTCGCGATCTCGGCGTCGATCTCCTCGGCCGCCGCGCCCCGCCGCGCCGTGACCTCGCGGATCTTCGTCTGGAGGGACTCCAGCCGGCCGGTCAGCTCGGTGATCCGCTCCTGCGCGGACTCGCGCCGCTCCATGACCTCCAGGACGACGTCCTCCAGGTCACCCTGGCGCTTGGCGAGGGAGGCGATCTCGTGCTGCAGGTTCTCCAGGTCCTTGGGGGAGGTGATGGCTCCGGAGTCGAGACGCTGCTGGTCGCGGGCGGCGCGCTGGCGCACCTGGTCCACGTCCTGCTCCGCCTTCGTCTGCTCGCGGGCGGTGTCGCTCTCCTCGGTCTGCGCGGCGACGAGGAGGTCACGCAGCTGGGTCTGGTCGGCGGTCAGGGTCTCGATCTCGGCGTGCTCGGGCAGCGTCCGGCGCTTGTGCGTGAGCTGTGAGAGCCGGACGTCGAGGGCCTGGACGTCGAGGAGGCGGATCTGGTCGGCGGGCGCGGCGTTCAGCTTGGGGCTCCCAGGGATGGTGGAGGAACGGAGGACTTAGACGGACGGGGCGGGGGCCGCCGCGTGGGCCGTCCACGGGTCGGTGACCGTACGGGAGACATGGGTCCGCAGATCCCAGCCGTGTCGGTCGGAGATCTCGTCGAGCTGGGCCGCGGCCTGTTCGGTCCAGGGCCATTCGGTGGCCCAGTGCGCGGCGTCCAGCAGCGCGACATCGCTGCGCTCACGTGCTTCCGAGGACGGGTGGTGGCGCAGATCGGCGGTGAGATACGCGTCGACCCCGGCCGCGCGCACCGCGTCGAAGAGGCTGTCGCCGGAGCCGCCGCTGACCGCGACCGTACGGATCGTACGGTCCGGGTCGCCCGCGGCACGGATCCCCTGGGCCGTGGCGGGCAGCCGGGCGGCGGCGCGCCCGGCGAACTCCCGCAGCGTCTCGGGGCGGTCGAGCTCACAGATCCGGCCGAGGCCCCGGCGGCCCGCCGGATCGGTCGGATCGGGCACCAGCGGGCCGGTGATCCGCAGATCGAGCGCGCCGGCGAGGGCGTCGGAGACGCCGGGGTCGGCGGTGTCGGCGTTGGTGTGCGCCACGTGCAGCGCGATGTCGTTCTTGATCAGGGTGTGCACCACCCGCCCCTTGAAGGTGGAGGCGGCGACCGTCGTCGTGCCCCGCAGATAGAGCGGATGGTGGGTGATCAGCAGATCGGCCCCGAGCTTCACCGCCTCGTCGGCGACTTCCTGGACGGGGTCGACGGCGAACAGCACCCGGGAGACCTCGGCTCCGGGGTCGCCGCACACCGTGCCCACGGCGTCCCACTGCTCAGCCCGCTCGGGCAGCCAGAGTGCGTCGAGGGCGGCGAGAACGTCGTTGAGTGCGGGCACGGGGCAAGGCTACCTCCCGGATCACCGGGAAGCCTTGCCTACACCTTCACTCCGCGCGACGGCCCCGCGACGGCCCCGCGACGGCCCCGCGACGGCCCCGGAAAGCCTCTCCGGCAGCCGCGGATCAGTGGACCAGAAGTCGTCACGGTCGGCTTGTGGGGCCGATGTCCCCGCCGAGCGTCCGCGCCTTCTTCTCGTACGGGTCGAGACCGCGTCGGCTTCGGCGCCGCGGTCCAGGGCCGCGCCGTTGCCTACAGCACATTCATCCGCGACCTCTCAGGCGAATCGGGCAACAGCCACACGTACGGGTGGATCAACCCCCTTACCGCCCATGCGCAGGGAGTGCGAAACCTACGTTCAATGGCCGGAGGTGACTGAACGATGACCGCATGTGCCTTCGACGCCGCCATCACCGCGGGCGTCAGCGCCCGGCCACGAGGGGTTTTCACCATCGCCTCGGACCGCTCGTACGGCGCGCGGCTCGCGCTCGGCGGAGAGCCGGGCTGCTGGTTCCCCGAGCGCTGGACGCTGGACGGACCCGAGCCCTACGCGGTGCCCCTGCCCGCCGCCCAGCCCGAGGAGCCGGACAGCGAGCTGCTGCCGCTCGCCGACGGGCAGGTGCTGATCCACCGCCGGGTGGCCGGCCACCACGCGTTCTCGCTGATCTACCCGACCGGGCCCGGTACCGGCGAGCGGCCGCTCGGCTCCCTCGACCGGGCCGATGTCTCGCTGCTGCCGCCCGCCCCCGGGGGCCTGTGTGCCTTCGCACTGGCGCGCGGGCCGCGGTCCACCTCGGTGTGGCTGGTGCACGGCGCCGCCCTCGGCCCCCAGCACCTCGCCGAGGTGCCCGGCCGCTGCACCGGCGGCAGTTGGCTGGACCGTACGGGGCGGCTGCTCGCCCTCGACCGCGAGCTCGACGGCCGCACCAAGACCGTCGTCGTGGATCTGCGGCGCGGGGGCGAGACCAGCCCGCTGCTGCAGATCACCGAGCGGAGCAACGACCGGCTGCTGCTCGCCGACCCCGACAGCGGTCTGCTGCTGCTGCGGTCCGACGCGCCGGGCGACGAGCGGCTCGGGTGGGGCGTCCTCGGCTCCGCCCGGCCGGTCCGGTTCCCTGACTGCCTGCGGCCGGCGGCCCAGTCGGAGGCCACGCCGTTCGCCGTGCAGCCGGGGCAGGTGCTGACGCCGGAGGGGTGCTGGGTCGCCTTCCGGATCGACGGCCCGGCCGGGACCGGACGGCCGTGGGTGGGCGTATGGCGCCCGGCGGAGCGGCAGTTGCGCCAGTTCTCGGCGCCTGAGGGCTGGCTTGCGGGCGCGGGTCTGTGGACCCGGTACGGCGAGCTGCGGCTGCCGTACACGACGCGTCAGGTGCCGTGCGGGTTGGCGCGGGTGCGGCCGCCGGGCGCGGCGGGGGCGACAGGGGTGGCAGGGGTGGCAGGGGTGAGCGGAGCGACAGGGGCATCGGAGGCCCCGGGAGCGGCGCCGGAGGCGGCGTCAACGGCGGCTCCGATGGCGGCTCCGGTAGCCGTGCGCGTTCCGGCGGCGGTGCGGGTTCCGGCGCGGAGGGTCGTCCAGATGCCTCGTGCCCTGGCCGCCCGTACGGCGCCCGTCGCACCGTCGCCCCGCACGGCACCCCGGGCGGCCCCCACCGTCGGCATCACCCCGTGGACCAGGGTCGAGGGCGGTACGGCATCCGGGTTCGCGGGCGGCGCCGTCCCGACGCCGCTGCCGGACCGGGCGCCGGGGCCCGGGTCGGCGAGGGACGCCGGGTCCGGGGTCGAGCCCTGGGTCGGGACCGGGTCATGGGCCGGGGTCGAGCAGGAGACCGGGCCCGACCCGGGCACCGGCCCGGAGCCCGTCGCGGCGGGGGCCGGGTCCGCGGCCGCTCTGCGGCCCGTACCGCTCCAGCAGGCGCCGCTCGCCCGGCCCCGGCAGCCCCGCCCACCCCGGTGGGTGAGAGATCAGCATCCTGGTTAAACTTCGGGCGGGGGCTGCGCAGCCATGCGTTCCGTACACTCGCGGGGCGTTTTTGCGGTGGTGCGTAGTGACATCCTGGCCAGCCCCTCTCGCACAGTACGGAGCGATTTGATGGGGTGACTTCCCACCTATGTCCGAAACCCACATCGACACGACCCAGGCGCGCCCGCAGGACGCCGCCGCGGCCCAGGCCGATGCCGGTCAGGGCAAGCACCGGGGGCAGGCAGCGTCCGAGGAGGCGCAGGCGCCGGTCCACGGCCGCCACCGCCGCCCGGGCGAAAACGGGGCCGTGCGGGCGTGACCACGACACCCCCGAGGTGTCCTCGATCGCCGGACGGGCCGGATCTTCCTGGAAGATCCGGCCCGTCCGGCGTTTGGGACCGGGCGCCACGAGTTCCCGCGCCTGCGCGAAGTCGGCCACATCGCCGGCATGGGCCGTGGCCCGGCCGCCGGCGGCCCGGATCTCCTCGGCCACCTCCTCCGCGGGTCCGGCCGACGCCTCCGCGGGTCCGGCCGGACGCCTCGCCCGAACCGTCGCGGCAGCCCTGCCCGAGGTCGTTGACGACCACCTGGGCTCCCAGATGCCCCAGTTCACGGGCCTCGGCGCGGCCCAGTCCACGTCCGGCGCCGGTCACGACCCGCCGTCACCTGGATGCGGCCGGTGCCGTCCGGGCCCTGCTCCTGCCACGAACCGACGTAGCAGCGGCCGGGGGCGGCCTGCCACCGGCAAGTCGCCCCCCGCTCAGCCCCAGAGACGCGCTGCTCCGGCAGCGGATCGTGTCCTGAGTCCCGTTCTCGTCAACGGCGCCGCGTCCCGCCTCTCAGCTGAAGCTCAGAACGGGGTGAACTCCTCGAAGGACGGCTCGAACGAGGGGTCGGGCAAGCGAATAGCCTTGCAGCGAGTCACTGGTTTGGCCCGGGGATCAGCGGCCGGGAAGGCGTCGGGAATCACCGTCCACCCCAGGTTTCGCTCGTAGTAGTGGACGGCGCTCAGCACTGACGGCGCCCAGGCGTCATCGAGGACGATCAGTCCGCCGGGCCGGACAATCTTGCGCAAGAAGTAGAGATCGACGAAGACTTCATGGAAACGGTGACTCCCGTCCACGAATGCCGCGTCGGCGGAGAGACCTTCGGTGAGGAGTTGCGGGAGCGCGATCGACGAAGGAGCGAGCACAAGCGAGGCGATCGATTCCAGCCCCGCGGAGCGCAGCAGGTCCCAGCCGACATTAGACCAAACACGTTCTTGAAACGGGTCGATGATGACGTGCCGGGGATGCGGCGGGTTAACGGTGACCAGCGCCTCACCGATCGCGAGCGCGGAACTGGCGTAAGCGAGACCGACCTCGACAACCGTCTGCGCGCCCTCGGATACCAGCAGGTCGCGCAGCAGGTCGCAATCGCGTTCGGGCACGGTGACCCTCTCGAAGTCTGCCTCACCATCCCGCGTCCACGGTGGCCCCTCCTGGGCGAGCCGACGGCGTACCTCGCTGACCCGCGTCCTACGTTCATCCGCTTTCATCGGCCTGACCACCCCTCCACGCTAGTGGTGTTTCCGATCCCAGGGCACCTCCCGCAAGCCCCCCCACACGCACCCGGGCAGCCGCCTCCCGCTCCTCCAGCATTCCCAGCACCGACGCCACCGCGCACCCCTCGATCACGAAGCGGACACAAGACGCCACACGCCTCCCTCGCTACCAGCGAAACCATGCCTGACCGCAGAAATCAAGGGATCATGTTCGGTTGGGATACGGCTTCTCAAGGGCTATGAGGAGGAGCGGTCGTCGGCGCTCGCGGCGCCGCCGGGCGGTGTGCGCGGCAACAGCGCCGCCATCAGCAGCACCGCCCCCGCGATGATCCCCGTGGCCACGGTGAACGCCTGCCCGTAGCCGGCCGCCAGCGCCTCCTCGGCCCGCGCACCACCACGGGTGCCGGCCGCGATCCGCTCGGCCGCGACCGTCGCCAGCACGGTGAGGCCGAGCGCGCCGCCGATCTGCCGGGAGGTGTTGACGAGCCCCGCCACCAGCCCGGCCTCGGACGGGGCCGCGCCCGAGGTGGCGGCCGCGGCCAGTGGGGTCATCATCAGACCCGCCCCCAGCGACATCACGATCGCCGGGCCCAGAACGGTCCCCAGGAAGGTCCCGTCGGCCTCCATCCGGCTCTGCCAGGCGTAGCCGACGACGGCCAGCGACCCACCCGCCATCGCCAGCGCCTTCCCGTCGAACCTCACCATCAGCCGGGGTGCGAGCTTCGAGCCGAGGACGATCGAGAAGCTGTGCGGGAGGAAGGCGAGACCGGCCTTGACGGGGCTGTAGTGCAGCACGTTCTGCAGATACAGCGACATGAAGTACCACATCGCGAACATACCGCCGCCGCACACCACCATCACCGCGTTCGCCGCCGTGACCGCCCGGATCCGGAACAGCCGCAGCGGCATCAGCGGCTCCCGCGTACGGGCCTCGACGGCCAGGAATCCACCCAGCAGCGCCACCCCACCGAGCAGCGGTACGAGCGCTTCGGCGGCGCCCCAGCCGTGCGGCTCGGTCTGCACGATGCCGTACGCGAGCGCCGCGACGCCCGCCGTGACCAGCACCGCGCCCGGCACGTCGAGGCGGCGCGCCGCCCCGGACCGGCTCTCGGTCAGCCACAGCGCCGCGGCCACCAGCACCAGCGCGCCCACGGGCACATTGACCAGCAGCACCCAGCGCCAGGAGAGGTAGTCGGTGAGCAGCCCGCCGACGAGCGCGCCCGCCGCTCCCCCGCCCGCGCCGACCGCCGTCCAGGTGCCGATGGCCCTGTTGCGGGCCGCACCGTGCGGGAAGGTGGTGGTGAGGATGGTGAGCGTGGCCGGTGAGAGCACGGCCGCGCCCAGCCCCTGCACGGCACGGGCCGCGAGCAGCTGCCACGGCTGCTGTGCGAGCCCGCCCGCCAGGCTGGCGGCGGTGAACAGGGCGAGCCCGACGAGAAAGACCCGCTT
The DNA here is from genome assembly GCF_040607655.1 of Streptomyces sp. NPDC005266. Lineage (NCBI taxonomy): Bacteria > Bacillati > Actinomycetota > Actinomycetes > Kitasatosporales > Streptomycetaceae > Streptomyces > Streptomyces sp. NPDC005266. The sequence goes on from NZ_JBEXHC010000027.1 coordinate 37,704, forward strand.
GCGCCCGAAGAGATCCGCCGCCCGCCCACCGAGCAGCAGAAACCCGGCCAGGGTGATCGCGTACGCGTTGACCACCCACTGCAGCCCGGTCTCGCCGAGCCCCAGGTCGGTGCGGATGGACGCCAGCGCGACATTGACCACGGAGATGTCGAGCACGACGAGGAACTGCCCGGAGCAGGCCGCCAGCAGCACCGCCCAGGCGGGCGGCGCGCCGCGCGGGGCGGCGGCGGGTTCCGTACCGGGCGGGGAGGGGTAAGGAGTGCGGGCGGTCATGCTCATGATGCTCGCATCAGCGACCTGCCCGCCGCATCGGCATTTCGGCGCATCCGACGGACCGCACCGGGCGTAGGACTCCGGCCCGAAGCGGCTGCGGGCGCGCGGGCGCGGCGCCGCGCTGAAATACAAAGGGGTGCCGTACGTAGAAGCGGCTGCGGGCGCGCGGGCGCGGCGGGGGCGCTCGTGCCGAAGCCCCTCCCCCGAGTCCGGCCGGCCAGGCCATGCGGCACGATGGCCCGGTGACCCAGCCTGCCGCCGCCCGCACGGCCTCCGAGACCCCCGACCCCGCGACCCTCGCCGCCTTCGAGGCCGCGAAGGGCTTCATGCCGCTCGACGAGGGGCTCGCCCTGTACGCCGCCGCCCGCGAGGTGGCCGCCGGGCTCGGGCTGCCGTTGCTGGAGGTCGGCACGTACTGCGGGCGGTCGACGATTCTGCTGGCCGACGCCGCCCGTGCCGCCGGGACGGTCGCCGTCACCGTGGACCACCACCGGGGTTCCGAGGAGCAGCAGCCGGGCTGGGAGTACCACGATCCGGATGTGTTCGACCCCGAGGTCGGGCGGATGGACACGCTGCCCACCTTCCGGCGCACCCTGCACCGGGCCGGTCTGGAGGACCATGTCATCGCCGCCGTCGGGCGGTCCCCGCAGGTCGCGGCGGTCTGGGGGCGCCCGGTGGGGCTCGTGTTCATCGACGGCGGGCACACCGACGAGCACGCGAGCGGCGACTACGAGGGCTGGGCGCCGCATGTCGCGCCCGGCGGGCTGCTCGTCATCCACGACGTGTTTCCCGACCCGGCCGACGGCGGTCAGGCGCCGTACCGGATCTACCGCCGCGCCCTCGCCTCGGGTGCGTTCGCCGAGGTCTCCGCGGTCCGCTCGCTGCGCGTACTGCGCCGTACGGGGGGTACGGCAACCGCCGGTAAGGGTCCCGGCGCCTGAGCGGCGCCCCTCGCACGGCTACCATCGCCAGAGTGTCCAACGGCAGCTTCTTCTCCGAGCCCGGTCGCCGCGGCGGCACTCTCGCCATCGTCCTGGCCGCGCTGATACCCGTCGGCTTCGCCGGCTGGCTGCTGTGGAGCTCGGCGGGCGGGGACGAGGGGCAGGACGGCGGCCGGGGAGCGTCCGGCGGGCCCACGATGTCCTCGACCTCGTCCCCGCCGCCACCGTCGTCGCCGGCCTCGCCGGCCTCGCCGACCTCGCGAGGATCGTCGTCCGGCAAGCCCCTCAAGGGGCAGGTCGTGGTGCTCGACCCCGGCCACAACCCCCATAACCGCGATCACCCGTCCCGGATCGGGCGCCTGGTGGACATCGGCACCAGCAAGAAGGAGTGCGACACCACCGGCACGGCCACCGACTCGGGTTACGCGGAGGCGTCGTTCACGCTCGATGTCGCACGCCGCGCCCGTGCCCTGCTCCAAGCGCGGGGGGCCACGGTGACGTTCACCCAGGACGGCGACCGGCCGTACGGGCCGTGTGTGGACGAGCGGGCACGGATCGGGAACACGGCACACGCCGACGCGGTGGTCTCCATCCACGCGGACGGCGCGGCCGCCGGGGAGCGCGGCTTCCATGTGATCCTGCCCAAGTCGGTGCACGGCGGCGGCGCGGACACCTCGGCGATCGCCGCCCCGTCCCGTCGTCTCGGAGAGCGGCTGCTCAGCCGGTTCACCAAGGCCACCGGCAGCCAACCGGCCGACTACATCGGCGACGGCAGCGGGTTGAACGTCCGCGGCGACCTCGGCGGGCTCAACCTCTCCACCGTGCCGAAGGTGTTCATCGAGTGCGGCAACATGCGGGACGCGAAGGACGCGGCGCAACTGACCGACGCGAAGTGGCGCGAGCGCGCGGCCGGCGGTATCGCACAGGGCATTACGGACTTCTTGAACGAGTAGCACTCCGGCGACCCGAACGGGAGGTCACGACCGGGATACCGATGGGACACCCACCGTCTCCGCCTCTTGATTCACCCGTACGATGGGGCCCACCCCCGACGCCTTCGCGCCACGCGCCTGGCGGCAGCGCTAGACCCGACGAAACCGACAAAGGACCTCACGTTGAACATCCGCTCGCTCACTCGAGGCGACGGCGTGGTGATCGGAGCAGCGGTGCTGCTGTTCATCGCCTCCTTCCTCGACTTCTACACCATCGATTGCAGCGGTGACTTCTGCCCTGACAACACCGGCGAGAACGGATGGAAGTCCGACTTCTTCCCCGTACTGCCCTCGATCTTCCTCGCCGGTGTGATCGCCGCGGTGCTCATCGTCTCCGCGCGCTTCCAGCCCGCGGGCCGCAATCTGTTCGGGCTCACGCTCGATCAGTGGGGCACCGCGCTCGCGGTGTTCGCGGCGTGGAGCTCGCTGTGGACGATCATCGGTGGCCCTGACCAGCTCGACAAGGGCGTCGGGCAGATCCTCGGCCTGATCGCCACCCTGGCGATGGCGGCCGTCGCGCTGCTCACCCAGCGCGTCCCGGCCCTGAAGGCCCCGCTGATGAGCGCCACCGGTCCGGGCGCGGCCCCGTACGGCGGCCAGGCCCCGCAGCCGGGTTACGGCTACCCGGGTCCGGGCGCCCAGCCCGGCGCCCCGGCGCCATACGGTGCGCAGCCCGGCCAGCCCCAGTCCGGTCCGCAGTCCTTCGGCGCCCAGCAGCCGGCCCCGGCGGCTCCGGCTGCGGGCGGCGGCGACTTCGCCCCGTTCTGGTTCGCGGTTCCGGTGGCCCGGCCGCTGTACGCCGAGGACGGTTCGTCGAGCACCATCGCCGAACTGGCCCCCGGCACCTGGTACCTGGCTGTCGAGCAGCGCGGTCAGGCGCTGGTCGCCCAGACCCAGGACGGCCGCCGTGGCGTGCTGCAGGACACCACGGGGATTCAGCGCGGCTGACGCCGACAGCTGACGCCTGACGTCGTTCGGCCCCTCGTCCGGTTCTTCGGAGCCGGAGGAGGGGCCATTGTCATTCCCGCACCCCGCCCGTACAGTCCGGCCGGGTTCGCGCACGCACCGACCGGCGAGGAGCGGGGGGCTCATCATGCGGCTCGGCCTGGCGCTCGGCTACTGGGGCCGCGGCCCCGACCCCCGTCGTCTCGAACTCGCCTAGGAGGCCGAGCGGTTGGGCTACCACTGCGTGTGGACCGCCGAGCCCTGGGGCTCGGACGCCTTCGCCCCGCTCACCTGGCTCGCCGCCCACACCAGCCGCATCCGGCTCGGCACGGCGGTCGCGCAGATGGCCGCCCGCGCGACCGCGTGAGGCCGGACCGCGTGAGGCCGGACCCTATCGGTTTGGGTCGGTCCAGGGCGGCAACACGAGCGGCATGTCGCCAAGTTATCGCAACAGAAACAATCAGGCGGCGACCGTCGTCGCGGTCGTCGCGGACGTCACCGCATTCATCCTCGGCCTGTGGATACTCTTCTCGCTCCTCGACGCGAACCGCGCCAACGACCTCGTGAACTTCGTCCACGACGCCGCGCGCTGGCTCGCGAGCTGGTCGTACGACCTGTTCACGATGGACGTCGAGTGGCTGAGGACGGTTCTCAACTATGGCCTGCCGGCGCTGGTCTACCTGTTCATCGGACACGCTCTGGCCGGACGCATCCGACGGGGCTGACCCCGTGAAACCCGCTCGGCTCCGCCCCGGGCTCCGGGGCGGAGCTCCGGCCTATCCGCAGCAGTCCGAGTCCAGCCCCAACGGGAGGCGCTCGCCGCCGAAGACGGCCGTCGTCGCCTCGTCACCGCCCAGCGCCGCCACGGCCAGCAGCAGCGATCCGGCCGTCCAGGTCGTCCGCTCCTCCGGCCACACCGCGTCGTCCTCGTAGACGTACCCCGTCCAGTACATGCCGTCCTCGGCGCGCAGCCGCGGCTGGATCCACCGCAGGATGTCCACGGCGCGGTCGGATTCGCCCATCGCCCACAGCGCGAGCGCCAGTTCGCAGCTCTCGCCCCCGGTGATCCAGGGGTTGGTGGACACGCAGCGCACCCCGAGCCCCGGCACCACGAAGCGGCCCCAGCCGGCCTCGATGCGCTCCTTGGCCGCGGCGCCGGTGAGGGCGCCGCCGAGGACCGGGTAGTACCAGTCCATCGAGTAGTGGCCCTTGTCGAGAAAGCGCTCGGGGTGGTGCCGTATGGCATGGCCGAGCAGCCCGGTCGACAGCTCCCAGTCGGGCTGCGGCTCCTCGCGGTGGTCGGCGATGGCCAGCGCGCAGCGCAGCGCCTGGTGGATGGAGGACGAGCCGGTCAGCAGGGCGTCGGGGTCCGCGGTGCCGTCCGCGGCGCGCCGCCAGCCGACCTGGCCGCCGCTCTGCTGGAGGCCGAGCACGAACTCGACGGCCGCGTAGACGGTGGGCCACAGCCGGTCGAGGAAGGCGTCGTCGCCCGTGGCCAGGTAGTGGTGCCAGGCGCCGACGGCGATGTACGCGCAGAAGTTGGTCTCGCGGGCGCGGTCGGTGGGCGCGGCGGCGGCCACTCCGCTCGCCGTGTCGGGATAGGCCGCGTACCAGGAGCCGTCGGGGTTCTGGTGGTCGGCCAGCCAGCGGTAGGCGGCCTCGGCGCGCTCGTGCTCGCCCGCCGTGTCCAGGGCCATCGCGGCCTCGATGTGGTCCCACGGATCGAGGTGGTGGCCGCGGAACCACGGGATGGCGCCGTCCTCGCGCTGGACGGCGGCGATGCCCTCGACCGTGCGCAGCGCCTCCTCGGCGGTGAGGACCCCGGGCAGGACGAGCCGTTCGGTACGGGGGCCGGGGCGGCGGTCGTACGCCGTCACGCCCGGGCCTCGCGCGGCGCGTTCGGCTTGGTCGCGTACGCCACGAAGCTCTTGCCGATCAGCGGGTTCAGCGCCCGCTCGGCCGCCCGGGTGGCCAACGGCTTCTTCATGATGTCCCAGACCAGCAGCTTGTGGTACGCGCGCACCGGCAACGGCGCCGCATCCCCGTCCTTGTCGACTCCGAAGGCGCATTTCAGCCACCAGTAGGGGCTGTGCAGGGCGTGGGCGTGGTGGGTGCCGTACGGCCGCAGCCCGGCCTCCCGCATCCGCTCCAGGAGTTCATCGCCGCGGTAGATCCGGATGTGGCCGCCCTCGACCTCGTGGTACGCGTCCGACAGCGCCCAGCAGACCTTCTCGGGGCCGTAGCGCGGCACGGTGACCGCGATCCGGCCGCCGGGGCGCAGCACCCGCACCATCTCGGCGAGCACACCCTTGTCGTTCGGTATGTGCTCCATCACCTCGGAGATGATCACGACGTCGAAGCTGTCGTCGGGGAAGGGCAGCGCGAGCGCGTCCCCCTCCATGGCGGTGGCCGTGGCACCGGCGGGGGCCTCGCCGGCCTCCTTCATGGCGGCGAACCACTTGGCGACCTCGCGTATCTCTTCGCCGTTGCGGTCCAGCGCGACGACGTGGGCACCGCGCCGGTAGCACTCGAAGGCATGCCGGCCGGCGCCACAGCCCAGATCGAGAACGCGATCGCCGGCGGCGAGCGGGAAGCGGGAGAAATCGACGGTCAGCACGGGGGTCTGCTTTCGTCAGGCGGGATCGTGGGGGTGGGTTGAGGCAGAGAGACGAGGCGGATCGGGAGGTCAGGGGCGCCGGGCGCCGATGGCCGCGCGGTAGTGCTCGACGGTGCCACGGGCGGCCTGTTCCCAGGTGAAGCGCCGCAGCACCCGCTCACGGCCCGCCGTGCCGAGCCGCCGCCGGAGGTCCGGGTCGTTCAGCAGCCGCAACAGGGCCGCGGCCAGCGCCCCGGCGTCGCCGGGCGGGACGGCGAGGCACGTCTCGCCGTCGGGGCCCGCGACCTCGGGGATGGCGCCACCGGTGGTGGCGACCAGCGGGGTGCCGGTGGCCATCGCCTCGGCGGCGGGCAGCGAGAACCCCTCGTACAGCGACGGCACACAGGCGATCTGGGCACCGCGCACCAGGTCCACCAGCTCGGCGTCGCTGATGCCCTTGACGAACTCCACGGCGCCCGTGAGCCCGTAGCGGGACATGGCCGCGGCCACCGGGCCCTCCTCCGGCCGCTTGCCGACGACCACGAGGTGCGCCTCGGGGGCCTCCGTGCGGACCTTCGCGAGCGCCTCGATGAGATACACCAGGCCCTTGAGCGGCACATCGGCGCTCGATGTCGTGACGATCCGGCCGGGTATGTGCGGTACGGCGGGGTCGGGCGAGAACAGCCGGGTGTCCGCGCCGATGTGCACCACGTGCACCCGTCCCGGCCGTACCCCGAGGTGGTCGACGATCTCCCGGCGGGAGGAGCCGGAGACGGTGAGCACCGAGGGCAGCCGCCGGGCCACCCGCTTCTGCATGCGGGTGAAGCCGTACCAGCGGCGCACGGAGGCGCGGCGCTTCCAGCCGTCCGCGGCGTCCAGCTCCAGCTGCCGGTCGACGGTGACCGGGTGGTGGATGGTGGTGACCAGGGGGAAGCCGAGCCGCTCCAGGCCGAGCAGTCCGTAGCCGAGGGTCTGGTTGTCGTGCACCACGTCGAACTGCTCGCGGCGGGCGGCCAGATGGCGGCGGGCGCGCAGACTGAAGGTGAGCGGCTCGGGGAAGCCGCCGGTCCACATGGTGGAGACCTCCAGCGCGTCGATCCAGTCCCGGTACTCCTCGCGCCCCGGCGTGCGGAACGGGTCGGGCTGGCGGTAGAGGTCGAGGCTCGGCAGCTCGGTGAGGGTCACGCCCGCCTCGGCGTCGAGCACCGGATAGGGCTGGGCGCCGATGACCTCGACGGTGTGGCCGAGCCGGGCGAGTTCCCGGGAGAGATGGCGCACATAGACGCCCTGGCCCCCGCAGAAAGGGTTCCCCTTGTAGCTGAGCAGTGCGATGCGCAGCGGTCCGTCGGTGTCGGCGGGGGGCGCCGTCGGCAGCGGGCCTCGAAGGTGGTCGGCCCCGGTCTCCTGCGCGGCCTCTGCGGTCACTCGCGCCCCCTCCTTGGTGCAGTTCAGCGGGAGCGTAACCGCTTCCGATTATCTAGAACAAGTTTCACTATCGGATCCCCCCGAGAGGAATCGAAGATACCCGCCCCGGCGGCCCGCTCCAGGGCCGGGACGGGTGATCCCTACCACTCGGTAGCGGGGGCCGGTCCGGGACCGTACGGCGACCGCGGCGATACCGCTACGAACTGCGCAGACAGGGGCGCGGCGGCCGTCCGCCGCGCTAGCCTAGAACGAGTTTCAGTAACTCGCACGACCAGGCCGACCCTGCCATCATGCACGATGTCCACTTGTCGACGACCCGCAGACGCAACACACCCGAAGTGGGGCACATGACCGCAGAAGTCAAGCCGGCCTCCCTGCAGCTGACCGAGCGGCAGGAGGCGCGCCGCCGGCGCATCCTGCACGCCAGCGCCCGGTTGGCCAGCCGCGGCGGCTTCGACGCGGTCCAGATGCGCGAGGTCGCGGAGAGCTCCAGTGTCGCGCTCGGCACCCTCTACCGTTACTTTCCGTCCAAGGTCCATCTGCTGGTCGCGACCATGCAGGACCAGCTGCAGCACATGCACGAAACGCTGCGCAAGCACCCGCCGACCGAGGAGGACCCGGCCGCCCGGGTCGCGCAGACCCTGATGCGCGCCTTCCGCGCGCTGCAGCGCGAGCCCCATCTGGCGGACGCGATGGTGCGGGCGCTCACCTTCGCCGACCGATCGGTCAGCCCGGAGGTGGACACCGTCTCCCGGCTCACCACCGCGATCATCCTCGACGCGATGGGGCTGGAGGGCCCGCCGACGGCCGAGCAGCTCTCCGCCGTCCGCGTCATCGAGCACACCTGGCACTCGGCGCTGATCACCTGGCTCTCGGGACGCGCCTCGATTGCCCAGGTCAAGATTGACATCGAGACGGTCTGCCGCCTCATCGATCTCACTGCTCCGGCTCCGTCCCACTAGCCGGCGCACGGGGGCGCATGCGGCGCTCATCGCGCCCCATGTAGCGCGGGAGCGGTTGATTGTGCGCCCGCACGCCCCCCGTTGGCTTGAATTCCGCGTTCACGGCATGGGCAATCCCGGTATTCATGAACGGCGCGCGACAGAGCGACAACCGCGTGCGACGGAAGCAGGACATCAATGGGGGTGGAGAAGTTCGTGATCCGGGTACTTCTGGTGCACGATTCATGCCTGCTGCGCTCGGCGCTGGCATCACTGTTACGGGCCGAGCCGGACATCGACGTGGTCGCGTCCTCCTGGCGTGACGCGCGCAGCAGAGCCCGTTCCTCGCAGCCGCATGTCTGCGTGGTGGACACGGACTCCGCGGGTCCCGACGGGGTGGCGCGCAAGGGTGATCTAGCGAAGATCGTAAGCCTGGCCTCCAGTGAGGACGGTGAGTGCGGACTGCTCGTGCTGGCCCACGCCGGACGGCCCGGCCCGTTGCGCCGCGCCCATGAGGCCCAGGCCCTCGGCTATATCGACAAGAACGCCCCGCCACAGCGTCTTCTGGACGGCATTCGGCAGGTGGCCAAGAAAAAACGGTTCGTCGATGATTCGCTGGGCTACGGCTTTCTCCAGGCCGCCGAAATCCCGCTGACCGACCGTGAGTTGGGCGTACTGTCCCTGGCCGCCGACGGCTCCTCGATCCCGGAGATCGCCCGGACTCTGCATCTGTCCAACGGGACGATCCGCAACTATCTGGCCGCGATCACGCGCAAGACCGGGGCACGCAACCGTGTGGACGCCATACGGATCTCCCGGGGCGAGGGGTGGGTCTGAGGACAGGGTGAGACACAGGCGCGGGCCGGGGCCGGCGGTCGGCCGGCACCTGCCCGCGCACCGGGTGCCCGGATCGGCGGTCAAGGCCCGGGGGGCACCGCCGGTTCGCGGTGTACACGAAGACTTCCACGCCACGAGCGAAGCCGAACAGTCACAAGTGTCATGAAGAGGTCGTGCAATGCGCACGAATAATTCGCAACGGGCCAGGTCCGAAAGGTAGAGGACCCGCGGACCGTCCGAGGGCGGAGCTACTCGTCCGGGGGCGGAGCTACTCGTCCGGGGGAAACACCGGTTCGCCGCTTCCCAGGAGCCGGATGGCGATCGCCTCCACCGGACACCCCTCGGCCGCCGCCGGCACCGCCTCGGCCGCCGCCGGCACCGCCTCGGACGCGTCCGCCTCCGTCGCGACCGGCCACGACTGCCGCGCCCCCTCCAGCCGGAACCCACCGGGCGCGGTGGACACGCACATCCCCGAGCCGACGCACGCCCCGCCGTCCACCCCGATCCGCCAGCGGTCCCCCATCAGCCGTCCCACCCCCGCGGCAGATGGATCGTCTTGTGCTCCAGGTATGCGCAGTACCCCTCGGGCCCGAACTCCCGCCCGATGCCGCTGTTCTTGTAGCCGCCGAAGGGCCCGGACATATCGAGGCCGAAGGTGTTGACGGAGTAGGTGCCGGTGCGGATGCGCCGGGCGAACTCGACGCCGCGCCCGACGTCCGCCGTCCAGACACTGCCGGACAGGCCGTACTCGGAGTCGTCGGCGATACGGGCCGCCTCCTCCTCGTCCCCGTACGGCAGCAGACAGACCACCGGGCCGAAGATCTCCTCACGGGCGATCCGCATCGCGTTGTCGACGTCCCCGAACAGCGTCGGCTCGACGTACCAGCCCTGCTCCCGCCCCGCCGGGCGCCCGCCGCCCGTCAGCACCTTGGCGCCCTCCCGCTGCCCGAGCGCGATGTAGTCCAGCGACCGCTTCTGCTGCCGCCGCGCGACCAGCGGTCCGACCTGTGTCGCGGGGTCCAGCGGATCGCCGACGACCAGGGCGGAGGCGGCCGCCGTGAGGCGCTCGGCGATCTCGTCGTAGTGGGCGCGCGGCGCGAGGACACGGGTCTGGGCCACGCAGGCCTGCCCGTTGTTCATCCACGCGATGGGCACGATGCCGGCGACCGCCGCCTCCAGATCGGCGTCCGGCAGGATGACCGCCGCGGACTTGCCGCCTAACTCCAAGGTGATTCGGGTCAGTTGACGCGAGGCGACCTCCATCACCCGTTTTCCGGCCGTCACCGACCCGGTGAACGAGACCTTGTCCACCCCCGGGTGCCCGACCAGATACTCGCTGACGTGGCGGCCCGCCGGAAGGATCGACACCACCCCCTCCGGCACCCCCGCCTCCGCCACGATCTCGGCAAGGATGCAGGAGTCCAGCGGGGTCTCCGGCGAGGGCTTGAGGATCACCGAGCACCCCGCCAGCAGCGCGGGCGCCAGCTTCGCCGCGGCCGCGAACTGCGGCACGTTCCAGGGCACCACGGCCGCGACCACCCCGACCGGCTCACGCCGCACCAGCAGCGGCCCCAGCCCGGCCCGGCGCTCCTCGTGCGGGAAGTCGCGCGCGACCGCGATCGCCGACTCCCAGACCATCACCGCGCCGAGCGCCTGGGCGCGCACGCTCCAGGAGTAGGGAGAGCCGTTCTGCGCGCTGATGACCCGGGCGATCTCCTCATGCCGTGCGGCGATGGCGTCCTTGATGCGGGTGACCACCACGATCCGCTCGTCCAGGCTCGTACGGGCCCACGGCCCCCTGTCGAACGCCGTACGCGCCGCCGCCACCGCCCGGTCCACATCCGCCCGCGAGGCGTGCGGCACCCGTCCGATGACCTCCTCGGTGTGGGGCGAGACGACCTCGATGGTGTCCGTGCCCGCCGGTTCGGCCGGCGCCCCGCCGATGAAGAGCTGCCCGTGCTCGATGAGGTCGCCCATCGCTGATGCCTCCCGCCCAGGAGCACCATCCCAGCGCTCCGTACACCTGACGCCGCATCAGAACTGATACCAGTTCTCGACAAACTAAGCCAGTCTCGTGACGGAATGGGATCCACCAGTGGCTTTGACCCCGACCGCCGGAGCTTTGGGCCCACTCGCAGCTGCCCTGCGCCCCACAACGGTGACCGGGCCCGCGCGGTCAGATCTCCTCAGTGCGCCGCAGGCGCGGCGCACTGCTCCGCGAGCGCAGAGGATCTCACGACCATGCCCAACCGACCTCCCGCATTGCCCGGGCCCGCCGTATGCCCGCTTCTATTCGAGTGGCTGCCTCCGCCGGATCCCAGTAGCGATGAGCCGCGGTGGTCTGGTCGGGGTGTTTCCGGTAAAGGATGCTCGGCTCCGCGATGAACTCACCGGGGGCGATTACTTCCGCGGCAAGCAGCAGGGCCACCCCTTCGGCGCCGGTCAGTGCAGGCCAACCGCCGAGTGCAAGCACGAGAGGACGGTGTGCGGCAAACGTTGTCGTCTGCACGGACAGACGGCCTTCCACCACCTCGTCGAAGAACCTGCCAGGCTCGACGGGGCCGCCCGGAGGGTCGTTGGGTCCCGGTGATGTACTGCCGCCGTCTTCGTGAAGGTCAAGGCACGCGGAAACACACCACGGAACTCGCTCCAGTGTCTCGATGTCGCGTTCGAGGGCTCCTGGCAACAACACGTCATCGGCGTCCAGGGTCCGGATCAACTCGCCTGTCGCACGTGCGAGAGCATGTGTGCGTGCCACCGCCACGCGCCCTCGTAGTCCGGATTCGACCGAGATCCTGGGATCCTGGGGAAGGATGTCGGCGGTGATTCCGGGGTGACCGTCCTCTTGGACGCACCATTGCCATTCCCAGCCGCCCGGAAGCTTCTGCTCGCGCAGGGATTCGTAAGTCTCGTCAATGTAGCGATGGCCGCCGTTGTGTACAGAGGTGATGATGCTGATCGTGGGCACGGGGCGTTCCTCTCCAAAAGGCCGGCTCGGGCCGCAAGTGATCACGATAACCAGCAATGGCCAAAGATGTACTGGTGTTTTTGCCATCCATGGGCCCTGAGCCATCCGATGAGCCATGGGGACCGCGATACCTGATCGTCCATCACTTCACGAACGCCCCGGCAGGCGATTGCTGTGGGAGCTGTTGCTCAATTTCGGCCCTGCGTGACGTCGGCCGAGCACGAAAAATGGGCACCCGGCCGGGCCGAACCCGCCAACCACGCGCTCGGGCGCTCCTGATGGCCCGCGCCCGGGTCCCCGGGACCGGTCTCGGACGGCCCCGGACCCGGCCAAAGGCCGTGATCGCGGACCGCGCACACCCTCCTCACGCGCGATCCGCGACCACCTGCGCCGCCCACGCATCCGGTCGGACCGTCCGCGGCCGGTCCGAGGGGCCCAAGGGCAGCCAACAACGGCCGGTGACGGCACCTTGATGGCTGGTCAGCGCAGGTCGAGCGAAGTCGTCACCGGTATCCCTGATGGGTAATCAGTTCTCGCTATAATGGGCAATGGCCGCACCGGCCCGCGGGGGCCGCGGAGACGGGAAGCGCCTCACCGGTCTGCTCGCCCTCCTCACCACCCCGCTCACCCCCTGGCGGCTCGCCGAGACCATGGAGTGGAACCGCCCCTGGGACCGGATCCCCTACGGCTCCCGCACCATCGCGGTCTCCGAGGCGGAGGCGCATCTGCGCCGTCTGGTGAAGCTGGGCAGGGCGGAGCCGGTCCCGGGCACGGACCCGGTCGCGGATCGGGCCCTGACTCCGGCCGCTTGAGACGAACATCTCCGGCGGTTTCCGGATAGCCAACTTCACCGGGTGGCACATCACTTGACGGGACAACCACCCCACCCCCAGCGCAGACGGCGCCACGGACGGCGCGAACAATGGAGGCGACGCATGGAAGCCCAGCTCCCGCCCTTCGTTCTCGACCCCACAGGACGCGACATCCACGGCGAAGGCGCCCGGCTCCGGGAACGGGGCCCGGCGACGCCGGTGGAGCTCCCGGGAGGGGTGACGGCGTGGTCGGTCACCGACCCCGAGCTCCTCAAACAGCTGTTGACCGACCCGCGCATATCGAAGGACGCCCACCGGCACTGGCCGCGGTTCATCAAGGGTGAGATCCCTTTGTCGTGGCCGCTGATCACCTGGGTCGCCGTGGAGAACATGTTCACCGCCTACGGCGCCGACCACACCCGGCTCCGCAGGCTCGTCGCGAAGGGCTTCACCGGCCGCCGCACCGCCGTGCTCCGGCCGCGTATCGAACTCCTCGTGGCACATCTGCTGGACGGCCTCGCGGAGCGGGCCGCCGCCGCGCCCGGGGACGCGGTGGATGTGAAGGCCGCGTACTGCTACCCGATCCCGATCGGGGTCATCTGCGAGCTGATCGGCCTGCCCGAGGGCGAGATGCGCGAGCGTGAGCGCGCGTTCGTGGACACCATGTTCCGGACGAACGCGGCACCGGAGGAGGTCATCGCCGCCAACGAGGGCCATCAGCGCATCCTGCGCGAGCTCGTCGCGCTCAAGCGGCGCACACCCGCCGACGACATCGTCAGCGATCTCATCGCCGCACGCGACAAGGACGGCTCCCGGCTGAACGAGCAGGAGCTCGCCGACACCGTGGGGCTGCTCATCGCCGCCGGCTACGAGACGACGGTGCAACTGCTCGACAACGCGATCCACGCCATGCTGACCCATCCGGAGCAGTTCGCCCTGGTCCGCCGGGGCAAGGCGTCCTGGGACGACGTGATCGAGGAGACGCTGCGGGCACAGCCCCCGCTGGCGCATCTGCCGCTGCGCTTCGCCGTGGAGGACGTCGACGCCGGTGAGGGCGTCGTCATCAAGAAGGGCGACGCGGTCCTGGCGTCCTACGCGGCGGCCAACCGCCACCCCCGGCTGCACGGCACCGACGCCGACCGGTTCGACATCACCCGGGCGGACAAGGAGCACCTGGCCTTCGGCTACGGCATGCACTACTGCCTGGGCGCACCGCTGGCCCGGCTGGAGGCCCGGATCGCACTCCCCGCGCTGTTCGACCGCTTCCCTGACCTGGAGCTCGCCGTCCCGCCGCAGGCCCTCGAACCCGCACCGACCTTCATCTCCAACGGCCACCGGAGCCTGCCGGTGCTGCTGCGCGCGGAGGCGGACAGGGGGGCGGGCGGGCGGCAGGCGGCCGCCGGATAAGGTATCCGTAAAACTTCATTCGCGCCCGTTCGGGGGAAGTCGGTGGGAATCCGACGCTGACCCGCAACCGTGAGTACGGCCCTCGGGGACGTATGAGCCGGAACACCAGGGCGGGCGCGACGCAGGCTCCCGTCGTCCCGGGCACCGGGGCGGCACCGTCGAGGGATGCGGAGCTGAGCCGGGTGTCATCGTGTCGTGGCGGGGCGGATCGCTCCGCGCGTGGGTGGTCAGCCGTGCGCGGCCGCGCCCGTAGGCGGTCCGTCCCACCGCGGCGACAACGATCGAGAGGCACCACAGCCATGAACCTACGCCGCAGTGTGGCGGCTCTGTCCGTCTCCGCCGCCGTGTGCGGCGCAGTCGTCGCGCCCGCCGCCTTCGCCGACGGCCCGGCGCGCCCGGAGGGGCTATACGGTGCCAAGGACCCGAAGTTCGACGGCGTGTGGCGGCAGTCGCTCGCGCTGCTCGCCCAGGACGCGGTGGGCGTCACCCCGGCGAAGTCGGCTGTCGACTGGCTGGCCGGTCAGCAGTGCGCGGACGGCGGCTTCGGGGCCTACCGGGCGGACACCGCGAAGGCGTGCGAGCCGAAGAAGGGTGAGTTCACCGACGCGACCTCGGCGGCCGTGCAGGCGCTGGCGGCGGTGGGCGGGCAGTCCGACGCGGTGGAGAAGGGCATCGGCTGGCTGAAGCGGAACCAGAACGACGACGGCGGCTGGGGCATGAACCCCGGCGGGCCGACCGACGCGAACTCCACCTCGGTCGCGGTCGGCGCCTTCGCCGCTGCCGTGAAGGACCCGTCGAAGATCACCGCCGAGAAGGGCGGCAAGAGCCCGTACGACGCCCTGCTCGGGCTGCAGCTGGGATGCGCGGCCAAGGCGGGAGAGCGCGGGGCCTTCGCCTACCAGCCGGACAAGAGCGGGAACACCGGGAAGAACGCCAAGCTCGCCGCGAACACCCTGGCCACCGTGAGCGCCGCGCTGGCCGCCCAGGGCAAGGGCTTCGTCTTCGAGCCCGTCGGCGACGACACCCGCAAGAGCCCGGAGCCGATGGACTGCGAGGGCGGGGACGGCGGGGCCGGTACGCCCGAGGACGCGGCCGAGGCCGCCCTCGGCCATCTCTCCACCGCCCTGTCCGAGCACGACGGACACCTGATGTCCACGATGCCCGGCGCCAAGAACCAGCCCGACTTCGGCGCCACCGCCGACGCGGTCATGGCGCTCGCCGCCGGGAAGCACAGCGCCGCCGCGGGCAAGCCGCTCCAGTGGCTGCGGCGGAAGAACAGCGGCGCGGTGGCGTGGGCGAAGGGCGACCCGGGGGCCCTCGGCAAGCTGATCCTCGCGGCATACGCGACCGGCAGCGATCCGCGGAGCTTCGGGGGCGTCGACCTGGTGCGGCAGCTCAACGCCACGGGGCCGAAGCCCGAAGCGGTCGGCGGCTCGGGGGCCGAGTCGAGCACCAAGGCCAAGAAGGACGACGACGGCGGGATGACCAACGTCTGGTGGTTCGTGGGCGCCGGCGCGGCCGCGGGCATCGGCATCGGCTTCCTGCTCAGCGGCCGGAAGAAGCAGCAGTTCTGATGATCCTCGGGCACGTCGTGCGGTGCGCGGCCCGGTCGCTCCCCGCCGCGCTGCTGCTGGCCGCCTTGGGCGCGGCCCCCGCGCAGGCCGCCGAGGGGTATCGCTACTGGTCGTTCTGGCAGCGGGGCGGGGGCGGCTGGACGTACGCCACGCAGGGGCCCGCGTCGGCGCGGCCGGACGATGGCGACATGATCGGCTTCCGCTTCGCGGTCAGCGAGGACTCCCAGGACGCCGTACGGCCGCGTGGTTCGGCCGACTTCAAGGCGATCTGTACCGATACGCCCGCCAAGGGCGGCACCAAGCGGGTCGCGGTTGTCCTGGACTTCGGCACGAAGGCCGACGCGCCGGGTGGCGCGACCCCGCCGAAGGCGCGTACGGAGTGCGCGCGGGTCGGTGAGGGCGCGACGGCCGGGGACGCGCTGGCCGCCGTCGCCAAGCCGCTGCGCTACAACTCCGCCGCGCTGCTGTGCGCCATCGCCGGATACCCGACGTCGGGCTGCGGCGAGCAGATCGGCGAGAGCGACGGCAAGGCCGACGGCAACAGCGGGGGCAAGAACAGCGGCGAGAGCGGCGACAAGAGCGACAGCGGCGGCCCGTCGGCGGGGCTGCTCGGCGGTCTGGCCCTCGTCGTCGGGCTCGGGGCCGCGGCGGTGTGGCAGACGCGCCGCCGCCGGACATGAGCACGGCGGCACCGCGGACCGCCGACGCCACGCGCCGCGTCACGGCACGCACCCCGACCCGGGGCAACGCGCTGCACGCCGGCGCCTGGTGGCTGTGGGCGCTCGGGCTGGCCACGGCCGCGTCCCGGACCACCAATCCGCTGCTGCTCGGGCTGCTCATCGCCGTCGCGGGCTATGTCGTGGCGGTGCGCCGCACGGACGCGCCCTGGGCCCGCTCGTACACCGCCTTCCTCAAGCTCGGCCTGGTGGTGCTGGGGATCCGGCTGATCTTCGCGGTGTTCCTCGGCTCGCCGATCCCCGGCACCCGCGTGCTGTTCACGCTCCCCGAAGTCCCGGTTCCCGACTGGGCGCGGGGGGTGCGGATCGGCGGCCGGGTCGTGGCCGAGGGGCTGGTCTTCGCGCTGTACGACGGGCTGAAGCTGGCCACCCTGCTGATCTGCGTCGGCGCGGCGAACGCCCTGGCCAGCCCGGCCCGGCTGCTCAAGTCCCTGCCCGGCGCGCTGTACGAGGCGGGCGTCGCGGTCGTCGTGGCGATGACCTTCGCCCCCCACCTCGTCACGGACGTCCAGCGGCTGCGCGCGGCCCGCAGGTTGCGCGGGCGGCCCGACCGCGGGGCGAAGGCCCTGCTGCAGGTCGGGCTGCCGGTGCTGGAGGGCGCGCTGGAACGGTCGGTGGCCCTGGCAGCGGCGATGGACGCGCGCGGCTACGGCCGCACCGCGCGGGTCCCGCCCGCCGTACGCCGCACCACCACCGCCCTGACCCTGAGCGGGCTGCTCGGCGTCTGCTGCGGTACGTACGGGCTGCTGGCGGCGCAGGGCGCCGGCTACGGGCTGCCGCTGCTGCTCGCCGGGCTCGTCGCCGCGCTCGGCGGGCTGTGGCTGGGCGGCCGCCGCTCGGTGCGCAGCCGCCACCGGCCGGACCCGTGGGGCGCACGCGCGTGGCTGGTGTCGGGGTCGGGAGCGGCGGTCGCGGCGCTGATGATCTGGGCCGGGTCATCCGTACCGCAGTCCCTGCAGCCGTCCGTCGTCCCGCTCACGGCGCCGGCGCTGCCGCTGTGGCCGGCGGCGGCGGTGCTGATCGGGCTGGTCCCGGCGCTCGTGGCTCCGGCGCCCCCGGCCCCGGCCGGGACCTCGGCTCCGGCCGGGTCCTCGGCTCCGGCCGGGTCCTCGGCTCCGGGCCGGACACCAACCCCGGCCGCGCCGGCCGCCCCGGGACGCAGGCGGGGGCGGCGGCGCCCGGAACCCTCGGGTGCCGGGCCCGGTCCGCGCCCCGGCCGCACGGCCACGGAACGGCCGGCGCACGATGCCGCGCCGGACGGGCAACCCGACGCAGACTCCGAGGAGGCCACGCAGTGATCCGTTTCGAGCAGGTGTCCGTCACCTACGACGGCGCGGCGCGGCCCGCCCTGGCCGGGGTGGATCTGACCGTCCCCGAGGGGGAGCTGTGTCTGCTCGTCGGCCCGTCCGGGGTCGGCAAGTCGACACTTCTGGGCACCGTCCCGGGTCTCGTACCGCATTTCACCGGTGGCACGCTCCACGGCCGGGTCACGGTCGCGGGCCGGGACACCCGCACCCACAGGCCCCGGGAACTGGCCGATGTGGTCGGCACCGTGGGGCAGGACCCGCTCGCGCACTTCGTCACCGACACCGTCGAGGACGAACTCGCCTACGGCATGGAGTCGCTGGGCATCGCCCCGGACACCATGCGCCGCCGGGTCGAGGAGACGCTGGACCTCCTCGGCCTCGCCGAGCTGCGCGACCGCCCCCTCGCCGCGCTCTCCGGCGGGCAGCGGCAGCGCGTCGCGATCGGCTCGGTGCTCACCACCCACCCCCGGGTCCTGGTGCTCGACGAGCCGACCTCCGCGCTCGATCCGGCGGCGGCCGAGGAGGTGCTGGCCGTACTCCAGCGGCTGGTGCACGACCTCGGCACGACCGTACTGATGGCCGAACACCGCCTGGAGCGGGTGGTGCAGTACGCGGACCAGGTGATCCTGCTGCCCTCGCCCGGCGCCGTCCCGCTGGTCGGCGCGCCGGCCGAGATCATGCGCAGCTCCCCCGTCCAGCCGCCCGTGGTGGCCCTCGGCGGGCTCGCCGGGTGGCCGTCGCCGGTCCCTCTCTCCGTACGGGACGCGCGCCGCAGGGCGGGGCCGCTACGGGAGCGGCTGACGCCGCTCGCCCCGCGCCCGGTGGCCGATCCGGCGCCGGGCGAGCCGGTCGCCGAGGTGGCGCGGCTGTCCGTACGCCACGGCCGGACCGAGGCGCTGCGCGGGGTGGATCTGTCGGTGCGGCCGGGCGAGACGGTGGCGCTGATGGGACGCAACGGGGCCGGGAAGTCGACGCTGCTCGCGAGCCTGGTCGGGATGCACGAACCAGCCTCGGGGACGGTACGGGTCGGGACGGGGCCCAGCGTCGTACCGCATCGCACCCGGCCCGCCGAACTCCTGCGCCATGTGGGCCTGGTACCGCAGGAGCCGCGCGACCTGCTCTACGCGGACACGGTCGCCGCCGAGTGCGCGGCGGCCGACCAGGACGCGGGCGCGGCCCCGGGCACGTGCCGTGAGCTGGTCAGCCGGCTGCTCCCGGACGTGGCGGACGCCACCCATCCACGCGATCTGTCGGAGGGGCAGCGGCTCGCCCTGGCCCTGGCCGTGATCCTCACCGCCCGCCCGCCCCTGCTGTTGCTCGACGAGCCGACGCGCGGTCTCGACTACGCGGCGAAGGCCCGGCTGGTCGAGGTGGTGCGCGGGCTGGCGGCGGAGGGCCACGCCACCGTCCTGGCCACCCATGACGTCGAGCTGGCGGCCGAACTCGCCCATCGTGTCGTCATCCTGGCCGACGGCGAGGTGGTCGCGGACGGGCCCACGGCCGAGGTCGTCGTCTCCTCCCCCGCCTTCGCCCCGCAGGTGGCGAAGGTCCTGGCGCCGCTGCCCTGGCTGACGGTCCCCCAGGTACGCGAGGCGCTGGAGGCGGCGCGATGAGCGGGCCGCACGCGACGTCACCGGGTCGCGGCGCACGCCGGGGCCGCAGGGACGACCGCCGTACGCGCCAAGGCGCGACGAGCCAAGGCGCGACGGGCCGCGGCGGGACCGGCCGCGGCGGGACGGGCCAAGGCACGACGGGCCAAGGCACGACGGGCCGCGGCGCGAGGGGCCAAGGCGCGACAGGCCGCGGCGCGACGAGCCGCGGCGGGACGGGCCAAGGCGCGACGGGCCAAGGCGCGACGGGCCGCGGCCGGACGGGCCGCGGCCGGACGGGCCGCGGCGGGACGGGCCAGGACCCGGCGCCGGACCGGACACGCGGCGGTCGTGTGCGGGCCGTCCGCCTCGGCCCCCGCTCGGTCACGGCCCTGGCCCTCGTCTCCGCCATCGGCGTCGTCGCCTTCGGCTGGCCGCTGTTCGCACCGGGGGACTCCGGCATCACCACCCACGCGGCCGACGCGCCCTGGCTGTTCGCCGCGCTGCTGCCGCTGCTGCTGGCCGTGGTGGTGGCGACGATCGCGGACACCGGACTGGACGCGAAGGCCATCGCGATGATCGGCGTGCTGGCCGCGGCGGGCGCGGCACTGCGGCCGCTGGGCGCCGGGACGGCCGGGATCGAGCCGATGTTCTTCCTGATGGTGCTGTCGGGGCGGGTGCTCGGCCCCGGCTTCGGGTTTGTGCTCGGCGCCGTGTCGATGTTCGCGTCCGCGCTGCTCACGGGCGGGGTGGGGCCCTGGATGCCGTTCCAGATGCTGGCGATGGGGTGGGTCGCGATGGGCGCGGGCCTGCTGCCCGCCCCGGGCCTGCTCCGTGGCCGGGGCGAGTTGTTGCTGCTCGCCGGGTACGGAGCGGTGGCGTCCCTCTGCTACGGGACGGTCATGAACCTCCAGGGCTGGACGCTGATGCAGGGCATGGCCTCGGGGATCAGCTATGTGCCGGGCGATCCGCTCGGCGACAACCTCGCCCGCTTCCTCGCGTACTGCCTGGCCACCTCACTCGGCTGGGATGTGCCGCGCGCCGTGGTGACGGTGGCGCTGACCCTCACCCTCGGCGGCCCCCTCCTCAAGGCCCTGCGCCGTGCCACCCGCCGGGCCGCCTTCGAGGCGCCGGTCGTCTTCGACGGGCGGTGACGGGACGGGGCTACGGGTCCGGTGCGACCGTTACGTCAGCGACAGCCGTCCGGTCGCGCGGGCCACTCCCAGGCCGTCCATATAGTCGCGCGCGTGGACGACATGGCCGTCACGGACCCGGAGGACCACGATGCCGGGGATCCTGACCGGGTCACCGGTGGTCGCCATCGTTCCCAGGACGGTCTGCTCCACAACGACCACTCCGGCCTCCGCGGTGTCATGGATCACCACGTCCGCGACCTCGGCGACCTCCACCGGAGTCGCTCCCCATGCCGCCCGATAGCCGGCCCGGATCTCCTCGCGGCCATGGAAGCGCTCGGGCATTCCGGGCGCGAGAAACGGAAACTCATGGACGGCGTCGAGGGCATAGAGATCCGCCAGATCGTCGGCGGATTTATCGAGGATCGCACGGTGAAAGCGGGTCACGATCTCTCGCGCTCCGGCCGATGCCGCGGGGTTTTCGGGCATGAGGACGCACTCCGTTCATGGGGACAGCATTCGCTCAACACGCGTTGACTCAACAAGCGTAGAGCATGAGCGCCCGCGGTCAACAGCCGTGGAGCCATCGGTAGAGTCGTCCCGTGACCCCCTCCGGACTGTCCCGCGCCGACCGCCGCCGCCAGACCGAGCGGCGCATCCTTGCCGCCGCCCGTGAACTCTTTGCCGAGCGGGGGTTCGAGCGGACGACGATCCGGGCGGTCGCGGCGGCGGCGGAGATCGATCCGGCGCTGGTCATGCAGTACTTCGGATCGAAGCAGGAGCTGTTCTCGCAGGCGGTCCAGGTCATGCCGGTGAGCGGCGGCCCTTCACCGGCCACCGGCCCCGAGCAGGTGACCGAGCGGCTGCTGACCTCGCTCGGCATGAAGATCGGCGGACTGCCGGAGGCGTCGCTGGCGATGCTGCGCTCGATGCTCACGCACCCCGAGGCGGCCGAGACGGCGCGCGCCGCGCTCAACCACCAGATCGAGGAGGTGGCCTCCGCCATCGCCGCGACGACCGCCGCGAGCAATGAGGACGCACGCCTACGGGCCGCCCTTGCCATCACCGCCATGGTCGGCGTGACCATCGGCCATCAACTGCTCGACCTCGACGATCTGCGCGGCGCGTCCCCCGACGAGCTCGCCGCCGCCCTGCGCCCGGCGCTCCGTGCCCTGGTCACCGAGGCCGGCTGAGCACACCCGTCACAGCCGCTGAATGATCGTCCCTGTGGCGAGCCCGCCCCCGGCGCACATGGTGATCAGCGCGAACTCCTTGTCGGCGCGCTCCAGTTCATGCAGCGCCGTGGTGATCAAACGCGCTCCCGTGGCCCCCACCGGGTGGCCGAGCGCGATGGCGCCGCCGTTCACGTTCACCTTCTCCAGGTCCTGGTCGAAGACCTGCGCCCACGAGAGCACCACGGAGGCGAACGCCTCGTTGATCTCGACCAGATCGATGTCGTTCAGCGTCATACCGGCCTTGCCCAGCACCGCTCGGGTCGCGTCGATCGGGCCATCGAGATGGAAGTGCGGATCGGCACCGACCAGGGCCTGGGCCACGATCCGTGCGCGGGGGCGCAGTTTGAGGGCGCGGGCCATCCGCTTGGAGGCCCACAGCACCGCGCAGGCACCGTCGGAGATCTGGGAGGAGTTGCCCGCGGTGTGCACGGCGGTCGGCATGATGGGCCTCAGCCCGGCCAGCGCCTCCATGCTGGTGTCGCGCGGGCCCTCGTCCCGGTCGACGGCCCGCCACATGCCCTGCCCGGCCGCCTGCTCCTCCTCGGTCGTGGGCACCTGCACGGCGAAGGTCTCGCGCTTGAACCGCTCCTCCGCCCAGGCCCGCGCGGCCCGCTCCTGGGAGATGAGCCCGAGCGCGTCCACGTTCTCCCGGGTGAGCCCGCGGTGGCGGGCGATCCGCTCGGCCGCCTCGAACTGATTGGGCAGGTCCACGTTCCACTCGTCGGGGAACGGCTTGCCCGGCCCGTGCTTGGAGCCGCTGCCGAGCGGCACGCGCGACATGGCCTCGACCCCGCAGCCGATGCCGATGTCGATCACTCCGGCGGCCACCATGTTGGCCACCATGTGGTTGGCCTGCTGCGAGGAGCCGCACTGGCAGTCCACCGTCGTCGCCGCGGTCTCGTACGGCAGGCCCATCATCAGCCAGGCGGTGCGCGCGGGGTTCATCGACTGCTCGCCGGCGTGGGTGACCGTTCCGCCGACGATCTGCTCGACGCAGTCGGGCTGGATGCCGGTGCGGGCGAGGAGTTCGCGGTAGGTTTCGCCGAGCTGATAGGCGGGGTGGAGATTGGCGAGCGCGCCTCCGCGCTTGCCGATGGGGGTGCGTACGGCTTCGACGATGACGGGTTCCGCGGCCATGACTGTCTCGTCCTCTCCTCGCGTCCGCGGGGCCCCCGCAGCGCCCGCGCCCATAACTGGTACGCGTTCTAGCTACTCGCTCAGTCTGCTGAGGCCCGACCCGGCGGCGCAAGGGTCGTGCACGGGGTACGCGGAGCCCAAGTCGCCCCGTCGGCGGCAACAATGGCCGCCATTCGTCTTGCCACTTGTAGAACCCGTTACTACCTTCTGGGCGCTCGCGATGGACCGTCAGGTCTGGAGTGCGCCGGCTTCGGCGACGACGGCTACCGGGCCATCACCCGCCACGCCGACGTCAAGGAGGTCTCCACCCGGCCGGAGATCTTCTCCTCGCATCTCAACACCGCCATCATCCGCTTCCACGAGCACATCCAGCGCGACCAGATCGACGTCCAGAAGCTGATCATGCTGAATATGGACCCGCCCGAACTCACCCGAATCCGCCAGATCGTCCAGCGCGGCTTCACCCCCCGCGCGATCCGCGCCCTGAAGACGCGATGCGCGACCGCGCCGCACGGATCGTGGCCGGGGCTAGGGAGAGCGGCAGCGGGGACTTCGTCACCGACGTCGCCTGAGAACTGCTGGGGTGCCGCGCCGGGACGACATGCGCCGCAGGATCATTCCTGGCGCTGGCCGTGGCGCCGGCCCCGCCCACGACATGGCGAGGACTGCTGTCAGCCCGGGGTTTCGGGGAGCCCGACGAGGGTTTGGATCTCACGGGGGTCGAAGGGAGTCCGGCCGTGCCATTGCACAAGAGTGACGGTCGCGTCGTCGCGGAGCCGACCGTGATGGTAGGCGAGGACGTCGCGCATAAGGCGGCGCAGTGTCTCGGGCATGGGCATGCCGTGGTCGAGCGAGCGGACGACGAAGTTCAGGAAGCGATCGAGGCCGAACTCCTGGCCGTCGGGTCCACGGGCCTCGGTGATGCCGTCGGTGTGGAGCAGGAGCAGGTCGCCGGGTTCGAGCCGGTCACGGCAGAGCGAGACGTCGAGGCCCACATCGGTGCCCATGGGCGGGGTGGGCGGGCAGTCGAGAACGGTGACATGACGCCTGCCCCAAATGATCACCGGTGGGTGGTGGCCGCGGTTGATCCAGCTGAGATCGCCGCTGTTCAGGTTCAGGTCGGCCAGGATACCGGTGGTGTAGCGGCACGTCCCGAACTGCTCTATCAGGGTCCGCTCGATGGCCTCGCTCGCACCGACCAAGCCGGCACGCCGGCGACGGCTGTTCCGGCACGCCGCGACCGCGAGATTGGCTGTCAGGCCGGCCGCTGTGTCGTGGCCCATCGCGTCGAAGATTTCAAGGTGGAGGACGTCATCGTCAATGGCGTAGTCGAAGGCGTCACCGCTTATCTCGTAGGCGGGCTCCAGCACGGCGCAGATCGCTATCCGCTCGGTGGCGAACGTCAACGGTGGCATCAGATGCCACTGCATCTCCGCGGCCACGTTCATCGAGCGTGTGCGCACCAGGCGGGCATGTGAGTCGCTCATCCCGCGCTTGCTGACCACGATCAGCGCCACAAGCCCCGCCAGCAGCCACATGTCCTTCTTGACCTGCTCGCTGTCGGCTTCGACGGTGACCAGCAGCACCCCCAGCCGTTCCGTGCCATCCAGCAGCGGGACCCACCATCGCCTCGCCCCGTGGGCACCGGGCGAAGGCGCCGCCATCAGTTGCCCGCGCTGGAACACTTCCCCTGCCGCGCTGCCCTCGACCGGCAGCGTCGCTTCGGTGCCGCCGGCCCCGCCACCGTCCGGACCACGCCCGACCCGGGACAAGACATCCTGTTCAAGATCGACCAAGTAGATCAAGACGTCCTGCAATCCTGCACACGAGGCACACCGGGCCACTTTCCGGGGCAACTCCTCCAAGCTCATCAGATGGCTACCGGTCACCAGGTCGGCCAACATCTGGCTACTGCCGGATACCGCGCTCATCCAAGGTCACTCTCCTCACCCTGGGCCTCCAGCATTCCCGCTGTCATGCACATCGCAGCGTTGGGGCACGGCCCCTCGGGGCCGCGCCCTTGCACGCTCAACGGTGAGTGGCACTGCTGGGCACCCTCCGGTGAGCCCCTGCCCGGCCCCCAGGCGACCGCGCGCCGGCGTCGTGCTATGCGGTCCCTGCCATCTGCCGCTTTCGCTCCCCATCCGCGTGAGCCTTGCCCATCAACGAGCCTTCCTCCTGCTCGTAGTGCGACAGGGCGATGCCCAGACCGAAGAACGTGGGCGCCCACTCACCGACGAAGATGCCCCAGCGGTCGGCACGGTCGAGTCCGGCACCGGGTTCGGCTCGGAGGGAGGCAGCCCAGGTCAGTATGGAAAGCCCGATGGAGACGACGGCGGCGGTGTAGGCGTGCTCGCTCCGCAGGCCCACGTCGTGCAACTTCTTGATCATGACAAACCCCTTCAGGAGATCCCCCCTGGGTTCACCCCCGTGTGCCCACTTCATGGCGAGTGACGCGGCGCCAACCCAGGCGATCAGGACGGCCAGTCGTCACCTGCGCGGCCCGTTCCGCGCTCGGAGGCCCGTAACCTTCCCGCGCGGGGGCACACTGACCGCCATGAGCGACACGAACGGCCCGCACCCCACGGAACGCGATCCGCGAAGACTCTTCGAGTTCATAGCCCTCACCGCCCGCCTTCGCGATATCGAACGCCCCAACAACGCCACCCCGCTCCGCAAGGAGAGCGTCGCCGAGCACTCCTGGCATCTGGCGCTGGTCAGCTGGATCCTGCACGCCGAGTTCGAGCGCGAGGCCGGCTACCGCATCGACCTCACCAAGATGCTCAAGATGTGCCTGATGCACGACCTCGTTGAAATCGACGCAATGGACGCGACGGACGCGACGGACGTGACCGCGCGCTTCGCCTCGCTGCCGGGTGCGCTCGGATTCGAGCTACTGGAGCTGTGGCACGAGTACGAGGAGGGCAGCACGCCCGAGGCATGCCTGGTGCGCGGTGTGGACCGGCTCAACCCCGCCCTGATGCGCTATCTGACCGGCCAGGGCTGGCACGACATGGCCATCGACAGCCATGCGCCCGTGGACGCCGAGGCGCTGGACCGGCAGCAGCTCCCCCGGGTCCAGGTGAGCGGGACGCTGCGCGCGCTGTACGAGGAGATCAGGAACGCGTCGGTGGCGTCCGGACTGCTGCCCAGCCACGCCCCCTGACCGGCACGCTACTTGAAGGGCACGTTGATGCACGCCACCCGGTCGCCGGCCATGCCCGCCTTGCCCGCCTTGGTGCTGGTCGCATGTTCGTGGATCACGACCGAGCGCGCCTCACCGGGCCTGAAGTGCCACTTCACGAAGGACTGGGAGCGGCCGTCGCCGCTCCCGTTCGTGGTGAGGTCCAGCCACACCTCATTGCGCGGGTTGGCGTACGTGGGGTTGACCGACGGCTGCTTCGGGTCCTTCGCGTTCTGGTAGTGCGGCCCCGACGAGTCGGGCTTGGTGCCGCACGGCTTCGTATGGACGTGGATCCCGAAGTGGTGGTGCGGCGCGACGCCGCGCAGGGCCAGGAAGACGTACGTACCGCGGTACTTCTCGTGGTCTCGACCGCCGTGGTCATGCCCCTCGCCGTGGTCATGCTCCTCGCCGTGGTCATGCCCCTCGCCGTGGTGATACTTCTCGTGGTGGTCGTGCGTCCCGTGCGGAAAGCGCAGCTCCGCCACGACCACCGCTGCCGTCGTGGGCACGAGCCGCTTGTCGTACGTCACCGCGCCGGCCTGCTGGGCCTGGGAAGCCGGCTGGAACCGCTCAAGGACGAAGGCCGAGGGGTTCGGCGTGGTGGCGGCGGGTGATGACGCCACCGGTGACACGATGGCCATCGACGCCGCCACCGCCGCAGCGGCCGTTACCAGGGACATCCTTGATCCCTCCTTGGTCGGGACCCCCGAAGCTGCCTGGTGTTGTTCACCCCTTTTCACCACGCTAGACCCGTGGGTCACACCGTTCAACGCGAGGCGTCGGCTCAACGCGAGGCGTCGGCCCGCTCCCCGGCCGGGGCCACCACGGCGGCCTCGGCGGATCGGGTGGATTCCGGGGATCGCTCAGCGTCCGCCGCCTCCCCGCTCCGTGGCCGTACGACCCCCCGCACCCGGCCCACCACACCGCTCACCGTCTCCGTCAGCGGCCCCGGTACCTCCTCGACGGGCCGCCTGCCGATCCCCAGCAGCACATACTGCAGCCCGAATCCGGCGGTCACGATGGCCGCGCCGCCGATCGCGTCGAGCACATAGTGGTTCGCGGTGCCCACGATGACCGCCGTGGTCAGCAGCGGGTACAGCATCCCGAGCACCTTCGCCCAGACGTACGGCGCCACGATCGCGATGACCACCCCGCACCACAGCGACCACCCCACATGCAGCGAGGGCATGGCCGCGTACTGGTTGGACAGCTTGGTCAGCGCGCCGAAGTCCGGGTTGTTCAGATCCTGCGGGCCATGCGCCGTATCCACGTAGCCGAGTCCCATCAGTCGCGGCGGGGCCAGCGGATAGAGCCAGAAGCCGACCAGGGCGAGCAGCGTGGCGAAGGCCAGCGGCGTACGAGCCCATCGGTACGTCGCCGGGCGGCGCAGATACAGCCAGCCCAGCAGGGACAGCGGAATCAGGAAGTGGAAGGTGCTGTAGTACCAGTTCATGAAGTGCTTCAGCCATGACGTGTCCGCCACGATGGCGTTGAACCAGTGCTCGATGTCGATGTGCAGCCAGCCCTCAAGGGTCAGCACCTGGTGACCGTGGCCCTCGGCGACGCTGCGTTCGTCGGGCGCGTGGCCGCGGATCCACGAGTAGGCGAAGTAGCCGACGCGGATCAGCATCAGTTCGAGCATCAGATTGGGCCGGGACAGCGGCCGCTTGACGATCCGCAGCAGCGGCACCCAACCCAACCGGCTCTTCTCGGGCTCCGCGACCGGCGTCGGGACCGGGTTGTCCCACTGCGGCGAGGTACGGGAGAGGAACGGCACCAGACAGGCGGCGGCGAGCGCGGCCAGCAGGGGCGCGTTGTAGCCGACATGGCCGAGGACCTCGATGTCGGGCAGCAGCGCGGTGCGGTTCAGCGTCATCGCCAGCACCACCAGCACCGGCCAGACCAGCCGGTCCGAGGCCCGCCGGCCGACCCGGCCGACGACGGCGAGCAGGATCCACAGCTGCTGGTACTGCCATGAGGTGGGCGAGACCGCGAGCGCCACGCTGCCCGTGATGGCCGCGGCCAGCAGCAACTGTCCGTCCTCGGCGTAGCGCGCCGCGCGCCGCAGGCCGATCACCGCGACGGTGACCGCGAGCATCGCCAGCAGCGCCAGCTCGACCGGGCCCTCCAGCCCGATGCGCAGCAGCAGTCCGTGCAGGGACTGGTTGGCCAGGCTGTCGGCGGGCGCGCCGAGCCCGGCGCCGCCGATGTGGTGCACCCAGTACGTCCAGGAGTCGCGCGGCATCGCCGCCCAGGCGAGCGCGGTGCACACGGCGAAGGTGGCACCGGCGAGCACCGCGGCACGGCGCCGACCGACGAACCACATCACGACGGCGAACAGCAGCAGCGCGGGCTGCAGCGACGCAGCGACGCCGATGAGGACGCCCGCCTGCCGCCCGGAGGTCCTGGGCAGCACGGTGAGGACGACCAGGAGCACCGGGATGATGCTGGTCTGACCGAGCGTGAAGGTGTTCCGTACCGGCAGCGAGAGCACCAGCAGGCAGATGGCCAGCGGCGCGGCGAGCAGCTGGGTGCGGCGGGAGACCGGGCCCGGCAGGGCGCGGGCCGCGACCAGGCCGAGGGCCACGACCAGCAGCAGGGTCCCGAAGGTCCAGGCGACGCCGAGACTCTGTTCGGCGGCCCGGGTGAGCGGCTTGAGGACGAGCCCGGAGAAGGGGGTGCCGGTGAAGGCGTCCCCGTCGTACAGCGACCCGCTGACATGCAGCACGCCGCGGTCGCCGATCCAGGTCTCCAGGTCGGTCAGCCGTTCGTTGGGCGGCAGCCGCAGCACCGCCGCGGCCTGACGGGCCGCCAGCAGGCCGGCCAGCAGCCAC
This sequence comes from Streptomyces sp. NPDC005266, assembly GCF_040607655.1. Taxonomy (NCBI): domain Bacteria; kingdom Bacillati; phylum Actinomycetota; class Actinomycetes; order Kitasatosporales; family Streptomycetaceae; genus Streptomyces; species Streptomyces sp. NPDC005266. Next base: position 66,571 of record NZ_JBEXHC010000027.1, read on the forward strand.
AGGGCGGCGAGCCCCATCCTGGTCCGTGACGTCCGTGCCCCGACGGCACCGGGGCCCGGCCCCGTGCCCGGGGTTCGCCCCAGTCCGCTTCGCTCCACGTTCGCCACGCCCTGCCGCTCCCCCACTCGCCCTCTTCACCTATCTGGATATTTGAGACCCTACTGAGCCCTCTCCTCAGACGCGCCACACCCCCTCTTCACCTGACCGTCGTCCTGGGTTGTCCGAAAGCTGTCAGGCTTTGGCGGGGTTCTTGCGCTCGGCTGTGCCGCTCGGCTGTGCCGCTCGGGTGTGCGTCGTACGGTCTGGGCCAATTTCACCAGGGGTGCGGGGTGCGCGGCGAATCGGGACCCGCCGCGCGCTGAAATGTCCCCGGGGTGACCCCGAAGCAGCGCACGAACCAGCGGTGGAAGTGGCTCTGGTCGGCGAACCCCGCCTCGGCCGCTGCCTCCGCCGCCGTACGGCCCGCCACCAGCAGCCCGCGCGCCCGGCGCAGCCGCAACTGCCGCTGGAAGTCGCTCGGCGCCATCCCGTACTCGGCGCGGAACGCCCGGTACAGCGCGAACCGGCTGCACCCGGCCGCCTCGGCGAGCCGCGCCGCCGGGATCTCCTCCGTGTACCCGTTCTCCAGCACCGCCCGCGCCCGCCGCGCGGCCCGCGCCTGCCCGCCGCCACCGGCCGGCCACGCACGGGCCCGTACGGAACGCGTGGCGCTGCGCCGCACCATCGCCCCCACGGCGGCGGTCAGCCGCTCGTCCCGCACCAGCGGCCCCGCGCCGTCGACCAGCGCCGTGTGCAGCCGCAACAGGGCGCGCGCGAGGACGGGGTCGGACAGCACGGGCTGATCGAAGAGCGGCAGGCCGACCCGGCTGTCCACCGTGTCGGCCGCATCGGCGAGGACATTCCTCACCACATCGGGACCGAAGTGCACGATGCGGTACTTGTAGCCGAGCTCGGCCGCCGCCTCCCCGTCATGCGGATCGTCCGGGTTGAACACCATCACCATGCCCGCCCCACTGGTGCGCAGCGCACCCCGGCACCGGAAGCGCTGGGCGCCGATCTCGGTGACGGCGAAGGAGTAGGCGTCATGGCTGTGCGGATGGAAGCGATGGCTGAAGAAGTGCGCGTGCATGGCCTCGACGGACCGATCGGGATCCCGCCAGTACCGGGCCCAGTCCTCCCGGCCCCTCTCCCCCTCGCCGACTGCGGTCACGGTCCTATTGTGCCGTGTCACGCCGACAGGAAGAGCGTTAACCATATGTCACATTAACCACCACTGCACCCAATAGCCTATTGCGCGCCTTTTAACACGTCCTTTACATCGCATTCAATCGGCTCATCCCCCCACCCTAGGAGGAGCCGTGCGAATCACCAGAAGAGCGGGCGGCGGTATGGCCGCCCTCATTCTCGGCATGGCGCTGGCCGCCATCCCCACTCAGGCCCTCGCCGCCCCAGTCCCCTGCAACGTCCCCGCGCTCCAAGCGGCCATCGTCGCCGCCAACGGCAGCCCCAACGGCGGCACCATCGACCTCGCCCCGAACTGCGTCTACTCCGTCACCGACGCCGAGGCCATCGGTGACAACGCAATGCCCATCATCACCAACAACATCACCATCAACGGGTTCAACTCCACCATCCAACGAGACCCCGCCGCGGCCACGAACTTCCGCATCTTCCAAGTGGACGGTTCGACCGGCCGGCTCACCCTCAACCGCGTCACCGTACGCAACGGCCACTCCGTCGACGGCGGCGGGATCCGCGTCAACCCGGGCGGGACACTGATCCTGAACGCCGCCACCGACGTCAGGGAGAACGAGGCGGACGGCATTGGCGGCGGCATCCTCAACGACGGCACCGTCTTCCTCAACCCCGGCAGCAGGGTCACCGACAACGAGGCCGGGGCCGGGGGCGGAGGAATCATCAACCGCGCGGCCCTGACCGCCCGCTCCGCCACCGTGTCCGAGAACAGGGGGGCCTCCGGAGGGGGCATCTTCAACACCACGACCGGCACGTTGGATCTCAGAACGAGCACGGTCAGCCTCAACAGGGCCACAGTCGACAACGGCGGCGGGATCGTCAACGGCAACGAGGCGACACTCACCAGCACGGTCGTCTCCGGCAACACGGCCGTCAACCGCGCTGGCGGTTTCTTCAACTTCAGCTTCGCCAGCGCCACCATCAACTCCGGCAGAATCAGCGACAACGAGGCGGACAACCTCGGCGGCGGCCTCTACAACGCCGGGACGCTCAATGTGAACCAGACCACCGTCAGGGCCAACCACGTCACCGTCCCGGCCGCCACCTCCCATGGTGGCGGGCTGTACAACGAGACCGGCACCACCACCTTCACCAGCAGCAACGTCTACCAGAACACCGTGGCTCCCCCCGGCGACGGCGGCGGAATCTACGAAGAGCCCGGATCCACCGTGACCCTGGTCACCTCCTCCGTCTTCAGCAACACCCCCGACAACTGCCGGCCCCCCGGAGCCGTCCCCGGCTGCTCCGGCTGACGCACACCGGCCGCCGCCAGGCCCTGCCCCGTCCGGGCACCTCCGGGACGGGGCAGGGCACGAACGGCTGCACCTTCTCGCACCAGCGTTCAAGACGGCCGGCCAGGCGACGACGAGGGTGATGCCCATGCGCTTCGACACCAAGATCGCCGTCATCGTCCGTAGCGACCTCGCCGACTGGCAGAAGCTGAATGTGACGGCCTTTGTCTGCAGCGGTCTCGCCCACGCCACGGGCGAGATCGTCGGCAAGCCGTACGAGGACGCCTCGGGCAACACCTACCTGCCGATGTTCCGCGAGCCGGTCGTCGTCTACGCCGCCGACGCCCCCGCCCTCACCCGCACCCACACCCGCGCCCTCTCCCGTGGCCTGACCGCGGCCCTCTACACGGAGGATCTCTTCCGCACCGACAACGAGGACGACAACCGAGCGACGGTACGGGCCGTCGAGGCGCACGAACTGAACCTGGTGGGCCTCGCGGTGTACGGGCCGCGGAACGCGGTGGACAAGGTGACCAAGGGTCTGAAGCTGCACGGCTGAACAGCCAGGCCACGTGATGGCGTGAGCCGGAGCGGATTCACGTGATTAGGCATACATCACATTAACCACTTGTGCCTACCAATGCCCCGAATGGCACTTCGCGCGCCTTTTAACCTCCCCTTACGCCGGATTCAATCGGCTCAAGAGAAACAGATCGGACATGAAATTCCGGCCCGTTTCAGCCCCTTCGACCCAAGGAGCAGAGCCGTGCGCATCACCAGAAGGACGGGCGGCGGACTCGCCGCCCTCGTCCTCGGGCTGGCCCTGGCCACTGTCCCGACTCAGGCCCAGGCGGCCATCCCCTGCGACGTCGCCGCCCTCCAGGCGGCCATCGTCGCCGCCAACGGCACCGGCGGCACCATCGACCTGGCCCCCAACTGCACCTACTCGGTCACCGACGCCCAGGCCATCGGCGACAACGCGATGCCCGTCATCGTTAACGACATCACCCTGAAGGGAGCCAACTCCACCATCGAACGCGCGGCCACCGCGGTGACGCTCTTCCGCATCTTCGAGATCGACGGCCCGTCGGGCAAGCTCACCCTCAACAACGTCACGCTGCGCAACGGGCATGCCCCCGTCAACGGCGGGGGCGTCCTCGTCAACTCCGAGGGGACACTGACGCTCAACACCAACGCCGTCGTCAAGGAGAACGTGGCCACCGTCAACGGCGGCGGCATCCAGAACGACGACGGCCACGTCTTCCTCAACAGCGGAAGCAAGATCACCACCAACGAGGCCATCGGTGGCGGCGGCATCTTCTCCGAAGGGGAGGTAACCGCCCAGTCCACCAACGTGTCGGGCAACACCGCACTGGATTCCGGAGGTGGCATCCTCAACAACGTGAACGGTTTTCTCACCCTCCGCTCGAGCGTGGTCAGCGGCAACACCGCCACGACCGAGGAGGGCGGCGGTGTCTGGAACGGCGACCCCCGCACCACCTTCACCAACACGGTCATCTCCGGCAACACGGCCGGCAACAGCGGCGGCGGCCTCTCCAACCACGGCAGGGCCACCTTCACCTCGGGCAGAATCAGCGACAACAACGCGGCCAACAGGGGCGGTGGCGTTAACAACACGGCGCAGCTCAACCTGAACCTCACCGTCCTCATGGCCAATCACGTCACTGTCCCCGCCCTCACGTCACACGGCGGCGGGCTGTACAACGAGAGTTCCACCGCCACCCTCACCAGGTCCAACGTCTACCAGAACACCGTGGCTCCGCCCGGTGACGGCGGCGGAATCTACGAACAGCCCGGATCCACCGTGAACCTGGTGCAGTCCAGCGTCTTCAACAACAGCCCCGACAACTGCCGACCCCCCGGAGCCGTCCCCGGCTGCGTCGGCTGACCCATACCGCCCCCATCGGGCCCCGCGCTGTCCGGGCACCTCCCGGACGGCGCGGGGCACACTCCGCCGCCCGGCCCCCGCCCGCGCGAGGCTCCGCGGCGGTCACCTACGACGAGCTACGCATCTGAGGCACTGGCACGGCGGCCACACGGCCGATGCGAGCGGCGTCAGCGGCCTCACCGGATCAGCGGCCCTGACGACCCGGGTCGGCCCGTACGTCCGCCCGCCGTCCCGCGACACCCGCAGCGTCATCATGGGGCGCCCCCTCACGAGGAAACCTCACGGTGGTGCGGGCCCTGGTGATGCCGCTGAAGCTCAACCACACAGTCGGTCGCCCGGCTGTGGTCACCGGCACGCCGGGCCTCGGCCTGCTGCCGTAACAGCGCGGCGCAGACGTCACAGCCGCCGTGGGCCGGGGTGTTGGCGCGTGGGGTCGCCGGACTGGTGTCCGTCACGTTGTCGCTCCTGTGGACGAGGCCATGCCCCCGGACCGTTCGCCCCGGTCGCGGGGGTCTCTTTCCGTATCGCCCAACTTCGCCCGGCGGATGAGCCGCCGCATAGCGGCCCGCTGTCGGCCACCTGTCGGCCAGAATGGGGACATGACCAGCGATATCGGGGCCCACATCCGCCGTCTGCGCGAAGAGTTCGGCTGGAGTCAGGCACGTCTGGCACGCGAGACCTGCCGTGCGGCGGGGATCAGCGGAGACCCGATAGGGCGGCAGGAGATCAGCCGGTACGAAAACGGTAAGCGCACGCCACGCGAATGGCTTCCCTTTATCGCCGCCGCGTTAGGTGTCCCGCAGAACGCGCTGACGGCACCTCGGAGACCCAGTGAGCCACCGTTGCCGACGTTGGCTGATTATCTGCCCGCTCAAGACCCCCTGGCACCGCTGCATGCCGGCACAGGACGACGCATCGGCATGAGGACGGTGCGAGATCTGCAGCAGCGTGTGCACGCCTTGAGGCTCGCCGACGATGTGCTCGCAGGCGGCGATCTCATCCGCCCCGCGTTGAGGGAACTCCGCTCGGCTGTCCGCCTGTACCGAGAAGGCAGCCATGGCGGAGAAGTGGAGCGCGCTCTTCTCGTCCAGATCGGAGAACTCGCGCAGATCGCTGGATGGATCGCCGGCGACGCCGGACAGTACGGCGAATCGGAGCGCATTTACCGGCTGGGGTTGAGCGCGGCGCGACAGGCGGAGGACCCCACACTGGCGGGCAACCTCGCCGGATCGCTGGCGTACCAGTTCAGCAATACCGGGCGGGAAGCCGAGGGGGTGACGCTTGCTCGCGCTGCCCTCACCGGCGTCGAGAGCGACGCACCGCCGAAAGCCCGCGCGCTCTACCTTGACCGCCTGGCGTGGGCGCACACCAAGGCAGGAGACGCGCAACCGGCGATGCGGGCTCTCGCGGAAGCGTCCGAAGCGTTGGCGGGCGACCCGAGCGGGACGGAGCCACCGGCCTACCTGTACTGGGTGGACACGGGCGAACTCCGCGTCATGGAGTCCCGCGTCTACACCGAGCTTCACCGGCCCTTGCGCGCCGTCCCCCTGCTGCGGGACGTGCTCGGCTGCTACGACGCGACGCACACCCGGGAAATGGCCCTCTACCTCTCCTGGCTCGCTGTCGCTCTCGCTGACGCGAACGAGCCGGAGGAGGCGGCGGCCGTCGCGGAGCGCGTCATCACCATCGCCGCTGACGTCGCCTCGAGGCGTACCGCGAACCGTGTGCGCGTCGTACTGGACCGACTGGGAGAGTTCTCCGACGTTCCCCAAGTCGCCGCGCTGCTCGACGCGCACCGGGCCGCGTGAGGTGCGGCATGGCACCGACCGCCGGCCCCCACACCGTGCGGCAAGATGGAGCCATGAGCATCGTGAAGATCAATGCCCTGACCGTGCCCGAGGAGCAGCGCGAGGTGCTGGAGAAGCGCTTCGCCTCGCGCGCCGGATCCGTGGAGAACTCCGACGGTTTCGAGTGGTTCGAGCTGCTGCGCCCGGTCGAGGGGACCGACCAGTACCTCGTCTACACCCGCTGGCGCAGCGAGGAGGACTTCCAGGCGTGGATGGAGGGCCCCATGAAGGCGGCCCACCAGCGCGGCGGCGAGGACGCCCCGCAGCACAAGCCCGCCGCGTCGGGCTCCACCCTGTGGTCCTTCGAGGTCGTCCAGCAGGCCGCACCCAAGCAGGGCTGACCGGCCGCTGAAACGGCGGGGTGGGCGGCGGGATCACCCCCGCTCGCGGTCATGCGGCGGGTTTCTCCCAGACCGACACATGCCGGCCGCTCTCGTTCGTGAAGGGCTCCCGCGTCCACCCCTCCCACCGCTCACGCAGCCGCAGCCCGGCGAGCTGGGCCATCAGGTCGAGCTCCGACGGCCACACGTACCGAAACGGGATCGACCGGTACTCGCCCCGGCCGTCGACGACCTCGACGTAGTTCGAACTCATCGCCTGGGTGGCGATGTCGTAGGCGTCGAACGCCCACTTCGTCGGGGTCACATGGAACGGCACGATGTCCTGTCCGGCCGGGAGCTTTCTCAGCTCGGGAACCATCACCTCGATGACGAAGCACCCCCCGGGTTCCAAATGAGCCGCGGCATTGCGGAAGCAGGCCACCTGCGCCGCCTGCGTCGTCAGGTTCATGATCGTGTTGAAGACCAGATAGGCGACGGAGAACCTGCCGTCCACCGTCGTCGTCGCGAAGTCGCCGATCGTCACGCCGATCGCGTCGCCGCCCGGCTTGGCCCGCAGCCGGGCCACCATCGCCCGCGACAGATCGATGCCGTGGACCGGGACTGAGCGCCGAGCCAGCGGCAGCGCGATACGCCCCGTTCCGATGCCGAACTCAAGGGCGCGGCCGCCGCCGGCGAGCCCCGCCAGAAAGCCGACCGTGGCGTCGATGGCTCCCAGCTCGAACATGTCCCCTGACGACTCGTCGTACGTCGCGGCGACACGCTCTCCGAAGTAGCCGTCCTCGTCGTCCATGCCGGGACCGTACTGCGGCAACCCCACCGGGGCCCCCGAAATTCGGCGGGCCGAGCTGATTCGGCCACGCCCTATGCGCGCAGGCGCAGTTGAGTCACGGGGGCTACGATCTGCCCGTCACCTGGTAACGAGGGGAGCCTGAGTCACCATGCGCGTGGAAGTCGAAGCAGCCAAGTGTGTCGGGTCGGGCCAGTGTGTGATGTCCGCGCCCGAGGTGTTCGACCAGCGGGACGAGGACGGGACGGTCGTCCTGCTGAACGAGCGGCCCGGCGCCGACGTGCAGGGCGAGGTCCGTGATGCGGCGATGGGCTGCCCGGCGGCGGCCATCCGACTGGTGGAGGAGTGAAGCGAGAGGTCTCGCGGTGCGCCCCCGCTTCGGGTGGTGTCGCGGTCAGACCGCGTCGGGACCCCGCTCGCCCGGACCCGTACCAGCGGTGTTTCCCCCGTGTTTCAGGTGGCCCCGACGTTTCGGCTTCCTCACCCCGGCCGATCACCCTCGGTACGGGAGCCGCTTGTAGAAGAAGCTGCAGTCCTCGAGCGAGCCGTCCGGGTCGGTGGCGTAGTCGGGGACGATGCCGTAGCGGGTCCAGCCGTCGGCGAAGTACACGTACTCGGCGGGGCTGGCGGTGCGGGTGTCCAAGAGCAGCAGGGTGACGCCGGCGGCGATGGCGGCCGCTTGGGCGGTGGCCAGCAGGGCGCGGGCGATGCCCTGGCCTCGGGCCGCACGGTGGACGATCAGCTTCAGGATCTCGGCGCGGTGCCGCCCGTTGGCCTTGGGGGACAGGGCCAGGCTGACGGTGCCGCTGATGCCGCCGGGGAGTTCGGGGTCGCGGCAGACCCAGACCGTCAGGCTGCCGTCGGCGACGGCGGGGGCCGCGTCCTGCCACCAGGACACGGCGGCGGCGTGGTCGAAGGGGGCCAGAAAGCCCAGGGAAGCGCCGTCGTCCACGGCGTCGGCCAGGACCTCGGCGAGGCCCTTGACGCTGTGGTGGTAGTCGTCGGCGGTCAGGCGGTCGATGGCGGGTATGCGGGTCGCGGGTATACGGGTCAAGGCAGGACCACCATCACCGCATAGCGCACCGGCTCCGGGCCCAGGCAGCGGAACCTCGAACTCCCCCACAGCCGGTAGCGCAGACAGTCCCCCGCCGCGATCTCGTGCGCATGGCCGTCGGCGGTGATCTCCACCGTCCCGTCCAGGACCCAGATGTGGTGCTCCAGGCCCGGTACCGGCGGTCCGTCGTAGGCGATGTCCGCCCCCGGACGCAGGGTGGACTCGATGATCTCGCCGCGCAGCCCCGGGTGCGGTGGGGAGACCGAGCGGCGTTCGAAGCCGGACGCCTCGTCACGCCACACCGTCTGCGCCTTGGCGCGCACCACCTGCGGCGGCTCGGACTCCACCTCGGCCAGCAGCCGCGACATCGTGCGCTCGTAAACCGCGCACAACTTGCCCAGCAGGGCGGCGGTCGGGCTGATCTCCCCGCGCTCCAGGCGCGAGAGCGTCGAGCGGCTGATCCCCGCCCGCCGTGCCAGCTCGTCCAGCGCCCAGCCCCGCTCCACCCGCAGCTCGGCCAACCGCCCGGCCAGCCGGGCTCCCAGGACCTCGCCCTCTTCAGCGTCTCTCACATATGGGAGTTTATCTCGAATGCGAGATGGCGGCTACTGCCGCTTCTCCCCCTGACCGGGAGGACCGCCGCGACCGCGAAGGGCCGCCGCCCGGAGGGGAGTCCGGGCGGCGGCCAGGGGGGAGGAGGCGGCAGGGTCGGCGGGGTCAGATGCTGAGCAGGCGCTCCAGCACATTGCGATAGCCACGCATGGCCAGCCGCAGCTCCTCGGTCTCCGAGGCGGCCGTGGCGTCGTCGTGCCATGCGGCCCGCAGGGTGCGACGGCGCTCGGAGAGGAGGTCGGTGAGCCGGGTGGTGATCTCATCGAGGATGATGTCGGCCTCCTCGACCGAGCCGCGGGGGGAGTCCACGAAGCCGCTGACCGCGTGGCGCAGACGCTGGGTCAGTTTGTCGTGCTCGCTCGTCGGCAGGACGGGGAAGCTGGGGCCGTCCGGGGTCCTCGTCCGCTCCCGCTGCTCCGTCGACTCCGCGGGACCCGACAGCTCCGATGACCGCGTGGCGGGTATCGCGTCCGGCATGGGCGGCACCTCGTGCTTCTCCAGACCGTGGCGGCGGTGGCCGTTCCGGTCCGGTCCCGGTGCGTCCTCCGGGCGCCCCGGGCCGCGTGCGTCGAAGGGATCGGTGGGGAGGATCGGGTCAGTGCGGTCGCTGCGCTCGGCCGGGTCCGTCACCAGGCACCGCCCTTCCGGGCGTGGCCCGTTCGCAGCGCCCACCGCTGACGCCTGCCGTGGGGCCTGCCGTCGTTGGGCGTGCCGTCGTGGTGCGGGGCGGCATGGTGCGTGGCGGCATGGTGCGTGGCGGCATGAGGAGTGGTGTCGGTGGCCTCATGACGGCCGGTGGCCCCGTGGTGCGGGGGCTTGACCAGGTCCTCGAAGAAGGGCCGGGCATGCACGACGGCCTCGCGCAGCTCCTCGGTGTCCGCCCGGCCCTCGCGGGCACGCGCGGCCATGTCATGGAGCCGGCGGTAGCCCTGCAGACAGTCGGCGTGGTGCACGGACAGCGCCGCGACCTGTTCCTCGTAGTGGCCGGACGGATAGCCGCGGTCGCGGGCGAGCCGGGCCAGCAGCTGATCGGCGGCGGCCACCGCGCGCTCCGGGGACTCGATGAAGTCCTCCTGCACACCGGCCCACTCCGCCACATACCGCTCGCGCAGCTCACCGGAGAGGGGTTCCGCCCTCAGCTCCCCATAGCGCGTGAGCCGTTCGTCCAGCTCCCGCTGCGCCGCTTGGGTGTCGCCCGCGTGCTGAGCGACGGTCAGCTCGTACTCCGGCCCGAAGCGGCGTCGCAGCACACGCTCTCTGCGGCTGGCACCCCCACGTGCGAGACGGATGGCGAACGCGATCGCGAGCACGACCGCGACCACAACCACGATGCTGATGGCGACAGTTGACATGGTCTGCTTCTGCCTTCCCGCGGATTTCCCCCTCCGGATCGGGGGCTCTTCATACCGGGTAGCCCGGTCTCCGGTCCTCAAACGAGGTGCGGTGCGGGAGGGCGGGTGTCAGGATGCCGGGCATGAGCTGTCAGCCCACCCCCACGATCGCTTCCTGGACGGTGGCCGCACACCCCGTCGATGACCCTGTCTCGGCGACGCTGCTGCGCGAGTACCTCGTGGACGTGGCCGACCGCTACTACCGGCTCCACGAGGGGCGGGACTCGACCGCCGAGGAGATCGAGCAGGCGCTGGCGGAGATGCCCAGTGATGACCTCGCCCCGCCGCAGGGGGTCTTCCTGCTGGCCCACCACGCGGACGAGCTCGCCGGATGCGCCGGGCTACGGCTGCTGGACGAGCGTACGGCGGAGCTCAAGCGGGTCTTCGTACGCCCCGCCAAGCGCGGACTCGGCGGGGGCGGCGTACTGCTCGCGGCCGCCGAGGCGGCGGCGGGCGGACTGGGCGCCGCGCGGATCGCGCTGGACACCCGGCTCGACCTGGTCGAGGCCCGGGCGCTCTACGCCCGCCACGGCTACCGGGAGGTCGCGCCGTTCACCGGGGGGCCGTACGCCGAGGTCTGGATGGCCAAGGAGCTGGACCGGTACCACTGACACAACCGGGCCCGGTTCACGGCGCATGCGGCGCGGGCCCGGTGTCCCGCGGCGCACCGGGTTCACGGCGCATGCGGCGCGGGCCCGGTGTCCCGCGGCGGCCGCGGGGCCCTGGGCTGCTCCGCGTCCGAGCCGCACATCTCCTGCGACAGCTCGTCCACCAGCTCTATCAAATCCCTCGGGCGCTCCGGTGACCACCAGTCGCCCAGCAGCTCCGCCAGCGACGCCTCGCGCGCCCGGTAGAGGCGGGCCACCGCCTCCCGGCCGTCGGCGGTCAGCGTCAGGCCCAGGCCGTACCGCACGCCCAGCCCGCGCTCCTCGACCTGGCGCGCCGCCTCCGTGATGGCCCGCAGCGGTACGGGGGTGCGCTCGGCGAGGAGGGCGGGTTGGACCGAGCCTTTGTGGGCGATGCGCAGCAGCATCCAGCTCGCGGCCGGTTTGAGGTCGAGCCCGGCCCGCTGGGTGATGTCCTCGTAGATCTGCCGCCGCCCCTCCCGGCTGCCCAGCAGCGACAGCGCCCGCACGCATTCGTCGTGCGAGGAGCGCTCGACCGGGTTGGAGGCCAGTATCTCGCTGCCCTCGGGCGCGGTGACGCTGCCGCGCAGCGGCTCCTCCCGGAGGTACCAGGCCAGGACGAAGGCGACGAGGACGACCGGTACCGCGTACAGGAACACATCGGTGATGGAGACGGCGAAGGCGTGCAGCACCCCGGCCCGTGGCCCCGGCGGCAGCCGGCCGATGGTCCGCGGATCGGCGGCCAGCCCCTCGGGCGTGATACCGGGCGGCAGCCGCCGTCCGGCGAGGGCGTCCGCGATGTGGGGGCGGAGGTTGTTGACGAAGATGGTGCCGAAGACGGAGACGCCGAACGACGCGCCGATCGAGCGGAAGAACGTCGCGCCGGAGGTGACGACGCCCAGGTCCTGGTAGCTGACGGAGTTCTGCACGATCAGCACCAGCACCTGGATGACCAGGCCGAGCCCGCCGCCGAAGACGAAGAAGTACGCGCTCATCTCGACCACCCCGCTGGACTCCCGCAGCTGGTGCAGGAGCAGCAGCCCGACGGCGGTCACGGCGGTGCCCAGGATCGGGAAGACCTTGTAGCGGCCGGTTCGGCTGACCAGGTGCCCGGAGAGGGTGGAGGTGAACAGCATGCCGAGGACCATCGGCAGCATATGGACGCCGGACATGGTCGGCGAGACGCCTTGGACGACCTGGAGGAAGGTCGGCAGATAGACCATGCTGCCGAACATCGCGAAGCCGACGATGAAGCCTATGACCGCGCAGAGCGTGAAGGTGCGGCTGCGGAACAGCTTCAGCGGCAGCACCGGCTCCGCGGCCCGCCGCTCCACCCGTACGAACGCCACCAGCAGCACCGCGCCGAGCACGGCGAGCCCGACGATCTGCCAGGAGCCCCATCCGTAGGTGACGCCGCCGAGCGAGGCCATCAGCACCAGGGCGGCGGCGACGGCGGCGATCAGGAAAGTGCCCAGGTAGTCGATGCGGTGCGGGGTCCGGCTCACCGGGATGTGCAGCACCGACGCGATGACGAGCAGCGCGACGATGCCGACGGGGAGGTTGATGTAGAAGACCCAGCGCCAGCTGAGACGGTCGACGAACACCCCGCCGAGCAGCGGTCCGAGCACGCTGGTGGCGCTGAAGACGGCGCCGAAGAGACCCTGGTAGCGGCCGCGTTCGCGGGGCGGGACGATATCGCCCACGATGGCCATCGACAGCACGATCAGCCCGCCACCGCCCAGCCCCTGCAGCCCGCGGAAGGCGATCAGCTGGCCCATGTCCTGGGCGAGCCCGCACAGCGCGGAGCCGACCAGGAAGATGACGATCGCGGCCTGGAAGAGCCTTTTGCGCCCGTACTGGTCGCCGAGCTTGCCCCACAGCGGGGTGGCGGCGGTCGAGGCGAGGAGATACGCGGTGACGACCCACGACAGATGGTCCAGCCCGCCCAGATCGCTGACGATGGTCGGCAGCGCGGTGGAGACGATCGTCTGATCGAGCGCGGCGAGCAGCATGCCGAGCAGCAGCGCGCCGATGGCCACCAGGACCGTACGCCGCGACCGGCCTTCTCCGGGGCCGGCTGCCGGGGTGTCCGGGGTCCCGGGATCCGGGACTCCTGGAGCCGGAGCCGGGCGGCCGGCGTCCTGCGCCATGGTGACTCCTCGGCTGATCTGGTGTGGCGGATGCCCGCGCACCTCGGGGCTCGGATACTCCTCACCCTCATCCTCGCCCCATCCGGACCTTTATGCCCTGTTACAGACCGCCGAGCCGGGTCAGGCGGCGGGCGAACACATGCGCGGAAGGCGTTCGGGTGCGCATAATCGCTGCGACTCCAGGGAGGGAAAGTTCCGTGACGGCAGAGTCCTGCCCGCATTGCCTCGCACCGGCCCGCGCCAATGGCCGCCCCGGCTGCGAGTGCGCCGCACGCGCCGCTGCCGCCGCCTCGGCGGCGGCAGACACCGATGACCGGATGCATACGCGCCCCTATGTGACGCTCTTGGAGGAGAGCGCGACCGGCCCCGATCCGCAGGATGTGCGGATGTTCGCGGACGCCGACGAGACGCAGGTGATCGACCCCGTCGACCCCGGCGACTCCGTCGACCCCGGCGACTCCGTCGACCCCGGCGACCCCGGCGAGCCCGGCGACCCCGGCGAGCCCGGCGACCCCGGCGACCCCGGCGAGGAGAGCGGCGAGAAGGGAAGAGACGAGAAGGGAAGAGACGACAGACCCGGCGGCGGGGACGGCACGCCCCCGGCAGACGCCGCGGACGACAGCGACGGCGCGGACGACGAAGCCGAGGCCGCGGACGCGTCCGGCCCCGCCCGCCACCGCAAGAGCAAGCGCAAGGCCATCGCGATCGTGGCCGCGGGCGCCGCCGCCGTGGCCGTCGCCGGATCGCTGGCCCTCGGCACCGGCCTGCTGGGCGGCGCGGACCGCAAGGACGACGCCGGCGAGAAGAGCGACCGTACGCTCTCCGCCACCCGGACCAGCGCCCCGGCCACCGACGACACGGCGGCCGGGGACGCCGCGGCACCCGGCGGCCCCGCCCCGAGCGCGACGCCCGGCACCACCGCCTCCGGTGCCGCCGAGCCGGGCGGGGCGCGCCCGAGCGGCAGCGCCTCGCCGACCGTCGTGCGCGCCTCCGCGTCGGCGTCCGCGGCCCACCCGGCCACCGAGCCGAAGCCGACCGAGGCGACCGGCTCGCCCTCCAGCACACCCGCGAGCCCCGAGCCCACCGGCCCGCCGGTGCTGCGCGAGGGCGACAGCGGGGCCGAGGTCGCCGAGCTGCAGAAGCGGCTGACGCAGTTGCTGATGTATCTCGGGGCGGCGGACGGGGAGTACGACAGCGGGGTGAAGGACGCGGTCTCCACCTATCAGAAGCGGTACGACCTGAAGGGCGATCCGGACGGCGTCTACGGCGGGAACACCCGCCGTGACCTGGAGTCCCGGACCGATGAGCCGTAGCGGCGCCGAGCCGCGCGGCAATTGGCGCCCCCAACCCACTGGCGTACGGCCGGGCTGCTTTGTATCGTGAAGGAACAAAGTGGTTCCGCCCGCATTCCCTGACCGGCGGGCGGAGCCGCTTGTCTCTTCCCGCGCCTGGAGTGTTTGGAGTACGCCCATGCCGGCCACCGCCCCGCTCACCGCCCGCGCACTGCTCCTCGACATGGACGGCACCCTGGTCAACTCCGACGCCGTCGTCGAGCGCTGCTGGCGGCGGTGGGCCGCCGAGCAGGGGCTGGACGGGGACAGCGTGCTGAAGGTCGTCCACGGACGGCAGGGCCACGCGACCATGGCGCTGCTGCTCCCCGACCGTCCCGTCGAGCAGAACCTGGCCGACAACGAGCGGATGCTGCGGTGGGAGACCGCGGATCTCGACGGCGTCGTACCGGTGCCCGGCGCGCCCGCCTTCATGGCCTCGCTGGCCGTTCTCCCGCACGCCCTGGTGACCTCCGCCGACAAGGGTCTCGCCCTCGCCCGGATGGGCGAGGGCGCGCTGCCGCTGCCGGAGGTGCGGATCACGGCGGAGTGCGTCGGCGCGAGCAAGCCGGACCCCGAGGGCTTCCTGAAGGGCGCGGCCGAGCTGGGCTTCGCACCGAGCGACTGCGTCGTCTTCGAGGACTCGGAGGCCGGCATCGCGGCGGGCCGTGCGGCCGGGATGCGGGTGGTCGGGGTCGGACCGCGGGCCGCGGCCCTGGCCCCGGATGTCCACGTGCGGGATCTGGAGCAGGTGCGGGTCGAGGCGCTGTCCGACGGCAGCCTGCGGCTGCACTTCTCGGACTGAGCGCCTCGACGCGACTGAGCGCCTCGACGCTACTGAGTGCCTCGACGCGACTGAGCGCCTCGAGCTGAGCGCCTCGACGCTACTGAGCGCCTCGACTCAGCGGCGGGGCCGACCGGCCGGCCTGCCCTCCCCCGCCCCCCTCGCGGGCCTCAGCCCGCCACGGCCTCGTACAGGCTGAAGCCGCCCAGCGCCAGCATCACCGCCGCCGCGACCTTGGTGATCAGTCGCAGCGGTACGTACCTCATCAGGGTGCGGCCGCCCAGGATGCCGAGCGCCGCGACCGACCACAGGGCCAGCGCCGCGCCCACGCCGACCGACAGCGGGTCGTCGTAGCGGGCGGCGAGGTTGGCCGTCATGATCTGGGTGAGATCGCCGAACTCGGCGACCAGGATCAGCGTGAAGCCCGCTCCGGAGACCTTCCAGAAGCTCTGGTCCGCGGGCTTGCGGATCTCTTCCTCGTGGTCGTCCTTCTTGAAGAGCAGCATCGCCGCTCCCCCGAGGAAGAGCGCCCCCACGATCGCCTGCAGCAGCCGGTGCGGCAGCAGGCCGAGCGCGCTGCCCGCCGCGATGGCGATGCCGACGTGGATGGCGAAGGCGGCGGCCACGCCGACGAAGACGTACGAGGCGCGGTAGCGGGTGCCGAGCATCAGCCCGGCGAGGGCGGTCTTGTCGGGCAGTTCGGCGAGGAAGACGACGCCGAAGACCACGGCGGCGACGGTGATGCTGAACACAGGCTGGTTACCTCGTTGGATAGGGCCGCGCCGAGGGGCCCCGGGGGAGGGATCGCTTCGGCACGGCAGCGTCGGACACTGCGGCCGAAGGTCTCGCTGGCGTACGACGCCCGCCGTGCGCGGCGGCGCTCCCGTACGCTCCGGGCGCCGGCCCACCCCTCAAGGGGCGGGCAGTATGTCGACGGTCCGGCGAGGAGCTACTCCCCTTCTGCTGCGGACAAGGATACGGGAAGCCTTCGGTGCGGCCGGCCGCGGGCGACCAGCCCCAGCGCCACCGCGACCAGCCCCACAGTGCGGGTCCCGTCGAGCCTGGGATGCCGGTAATGGGGATCAGCGCGATCCGCTTGAGCGGTGCGAGCCCGGTCGGCGGCACCACCACGGCCACCGGCACCACCCCCGCGTCGATGGGCGGCGCGGCCCGGCCGCGCGCCCCCGCCACGGCGATACGGGAAGCCTTCGGCGCGGCCGGCCGCGGGCAACCAGCCCCAGCGCCACCGCGACCAGCCCCACAGAGCGGGTCCCGTCGAGCCTGGCATGCCGGTAATGGGGATCAGCGCGATCCGCTTGAGCGGTGC
>NZ_JBEXHC010000027.1:83310-92268 GCF_040607655.1 Streptomyces sp. NPDC005266
GCGAGCCCGGTCGGCGGCACCACCACGGCCACCGGCACCACCCCCGCGTCGATGGGCGGCGCGGCCCGGCCGCGCGCCCCCGCCACGGCGATCGCGCGGGCGTAGCCACGACTCCCGCTGTCCGCGAGACGGCACGGACGGCGCGACGGCCGCACGGCGGCCAGCAGCAGGGCGCCGAGCACCGCCCCGAGCGTGGCGCTGACCGGCAGCAATGCCGCGGCCGCGAGAGCGGGGGCGGCGAACACGCCGCCACCCCACGGCGAACACGCCGCCACCCACGGCGGGCAGCGGCCAATCCGCGGCGGGCAGCGGCCGATCCGCGGCGCGCGGCGCCCGATCCGCGGCGCGCGACGGCCAATCCGCGGCGCGCGACGGCCAATCCGCGGCGGGCAGCGGCAAATCCGCGGCGGGCGGCGGCCAATCCGCGGCGCCGCACGGCGCGCACACCCGGGGGTAGCCGACTCCCAGGAGCCCTTGCGTTGACATGACCGCGTCGTCACTCTGTTACCTGGCGCCCACCCCACGGATACCCGGCGCCGCGACGATGGCCGGGCACCAGCGGCCAACGACCCCCCATCTCAAGGGAGTTCGCATGTCAGAAATGCGCAGTCGCTCCACCCGACGCGGCATCTACGCGCGTCGATTGTCCGTCTTCGGCGGGTTCGCCGCCCTGCTGGGCACACTCGTACTGAACGGACCGTCCGCCCAGGCCTCCCCGCCCGCCCCGCCGAGCGCCGCCACCGCCCGTACGCAGCTGGCCTCACTGACCGTCCAGGCGGAGGGCTCGTCCGACGGCTACAGCCGCGACAAGTTCCCGCACTGGATCACCCAGAGCGGCGCCTGCAACACCCGTGAGGTCGTTCTCAAGCGCGACGGCACCAACGTCCAGACCGACTCCAGCTGCGCGGCGACCAGCGGCAGTTGGTACTCCGAGTACGACGGCGCCACCTGGTCCGCCGCCGCCGACGTGGACATCGACCACATCGTCCCGCTCTCCGAGGCGTGGAAGTCCGGCGCGAGCGGCTGGACCACCGCCCAGCGCCAGGGCTTCGCCAACGATCTGACCCGCTCCCAGCTCATAGCCGTCACGGACAACGTCAACCAGGCCAAGGGCGACCAGGACCCGGCCGAGTGGCTGCCGTCGAGGACCTCCTACCACTGCATGTACGCCCGGATGTGGGTATCGGTGAAGTACTACTACAAGCTCACCCTCGACTCGGCCGAGAAGTCCGCGCTCAGCAACATCCTCAACGGCTGCTGACAACGCTCCGGACCGCCGCGCCCTCCCCGTCGTTCCGTTTCGTACCGTACGTACGCGAGTATGCGGTACTGCATGCGCGAGGCATGGACACGGACGGAGCGATGGAGGAGGGCCGGATGGAGCGCCGGGACGACCGCGAGGACCGGATGGCCGGGCTGCGCCTGGGACCACTGCTGCGCCAGGTCGACTGGGAGACGGGGACACGTGCGACCGTCTGGGTCGAGACCGACCGGCCCTGCGAGACCGAGGTGCGGTGCGCCGACGGCGCCGGCGGCACGGCCCGCACCTGGCGGATCGCCGGCCACCACTACGCCCTGATCCCGGTCACCGGGCTGCGGCCGGGCAGCGAGACGGCATACCGCGTGCTGCTGGACGGCGAGCAGGTCTGGCCGCTGCCCGGCTCCGCCTTCCCGGACAGCACGATCCGTACGCCGGCGCCGGGAACCCCGGACGGGGACAAGGGGGCGCCCGTCCGCGTCGCCTTCGGCTCCTGCCGGTGGGCCGCGCCGCCCTCCGACGCCTCGCACGACCCGGTCGGGCCGGACGCCCTCGACACCCTCGCGAGCACCCTGGCCCACACCCCGGACAGCCCGCGCCCCGATGTGCTGGTGCTGCTGGGCGACCAGGTCTACGCGGACGAGACCTCCGCCGAGACCCGCCGCTGGCTGGCCACCCGCCGCGACCTGAGCGATCCGCCCGGGGGCCAGGTCGCGGACTATGAGGAGTACACCCGGCTCTACTACGAGTCCTGGCTGGACCCCGAGGTGCGGTGGCTGCTCTCCACCGTCCCCAGCTGCATGATCTTCGATGACCACGACGTCATAGACGACTGGAACACCAGCGAGGCATGGCTGCGCCGGATGCGCGCCACCCCGTGGTGGCGGAAGCGGATCATGAGCGGCCTGATGTCGTACTGGGTCTATCAGCACCTGGGCAACCTCTCCCCCGCCGAGCTGGCCGCCGATGAGCTGTACGCGGCGATGCGCGAGGCGTCGGAGGGCGACGGCGACGGCACGGAGGCGCTGCGGGAGTTCGCCTCCCGCGCGGAGGCGGACCCGGCGTACACACGCTGGAGCTACCGCCGCGACTTCGGCCGGACGCGGCTGCTGATGGTCGACACGCGTGCGGCGCGGGTGCTGGACGAGGGCGCGCGGGCGATGCTCCACGACAAGGAGCTGGCCTGGGTGCGGGAGCAGGCGCTGGAGGGCACGTCGGAGGGTCGTTACGACCATCTGCTGCTCGGCACCTCGCTGCCCTGGCTGCTGCCGCACTTCGTGCACGACGTGGAGCAGTGGAACGCCTCGGTCTGCGGCGGGAGACGCGGTGCGCGCTGGGGCCGGATCGGCGAGGATCTGCGGCAGCGCGGCGATCTGGAGCACTGGGCCGCCTTCCCGGACTCCTTCGACGAGCTCACCGATCTGATCGCGGAGGTGGGCGGTGCGTCGGGGGCGCCGGCGACGATCAGTGTGCTGTCGGGCGATGTGCACCACGCGTACATCGCGGAGGCCGACTGGTCGCGCCTGCCGCACCGGCCGGGCAGTCAGGTGCGGCAGCTGACCTGTTCGCCGGTCCACAACAGCATCGGGGCACCGATCCGGTTCGGCTTCCGCTTCGGCTGGAGCGCGGCGGGGCGGGCGATCGGCCGTCTCTTCACCCGCCACGGCCGCGTCCCGCGCTCCCGGTTGCGCTGGCGCAAAACGGGCGGCCCGTGGTTCGGCAACCAGTTGATGACCCTGACCCTGCGGGGCCGCGCCGCCCAGCTGCGCCTTGAGCAGGCCCAGGCGAACGGAGGGACCGGCGGGCCCCGGCTGGTGACGAAGCTGTCAACGGACTGGTAGGCGCAGCACACCCAACCCGCGACATAAACCCCCGTCAGCCATCCCAGGATGTGATCCGCCCCACAGCGGAGTAGAAGGTTCCGGACACTGCTCGATTCCGGTGGAACAACCGGCCATGATGGGCGCGGTTCCTGCGTCACATCTGCCCCGGGAGACACCCACCTTGGCCGGAGACCCCCACGCCATAGCCATCGTCGGCGCCGGCCCCCGCGGCACCAGCGTGCTGGAGCGCATCTGTGCCTCGGCTCCCGAGCTGACGCCTCATACCCCGCTGACCGTGCACATGGTGGATCCCTCCCCGCCCGGTGCGGGCCGGGTGTGGCGCACCGCCCAGCCGGGCGAGTTGCTGATGAACACCGTGGCCTCGCAGGTGACCCTGTTCACCGATGACAGCGTCGAATGCGGCGGACCGGTACGGACCGGGCCGAGCCTGTACGAATGGGCCGCCGCCGGCGGACTGGCGCCCGGGCTCGGCCCGGACGACTATCCGAGCCGCGCCCTCTACGGCCGCTATCTGGAGTGGGTGTTCGGCGAGGTCGTAGGAAGCGCCCCCGCCACGGTCACCGTCCGGGTGCATCCGGCTCGCGCCGTACGGCTCGACGAAGAACCCGGCGGCCGGCAGGCGCTGACGCTCGACGACGGCACCCGGATCGAGGGGCTGGACACCGCCGTCCTCGCCCAGGGCCATCTGCCCGCGACCGCCGACGAGACGGAGCGGCGGTACGCGGCGCACGCCGAGCGGTACGGGCTGCGCTACTACCCGCCCGCCAACCCCGCCGATGTCG
Organism: Streptomyces sp. NPDC005266; assembly: GCF_040607655.1. Taxonomy (NCBI): domain Bacteria; kingdom Bacillati; phylum Actinomycetota; class Actinomycetes; order Kitasatosporales; family Streptomycetaceae; genus Streptomyces; species Streptomyces sp. NPDC005266. The sequence goes on from NZ_JBEXHC010000027.1 coordinate 87,195, forward strand.
ACTTGTCGCTCATCGCACCCGGCGAACCGGTGCTGCTGCGCGGCCTCGGCCTCAACTTCTTCGACCACATGGCGCTGCTGACGGCGGGCCGGGGCGGCACCTTCGCCCCGCATCCGCAGGGCGGCGGGCTGGTCTACCGGCCCTCGGGCCGTGAGCCACGGCTGTACGCGGGGTCGCGGCGCGGCATTCCGTACCACGCGCGCGGCGACAACGCGAAGGGGCCCTGCGGCAGGCACACCCCGCTGCTGCTCACCCCGGATGTCCTCGCCCAGTTCCGCAAGCGCGCGGACGCCGGTGAGCCGCCGGACTTCCTGACGGAGATATGGCCGCTGGTGGCCAAGGAGGCCGAGACGGTCTACTACGAGGCGCTGCTGGCCCTCCGCGCGCCCGGCGTTCCCACCCCCTCTCCCGTCGCCCCTTCCCGCCCACCGTGCTTCAGGAGTCGCTTTCTGGCCACCGAGCACGGCAGCCCCGAAGAGGCCGCCGTGCTGACGGAATTCGGCATTCCGGAGAGCGAGCACTGGTCCTGGGACACGGTGTCCCAGCCGCACCAGGGGCACGAGTTCACGGACCGTGAGGACTTCCAGCGCTGGCTGCTGGCCTACGCGCGCCAGGATGTGGCACACGCCCGCCTCGGCAATGTGGCGGGCCCCGTCAAGGCGGCCCTGGACGTCCTGCGCGATCTCCGCAACGAGGTACGGCAGATCGTCGATCACGGCGGGCTGACGGGCGCCTCGCGACAGGCCCATCTCGACCGCTGGTACACCCCGCTGAACGCGTTCCTCTCGATCGGGCCGCCGCGCCGCCGGATCGAGGAGATGGCCGCGCTGATCGAAGCCGGGGTGCTCCGGATCCTCGGCCCGCGGCTGGACGTGTCCATGGAGTCCCCTGACCACGACGGGCGCGGCGCCGGATTCGCCGCCCGGTCGGCCGAGGTGCCGGGACCTCCCGTGACGGTGACGACGCTGATCGAGGCGCGGCTGCCGGAGCCGGATCTGCGACGGACGGCCGATGCGCTGCTGAGCCATCTGCTGAGCACCGGACAGTGCCGCCCGCACCGGGTGGAGAGCTATGAGACGGGCGGGCTCGATGTCACCGCCGCCCCCTACCGGCTGGTGGACGCTCAGGGACAGCCGCATCCGCGCCGTTTCGCCATCGGGGTGCCGACCGAGGGCGTCCACTGGGTGACGGCCGCGGGGGCCCGGCCGGGGGTGAACTCCGTCACCCTGTGCGACACGGACGCGGTGGCACGTGCGGTACTGCGCGTCGCGGTGACGGCGCCGCCCTGGGAGGAAAACGCGCCGATGTGCGCGGCAGGACTCTGAGGAGGCGGCTTTCGGACGCTTTCAGCACGCCTTCCGGGGCCCGGCATTGGCAAAAACTTGAACTTGCAAGCACAAGTGAGGTCACCCTAACCTGACGACTCCGCTGTTTCCCGTCCCCGGAACAAGGAGCACGTCCCCATGCCTCCCGTCGCCCCGCGCACCCTCAGTGAAGTCCTGGACAACGGCAGACCGTACGTTCTGTCCCTTTTCCGCGTCGTCGTCGGCCTGCTCTTCTTCTGCCACGGCGCCTCGTCCCTGCTCGGCTGGTTCGGCGGCATGATGGGCACCGGCGAGACCGTCGACGCGGGCACGTGGCCCGGCTGGTACGCCGCGGTGATCCAGCTCGTGGGCGGCGCCCTGGTGCTGCTCGGCCTCGGCACCCGCAGCGCTGCGTTCATCTCCTCGGGCTCGATGGCCTATGCGTACTTCCATGAGCACCAGCCGGAGAAGCTGTGGCCCATTCAGAACGGCGGCGAACTCGCCGCGACGTTCTGCTGGGCGCTTCTGCTCCTCGTCTTCACCGGCCCCGGCCCCTGGGCGCTGGACCGGTTCATGGGCTCCTCGCGGGAGTCGGCCACCTCGGCCGAAGCCCAGCGCCGGCCGAGCGCGGTCTGATACACGTCATGTCAGGTCTCAGGCCATGCGGGGCACGTGCCCCGCATGGCGTGATTCGAACAACATCATCACCCCTTACCGGTATCCTCACGAGTCGCAGGCGTACGCTGTATGGCTGTACAGGCTGGCGTCTGCCGCTTCCCGGCGACATGCGCAGCGGGGGGAACGGGATCGGGAGAAACGTTGCTGGAACATTTGGGGTCGCTGACCAACACCCCATGGATTTACGCGGTCATCGCGGCATCGGTCCTTCTCGACGTCTTTCTGCCCGTTCTGCCCAGCGGAGTCCTCGTCATCACCGCCGCCACCGCGGCCGCCGGGACCACGGTCGACGCCGTCGGGGTGGTGCGCCGGGCGGGCGCGGCCGACTTTCCGGCCATGTTCGCGCTCGTGCTGTGCGCGGCGACCGCCTCCGTCCTCGGCGACATGGTCGCCTACCGGCTGGCCTGGCGCGGCAGCGACCGGCTCGACCGTGCCATCGCGCGTTCGCGCCGACTCACCTCCGCGCAGGAGAAGTTGGGCACCGCCATCGTGCGCGGCGGCGGCCCACTGGTCGTCATAGCCCGCTTCGCGCCCGCCGGGCGCTCGGTCGTCAGCCTGAGCGCGGGCGCGGCCCACCGCAGGGTCACGGAGTTCCTGCCGTGGTCGGCGGTGGCCGGGCTGGCGTGGGCGGCGTACAGCGTGGCCCTCGGCTATGTCGGCGGACAGTGGCTCGGCGCCACCTGGCTGGGTACGGCGGTCTCGGTGCTCGCCCTCTTCGCGGCGGGTGCGGGCGCGGCCTACGTGATGAAGCGGCCTGGTGAGGACGAGGCCGGTCCGCTGCCCGCCCCCGCCGGTCCGGTGGGAGCGCCCCGGGCCCACCATGCCTCCTAGGTCCCGTGTCGGCGAGCGATGACGACTCGGCCCGGAATTCCGGTTACCGTCCCCCCCATGCGTACCCCCTTCCTGCCGGTGCCGGCATGCTGACCCGTGCTGCCGGGCTGGTCGCGGCGTTTCTCGCGAGCCTCGCCCTGGTCGTCGCCGCGGTCCTTGTCGTACGGCATCTCACCGCGCCATCGGAGCCCAAGCTTCCGGTGATCCCCGACTCCCGGCGCCCCGTGGTGGAGGGGGCGGCCCGGGTCTGTCCCTCACTGAGCGTGCCGCTGCTGGCCGCGCAGATCGACGCGGAGAGCGGCTGGCGGCCGGACGCGGACTCGGGGCATGCCCAGGGCATTTCGCAGTTCTCCCCGGACACCTGGAAGGAGTGGGGCCGGGACGGCAACGGCGACGGCAAGGCCGACATCTGGGAGCCCCGGGACGCCATCCCCTCCCAGGCGCGCTACATGTGTCATCTCTACAGCGTGGTCAAGGTGATCCCGGGCAGTGAGACCAGGCTCGCCGCGACCAGGCTCGCGCTCGCCGCCTACAACGCGGGGCCGAACGCGGTCCTCAGGGCGCGCGGCATCCCGAAGATCCAGGAGACGCGCGGCTATGTGGACAAGATCGTGAAGGAGCTGCTCCCCCAGTACCGGAAGAGCGAGGCGAAGTACCAGGAGAGCGAGGCCAGACACAGCGCTGGTAAAAATTCCGGCACCGGAAAGAACTCCGGCAGTCCCTCCGCCTCGCCCTCCTCCGCCCCGCCCTCGACGGCCTCACCCTCCCTTTCGCCGTCCCTTCCGGCGTCCCCCATCGCTTCCGCGGACCCGTCCCCGGCCGTACCCGCCACCACCGCACCGGCTACGCGTCAGCCGCGATGAAGTCCTCCACGGCCCGCACGAGTTCCAGCGGGGTCTCATCGGCGGGGTAGTGCCCGGCGCACGCCAGCTCGACCAGTTCGACGTTGGGGTACCAGCGCAGCCAGGTCTGCCGCATCACGTCCGCCGTGAGCGCCGGGTCATGGGCGCCCACCACGACCCGGACCGGCACCCGGGCACCCTCTATCTCCTCGTGGAAGTCCTCCAGCGCCCAGGAGTCCAGCCAGGCCCGGAACGCCTTGGCGTCGCTGTGCTCCAGCGAGTGCCGCACCATCAGATCCAGCCACGCGGCCGGGTGGCGCCCGCCGGTGGTGAGGTCGATGATCGCCCGCCGGTTCTCGGGGCGCTCGGCGGCGCCCGCGAACAGCTGCCACTGCTCGCCCTCCATCGGCACCCCGCCGGCGGGCACCGGCGCGACCCCGACCAGCCGCCGGACGCGGTGCGGGGCCGCGGCCACGACGCGCTGGACGACCGCGCCGCCCATCGAGTGGCCGACGAGCGAGAACCGCTCCCAACCGAGCTCATCGGCGAGCGCGAGCAGATCGTGGCCGGCCTCGGTCGTGGTGTACGCGCCGGGGAGGTCGCGCGCCTCCCCGTAACCGCGCAGATCGGGGAGGACGTAGGTGAAGGCGCGCCGGTCGATGTGCGGCAGCATCGCGGCGTACGCGGCGCGGTCCGAGAACCAGCCGTGCACCGCCATCACATGGTTCGGCCCTTGGCCGACGGTCTCATACGGTGGAACGAGGGGTGGAACGATCGGGTCCATGGCACCTCCGGTCCCCAGTCGAATGCGGGCGCGCGGCGCGTGCCCGGGGGGACAACGGTGACGTCTCCAGCGGACCTGGGCAAGCCCGGTGCGCATATGCGTGGCCGCGATACGGCGTCCGGAGGGACCGTATCGCGGGCACAAGGAGATCCTTTCCGTTCCGGACCGTCTGGTGATGAGCCCCATCGCCTGGCTCGTCCGCGCCGCGCTGGACGCGCCCAAGTGGCGCTGGACGCGCCCAAGTGGCGCTGGCCGGGCCCCAACCACTGCCACGCGGCCCTGACGGTCATCCGCTACCCGCTACCCGCTACCCGGCCGCCCGCCCGCCGTCCTCTTCACCAACGACACGGCCGACACGGCCCACCTGCCCGCGCCACCGCGCTGGACCGGCTACCCGCCCGAGTCGCGCGTCACGTCCTCGAGGGCGGGCGGTCCGCACACGGCGGAGGCCGGACCCGCGCTGTTGGGTCCGGCCCCGCCGTGTCCGAGTCCGCATGCAGCCCAGCAAGACCGCGCTGGACCGGCTACCCGCCCGAGTTGCGCGTCACGTCCTCGAGGGCGGGCGGTCCGCACACGGCGGAGGCCGGACCCGCGCTGTTGGGTCCGGCCCCGCCGTGTCCGAGTCCGCATGCAGC
>NZ_JBEXHC010000027.1:92365-105617 GCF_040607655.1 Streptomyces sp. NPDC005266
AGCCCAGCAAGCGTGAATAAGGACAAGCAACACGGTAGAGGCCGCCACTGACAACGGGCCCGGCCTCGCGGTCACCGGCACCTCAGGACCGGAAACCGACCCGCGCGATTCGCCAAGGGCAGAACGCCGTTCCCTTCCCACCCGGCACAACGCTTCTACGCTGAAGGGGTGAGCAGCCACGCGTCGAACCGCGCCCGCGTCATTCCCCTGCGCCCGGCGACGGCGGACCCCGCCGACGCCACCGGCCCCGAGACCAGGGAGCCGGTCAAGGAGCCGCTGTGGCGGCATATCGTCGGCGGTGTTCTGCGCCGCGAGCGCCTCGCCCAGGAGCGGACGCTCAAGGACGTGGCCGACCAGGCCCGAATCTCGATGCCGTACCTCTCCGAGCTCGAGCGCGGCCGCAAGGAGGCATCGTCCGAAGTCCTCGCGGCCGCCGCCCACGCCCTCGGCCTCGGCCTGGCCGAACTCCTCGCCCTCGCCCAGGGCGAGCTCGCCCGCCTCACCTCCACCGTTCCGGGCGCTGGGCGCCGCGACGGCACGGCGACGTCCCTGGCGACGCGAAGCGTCGGACGCGCGGGGCACGCCGGGCGGCGGGGCGACGTACGCCTGGCCGCCTGACGCCTCACCCCCGCGCCCTCACCACCTCACAACCGCGCCCTCACACCGCGCCCTCACACCCGCGCCCTCACACCCTGACCATCCGCCGGCTCAGCACCTCGTCGGCGAGCCCGTACGCCACCGCCTCCTCCGCCGTGAAGACCTTGTCGCGATCCATATCGGCGCGGAGGGTCGTGACGTCATGCGGGGTGTGCCGGGCCAGCACCTCCTCGACCTGCGAGCGGATCCGCAGCATCTCCTTGGCCTGCAGGCTGAGGTCCGAGACGGTCCCCTGCTGACCACCGCTCACCGGCTGCCCCAGCAGCACCCGAGCGTGCTCGAGTACGAACCTCCGCCCGGCGTCGCCCCCGGCCAGCAGCACCGCCGCCGTCGAGGCCGCCTGACCGACGCAGAACGTGGAGATCGGCGCGGTCACGAAGGTCATCGTGTCGTAGATCGCCATCAGTGAGGTGAAGGAGCCGCCCGGCGAGTTGATGTAGATGGCGATCTCCTGCTCCGGGCTCGACGACTCGAGATGGAGCAGCTGCGCGATGACGACGTTGGCGACCCCGTCGTCGATCTCGGTGCCGAGGAAGATGATGCGCTCGGACAGCAGCCGGCTGTAGATGTCGTACGCCCGCTCCCCCTGCGTGGTGCGCTCGACCACGGTCGGAATCGTGTACTGCCCCATGTCAGATCCCCATCCGTCGCCGCGAACCGGCCGGCCGCACGTCGTCGAGCGCCTCGACGACCCCGTCGACCATCCCGTACTCCTTCGCCTGCTCCGCCGTGAACCACCGGTCGCGGTCACCGTCGTGGGAAATCGTCTCCACGCTCTGCCCGGTGTGCTCGGCCATGATCCGCTCGATGGCCCGCTTCATGAACTCGTGATTCTCGGCCTGAATCGCGATATCGGCCGCACTCCCCCCGATCCCGGCCGACGGCTGATGCATCATGATCCGCGAATTCGGCAACGCGTACCGCTTTCCCGCCGCCCCCACGGTGAGCAGAAACTGCCCCATGCTCGCGGCGAACCCCATCGCGAGCGTCGACACGTCATTCGGAATCAACCGCATCGTGTCGTAGATGGCCAGACCTGCCGTCACCGACCCACCGGGGCTGTTGATGCAGAGGCTGATATCCGTCCGCGGATCCTCCGCCGACAGCAGCAACATCTGGGCGCAGACCCGGTTCGCGGACACCTCGTCCACCTGAGTGCCGAGGAAAACGATCCGCTGCGTGAGGAGTTGCGCGGCCAGATGGTCGTCGAAACGCGTCGGCGCCGTATCCCCCTCGGCGGCACGCGGGCTCTGGGCTGGATTCCAGCCGGTGGCGAATGTTCGCATCGGTCCTCCCGATCGTGGCGGTCACCCGCGGCCGGTCGGTATCGACCGCGTTCCCTCCACCATCGGCCCGGCCATGGCGCCACGTAAGGAATCTCGGCCCGCAGCAGATTCGCCCGCGGCAGAGGGCGCCTCTGCGGATGCGTTCGCTTGACGAGGACCTGTCCGGCCCGCGGAAGACGCGAAACTCATCGGCCGCCGGAGATGTTGGACAGCCGCGACCCGAAAACGGAGCAGTGAGAGGAGAGATGGACCGTGGCTGATGACCTGCACGCGGTGGCACGCTTCCTGTTCGAGGCCGGCACCCTGAAGCACGCCCGGCGTACCGGCTGGTGGATGGCCGGGGTACGGGATCCGGAAAGCGTCGCGGAGCATTCCTGGCGCACCGCGCTGATCGCCTCGATCATCGCCCGGCTGGAGGGCGCCGATCCCGCGCGGGCCGCGCTCATGGCCGTCTGGCATGACTCGCAGGAAACGCGCACGGGGGATGTGAACCACCTGGCCAAGAAGTACGCCCCCAGCGCCGACCCGACCGTGGTGACCGCCGACCAGACCTCCGGCATGCCGGAAGCTCTCGCCTCCACGGTGCGGGAACTCGTGGGCGAGTACGAGGCGAACACGTCACCCGAGGCCGTCTGCGCCCGGGACGCGGACAAGCTCGAATGCCTTGTGCAGGGGGTCGAGTATGTGTCCCAGGGCTATGAGAACGCCCGGCGATGGATCGACAACAGCCGTGGCCGCCTGGTGACGCACACCGGGAGGCGTCTGGCCGACGAACTCCTGAACCAGGGCTCCCTCGACTGGCTGCGTGTGGCCATGGGAGAGAAGCCGTCCTCAGACCGCTGAGATCCCCTGCCCCCAGCCCGACGGTCCCGACCGGTACCGGTGACGTGCGCCGGCTCCGGTCAGGCGGGCAGGGGGCAGAGCTGCGCAACGCTCGACGGGGAGGCGGAGCACTCGAGAGGGACAGGCAGGCTCCCTCACGACTCGCCCGCCGCCCGCTCGATGCGCTCCACCAGCTCAGCGGCCATGGTCTTGATGGTCTCCAGCCCTTCGTGACCCCAGGGATGCGGGTCCTGGTCCACCACACAGATCGTGCCCAGCACCATGCCCGTGGAATCGATCAGGGGCGCTCCCAGGTAGGAGTGGATCCCAATCGCATCGACCACGTGATTCCCGGCGAAGCGCGGAAAGTCACGGACGTCCTCCAGCACCAGGGCCTTGCGCCGCCTGACCACATGCGGGCAGAAGCCGATGTCGAAGTCGCGCGGCATCACCCGGCCGGGCACGGGCTCCTCGAGAAGGGGGGAATCCAGCCGCACGTGGGTGTCGGAGGCCGCGCTGTACAGGCCCCCGTAGTACTGACGGTTCGCGTCGATGAAGAAGTTGACGCCCGAGTAGCAACCCCCGGTGCGCTGCGCCAGTTCACGGGCGAACTCGTCGTACTCCGGAACGGGCTTGTCCTCGATCCCCAATTCCTGGAGCCGGCGTGACCGGGCCTGGGCCTCGGGGTCATCCGGAGGGAGAAGCAGATGACGCATGGCGATCCCTCTCTCCGCTGCGGAGGGAGGCCTGTACCCCATCGCTGCCATGGGAACTCCTTGAATTGATCAGATGTTGCACGAGGGAAAGTAGAACCCGGATGCCGGAGCTGGAAAGGCGAGCGTCACACGCGACCACCGGCACCTCCGGTCTGAGGTCGAGTGCCGCCCGCACCTCGTCCGGCTGATAGCGGTGCCCCCCGTCGAACTCGTTGACCGCGACGAGGAAGTCGATGCCACGCGATTCGAAGAAGTCGACCGCCGCGAAACAGTGGTCCAGGCGGCGGGTGTCGGCAAGCACCACCGCGCCGAGCGCACCGGCCGACATCTCGTCCCACATGAACCAGAAGCGCTCCTGACCGGGCGTGCCGAACAGATACAGCACGTGCTGGGGGCTGAGGGTGAGCCGGCCGAAGTCCATCGCGACCGTGGTGGTGGCCTTGTTCTCCACCCCGTCCAGCCGGTCCGTGGCGGCACTGACCTCGGTCAGCAGCTCCTCCGTGGACAACGGCTCGATCTCGCTGACCGCTCCCACAAGGGTGGTCTTGCCCACCCCGAAGCCCCCGGCGACAAGGATCTTGATCCCCATCGGCAGGGACTCGGCGCCGGGCGCCTCAGAGTCGTTTGAGGAGCCCATCCCGCAACGCCTCCAATAGTTCTAGATCGGGAGTGGGACGTGGCCCACCCGGTGCCATGCTGAACGGCCGTATGACGACCGCGCCACGCTCCAGCAAGTCGGACAGCAGCACTTTGATCACCGTTGCGGGCATCCGGGTGTGCGCCGCGATCTCAGCCACCGTGACCGGCGTCCGGCACAGCTCAAGCACATGTGCGTGATCCAGTCCGAGTGTGCCCCGAAGCGCGGTACCGGTGGCCGCCACCATGGTCATCAAGTCGAAGTGGCAGGTCGGTTCGGTGCGTCCGTCGCTGACGGTGTACGGGCGGACCAGCCGCCCGGCCGCCTCGTCGAGCAAGGGCCCATCCGGGGCATCCGCCATGTCTCACTGCTCCACCGACTGCCGGGGAGGGGCCCCCAGATGGGGACGGACGCTCTTGACCATCATGGCCATCTCGTAGCCCAGCACCGACGCGTCCGCTTCACGCCCGGCGAGCACCGCCAACAGGGCGCCCTGCCCGGCCGCGGAGACAAACAGCATCGAGTTGCTGAGTTCGGTCACGACCTGCCGCACATCGCCGCCGTCGTCAAATCGCTTGCCGGCGCTGCGGGCCAGCGAATAGAGCCCGCTGGCCAACGCCGCCATATGATCCGCCGCGTCTTTGTCCAGGCCGTCCGAAGCCATCACCAGACCGTCCGAAGACAACAGCAATCCGCTTCGGGTATGCGGTACGCGCTGCACCAGGCCGCTCAAAAGCCAAGAAAGATCTTCGCTCGCCACGATCGCGCACTTCTCCTCAATTAGCATGGGTTTCGGGGGGCTCTTCGGCTTCCCTGATTTCTTTCACGTCCGTGGATTCCTCGGCCAGCCGGATGCCGGTCTGAAAGGCGGCCATCAGGCCGGGATCGTGCTCGACTTCTTCCGGCGCCACCGCAGCGGCCTGGGAGGGCTGCCGCAGTTCCGGGGAGAGGTGCTCCTGACGGCGGCGCTTGGGAAGCGCGGGGCGGCCACCTTCCGACGTGGGGCCCGGGGCGGGGGCACGGGGCGGCTCGGGCGCGGGTGCGGGTGCGGCTACCGGCGCGGGTGCGGCTACCGGCACGGGGGCGGCTGTCGGCGCGGGTCCGGCTACCGGCGCGGGTCCGGGTGGGGCTACCGGCGCGGGTCCGGGTGGGGCTACCGGCGCGGGGGCCGCCGCCGGCGCGGGGACCGGGGCAGCTGCGGGCGCAGGTGCCGGTGTTGATGCGGGCGCGGGCGTCGGCGCGGCCGTGGATGCCGGTGCGGCCGTGGATGCCGGTGCGGGGACGGGCACGGGGCCTCGGGCCGCGGGCGCGTCCTCCCCGCGGGCTCGTTCCGCCGAGTCGACGACAGGGGCGGTGACGCCGGACGGCTGCTGCTGTGATTCCGCCCCGTCCTCGGGCTGGCCCAGCAGCTCGTGCGGCAGCACCACCACCGCCTGCGTACCGCCGTAGACATTGCTCTGCAGCTGTACGGCGATGCCGTGCCGCCGGGCGAGCGCGGAGACCACGTACAGACCGATGCGGCCGTCCTGGAGCAACTCCCCCAGCGCGATCCCGTCGGGGGAAGCGAGCAGGGCGTTCATCTGCTTCCGCTCGCTGGAGGTCATGCCCAGGCCGCGGTCCTCGACCTCGATCGCCAGCCCGGCGTTGACGTGCTCGGCACGCAGCAGCACCTGGGTCTGGGGCGGCGAGAACACCGTGGCGTTCTCCACCAGCTCGGCCAGCAGGTGGACGACGTCGACGACCGCGTGCCCCCTCAGCGTCCCGTCCACCGGAGGCACCAGCTTGACCCGCGAGTAGTGCGCGATCTCGGCAACCGCCGAACGCAGCACATCGCTCATGCTGATCGGGCGGGTCCACTGGCGGTGCGAGACGGCGCCGCCGAGAACGGCGAGGTTCTCGGCGTACCGCCGGATACGGGTCGCCAGGTGGTCCACATGGAACAGGCCCTTGAGCAGGTCCGGGTTCTCGACCTCGTTCTCCAGGTCGTCCAGCAGCCCGATCTCGCGGTGCACCAAGGACTCCAGCCGTCGGGCCAGATTGGCGAAGACCTCGAACTGCTCGCCGCCCCGGGCCCGCGCCGCCAGCTCCACAACGGCGGCCTCGGCGGCGCGCTGAGCGGACGCGATCTCATGCCCGAGCCGATCGAGGGCGTCCCCCGCCGGCTGCGCCGTCGGGTCCTGCTGACGCCGTACCAACTGCTGGCCACGTTCGATCTGCTGGCGCAGCGCGGCCAGTTCGGCTTGGCCGCGCGCCGCGAAGTCGCTCAGCTCGGCATAGCGGCCCGTGACCTCCCGCGCCCTCGCGGAGGCGAACAGCCCCGCCCCCATGAGGATCGAGCAGATGAACAGCGACACGCCCGTGAACAGCCCCCAGAAGGCGCCCCTGTCGACGTGGGCCACATCCGCGGCGAACATCAGGGCGGCGGCCGCGGCTCCGGTGATCGCTACCAGCCCGGCAGGCACCACCGCGAGAAGCACCATGCGGCGCTGAACCGCACCGCTCTGGCCACCCTTTGGCGGATTGTCCGGAACATGCCACGCGTGGGCGTCGGCTGACGTCATCTGCTGGTGGGCATGAGCGGGCGGCATCGAAGGTTCCTGCATAACAGTCCCTGGTTGCATATCGGCCAGCTGGCCGAGAGTGTGCGAGGCACGTTACCTCGCGTGGCACTTCACGTCACGAGTGGTTACCTCGTGGGGAATGATCTACCAGACGGTAGGTTCCCGAGCTGAACCCACCCCCTGAAGAAGTCGTGAACACCGCAGGTCGAATCCTCCTGCCCGGGGCACAAGCGGAAGGGCCGGCCCAGGAGGGTTTCCTCCGGGCCGGCCCTTCGTCGACCGGCGGTCAGGTGCCGGTCAGACGGAGAAGCTGCCGCCAACGTGGGGCGCCTGGCCGAGGGTGCTCAGGGCCTGGCCCTTGACCGCGTCGACCTGAGCCAGAACATCGGCGTCGCTGACCGTGGTGGAGCCGACGGTGAGGCTGCCGTGCGGGGCCAGGCCACCGGCCAGGCCGCCGGCCACGTTGTCGAGCTCGGCGTCGGTGAGCTCAGCGGTCTGAACCTGGGGAGCGGAGTTCATGGTGAAACTTCCCTTCACATGGATATTCACAGGGGAGCGGCCCCGCTGGGGACAGGCGGCGGGCCGCGACCGCAGGCGTGCGACATCCGTTTCCGGAAACCTCCGCACGGCCCCAGCGGCGCAATGGATCCAATCACGGAGCACGCCGGGCATCCAATCAATCGACCCCCCGCCACAGCGACATCCGTGCCGCTGTGAACACGAATTGGCGGCAGCTTCTCTACATACTGGACGACGACCGGTATTGCCACGGCAGTCCGGAACGGGACACTCCGCACGAACGGAACACCATTCGGCGGGCCTTTGTGTCGATCCGGCAAACCCCGTGCCGCAGTTGTGCCTTCGATGTGGAGATTCACTGAAGCCGGACTGACACCACATCCTCGAGAACCGACCGTCGACGATCGACGGCGGACCGTGAACTGCGGAAACTACTCAGACCCGGCAGAAACGCAGGTCGCCCTGGTTCCGGGCAAAGGCGCAGCCAAAGGAACAACTCGCCCACCCGATGGCAGCCCCGGCCAATGCGCCGAATAGCTTTCGCTGATCGCATGCACCGCATGCTTGGTCCCCGCATAACACCGGTTGTCGCATCGGTCACCCGACGACCACTCATGGAGCTGACATTGACCAGGGGGCTACATCAGCTCGGCGCGGATGTATCAGGAGATGAGATCGCTGCACGACGCTGTGACCCGGGTGGCTCGAAGCTGGAGGCGCTGACCGGACAGAGCGCTCAGATCCAGGACCACGATGCGCACGGCTGGACGTGCGGGGGCTCTCGTCGTGCCTGAGAGTGAACCGCCTCACGCGAAAAGGGCCCTGCCCCATACCCTGGCAGTGACGAGCTGGACAGAGAGAGGCAAGGCCATGCCATCTGATGCTACCTCTGACCCACTGGACCACCCGCTGGTCTTCGGCCAGCGCATGCAAGTCCTCCGCACCCGCCGGGGCATGAGCCGCACCCTCCTCGCTGGGCTCCTCGGCAGGTCCCCGAGCTGGGTGAAACAGGTCGAGAACGGAACTCTGCACACGCCTGCCCTCCCCATGATCCTGCGCATTGCTGAGGTCCTCCGGGTGCGCGACCTCGCTGAACTGACCGGCGACCAGACCAAGTCCATCGACCTCTTCGTCGGCCCCGGCCACGCCAAGCTGCCCGCTGTGCGCGCCGCGATCAACACCTTCCCCCTCAGTACCGACCGTGAGGCACCGTCCGCATCGCACCTCAGTGCGCGTCTCGCAAGCGCCTGGTCTTCCCGGCACTCCGCCCCCAATCATCGCGACGTGATCGGCGGGCTCCTCCCGCACCTCATCCGGGACGCCCAACTCGCCGTACGGCAGTCCGACCGGGCCGAGGACCGCCGGGCAGCGCAAACCGTACTCTCCGAGGTCTACTCGCTGTCCCAGTTCTTCATCGCCTACCAGCCCGACTCCGCGCTCCTTTGGCGCGTGGCCGAACGCGGCATGGTCGCCGCCCAGGAGAGCGAGGACCCCCACGCCATCGGCGTCGCCGCCTGGCTCACCGCACAGGCCCACCGCGACAGCGGCCCCGCCCACTTCGACGCAGCCGACGCGATCATCATGGAGACGCTGCGCTACCTCAAACCGCTGCTGCCAGAGGCATCAGACGATGTGCGAGCCATCGCGGGCGCGCTGCAGTTCGAGGCCGGGTACACCGCTGCCCGCCGCGGGGACACCGGCACGGCGTGGGGCTACTGGGACACCGCCCGCAAGACGGCCAAGACGCTGCCCACCGGCTACTACCACCCGGTGACGTCCTTCTCCCAGGCCATCATGGGCGCGCACGCGGTCACGGTAGCCGTCGAGCTACACGCGGGCGGGGAGTCCGTTCGGCAGGCCGCGGCGGCGGACGCCGCGACGATCCCCTCCCGGCCGCGCCGGGCCCGGCACCGGATCGAGGAGGCCCGCGGCTACCAGCTGGACGGGCAGCCGGAGGCCGCGCTGGCGACGCTGGACAAGGCGTACGAAGCTGCGCCGGAGACGATCCGCTACAACGGATACGCCCGGCGCATCATCCTGGAGGAGACCGAGTCGAAGTGCCCGGCGCATCGCCGTCGAGCTGCGGAACTCGCTGTGAAGATCGGAGTATTGGCAGCCTGAACCGACGTTCGAGGGGCAGAATCTCTGCCCCTTCTCCGCCCCCGGCGCTCTTACGCTCGGTTATCACCTGATCACCGATGACGCCGGGGGCTCCCGTGCAGACCCACAGCAGAACACCCGCGCCTTGGACTCCACCGACGGGCAGCGACGTAGAGATGGTCGAAGTCGGCCCGCACTGGGACGCTGTACGCGCCCCGGTCCCCATAGGCGAACGCGCCCTCAAGCTGCTCAGTGACGCGACCGGCGCAGTCATCGCCGACTACGGCAGCATGTACTGGCTCATCCCTCCAGGACGCGCCCAGTACTGGCGGCGGCTACGGCACGTGCAGGCCCTCGGCGCTCACCACGCCGAGGTCACCTATGTCGGCGTGCCCTCGGCTACGCGCACCAGCGGCCCCGGCCTGCACTGGCGCATCCCGGTCGGCCCCGGCCGCTACCTCACCGACGCGGTCCAGCTGCGCGACGCGCTGGCAAAGGCGGCCGTCGCCGAGCTCGGCTCGGCCGAGGAGGAGACGGTCCGGTGACCTCTCGCATCTGCTACCGCTGCCAGCGGCCGACCAACAAGCCGATCCCAGTCGTGATGGAGCACGGCAGCAGCGCCGCGAGCGCGACCATCTACGCCTGCCCCAGGCACGACACCGACTACCCGCAGCGCGACCGCCCGCGTGACCTCACCACGGCGTTCCGGGCCAGGCCGCAGGAGCAACCCTGATGGCGGCCCAGCAGCCCGCGCCCGGGGTCGAGGCCGAGGAGGAGTGGCGCACGGCCATCGACCACGCCGCGGGCTGCCGCGGCTGCCTGACCCCCGGCGCCGGATGCGAGACCGGCGAGGCCCTGCTGGACACCTACAGCCGTACGCTCCGCGCCCAGCGCCTCGGGAGCGCAGCAGCTAGGCAGAGGTTCCGGGGCGAAGCCAGCAGATTTACAGCGGGCTGGCCCCCTTCGGCCTGAGCAGGCCTTTTTCTCGTTCCTGACCAATGGGGGACACCTGGGGCCGCCGAGGTGTACCGCCCCAAGCAATTGAGGGGCGTGCCATCCCAACCTGCGCGCCCTCTGTACGGCATCACTTGCACGTCGTACTCCGTTTGGGTGACGGGTGGAACCGATGCGGTGGGATGGCGGTCCTCTACGACGTGCAATCCCCTGCGGGGCGTGATGCGACGGTACTGCCGTGGGCGCTGTAGGGGCCGCTTGGATGGGAGGGCAGGGCGGCATGGAGATTGAGCTGGCGGATGCGGTGGCAGCGTTGCGGGATGAACTGTTGGAAGCCGCGGCGCGGGGTGCGGGGCAGAACCTTGCCTTTCAAGTCGGGCCGGTGGAACTTGAGTTCGCGGTGGAGTTGCGAGCGGATGCCAAGGTGAAGGCGGGGTTCAAGGCATGGGTGGTGTCCGCGGATGCGGAGGCCGGGATAGCGCGGGGCCGTACGCATCGGGTGAAGATCGCCTTGACTCCTAAGAAACCCGGCGGCGGGGATCTCCTCGTTCACGGCAGTCCTGAGCGGCAGCAGGGCCCGGGGAGTGTCGAAGACCGGATCGAGGACTGACTTCATCCCGGGCCCGGGGCTCGGCGTGAGATGTATCGGGGCGGGGATGATTCGTGAACGTGTGGTGGCCGTCGACGGCCACAGCGGGCCAGGCTCGGGCTATGTGATCAGTGACCGCCTGGTGCTGACCTCTGCTCACGTCGTCCCGGCCCGGGATGGGGCAGTGAGTTTCTTCCGGCCGGGCCGGAAGGAGAGTTACACGGCGAAGGTGGTGTGGCGTGGTACGCCGGGCGGCCGGGATGATGCCGCCCTGCTCCTGATCGACGACCCGGCCTGGCAACCGCTCACGAGTCCGGCGGTTCAATGGGGCCGACTGGTCACCAGCCGGCCGGGAACGACATGCCAGACCGTGGGCGTCCCGAACATGATCCAGCGGCCCGACAGACCGGCGGAGTTGTGGCAGGCCACCGGCACGGTCAATCCCGTCACCGGCAGGGTCGACAACCGGCACATCGTCACGGTTGCCGAGCACCCGCCTCAGTCCACGGATGGGAGCCCGTGGGGTGGCCTGTCCGGGGCGGCTGTCTTCTGCGGTGACCTACTCACTGGCGTGATCGCTGCTGACCTGGCCGGACTGGCCCATGCCGGCTTGCACGCCGTTCCGCTGTACGTGCTGCTGCACATCCCTGCCTTCCGAGACACCCTGGCCCAGCACGCGCCGGAGGCAGGCACGGGGATGGAGGCGGTGGAGTGGCAGGGGCTGGCGGATGTCACCGACACCCGCAACGTAACCGCCTTCCATGCGGTTTCCTCTCCCGCGACGCTGCTGAAGGCGCGGCGGGCGGTCGTCCCCTTCCGTGGACGCGACGAGTTCCTTACCGAACTGCGTGCGTGGGCTGGTCTGCCGGGTTTCGGGGCGTGGCTGATCCACGGCCCGGGCGGGGAGGGCAAGACCCGACTCGCCCACCACTTCGCCACCCTGCTCGCCGATCAAGACCGGTGGGCGGTGCTGTGGCTGCGCGCCGACGCTCCGGCCAGCTCATTGGATGTGGTGGCATCGGCCGCCGCGCCTGTGTTGATTGTCGTGGACTACGCCGAGACCCGCACCCCCCAGCTCACCGACCTCTGCCAGGCCCTGGCCCGGCACGGCATCGGCATGGGCGCCGGCACACCGGTGAAAGTGCTGTTGCTGGCCCGTACCGCGGGAGACTGGTGGCAGACCCTGCAAGCCAAGACCCCAGCAGTCGAAGAACTGCTGGACGGCACGCCCGTCACACACCTGAAGGTCCTGGAACCCGAGCCCCGGGACCGGCTGGACGCCTACCGGGAGGCGGCCATCAGCTTCGCCG
The DNA here is from genome assembly GCF_040607655.1 of Streptomyces sp. NPDC005266. Taxonomy (NCBI): domain Bacteria; kingdom Bacillati; phylum Actinomycetota; class Actinomycetes; order Kitasatosporales; family Streptomycetaceae; genus Streptomyces; species Streptomyces sp. NPDC005266. The sequence goes on from NZ_JBEXHC010000027.1 coordinate 104,517, forward strand.
GACAACTCCCCTACGTCCAAGGCTGGCAACACCACGACTGGCCAGCACTGGCCCACCAGCTCACCGACAGCATCTCAGCGGCTGCGATGGAACAGGTGGGCATGAGCACGGCTCTGACCCTGCACATGACCGCCCTGGCCGACCTCCTAGATGCCGCCCAGCCACCCGATGCCGCATCAAGTCCCGGACATGCACGGGATGTGGAAGACCGGCTGTTGCGCCACGAATGGCGCTATTGGGAACACTCCGCCGTCGCTCGCGCGCTTCATCCCGCGCTGACCATGGACACCCTCACTCACGCCCTGGCTGCCGCATTCCTGCTCGGCGCGCCCGACCATCAACAAGCCGACAGGCTTCTCGCCAAGGTTCCCGGACTGTCGGATCAGAGCGAGGACCGTCGCAGCAGCGTGCACCGCTGGATCACCGGGCTGTATCCCCCGACCGCTGACGGCGTGTGGGACAGTCTCCGGCCGGATCGACTCGCCGAACGCTTCACCGGACGCCACCTGCTGGCCCACCCCCACCTGCCCGACCGGATCCTGCCCGGAGCTACCGAGGCCCAAGCCCGACAGCTTTTGACCATGTCCACCCGGGCCGCCACCCACCCACCCCTGCGCCGCCCACTTGCCCCCCTGCTCACCGAACTGTGCCTTCGCCACCCTGACACCCTGGTGACAGCAGCAATCGAGGTCGCCACCCAGACCGAAACCCCAACACCGCTCCTTCACGCCCTGATCCGGATCACCGATGCTCCCGACACCACCCTCGACACCCTGCAGCAACTCTCCGACCGGCTCCCGCACACGAGCCACAACCTCGCCGAGACAGCCGCCCACCTCGCTCAGCGACTCACCGACCACTACCGCGCCCTGGCCTCTACCGATCCCGACGCCTTCCTGCCCAACCTCGCCATGAGCCTGAACAACCTCTCCGGCCGGCTGGGAGATCTGGGGCGGCGTGAGGACGCACTGACCGCCATCGAGGAAGCCGTCACCGTCCGCCGGGAACTGGCCGCGGCGCGTCCCGACGCCTTCCTGCCCAACCTCGCCACGAGCCTGAACAACCTCTCCATCCGGCTGGGAGAGCTGGGGCGGCATGAGG
>NZ_JBEXHC010000028.1:0-29757 GCF_040607655.1 Streptomyces sp. NPDC005266
GTGTTGCTCGAGATCTCGCTCGGAATGATCCGCATCAACTCTCCCCATGGTCAAGCCAATACGTTCTCAAAGTATCGAGCGGCGGAACCCCTTGGTCCATGCCCCGGCCCTGGACCCGCCTGGTCCGTTTGCCCGGCGGTGTCCCCTGAACGTCAGGGGCGCGCGGCCGAGGGGGCTCGTTGCGTACCGTCCGCGGTCGCCCCTGGGGCGACGCCCACGTCGCGGGCCATGTGGCGGTTGGCTGCCCGCTTCCCTGCTCGTGCCCCGTCAGCGCCAGGGGTGCGGCCGGCCGGGGCGCCGGGGGCGGCGCATAGGGGGTCGGCGCGCGGCGGCGGTCACGGGCGGGCGCCGGGCGGCCGGCGCCCGGCGGGGGCGGGGCGAAAACGCGGCGGGCGGCCGGTGCCCGGCGGGGGCGGGGCGAAACGCGGCGGGCGGGGCACCCCTGGGTGCCCCGCCCGCAGGCGCGTCGCAGAACTCAGTGGTGGCCGCCGGACGCCTCAAGGCGCTTGATGGAGGCCTCCACCTCGGCCTCGGCCTCGGCGCGGCCCACCCAGTCGGCCCCCTCGACCGACTTGCCCGGCTCCAGGTCCTTGTAGACCTCGAAGAAGTGCTGGATCTCCAGGCGGTCGAACTCGGAAACGTGGTGAATGTCACGCAGGTGCTCCACCCGGGGGTCGGAGGCCGGGACACAGAGCAGCTTGTCGTCGCCGCCCGCCTCGTCCGTCATCCTGAACATGCCGATGGCACGGCACTTGATCAGGCAGCCGGGGAACGTCGGCTCGTCGAGAATGACCAGGGCGTCCAGCGGGTCGCCGTCCTCGCCGAGGGTGTTCTCGACGAAGCCGTAGTCCGCGGGATAACTGGTCGAAGTGAAGAGTCGACGGTCGAGACGGATACGGCCCGTCTCGTGGTCCACCTCGTACTTGTTCCGCGAACCCTTCGGGATCTCGATGGTGACGTCGAACTCCACGGGTGGCTCCTCCATGATCAACACATACGTCTGGTGATTAAGTGTCCCCCACGCAGGTGTGTGGTGGCGAAAGGGGCTGGTCTGTCGTGCCTGAAGCCAGATCGTGGCAGGTCAGGGAGTGGCTGAGCCGCGGACGGAGCCGAGTGCGGAGCCAGTGGCGGCAGGCCACACGGGCGCAGCGGCAGACCTGGCAGTTGGTGGCGGTCTCCGCGGCGGTCGGTCTCGCGGTCGCGGCCGGTGCGGTGCTCGTGGCCGGGCCGTGGGACTCGGGCCAGCGTACGGCCGAACGCGCCCGCGCGGCCGGGAGACCGGCGACAGGTGGCGAGCGTCACGGCGGCCCGCCCAAGTCCCCGCCCAGCGCGGCGCCCGTGCTGGCCGCCCTCGGCGCGGCGGCCGCCCGGCCGTCGCCGGACAGCGGTGAGGACGCGGTGCCGCCGCCCACCGGCCCGGGGCTCGCGGACACCCTGGAACCCCTGCTGAACGACCCGGTGCTGGGCAGCGAGCGCTCGGCGTCGGTGATGGACGTGACGACCGGTCAGCAGGTGTTCGGGGCCAAGGCGGGCACGACCGCGATCCCCGCGTCGACCGTGAAGCTGGCGACCGGCGCCGCCGCGCTCTCCGCCCTCGGCCCGGACCACCGGATCAGGACGACGGTGGTGCAGGGTCCGGACCAGAGGGACATCGTGCTGGTCGGCGGCGGCGACCCGACCCTCACCGCCCGCGCCGTCAAGGGCTCCGGCCACCCGGCCGCGCTGAGCCAACTGGCCGACGACACCGCCCGTGCGCTCAAGAAGCGCGGCAGCGACGAGGTCCGGCTCGGCTTCGACACCTCGCTCTACTCGGGACCGAAGCTGCACCCGATCGGCCCCAACGAGAACATCTCGCCCGTCACCCCCCTGATGGCCGACGAGGGCCGGCTGGACGACAGCGACCACGGCCCGGCGCCGCGCGCCCAGGACCCGGCGGCCGACGCCGCCCGTACGTTCGCCTCGATGCTGCGCGACCGCGGCGTGGACGTGGCGGGCGAACCGCGGTCGCGGGAGGCGGGGAAGCGCCCCCGGGCGCTGGCCGCCGTCCGCTCCCAGCCGCTGTCCGCGCTCGTCGAGCGGATGCTGACCACCAGCGACAACGACATCGCCGAGGCCCTGGCCCGGCAGACCGCCATCGCCGTCGGCGAGCCCGCGAGCTTCGACGGCGCGGCGCGGGCCGTGACCGCCCGGCTGCGCGCGCTCCGGCTGCCGCTGGAGGGCGCGCGGATCGCGGACGGCAGCGGGCTGAACCGCGACGACCACGTATCCGCCGCGCTGCTCGCCCAGGTGCTGGTGCGGGCCGCCGACCGCGGCCACCCCGAGCTGCGGCCGGTCCTCACCGGGCTGCCGGTGGCCGGTTTCAGCGGCACCCTGCGCACCCGCTACGCGCAGGACGGGGTCGGCCGGGGCGTGGTCCGCGCGAAGACCGGCACCCTCACCGGGGTCAACAGCCTCGCGGGCACGGTCGTGGACGCGGACGGCCGGCTGCTGGTGTTCGCCTTCATGACCAACGGCACCTCCGACGCCCTCGGCGCCCAACGCGCCCTGGACAAGATGGCGTCGGCCCTCGCCAACTGCGGCTGCCGGTGACGGGGCACCAGGCGCCCGGGTGTGCGGTGCCCTCGTCCGCTCCCGGATGACGCGCGGGCCACGTACCGTGAAGCCATGACGAGCATCGGTGGCATGGAGATGGTCGACTGGAATCTCGCGGTCGCGACCGCGACACGGCTGGTGCGCCCGGGGCCCGACGTCAGCCGCGACGAGGCCCGGGCCGTCGTCGCGGAGTTGCGCCGGCACGCCAAGTCGTCCGAGGAGCACGTCCGCTCGTTCACCCGGATGGCCGTCTCGGGCGGCCCGGAGTCCGACACCCCCGTCCTCGTCGTGGACCGCGCGGGCTGGATCAAGGCGAATGTCGCGGGGTTCCGCGAGATCCTCAAGCCGCTGCTGGGCAAGATGCAGGACCGGCGCGGCGGGCTGGCCGGCGGGGCGGTGCTCGGCGCGGTCGGCGGCAAGGTGACCGGTGTCGAGCTGGGGATGCTGCTGTCGTTCCTCGCCTCCCGGGTGCTCGGCCAGTACGAGACGTTCGCGCCCGCGACCCGTGAGCTGCCCGCCGGCTCCCCGGGCGGCGGCCGGCTGCTGCTGGTGGCTCCGAACATCGTCCATGTGGAGCGCGAGCTCGATGTGGCCCCGCACGACTTCCGGCTGTGGGTGTCGCTGCACGAGGAGACGCACCGCACCCAGTTCACGGCCGTGCCGTGGCTGCGCGACCACATCGAGTCGGAGATCCAGGAGTTCCTGGGCGAGACCGATGTGGATCCGGCCACCCTGCTGGAGCGGGTCCGCGAGGCGTTCCAGTCGCTGAGCGGCAACCGCCCGGAGGGCGAGGAGGGGGAGGAGCGCGGCGCGCCCAGCATCATCGAGCTCGTCCAGACCCCGGCCCAGCGGGAGATCCTGGCCCGGCTGACCGCCGTGATGTCGCTGCTGGAGGGGCACGCGGACTATGTGATGGACGGGGTCGGGCCCGAGGTGGTGCCGTCCGTCGCGGAGATCCGCGAGAAGTTCCAGAAGCGGCGGGCGAGCGGCGCCGGCCGGCTTGACCAGGCGCTGCGCAAGCTGCTGGGGCTCGACGCCAAGCTGCGGCAGTACCGTGACGGTGAGCGGTTCGTACGGGCCGTGGTGAGCCAGGTCGGCATGGACGGCTTCAACCGGGTCTGGACCTCGCCGAACACGCTCCCGACCAAGTCGGAGATCAGCAAACCCGCGGAGTGGGTCGCGCGGGTGCACCGTAAGGCGGAGTCGTAGGACCGGCACACTCACGGCGGACGAACGCCCCTTTTAATCACTCGTCCGAGGGACCGTTGGCGACGGGTAGGCGTGCGATGCTCGGGGAACAGCTCGCTTCTGTCACCATCGACATACTCAGCGTGACGACATCTCGTTCGCCCCCCGAGGTATCCCCCCTCGCATGACAGATGGGAAACGGACATGGGTCCCCATCCAGCGGTCGCCGCGATACGCCTGGCGGTCCGCCGTGTTCTGCACGACGTCCTCGTCGCCCAATCGGCCTCGCCCCCCTCCCGCCCGGCCTCCGCCCCCCGAGGCTCCGTCCCGCGGCGCGGCAGGCTCCGGGGTGACGAGCCGCTCGTGCTCGCCGCCTGCTCGGGCGGCGCCGACTCCATGGCGCTCGCCTCCGCGCTCGCCTTCGAAGCCCCCCGGCTGGGCCTGCGCGCCGGCGGTGTCACCGTCGACCACGGTCTGCAGCAGGGATCCGAGGCGCGCGCCGCCGAGGTCGCCGACCGCATGCGCGACCTGGGGCTGGAGCCCGTGGAGTCCCTCGCCGTGTCCGTCGGCCGCGACGGCGGTCCCGAGGCCGCCGCCCGGGACGCCCGCTACGCCGCCCTCGACGCCGCGGCCGAGCGCCATGGCGCCACCGCCGTGCTGCTCGGCCATACCCGCGACGACCAGGCCGAGACGGTTCTGCTGGGGCTCGCCCGCGGCTCCGGTACCCGCTCGCTGTCCGGCATGGCCGGGGTCTCCGGGGAGGGCGGCCGCTACCGCCGCCCCTTCCTGCAGCTCGACCGGCACACCGTCCGCAAGGCGTGTCTGGCCCAGTCGCTGCCCGTCTGGGAGGACCCGCACAACGCGGACCCGTCCTACACCCGCTCCCGCGTCCGCCATGAGGCGCTGCCGGTCCTGGAGAAGGCGCTCGGCAAGGGCGTCGTCGAGGCGCTCGCCCGCACCGCCCAGCTCTCCCGTGACGACGCGGACGCCCTCGACGCCTGGGCCGCCCGCGCCGCGGCCGATGTGATGACCACCGCACGGGCGGTCTGCGGCACCGAGGCCGTCCAGCTCGACACCGTGGGACTGCACGGGCTGCCCACCGCCGTCCGCCGCCGGGTGCTGCGCCGCGCGGCGATTGCCGCGGGTGCCCCCGCCGGCTCGCTCTTCGCCCGCCACATCGAAGAGGTGGACCGGCTGATCACCGGCTGGCGGGGTCAGCGGGCCATCAACCTCCCCGGCCGCGTCGAGGTCCGCCGCGAGGGTGGCAGACTGGTCATTCGGCAGGGCTGATCCGCCCGGGCCGATGAGCCGGATTGTCGAACGAGAGTAGCGCGGGTGGACGACAAGGACATGGGAACCGACCTCAAGTCGGTCCTCATCACCGAGGAAGAGATCAAGGCGAAGCTGGCCGGGCTGGCCGCCGAGATCGACGCGGAGTACGCGGGCAAGGATCTGCTGATCATCGGCGTTCTCAAGGGCGCGGTGATGGTCATGGCGGACCTGGCGCGTGCCCTGTCCACCCCCGTCACCATGGACTGGATGGCCGTGTCGTCGTACGGCGCGGGCACCCAGTCCTCGGGTGTGGTGCGTATCCTGAAGGATCTGGACACCGACATCAAGGGCAGGCACGTCCTCATCGTCGAGGACATCATCGACTCCGGTCTGACGCTGTCCTGGCTGCTGTCGAACCTGGGCTCGCGCGAGCCCGCCTCACTGAACGTGTGCACGCTGCTGCGCAAGCCGGAGGCGGCCAAGGTCGCCATCGACGTGAAGTGGGTCGGTTTCGACATCCCGAACGAGTTCGTCGTCGGGTACGGCCTGGACTACGCGGAGAAGTACCGCAACCTGCCTTTCGTCGGCACCCTCGCACCGCACGTCTACGGCGGCTGAGGCATACCGCACCCCCCTGGGACCCCCGGCGGGAACCCGACAGGGTTTTCCGCCGTTGGAGCAGGGGAAGGCGGTTTTGTTAACAGTCCACGGCGGCGTCGGGTGACAATGCTGGGGTACCGTCCGAAGGTCAGTCTTTTTCGAGACTGAGCATTACACAGCTCATACACCGCAAATACACCGCAATACACCGCACGCACAGGCGCCCCTCCAGGGCTGCCGTGCCTCACTGTGGCAGGAGGGACGGGGCGGCTTCGCCCCGTATGGATGGACGTGAAGCGCTACTTCCGTGGGCCGGTCATGTGGATCGTGCTGGCCGTCCTCGCCGTGGTCGTGTTGATGCAGGTCGTCGGCTCGTCCGGCGGCTACAAGTCGGTGGACACCAGCCAGGTCGTCAAGGCGATCAACAGGAACCAGGTCCAGTCCGCCGAACTGACGACCGGCGACGAGCACAAGATCAAGGTCGAGCTCAAGGACAATGTCGCCAAGATCTCGGGCAGCAAGAAGCTCCAGGCCACCTACATCGGTGACCAGGGCGTCGACCTTGCCCGGACTCTGCAGGCGAATGCCCAGAAGGACAACGGGATCCCCGACGGGTACAACGTCTCGACGTCGAAGCAGAACCCGTTCGTCGGGATTCTGCTCTCGCTGCTCCCGTTCGTGCTGATCGTCGTGGTCTTCCTGTTCCTGATGAATCAGATGCAGGGCGGCGGCTCCCGGGTGATGAACTTCGGGAAGTCGAAGGCCAAGCTGATCACCAAGGACACGCCGAAGACGACCTTCACCGATGTGGCGGGGGCGGACGAGGCGGTCGAGGAGCTCCAGGAGATCAAGGAGTTCCTGCAGGAGCCGGCGAAGTTCCAGGCCGTGGGCGCCAAGATCCCCAAGGGTGTGCTGCTCTACGGCCCGCCCGGTACGGGTAAGACCCTGCTCGCACGCGCCGTCGCGGGCGAGGCGGGTGTCCCCTTCTACTCGATCTCCGGCTCCGACTTCGTCGAGATGTTCGTGGGTGTGGGTGCCTCCCGGGTCCGCGACCTGTTCGAGCAGGCCAAGACCAACGCCCCGGCCATCGTCTTCGTCGACGAGATCGACGCTGTCGGCCGGCACCGCGGCGCGGGCATGGGCGGCGGCCATGACGAGCGCGAGCAGACGCTGAACCAGCTGCTCGTCGAGATGGACGGCTTCGATGTGAAGGGCGGCGTCATCCTGATCGCCGCCACCAACCGGCCCGACATCCTCGACCCGGCGCTGCTGCGCCCGGGCCGCTTCGACCGGCAGATCGCCGTCGACCGCCCGGACATGCAGGGCCGTCTGGAGATCCTCAAGGTCCACCAGAAGGGCAAGCCGGTCGCGCCGGACGTCGACCTGTCGGCCGTCGCCCGCCGTACTCCCGGCTTCACCGGTGCCGATCTGTCGAACGTGCTGAACGAGGCCGCCCTGCTGACGGCCCGCAGCGACAAGAAGCTGATCGACAACCACTTCCTGGACGAGGCGATCGACCGAGTCGTGGCCGGCCCGCAGAAGCGGACCCGGATCATGAGCGACAAGGAGAAGAAGATCACCGCGTACCACGAGGGCGGTCACGCCCTGGTCGCTGCGGCTTCTCCGAACAGCGACCCGGTGCACAAGGTCACGATCCTCTCCCGCGGCCGGGCCCTGGGTTACACCATGGTCCTGCCGGAGGAGGACAAGTACTCGACCACGCGCAACGAGATGCTCGACCAGCTCGCCTACATGATGGGCGGCCGGGCGGCCGAGGAGCTCGTCTTCCACGACCCGACCACGGGCGCGTCCAACGACATCGAGAAGGCGACCACCACGGCCCGCGCGATGGTCACGCAGTACGGCATGACCGAGCGGCTCGGCGCGATCAAGTTCGGCTCCGACAACTCCGAGCCGTTCCTGGGGCGTGAGATGGCTCACCAGCGGGACTACTCGGAAGAGGTCGCCGCGCTGGTGGACGAGGAGGTCAAGAAGCTCATCGAGGCCGCGCACAACGAGGCGTGGGAGATCCTCGTCGAGAACCGCGACGTCCTCGACAACCTCGTGCTGGCGCTGCTGGAGAAGGAGACGCTGAACAAGCAGGAGATCGCCGAGATCTTCGCCCCGGTCGTCAAGCGCCCGGCCCGCCCGGCGTGGACCGGCTCCTCGCGGCGTACCCCTTCCACCCGTCCGCCGGTGCTCTCCCCCAAGGAGCTGGCCCCGGCCAACGGCGCCCAGCCCACCTCGGCGGCTTCGCTCACGAAGAGCACCGCCCCGGAGGACGGCGCGGAGCGCCCGGAGGGTTCGGGTACCGGATCCGAGAGCTGACGGGACAGCCGGGGCGGGTAAGCCCCAGGTAAATCCTGGAATGAATGCCGCGTCTCTCAGGTTTTAGCCTGGGGGCGCGGCATTCCGCATTGTTTGTCTGTGTACATGAGGAACGAGGCAGCTCCATGACCGACCCGGTGACGCTGGACGGCGAGGGCACCATAGGCGTGTTCGACGAGAAGCGCGCCGAGAACGCGATCCGCGAGCTGCTGATCGCCGTCGGCGAGGACCCGGACCGCGAGGGGCTGCGGGAGACGCCGGGGCGGGTGGCCCGGGCGTACAGGGAGATCTTCTCGGGGCTGTGGCAGCAGCCGGAAGACGTCCTGACCACCACGTTCGACCTGGGCCATGACGAGATGGTGCTGGTCAAGGACATCGAGGTGATGTCCTCCTGCGAGCACCACCTGGTCCCCTTCGTGGGTGTCGCCCACGTCGGGTACATCCCGTCCCATGACGGCAAGATCACCGGGCTGTCCAAGCTGGCCCGGCTGGTGGACGTCTTCGCCCGCCGCCCCCAGGTCCAGGAGCGGCTGACCACCCAGATCGCCGATTCGCTGATGCGGATACTGGAGCCGCGCGGGGTGATCGTGGTGGTCGAGTGCGAGCACATGTGCATGACGATGCGGGGCGTCCGTAAGCCCGGGGCCAAGACTCTCACCTCGGCCGTGCGCGGCCAGCTGCGGGCTCCCGCCACCCGGGCCGAGGCGATGAGCCTCATCATGGCCCGCTAGGCCCGCTGGGCCCGCTGGGCCCGCTGGGCCCGCTGGGCCCGCTGGGCCCGCTAAGCACGGACCCCTCGGAACACGGTCGGCATTCCGCCGTGGCGCAGCACCTCGAGGTCGTCGATGCTGTCCGCCCCCGCGGCCATGCCGCCCACGATGCTGGCGACCTTGGCGTCCGCTGCCGCACCCGCGCCGTTCTTCGCCCCGCTCAGCTTCACTTTCGCCGCCGTCAGGCGGGCGAGCCCGCACCGCTCGGCCAGCCGCATCACCGGGACCAGCCCGGCATGCGCGATCAGATTCGGTTCATCGAACGCAGCGGAGACCGCCGCCGAGGTATGGGAAACTTGCATCTTGGAAGTGCCTTGCCGATTGTGCGTGCTGGAAGCCTGAAGAACTCCCATCATCGCAGGTCGCAAGGCACTTCTTCGTTTCCCGAGACGTCATCCACAACGCATCGGCCGGTGGATCAAGGCTAAGCGGATGCGGTGAAGTTCGCCGCTGATCCCTCGCCGTTCGGCCTGGCCGAGGGCTTGGACGCCGAGAAGGATCAGCACTTGACTTCGCCGTAACCGCTTAGGCCCGGACAGCCCGGACAGACACCAGGGGGCCCGGGTCAGGCGCGAGCCGCCGCGCTGGGGCCGTTGCCGTTCTTGTCGTCGTCCTCCGGGAGCTTGCAGACGCGCTCCAGGAAGAACGCGGCCGCGATCACGCCCGCGCCCGCCAGGACGGACGCCGCCGCGTAGATCGCCTGATCCCGGCGGACCGGCACATCCAGCTGCTCGATGGCGAGAAAGACGCCGACTCCGCCGTACATCCCCGCGACCAGTGCCGCGACCAGCGCGCTCGCCTGGCCGAAGACCACCGCGCGGGCGGCGACCATGGGGTCCACGCCCTTCGCGTCCGGCTCCCGCTCCCGCTGGGCGCGCAGCCGCGACCGCAGTGAGATGGCGGTCGCGGTCAGCACGACCGCGATCAGGGCCAGCACGATGGGCGCCGCCACCGGAACCCCCGGCAGCGACCCCAGCGTGTCCCACAGCCGGGCCCCCGCCCACGACACCACACCGGCCACGGCGAACAGCCCGACCAGCACCCCGATCCGAAGTTGCCTCACCGAGCGGTCGCCCCTCAATTCATACGTGCCAACGTCCCGGAACCTACCGGGATCAACGTCTATTCGGGCAGTCGCAGTTCCAGGTCCATCCGCACCTTCACGCCGTCCCGGCCGACCTCGGCCAGCAGCGCCGAGATCGCCCCCCGCCCCGGGAACTCGGCCTGCGGGTCCACATCGGACCACGGCACGAGGACGAACGCGCGCTCATGGGCGCGCGGATGCGGCAGGGTCAGCTCCGGGTCGTCGGAGACCACGTCCTGATAGGCCACGATGTCCACGTCGAGGGTGCGGGGGCCGTAGCGCTCGTCCCGCACTCGCTCGAACGCCTCTTCGATGGCGTGGCCGCGCTCCAGCAGCGAGGAGGGCGGCAACGTCGTCTTGATCAGCACCACCGCGTTGAAGTACGACGGCTGGGTGCCGGGCTCCACGCCCCACGGCTCCGTCTCGTACACCGGCGATACGGCCTTGACCCGCAGCCCCGGGGTGTCCCCCAGCGCGTCGATCGCGCCCTGGAGGGTCTCCAGCCGGTTGCCCAGGTTGCTGCCGAGCGAGATCACCGCCCGTTTGGGGTTGCTCAAGGTCACATCGGCGGCGTCGACCCGCTCCACCACGGAGGTGGGGACGGGCTGCACGGTCGGGTCGCTGCTGCTCATACTCGGCTCCGGGTGATGGTGATGGTCACGTCGTCGAAGGGCACGGTGATCGGGGCCCGCGGCTTGTGCACCACCACCTCGACCTCCCGCACCACGTCGTGCTGGAGGCACCGGTCCGCGATCCGCTCGGCGAGCGTCTCGATCAGATCGACCGGCTCCCCCCGCACCACGTCCACGACCTCCTCCGCCACCACTCCGTAGTGGACGGTACGGGCGAGGTCGTCGGCGGCCGCGGCGGGCCGAGTGTCCAGGCCGAGCACGAGGTCCACGACGAAGTCCTGGCCCTCCTCGCGCTCATGGGGCAACACCCCGTGGTGCCCGCGAGCCTTCAGGCCGCGCAGCGCGACACGATCCACCCGAATCACTCCTGCTGGTCGTCGGTACGCGGACACGCTCCGACGTGCCCGGAACGCGCCACCCGCCCCCTGCCTGCTGCGGGGGTACCTCCCTCGAATCTACCTGCGAGCCTCGGCGGCACTCGCCCACGGGGGTCGCGGCGCGCTCGTGCCACGGTCCCGTGCCACAGTCCCCTACCCCTACCTCGCGGGCCTCGAACGGGCTGTGTCAGCCCGGCATCAGGCCGTCGTCGTCATCCGGCCCCGTGGGTCCGTCCGGCCCGTCGTCGTCACTCTCGGCGAGCACCGGGGAGCCGTGGTGAGACCAGACCTTCCAGCCGTCCTCCGTGCGGCGGAACACGTTCGTGGCCACCACCAGCTGCCCCACCAGCGGGCCCAGCTGGCCCTCCTCCTCCGCCGGGGCGCCGCTGAGGATGTTCTCGGTGCAGGTCACCAGGGCGGTGTCGGCCATCACCGACACCTCGACGTCCGTCAGGAAGAACTGGATGTAGTCCGTATTGGCCATGATCAGCGCGTATGAGCGGAGCACCTCGCCCCGGCCCCGCAGTACCGGCCAGCCGGGGTGCACACAGGACACCTCGGTATCGCGTGAGTCCAGCCACAGGCGCTCCAGCGCGCTGTGGTCGCCCTGCTCCATGGCCTCGTACAGCGCGGTGTTCACCGCCGCCACCCGCTCGCTGTCCGTCAGGGAAGTCACAACGCTCCCACCGGGTTCTCGGCAACTTCGATGGCCCGCGCCACCCGCACCGCGTCCGCGCTCGCCCCTACCTCGTGCACCCGCACCGCCCAGGCGCCCTCGCGCGCCGCGAGTGCGGTGACCGCCGCCGTCGCGGCGTCCCGCTTCCGGGCGGGCGGCGGGGAGCCGCCGTCCCCGGCCAGCACCCGGCCCAGGAACCGCTTGCGGGAGGCCGCCACCAGCAGCGGCCGGCCCAGCTCCCGCAGCGCGGACAGATGGGCGAGCAGCGTCAGATCGTGTCCGGCGTTCTTGGCGAAGCCGAGCCCCGGGTCGATCACGATCCGCTCCGGGTCGATACCGCCGACGACCGCCCGCTCCACGCCGGTGCGCAGCTCGGCGACGACCTCGCCGACGACGTCCTCGTAGACCGCCCGGTTGTTCATGTCGATCGACTGACCACGCCAGTGCATCACCACGAACGGCACCCCGGCCGCGGCCACCACCGGCACCATCGCCGGGTCGGCGCAGCCGCCGCTCACATCGTTGACCAGCCGGGCGCCGGCCTCCACGGCCCGCTCGGCGACCGAGGCCCGCATCGTGTCCACGCTGACCTGCGCCCCTGACGCGGCCAGCTCCCGTACGACCGGGATCACCCGGCGCAGCTCCTCGTCCTCGTCGACGCGCGCGGCCCCCGGCCGGGTCGACTCGCCTCCGACGTCCACGATGTCGGCCCCGGCCGCGATCAGGTCGAGCCCGTGCTTGACGGCCAGCTCGGTGTCGAACCACTGGCCGCCGTCGGAGAAGGAGTCGGGCGTGACGTTCACCACGCCCATGACCGCGCACCGGTCCCATTCCGGCAGTCCGTCCACCCGGCCCCGCCCACGCAACGTCCTCATGCCCCCAGCCTAGGCGTATGTCCTGACCCGGTGCGTTCACGCGGCGTGGCGGGACCTGACGCGGCCCGCCGGGACCTCAGGCGGCCTGTTCCAGCTCGCGGCGCCGGGCGAGGTGCTGATGCGCGCAGGGCTTGCGCTCGGGGCGCCGCCCGCGGCGCAGCAGCCGGGGGAGCGCCAGCGAGACGAATCCCTCGGCCTGCATCGCCGCAAGGCCGATGCGGGGTAGATCGCGGGTGTTGCGGAACACCACGAACCGCGGCTCCCAGCGCGGCTGGAACTTCGCGTTGAACTTGTACAGCGACTCGATCTGGAACCAGCGGGAGAGGAAGACCAGCAGCGCCCGCCAGCCGCGCAGCACCGGGCCCGCGCCCAGCTTCTCGCCGCGCGCCAGCGCCGAGCGGAACATCGCGAAGTTCAGCGACACCCGCTCCACACCGAGCGCCGGGGCGGCCTGCAGGGAGGCGACGATCAGCAGCTCGTTCATGCCCGGATCGGCACCGCGGTCGCGCCGCATGAGATCCAGCGACATGCCGTCCTCGCCCCACGGCACGAAGTGCAGTACGGCCTTGAGGTCCCCGTACGGGCCCTCCTCGGCGCCGTCCTCGGCGGCCTTGTGGGCGGTGGCGATGACCGACTCCCCGTCCGCCGGGTCGCCGATCCGGCCGAGCGCCATGGAGAAGCCGCGTTCGGTGTCGGTGCCCCGCCAGCCGTCGGCGGCGCGCCGGATGGTCTGCAGCTCCTCCGGGCTCAGATCGGCGGCGCGCCGCACCCGGGTCTCGTAGCCGGCCCGTTCGATGCGCTTGACCATCTGGCGCACATTGCGCATGGCGCGCCCGGAGAGGGTGAAGTCCGCGACGTCGACGATCGCCTCGTCGCCCAGCTCGAGGGCGTCCAGGCCGGTCTCCCGGGTCCACACCTCGCCGCCGGTCTCGCTGCACCCCATCACCGCGGGGGTCCAGGAGTGCGCCCGTGCCTCGTCCATGAAGCACGCGATGGCCCCCGGCCAAGCCTCCACATCGCCGACCGGGTCACCGCTGGCGAGCATCACCCCGGAGACGACGCGGTAGCAGACGGCGGCCTTGCCGCTGGGGGAGAAGACGACGCCCTTGTCGCGGCGGAGGGCGAAGTGGCCGAGCGAGTCGCGGCGCCCGTGGGCGGCGAGCAGGGCGCGCAGCCGCTCCTCGTCCTCGGGGGTGAGCCGGGCGGCGGGGTGCTCGGGGCGGAAGGCGAGGTAGGCGGTGGTCGCGACGGTCAGCAGGCCGAGCGCGCCGAGCGAGTAGCCGACGGTGTAGTCCGCGCCCTCGCGGTAGCCGACCGGCCCCTCGAAGCCGAAGAGCCCCCACAGCACATGCTCCAGCTGCTCACTGAGCGACGGCTTTCCTTCGATGGTGTCCGGATGCGAACGTACGATGAGCAGTCCGAGACCCACACTGATTCCGCCCATGGCCACGAAGTTGGCCAGCGCCATCCAGCGGCTGCGCGGGTCCGGCAGCGCCGCGAACTCGTCGCGGTAGCGCAGCAGCACGCCCATCAGGACGAGCGAGAGGACCATCCCGGCGACCGAGTGACGATAGAGCAGCTGTGCCGCCGCGCCGACGGGCAGCAGTCCCACCGCCGCCACCCAGGCCCGCCGCTTTCGGCGCTTCAGACCGTGGGCGAGCATGAGCAGAAGCAAACCCACGACGATCGACGCGGCGGCGGCCAGGGAGCTCACCGCGCCCGGCAGCACCTCCGCGAGCGCGTGCACTCTGCTGTAGCGCAGCCGGGGGAAGACGATGTCCAGCAGCCCGATCAGCGTGCAGGCGGTGCCGACCGCCGTGGGCACCGCCTCCGGTTTCGGCCCGCGCAGCGGGCGCCGTATCCGGTTGGGAACCCCTCCGGACGTCTCGGCATCTTGACTGTCAGACATTTGCATTCCCGTCGCTTCGGTCAAGAGGATCTTTGGTTCTCTGACGCAGCATCTGCACGATTCGCATCTATACAGATGCGGTTCGAGGTGGCGGGGTTCCGCCCCCAGCTACCGCTGGGAGGTGCCCCCAGCGGCGCGGAGGAGCCGGCCGCCCGGCAGAAAGATAGTGATGGGTCTCACGAGCAACAACATCGTGATCGTGGCTGTCGTCGCGGCGGTGCTGCTGTTCGCGGCCACGATATGGCTGTGGCCGCGGCTGGCCGGGCGCGGGGTGACCGCCGTGCTCGCCCGGGTCGGCATGCTACTGGCAACCCAGCTCTCGGTGTTCGCGGCTTTCGGATTGTTCGCCAATCAGTCATTCGGCTTCTACGGCTCGTGGTCCGACCTGTTCGGGACCGAGAACGAGCCGGGCGTGGTGGTGGACCACGACACCCCCGGAACCCGGGTGCGGGTCACCGACACCCGCCATATCACCATGGACGGCGGCTCCGCGCCCAGGGTCGCCGGGCGGATCGACAAGGTGAACATCCAGGGGCCGGTCTCGCGGATCACCGGCCCCGCCTACGTCTATCTGCCGCCGGAGTACTTCCAGCCGGAGTACGCGAAGCGGGCCTTCCCGGCCGCGTTGGTGCTGACCGGCTACCCGGGCACCACCGAGGCCCTGATCAATGGTTTGAAATACCCTCAGAACGCCCACAAACTGGTTAAAGAGGGGCGAATGCAGCCGACGATCCTCGTGATGACGCGGCCGACGCTCGCGCCGCCGCGCGACACCGAGTGCATGGACGTCCCCGGCGGGCCGCGGACCGAGACCTTCTTCACCAAGGACCTGCCGAAGGCCGTGTCCGAGCACTACCGGGTGGGGAAGCAGGCCCGTAACTGGGGCGTCATCGGCAATTCCACCGGTGGCTACTGTGCCTTGAAGATGGCGATGCGCCACCCCGGCGCCTTCTCGGCGGCCGTCGGCCTCTCGCCCTCGTACAAGGCCCCCATCGACTCGACCACGGGCGATCTCTTCGGCGGCAGCGAGCGGCTGGAGCGCGAGAACGACCTGATGTGGCGCCTGGACCACAAGCCGGCCCCGCCGGTGTCGCTGCTGGTCTCCAGCAGCGAGCACGGCGAGAAGAACTACAAGGACACGGTGCGGTTCGTGAACAAGGTCAAGCGGCTGAACCGGAGCGGGGAGCCGATCCGGATCTCGTCGATGATCCTGCGCACCGGCGGCCACAACTTCAACACCTGGAAGCGGGAGGTCCCGGCGTCGCTGGAGTGGCTGGGCAGCCGGCTGAGCGACCGCTGACCCGCCCGGGCCGTACCGCCGTGGCCGCACGTCACCGCCGCGGCTACACGTCGGCGACCGTCTGGAGTTCGACGGCTCCGCGCGGGATGCCGCCCGCGTCCGCGTCGATGGACTTCCGCAGCGCCTCATGGAGGCGGGCCGGGGTGAGGACGCCGAGGAAGCGGTCGCCGTCCAGGACCGCGATCCAGCCCGCGTCGTGCTGCAGCATCGTGCTGAACGCCTGCTTGAGCGGCGCCCCGACCGGCAGCCACGCCTCCATCCGCCGTGCGTGGTCCCGTACGTGCCCGGTGGAGTCGTCGGCGGCGTCCGCCGGGATCCAGCCGTGCAGCCGCTCCGCGTCGTCCAGGACGACGGCCCAGCGGGCCCCCTTCGCCGCAAGCCGGGCGGCAGCCTTGGTGAGCGGGTCGTCGAGGTGGACCACCGGGGGCTGTTCGAGGTCGCCGGGCTCGATCGGGGTGACGGACAGACGCTTCAGCCCCCGGTCCGCGCCGACGAAGTCGGCGACATACGGCGTGGCGGGCGCGCCGAGCACCGAGGCGGGGGTGTCGAACTGTTCGATCCGCCCGGAGCCGTAGACCGCGATGCGGTCACCGAGCCGGACCGCTTCCTCGATGTCATGCGTCACGAAGAGGACTGTTTTTTGCACTTGCGACTGAAGCCGCAGGAATTCGGACTGCAGATGTTCGCGTACGACCGGGTCGACGGCGCCGAACGGCTCGTCCATCAGCAGTACGGGGGGATCCGCCGCCAACGCGCGGGCCACCCCGACCCGCTGGCGCTGGCCGCCGGAGAGCTGATCGGGGTAGCGGTCGCCGTAGAGGGACGGGTCGAGCCCGACGAGGTCGAGCAGCTCGGCGGCGCGCTCGCGCCCCTTCTTCCGCTGCCAGCCCAGCAGATGCGGCACGGTGGCGGTGTTCTCCAGCACCGTCTTGTGCGGGAAGAGACCGACCTGCTGAATGACATAGCCGATACGGCGGCGCAGCTTGACCGGGTCCACCCGGGCGATGTCCTCGCCCTCCATCAGAATCCGGCCGGACGTCGGCTCGATGAGCCGGTTCACCATTTTCATGGTCGTCGTCTTGCCACAGCCCGAGGGTCCGACGAGCGTGACCAGCTCGCCCTCCGCGACCTCGAAGGACAGATCGCCGACGGCCGTCGTGCCATCGGCGTAGCGCTTGGTGACATGCTCGAAACGGATCATGGCTCCCCATTGTTGCCGCATTCGTGGCAGACATTGTTGCTGTTGTGTGGCGATCGGACGAGATTGTCATCGTCCGGGGTTAGGGTCGCCAGGAATTGAGAAGACCAGATGGCTGCGGCCCGACGGGGGAGGTGAGCGTGTGGCGGACGGGAACTGTCTGATCAGCAACGACTGGATATGTGGCGAGTATGTGCGCACACGCGGCCAGGAGCTGACAGACGCAACGCTTCAGCATGTGGGGATCACCCTCGCTTCGGTCGCGATCGGTCTGGTGGTCGCCTTTCCGCTGGCGCTGCTGGCCCGCCGATGGCGGGCGGTGGCCGGTCCGGTTCTGGGGCTGACCACGATTCTCTACACGGTGCCGTCGCTGGCGATGTTCTCGCTGCTGCTGCCCGTCTTCGGGGTGTCGGTCGCCGTCGTGATCACCGGACTGGTGCTGTATTCGCTGACGATCCTGGTGCGCAACATCATGGCCGGGCTCGCCTCGGTGCCCGAGGAGGCGCGGGAGGCGGCGCGCGGCATGGGATACGGGCCGCTGCGGCTGCTCTTCGGCGTCGAGTTGCCCCTCGCGCTGCCCGCCCTGATGGCGGGCCTGAGGATCACCACCGTCTCCACGGTCTCGCTCACCACGGTCGGCGCGATCATCGGCTACGGCGGTCTCGGCAACCTCATCTACGAGGGCATGCGCAGCTTCTTCAAAGCCGAGGTGCTCACCGCCTCGGTGCTGTGCGTGGCGCTGGCAGTGGTCGCCGATGTGCTGCTGCTCGGCGTGCAGCGGCTGCTGACGCCATGGGCGCGCACGAGGAGGAAGACCGTTTGATGGACGTCCTCGGCAAGGCGTGGACCTGGCTGGCCACCGGATCGCACTGGTCGGGCACCGACGGGGTGTGGCACCGGCTCGGCCAGCATCTGTTTCTCACGTTCGTCTGCCTGGCGATCTCCTGCGCGGTGGCGCTGCCGATCGCCGTGCTGCTCGGCCATCTCGGCAAGGGCGGCGCCGTCGCGATCAACATCTCCAACGCGGGGCGCGCGGTGCCCACGTTCGCCGTGCTGGTGCTGTTGCTGCTCAGCCCGCTGGGGACGCACGGCCAGTGGCCGACGATCATAGCGCTGGTGCTGTTCGCCATCCCGCCGGTGCTCACCAACGCGTACGTGGGCGTCAGCGAGGCGGACCGGGAGGTCGTCGAGGCGGCCCGCGGGATGGGGATGACGGGCGGCCAGTTGATCCGCAGGGTGGAGCTGCCGCTCGCCTTCCCGCTGCTCATGACGGGCGTACGAACCGCCGCGGTGCAGGTCGTGGCCACCGCGACGCTCGCGGCGCTGCCCGGCGGCGGCGGTCTCGGCCGGATCATCACGGCGGGCTTCCGGACCACCGACACCCCGCAGGTGGTGGCCGGAGCGGTGCTGGTCGCGGCGCTGGCGCTGCTGGTGGAGGGCGTCTTCGTGGTGCTCGGGCTGGTGTTCGCCCCGATGCGGCGCAGGACGGGGCGGCGGTCGCCCGCGGCCCGCCGCCCGCCCGTCGACAAGGCGCCGAAGTCACCGGCGCCGACGACATAGCGGCCGCGGATCGCGCGGACGACGCTGATCGCGCGGACGACGTTGATCACACGGACAACGGGGATCACCGCGGACGACACCCGCGGGACAACTATGGATGGGGAACTCATGAGCACGGTCTATCGGGTGGCGGGAGCCGCGGCGGGTGTCGCCGCGCTGACGATCGGTCTGACCGCCTGCGGCGGCGACAGCCTCGAGAAGTCCGGCGGCGGCGACAGCTCCGGCAAACCCGGCAAGGGCGCGCTGGTGATCGGATCCGCCTCCTTCGCCGAGTCGAAGATCCTCGCGGAGCTCTACGCGGGGCTCCTGAAGGACGCGGGCTATTCCACCTCCATCAAGACGGTGGACACCCGCGAGCTGTATGAACCGGCCCTGGAGAAGGGTCAGATGGATGTCGTACCGGAGTACGCGGCGACGCTCGCCGAATTCCTGAACCAGAAGAAGAACGGGCCGAATGCCGCCCCGGTGGCCTCCTCCGACGTCGATGACACGGTGCGGGCGCTGAAGAAGCTCGCCGGACCGCGCGGGCTGAAGGTGCTGGAGCCCGGCAAGGCCGTGGACCAGAACGCCTTCGCGGTGAGCCGGAAGTTCGCCGCCAAGCATGATCTCAAGACGCTCACCGACCTCGGAAAGTCGCAGCAGAAGGTCACGCTCGCGGCGGGTGACGAATGCCCCAAGCGGCCCTTCTGCAAGCCGGGTCTGGAGAAGCGGTACGGCATCGACGTCGCCGGTATCGACCCGCTGGACATCGGCAGCGTCCAGGCCAAGCAGGCGGTCAAGGACGGCAAGGACGAGATGGTCCTGACCACGACCACGGACGCGACGCTCGATCAGTTCGGGCTGGTGCTGCTCGCCGACGACAAGAAGCTGCAGAATGCCGACAACGTGCTTCCCGTGGTGAATGCGAAGTCCGCCGGCTCGCAGAAGATCGCCGACACGCTGAACAAGCTCAACGCCGTGTTGACGACGGCCGATCTCACCGAACTCAACAAGAAAGTTGACGCGGAGCGACTCAAGCCCGCCGATGTGGCCGCCGACTACCTCAAGGACAAGGGGCTGGTGAAGTAGGACCGACGCCGCAGGCGGGAGGGCATAGCCCGGGATCACGGCCGACATTTGTCAACGGATTGACAACAGATGTGGCCTGGCGGGCACACAAGCGACCCCTTTGCACGGTAAGTTTCGGGCCATGCCACGTGGACGCCACCGCCAATCCCCACCCCTGCACAGGCTCCTTCCTCCTGCGTCGGTCGCAGCCGCGTCAATAACCTGCGCCGCCGGTGCCTGGCTGGTCGGCGATACGGTCATGCTCCGCGGGCTTGCCGCGACCGCGGCCGCCGCCGCGGTCGCCGGCTCCGTCCTGATGCGCCGTTGGGACCGGGCGGCGGGCCGCCGGGTCGCGGAGGCCGCGAGCGAGACCGCACGCCAGGAGCTGACGTACGAGGAGCGGATCGCGGAGCTCGAGGCGGACGCCGAGAAGGCGGCCGAGCTCCGCACCGCGCTCAACACCCGGCTGCGCGCCAAGCGGGCCGAACTCGCCCGGCTCCGCAATGAGCACGCCGAACTCCTGCGCCGCTACGCCACGGCCGAGACCGAGCGCGCCAGCGCCCTGGAGGGCCGTCGCCGGCTCGCGCTGGAGGCCGCGGCCCCGGCGAAGGAGCTGGAGGCCGGTACGGAGGCCGTGGCGGCCGCCGACGCCGCCGCCGACGCCGCTCAGGCCGACGGCCCGTCCGGCCCGGCCGCCACCGTGCCCTCCGCCACCGCGTACGCCAAGGCCGACGAGGCGCTGCGCAGGCTCAAGGAGAGCGCGCGGCGGCAGCAGGAGCGGCGGAAGCGGCCCGGAGAGCCGGAAGCCGCCCCGCGGGAAACAGACCGGAAGAAGGACGCGGACCGGGTCGACCGGAGTGAGGCCCGGGACAAGGACGGTGCCGCCGCCCTGGGGAAGCGCCCGGCGGCCGACGAGCGTGATGGCCCCCAGGAGCCGCGCACCCACGCTCGTACGGCCGCCTCGGCGGTGGTGCCGTATGCCGCGGCACGCCGGGCCGCCTCGCGTTCCGAGAGCGGCTTCGACTACTTCGGCACCCAGAAGAAGCATCCGAAGCAGCAGAAGCGGGAGCCCGAGCCCGTCGAGGAGGACCTCGCCGATGTGATCGGCGACGAGACGGTCGCCGAGACGAAGAAAGACGCCGTGGGCGAGGTCATCGACCTGACCGCGCACGACGAGACCGAGCAGATCGAGGTCACGGAGCTGCGCAGCGCGATCTCGTAGCGCTGCGCGGCACCGCCGCGTGTCTACTTGTCGATGTCGCCGACGACGAAGAAGAGCGATCCCAGGATCGCCACCATGTCGGCGACGAGCGTGCCCGGCAGGAGCTCCGTCAGCGCCTGGATGTTGTTGTACGAGGCCGAGCGGAGCTTCAGCCGGTACGGCGTCTTCTCGCCCTTCGAGACGAGGTAGTAGCCGTTGAGGCCGAGCGGGTTCTCGGTCCAGGCGTAGGTGTGGCCCTCGGGCGCCTTGAGCACCTTCGGCAGCCGCTGGTTGATCGGCCCCGGCGGCAGCTGGGCGAGCCGGTCCAGACAGGCCTCGGCGAGCTCCAGGGAGTTGTGCGTCTGCTCCAGCAGGCATTCGAAGCGGGCCAGGCAGTCGCCCTCCTCGCGGACGGCGACCTCAAGGCTGTCCTGAAGCTCTCCGTACGCCAGATACGGCTCGTCGCGCCGCAGATCGAAGTCCACACCCGAGGCGCGCGCGATGGGGCCGCTGACCCCGTACGCGTGCACCGTCTCGCGCGCCAGCACGCCGACGCCGCGGGTACGGCCCCGGAAGATCTCATTGCCGAGCACGAGTTTGTCGTACACGTCCATCCGCGACCGGACCTCGGCCACCGCCTGCCGCGCCCGGCCGAGCCAGCCCGCCGGCAGGTCCTCCTTGAGGCCGCCGACCCGGTTGAACATGTAGTGCATCCGGCCGCCGGAGATCTCCTCCATGACGTGCTGGAGATCTTCGCGCTCCCGGAAGGCGTGGAAGATCGGCGTGATGCCGCCGAGCTCCAGGGGGTAGGAGCCGAGGAACATCAGATGATTGAGCACCCGGTTCAGCTCGGCGAGCAGCGTACGCATCCACACGGCCCGCTCCGGGACCTCCATGCCCAGCATCCGCTCGACGGCCAGGACGACGCCCAGCTCGTTGGAGAAGGCGGAGAGCCAGTCGTGGCGGTTGGCCAGCATGATGATCTGGCGGTAGTCCCGCGCCTCGAAGAGCTTCTCGGCACCGCGGTGCATATAGCCGATCACCGGCTCGGCGTGCTCGATGCGCTCCCCGTCAAGGACGAGCCGCAACCGGAGCACTCCGTGCGTGGAGGGGTGCTGTGGGCCGATGTTGAGCACCATGTCGGTGCTCTCCGCGGCGCCGCCGATGCCGACTGTCGTCTCCGTCATGCCCCCAGTCTCTCAGCTCCCCCACGCGCGCCCACCGGGGCTCCGCCCGGCCCCCGTCTACGGGTGGCGCAGCAGGGTCTCGCACGCCGGTCCCACAGGCTGCAGGAGCCAGGTGAAGGCGCCCAGGCCGGTGGGGTCCAGCAGCTCGGCCGCCTCGCCCGCCGCGCTCAGGGCCCGTACGTAGCCGGCCGGGTCGGTGGAGGCCAGGGCGAGCGGGGGGCGGCGGGCGTCGAGGCCGAGGGCGTGCAGGGCGTCGCGCTGGGGCAGCAGCAGGGCGGGGGCGGTGTCCCCGGGGCTCGCCGCGGCGCACGCGTCCATCGCCACGTGCGCCGTCAGATCGCACGAGCCGTCCGGTACGGGCCGCACCTCGCGTCCGTCGCGGAAGCCGGTCAGCGTGCCGAAGGGGGGTCGGGTGGCGCGGTCGTGGCCGTAGTCGACGGCCACCGCGAGCCCCGCCCGCAGGGTGCGCACGGCGTGTGCCCACGCCGTGTCGCGCGGGTGGCCGATCTCGGCCCGCAGCCCCGCCTCGGCGCCCGCCAGGGGCCACCAGCGGGCCAGCCAGTCGGCGTCCTCGCCGGTCACCTCGGCGCCGAGCCGCTCGGTGCCGTCGCCCGCCGCGATGTCGACCTCGATCCGGCGCGGGACGCCGTCCGCGTCGGTCTCGGCGATGTCCACGGGAACGTTGTCCAGCCACTCATTGGCGAACAGCAGCCCGGACACCCCGCTCGGCGGGGTGTCGAGCCAGGCGATCCGGCCGTCCAGATCGGCCGGCCGAGGGGCCCGCTCCACGGCATACGGGCGCAGTCGCGCGTCCAGTCCGTGCGGCAGGCCGGGCGTCAGGCCGAGCACTCCGGTCAGGAGCTCGCCGCGGCCCGCGCCCATGTCCACGAGCGCCAGCTCCGCCGGGCGGCCCAGCGCCTCGTCGACCCGGCCCAGCAGCTCCGCGACCGCCCGGGCGTACAGCGGGGAGGCGTGCACCGAGGTGCGGAAGTGTGCGGCCGGTCCGCCCGTGCCGCCCGGACCCTCCGTACGCCGGAAGAAACCGTCCGTACCGTAAAGCGCCTGTTCGGTGGCCGTACGCCACCCGCACCACTCATGCTTCTCACTCGCCACATGGTCACGCTAAGCGGAACGGCATCCACCTTGGGGAGTAGGCAGGGGCGATACGGATCGCCCCTCGGGCTGACCCATGCGGGTATTCGCCATGCCTACGCTGGGTGACGTGCAGCGCCTCTACGACTTCCTCCGCAGGCACCCGACAGGGGTGGACACCTTCTGGGCCGTCCTCCTCTTCGGTTTCGGGCTGCTGTGGCTCGTCCAGGCGCCCATGAGCACCGAGTCCCGGATCGCCGCCGTGCCGATCTGCCTGGCGCTGGCCACGACGATCGCGCCGCGCCGCCGCGCCCCCGAGAAGATGCTGGCGCTGGCCACCGTGTGCGGCATCGCCCAGCTCGTGCTGGACGTCAAGCCGAACCCCACCGACTTCGCGATGCTGGTCGTCGTCTATACGGCGGCCGCCACCGCCTCCCGCGGGGCCTCGCGCTTCGCGCTCGTCGCCGCGCTGAGCGCGACCACCATCTCGGCCCTGCGCTGGCCCAACGAGCACGAGACGCAGTGGCAGGCCGTCGTCTCGACGGTCTTCGTCACCATCCCCTTCGTCCTGGCCTGGGTGCTCGGCGACTCCATCCGCACCCGGCGCGCCTACTACGCGCAGCTGGAGGAGCGCGCCGCCCGGCTGGAGAAGGAGCGCGCGGCGCAGGCGAAGGTCGCG
The DNA here is from genome assembly GCF_040607655.1 of Streptomyces sp. NPDC005266. Taxonomy (NCBI): domain Bacteria; kingdom Bacillati; phylum Actinomycetota; class Actinomycetes; order Kitasatosporales; family Streptomycetaceae; genus Streptomyces; species Streptomyces sp. NPDC005266. Next base: position 23,568 of record NZ_JBEXHC010000028.1, read on the forward strand.
GTGGCCGCCGAGCGGGCCCGGATCGCCCGCGAACTGCACGATGTCGTCGCCCATAACGTGTCGGTGATGGTGGTCCAGGCGGACGGCGCCGCGTACGTCATGGACGCCTCGCCCGAGCAGGCCCGGCAGGCGCTGGAGACGATCTCCGGCACCGGCCGCCAGGCGCTCGCCGAGATGCGCCGGCTGCTGGGCGTGCTGCGTACCGGGGAGCCGGGCGAGGAGAGCGGCTATGTGCCGCAGCCGGACGTCGAGCAGATAGACGAGCTGGTGGAGCAGGTGCGCGGCGCCGGGCTGCCGGTGGACTTCAAGGTCGTGGGCAGCCCGCGCCAGCTGCCCAGCGGGGTCGAGCTGACCGCGTACCGCATCGTGCAGGAGGCGCTGACCAACACCCGTAAGCACGGCGGTCCGGACGTCGGCGTGAGCGTCCGTCTCACCTACTTCGACGACGGGCTCGGGCTGCTGGTCGAGGACGACGGGCGGGGCGCGCAGCGCGATATGTACGAGGACGGCGGCGCCGACGGCAAGGGGCACGGGCTGATCGGAATGCGGGAGCGCGTCGGCATGGTGGGGGGCACGCTCGACGCGGGGCCACGGCCGGGCGGCGGCTTCCGGATCAGCGCGTTGCTGCCGCTCAAGTCGGCCGGCTGAGCCGTCGGCACACCATGGCCCGTACACACCGCACAGGTGCCGAAGGCCCGAGGGAAGGGACCCGACCGGATGTCGATCCGCGTCATGCTCGTCGATGACCAAGTACTGCTGCGCACCGGTTTCCGGATGGTGCTCGCGGCCCAGCCCGATATGGAGGTCGTGGCCGAGGCGGGCGACGGCGTGGAGGCGCTGGAGGTCCTGCGCGCCACACAGGTCGATGTCGTCCTTATGGACGTCCGGATGCCGAAGCTGGACGGAGTGGAGGCGACCGGGCGCATCTGCGAGCGGGAGGGCGCGCCGAAGGTCATCATCCTGACCACCTTCGATCTCGACGAGTACGCCTTCTCCGCGCTCAAGGCCGGGGCCGGCGGCTTCATGCTCAAGGACGTGCCCCCGGGCGAGCTGCTCGCGGCCATTCGCGCGGTGCACAGCGGTGACGCGGTCGTCGCGCCCAGCACCACGCGCCGGCTGCTGGACCGCTTCGCGCCGATGCTGCCGGGCGGCGGGGGCGCCGGCGGCCGGGGCGGGCCGGGCCGGCCCGGGCTGGAGCGGCTCACCGAGCGCGAGCGCGAGGTCATGCTGCTGGTCGCACAGGGCCTGTCCAACGGCGAGATAGCGGCGCGGCTGGTGCTCTCCGAGGCGACCGTGAAGACCCATGTGGGCCGCATCCTGACCAAGCTGGAGCTGCGCGACCGGGTGCAGGTGGTGGTGATGGCCTACGAGACGGGGCTGATCCGGGCCGGGGGCTCAGCCCGCTGAGGCGTCTGCGCCCTCGTGCCGGTCGTCGTGCCGCTCGCTCAGGACGAGGTCCAGCAGGCCGGGAAAGCGGGCGTCGAACTCCGGGCGGCGCAGCCGGTTGACCCGCTTGGGGCCCACATCGCGCTGCTCCAGCAGCCCGGCCGTCCGTAGTACGGAGAAGTGGTGGCTGAGCGCCGCCTTGCCCACCGGCACGTCGAAGGTGCCGCAGGGGCGCTCCCAGTCGGGCGCCGCGGCCAGCTCGCGCACCAGCTGAAGCCGTACCGGGTCGGCGAGCGCCGCGAGTGCGGTCTGCACGGGGACGTCGTCGGGGTGGGTGTGTTCGGGCGCGGCCCGGTGGCTCCGGCTGCTCATCGCTCGCTCTCCTCGTCGTGGTCTGCCCTTGCCAGGCGTTCGATGCAATCCGTACACTCGCCGGTGTTCGTCCTTGATTGAACAACCTAGGGGAGGGCCCGGCATGCGCGCCATCGTCGTGGAAGAGTACGGGGGGCCCGAGGTCTTGCGTCTCGCGGAGGCGGCCGATCCGTCGCCCGCGCCCGGCCAGGTGACCCTCGACGTCGCCTACGCGGGGATCAACTTCGCCGAGCTCAAGGCGCGGTCCGTCGGCTATCGCGTCTCCGCACTGCCCTTCGTCCCCGGCCTTGAGGCCTCCGGCCGGATCCGTGCCCTCGGCGAGGGCGTCACCGGACTGCGGGTCGGCCAGGAAGTCGCCGCCTTCATGCCGTCGGGTGCCTACGCCGAGACCGTCGCCGTGCCCGCGGACACCGTCTTCGCGCTGCCGGAGGGCGTCTCGCCGCGCACCGGGGCTACCCTCCCGACGGTCCTGCCCACCGCGCACGCCCTCCTCCACGAGGTGGGGCGGGTCCGCGAGGGTGACACCGTCCTGATCCACGGCGCCGCGGGCGGCGTCGGCACGGTCGCCGGACAACTGGCCCGGCTGGCCGGGGCGGACAAGGTCTACGGAGTGGTCTCCCGCCCCGAGAAGGCCGAGGAGGCGCTGAAATACGGTTACGACGAGGTGTTCGTCGGCGACCGCTTCCCCGAGGACATCCGGCGGGCCACCGGCGGCCGTGGCGTCGACCTAGCCCTCGACCCGGTCGGCGGCGACACCCTCCGCCGCAGCCTGGCCGCCACCGCCGTCTTCGGCCGCCTCGTCTCCTTCGGCAACGCGAGCGGCGAGGCGCCCTGGCAGGTCGGCCAGAGCGAGCTCTACCCGGGCTCCCGTACGGTCTCCGGCTTCTCCATCCTCGAACTCGCCCAAGCCGCCCCCGCGGCGCTCCGCGCCCTGGCCGGCCGGGCCTTCGCCACGGTCGCGCGCGGCGAGGTCGAGCTGCCGATCACGGCCGAACTCCCCCTGCCCCAGGCCGCCGAGGCCCACCGCCTCATGGAAACCCGCACCACCACGGGCAAGCTGCTGCTTCGGGTGGCGGGCGCCTAGCCGTTCGGGGGCGCGACCGGGACCCACGCGTGCCCCTCCCCGCGCCCAGCGGCGCCCGGCGGGTCGCGCCCGCCCGGCGGAAAGTTTCCGCCGCGCGCTCGACCACACGGCGCACGCGTCGCGGCGGACCGAGCGCGGCCCCATGCAGGGCCCCGCCCCCGGCGGCGCTCGGCCGGTGGCGCCCGCACAGCGGGGATGTTGCTGCCGGGGGCGGGCCACCGGGGGCGGGGGGCGGCCGTGCGCCCGGCGGTGGCCGGGCGCCACGCGGGCCCCGCGTCCGCGTCCTGGCGTACGCCGCCGGCCGGGCGCTGAGCCCCCCGCGTCCGGCGGCGCTCAGCCGGGCGCACCGCGCGGCGCTGCGCGGACTTGCGTCGCCCGCGCGTCCGCCGTCGGCCAGGCGTGGCAATACGCCCCCGCCCGGCGGCGCTCGGCCGGTGGCGCCCGCACAGCGGGGACGTTGCTGCCGCGGGCGGGCCACCGGGGGCGGCCGTGCGCCCGACGGTGGCCGACCGCCAGCCGGGCCCCGCGTCCGCGTCCTGGCCGTACGGCGCACGGCGCACGCATGCGTACGCCGCCGGCCGGGCGCTGAGCCCCCCGCGTCCGGCGGCGCTCAGCCGGGCGCACCGCGCGGCGCTGCGCGGGCTTGCGTCGCCCGCGCGTCCGCCATCGGCCAGGCGTGGCAATACGCCCCCGCCCGGCGGCGCTCGGCCGGTGGCGCCCGCGCGGGCCGGGCCGGGGGCGGTAGCCCTCGGCGTGGGGTCAGCGCAGGACGCTCTCCAGGTAGTCGCTCCCCACGCGGGCCACCGCCGTCAGTTCCAGTTGGTGGAGGACATAGCGGCCGCGGCGGCGGGTGTTGAGGAGCCCCGCCTTCTTGAGGACGGCGATGTGGCGGGAGACCTCCGGGGGCGTGATGCCGTACGCCTCGGACAGTTCGCCGGTGGTGTGCGGGCCCCGGGCGAGGGTGCGGCACAGGCGCATGCGCAGGGGGTGGGCCAGGGCTTCGAGGCGGCGCTGGACGAGTTCCAGGGCGGCGGGGGCCGGGAGTTCGGGGGCGGCGACCGGGTACTGGATCACCGGGCGCCAGCCAGGGGCGTGGACGACGAAGAGGTGCGGCCAGCCGAAGGCGGTCGGGATGAGGGTGAGGCCGTCGCCGGATGCCGTCGTACGGCCGCCCGCCAGCTTGTCGACCAGGATGCGGTTCTCGTCCTCGGACAGCGACAGCGCGGCCGAGGTCGCCGTCAGCGCGTCGGCGAGCCCCTTGCGCTGGAGCAGCTCAGCCTTGTGGCGGGCGTCGGCGGTCAGTTGGATGCGGACCCGCTGCCAGGTGTCGGCGAAGAAGGCCTGCTCGCAGTCCTCCAGGAGCCGCCGCAGCCACACCCGCAGACTGTCCGGGTCCTCCAGCATGCGGTCGGCGAACGCCGCCTGCCGGGGCCCTCGGGCCGCCGCCATCTCGCGCACCCGGGCCCGTTCGTCCGCGTCGACGAGGGGCGAGGGGGTGCACCGGGTGTAGGAGGCGGAGCAGGCGATCTCGAAGGCGGCTGCCACGAAGGTCTCGTCGTCGATCCGGTCCAGCGCGTCCAGTTCCTCGGCGAGCGTCCCGGCGGGGTGGGCCGGGAGGAGGAGGTCGGAGCGGGCCGAGCGCCAAAGGAAGTCCGCTTCGTGGAGCCGGTCCGCGAGGTCCGGTTTGAGGCCGGCGGCGGTGGCGGTGGCCCAGCCGTGCAGCCCGGGGTGGTGGCCGGGCTCGGACAGCACATGGAGCGCTGCGCCCAGCTCGGCGAGCGGGGAGGGGCTGAAGACGATGCGCTCGGGCGGGAGCCCGGCGATGTCGATGACGTTGGCCATGACCTCATGGTGGGGGACACGGCGCCCGGCCCGGCCGTCGATTGACGGCGATCGTCAATCCGGATGACGGGCGGCCCGGGCCGGGCGGAGGCTCGCGTCATGTCTCTGACCCAGCAGTACGCACTCGACCTGTACCGGGCCGCCCAGCGCGGCGAACCCGCCCCGCCCGCACCGGGCCGCCATGACTGGGCCGCCCTGCGTGAGCTGCGCGACTACGGTGACTTCCGGGCCGTGATCAAGGAGCGTCCGGCCCGGCGCCGGGGTGTTCCGCGGGCCGTACGGGGGTGGGTGGCCCGAGCGCGGGCCCGCTCAGCCGCCCCCGGCCGTGATGTCCCGGACACGCGCGAGGAAGGCGCCGGCCGCGGCGGCGACATCGTCGGCCGTCCAGTCCAGTGCGGGTGAGGCGACCGTCACCTCCGTCATGGCCAGGCCGGGCGGCCCCGGCTCCCGCCAGCGCCGGAACAGCGTCGTCCGCGTCTGCTCCGCCAGCCGCACCCCCGCCTCGTCCAGCGCCTGCGCCGGATACGGCAGCCACACCTGGAACTGGTGGGTGTGCGGCACCTTTGGATGTACCCGGAACCAGCTCACCCCGGCGGCCGTGAACGCCTCGCGCAGCGCCTGCGCGACGATTCGCGCGTGCGCCACGTACGACGGCAGCCTCGGCAGCTCGTGCTCCAGGCCGGCCAGCGCGGCGAGCGCCGCCGGCCACTGCTGGAACAGCTGCCCGCCGTACCGGTGCCGCCATGCCCTGGCCTCGGCCACCAGGGTCTCGGGCCCGGCCAGCGCCGCCCCCGAGATGCCGTCCAGCGACTTGTAGAAGGACACGTACACGGTGTCGGCGAGGGCCGCGATTTCCGGCAGCCCGCGGCCGAGGTGCGTGGTGCACTCCCACAGCCGGGCCCCGTCGAAGTGGACCACCGCGTCCCGCTCACGCGCGGCTTCCACGACGGCGACGAGCTCGTCCCACGCGGGCAGCAGGAAGCCCGCGTCACGCAGCGGAAGTTCGAGGGCGAGCGTTCCGAACGGCTCGTCGAGGTCGCCGATCTCCTCGGCGGTGGGCAGCCGTGGTTCGCTCGTGGGGTGTACCGCGCGGAGCCCGCTGACCGTCAGATAGGCGTCCCGCTCATGCACCTCCGGATGCGCGAGCGGATGAATGGCCACCACCGGGTTGCCGGTGCGCCCCGCCCAGCAGCGCAGCGCGACCTGCTGGGCCATGGTGCCGGTGGGGAAGAAGGCGGCGGCTTCCATGCCGAGCTCGTCGGCGACCCGCTGCTCCAGCTCCTCGACGACGCCGTCCCCGTAGAGGTCGACCCAGGCGTCGGCGCCGTACGCGGAGGCGGCGGCCGTGAGCCCGGCCAGCCCTTCGCCGATCCGCCGCTCCGCCGGGCCGCGGGCGAGCGTGCGCTTCGAGCCGTGCCATGCCGCGCGCCTGCGGGACTGCGCGTCCCGCTCCGTATCGTCCGCCATGGGCCGATGATGTCGTACGGGCGTACGCCTGGCCACGGA
>NZ_JBEXHC010000028.1:29853-96550 GCF_040607655.1 Streptomyces sp. NPDC005266
CGGGGAGTCATCCACAGGTGCGCTTCGAGCCGTGCCATGCCGCGCGCCTGCGGGACTGCGCGTCCCGCTCCGTATCGTCCGCCATGGGCCGATGATTGTCGTACGGGCGTACGCCTGGCCACGGAGTCATCCACAGGCGTGGGACGCCACGGGGGTCCCTTCGAAACACTCGCGTAGCATGGCGGGGAATCGTCCGGTACCCCCTGAGGACTGGAACGGAAGGCCGCTGTCGCGTGAACGCACATCCACTTCCCGAGCCGCAGGACCGACCTGCCCGGCTCACCGTCGGTGTCGTCGGCGCCGGCCGTGTCGGCCCCGCGCTCGCCGCCTCGCTGCGGCTGGCCGGGCACCGCCCCGTCGCGGCCTCCGGCGTCTCCGACGCCTCGTTGCGCCGGGCCGCCGCCCTGCTCCCCGAAGTCCCCGTCGTCCCGCCCGCCGAGGTGCTGGCCCGCGCCGAGCTGGTGCTGCTCACCGTCCCGGACGACGCCCTGCCCGAACTGGTCAGCGGCCTCGCGGAGACCGGTGCGGTGCGCCCCGGCCAGCTGCTGGTGCATACCTCGGGCCGCTATGGCATCAGCGTGCTGGAGCCCGCCCTGCGGGCCGGCGGGCTGCCGCTCGCGCTGCACCCCGTGATGACCTTCACCGGCACCTCGGTCGACGTCCAGCGGCTGGCGGGTTGCTCCTTCGGCGTCACGGCCCCCGAGGAGCTGCGGCTGGCGGCCGAGGCGCTGGTCATCGAGATGGGCGGCGAGCCCGAGTGGGTCGACGAGGAGGCCCGCCCGCTCTACCACGCGGCCCTCGCCATCGGCTCCAACCACCTCACCACCCTGGTCGCCCAGTCCATGGAGCTGCTGCGCGAGGCCGGGGTCGAGGCCCCCGACCGGATGCTCGGCCCGCTGCTCGGCGCCGCGCTGGACAACGCGCTGCGCAGCGGCGACGCCGCGCTGACCGGCCCGGTCGCCCGCGGTGACGCGGGCACGGTCGCCGCGCATGTCGCCGAGTTGCGGCGGCGCGCGCCGCAGGCCGTCGCCGGATATCTGGCGATGGCCCGTATGACGGCGGACCGGGCGCTCGCGCACGGGCTGCTCAAGCCGGAGCTCGCGGAGGACCTGCTGGGCGTGCTCTCGGATGTCTCCGACGCACGGGGCAGGGGAGGGACGGGTACATGAGTCCGAAGCTGTGGACCAAGGCGGGCCCGGGCGAGCCGGATGTGGAGCTGTTCCGGAGCCGCGCCGAGTTCGACACCGCGCTCGCGCACTTCGCCGTGGCGGGGCGTACGGCGGTCGTCATGACGATGGGCGCGCTGCACGACGGGCACGCGTCGCTCATCCGCGCCGCCCGCGGCCGGGTCGGCGCCAAGGGCCTGGTGACCGTCACGGTTTTTGTGAACCCGCTGCAGTTCGGCCCGGGCGAGGACCTCGACCGCTATCCGCGCACGCTCGACGCCGACCTCGAGGTCGCGGCCGAGGCGGGCGCCGACATCGTTTTCGCCCCGTCGGCCGAGGAGGTGTACCCGGGCGGCGAGCCGCGGATCCGGCTGACCGCCGGGCCCATGGGTGAGGGGTACGAGGGGGCGTCCCGGCCGGGCCACTTCGACGGGATGCTCACCGTCGTCGCCAAGCTGCTCCATCTCACTCGCCCGGACGTCGCCTTCTTCGGCGAGAAGGACGCACAGCAGCTGGCGCTGATCCGGCGCATGGTGCGCGATCTGAACTTCCCGGTGGAGGTCGTCGGGGTCCCCACCGTCCGGGAGGGCGACGGGCTCGCCCTCTCCAGCCGTAACCGCTACCTGTCGGCGCCGGAGCGGGCCACCGCGCTGGCCCTGTCCCGGGCGTTGTTCGCGGGGCGCGACGCGGGGCTGCTCGCGGCCCGGGCCACCGGGTCCGCCGAGCCCGCCGCCCCGCAGGGGCAGGACGGGCTGATACGGGTCGCCTCCCCGGAGGCGGTGCGGTCCGCGGCGCGTGCGGTGCTCGCCGAGGCGGCCCTCCTCGAACCCCGGCTCACCCTCGACTATCTGGGCCTGATCGACCCGGACGACTTCACCGAGGTCCGCGACGACCACACCGGTGAGGCGGTTCTCGCCGTCGCCGCCAAGGTCGGCGCCACCCGCCTGATAGACAACACCCGACTGTGGTTCGGAGCCGCCCGATGACGCGCCGACCGACCGAGGCGGCTTCCGCCACCGCCCTGCGCGCCCCCGCCCCCGGCTGGGCCCTCACCGCCGATGTGGTGGTCGTCGGCTCCGGCGTCGCGGGCCTGACCGTCGCGCTGCGCTGCGCCGCCGCCGGGGCGAAGGTCACCGTGGTCACCAAGGCGCGGCTCGACGACGGCTCCACGCGCTGGGCCCAGGGCGGGATAGCCGCCGCCCTCGGCGAGGGCGACACCCCCGGGCAGCACCTGGACGACACGCTGGTGGCGGGCGTCGGGCTCTGCGACGAGCAGGCCGTACGGACGCTGGTCACCGAGGGCCCCGACGCCGTGCGCCGGCTCATCGCCACCGGCGCCCGCTTCGACGCCGACGACACCACCGGCGAGATCCTGCTGACCCGCGAGGGCGGCCACCACCGACGCCGGATCGCACACGCGGGCGGCGACGCGACCGGTGCGGAGATCTCGCGCGCCCTGGTCGAGGCGGTGCGCGCGGCCGGGATCGACACCGTGGAGAACGCGCTCGTCCTGGACCTGCTGAAGGACGCGTCCGGCCGGGCGTCCGGCGTCACCCTGCACGTCATGGGCGAGGGCCAGCACGACGGCGTGGGCGCGGTGCGCGCGGACGCGGTCGTCCTCGCGACCGGCGGCATGGGCCAGGTCTTCTCCGCGACCACCAACCCCGCCGTCTCGACGGGGGACGGCGTGGCGCTCGCGCTGCGCGCGGGGGCGGAGGTCAGCGACATCGAATTCGTCCAGTTCCACCCGACGGTGCTGTGGCTCGGCCCGGAGGCGGAGGGCCAGCAGCCGCTGGTCTCCGAGGCGGTGCGGGGCGAGGGGGCGTATCTCGTCGACGCGGACGGCGTGCGCTTCATGCGAGGGCAGCACGAACTGGCCGAGCTGGCGCCCCGCGACATCGTCGCCAAGGGCATCATGCGGCGGATGCAGGAGCAGGGCGCCGAGCACATGTATCTGGACGCCCGCCACTTCGGGGCGCGGATGTGGGAGCAGCGCTTCCCGACGATCCTCGCCGCCTGCCGTGCGCACGGCATCGACCCGGTGACCGAGCCCATCCCGGTCGCCCCCGCCGCGCACTACGCGAGCGGTGGCGTCCGCACCGATCTGCACGGCCGTACGACGGTCCCCGGTCTCTACGCGTGCGGCGAGGTCGCCTGCACCGGCGTCCACGGCGCCAACCGCCTGGCCTCCAACTCCCTTCTGGAGGGCCTGGTCTTCGCGGAGCGCATCGCCGACGACATCACCGCCCGCCCGCTCCCGGAGGCGACGCCGACACCGGCGCCCCCGGCCGGCGGGCCGCTGCTGGCCCCCGAGGCCCGCTACGCCATCCAGCGGATCATGACCGGCGGCGCCGGGGTGCTGCGGTCCGCCGAGAGCCTGGCCCGCGCCGCCGCCGAGCTCGACACCGTGCGGTACGACGCCGTGGAAGCGCTGCGGCGGGACGGCAAGACCGCCGAGCCCGGGGTCGACACCTGGGAGGCGACCAACCTCCTCCTCGTGGCCCGGGTCCTGGTCGCCGCCGCGCTCCGCCGGGAGGAGACCCGCGGCTGCCACTGGCGCGAGGACCGCCCCGACCGCGACGACACCGGATGGCGCCGTCATCTGCTGACCACCCTGCGCCCCGACGGCTCCCTCGACATCCGTACGACGGACTCCGAAGCGTTTTCCTCACCCTCACCTCAGCCCACCCCCCGACCCGAGACGGAGCCGCGCCCGTGAGCACCACCTCCGAGGACCGCAGTCAGCCAGTGGACCTTCCGCTGCTGCAGATCGGCAGCTACCCCGGCGAGGGGGCGGGCTGCGGTGACGCATGCGGCTGCGGCGACGCCGACGACGACGGCGCGTACGGGCTCGATCCGATGGAGTGCGGCCTCGACCCTGATCTCGCCCAGCTGCTGGCCGATGCCGGGCTCGACCCCGTCCAGGTCGAGGACATCGCGCATATGGCGATCGAGGAGGATCTCGACCAGGGCGTGGACGTCACGACCGTGGCCACCGTTCCCGAGGACGCCTTCGCCACCGGCGACTTCACGGCCCGTGAGGCGGGCACCGTCGCCGGGCTGCGGATCGCCGAGGCGATCCTGTCCGTCGTCTGCACCGACGAGTTCGAGGTCGAGCGGCACGTCGAGGACGGCGACCGGGTCGTCGCCGGGCAGAAGCTGCTCAGCGTCCGCACCCGCACCCGCGATCTGCTCACCGGCGAGCGCAGCGCGCTCAACCTGCTGTGCCGCCTCTCCGGTATCGCGACCGCGGCCCGCGCCTGGGCGGACGCCCTGGAGGGTACGGCGACGAGGGTCCGCGACACTCGTAAGACCACCCCGGGACTGCGCGCGCTGGAGAAGTACGCGGTGCGCTGCGGCGGCGGTGTCAACCACCGCATGTCGCTGTCGGACGCCGCGCTCGTCAAGGACAACCATGTGGTCGCGGCGGGCGGCGTGGCGGAGGCGTTCCGCGCGGTGCGCGCCGAGTTCCCGGATGTGCCGATCGAGGTGGAGGTCGACACGCTCGAGCAGATTCCGCCGGTTCTCGAGGCGGGCGCGGATCTGATCCTGCTGGACAACTTCACCCCGGAGCTGACCCGGAAGGCGGTGGAGCTGGTCTCGGGGCGCGCCGCCCTGGAGTCCTCGGGCCGGCTCACGCTCGCAAACGCCCGTACGTACGCCGAGACGGGCGTCGACTACCTGGCGGTCGGCGCGCTCACCCACTCCTCCCCGATCCTGGACATCGGCCTGGACCTGCGCGAGGCCGAGGTGAGCTGACCGATGCCGCTGACCATCGCGCCGCCCGTCGCCCCACCCACCACCCCAGGGCTCGGCCGCTGCGGCAAGCCCGGCCGGAAGCGGTGTGGCCCATGCTGCTGACCATCGACGTGGGCAATACCCATACCGTCCTGGGCCTGTTCGACGGTGACGAGATCGTCGAGCACTGGCGGATCTCCACCGACGCCCGCCGCACCGCCGATGAACTGGCCGTGCTGCTGCAGGGTCTGATGGGGACGCACCCGCTGCTCGGCGACGAGCTGGGCGACGGCATCGAGGGCATCTCGATCTGCGCCACCGTCCCCTCCGTCCTGCACGAGCTGCGCGAGGTGACCCGCCGTTATTACGGCGATGTGCCCTCGGTGCTGGTCGAGCCGGGCGTGAAGACGGGTGTGCCGATCCTGATGGACAACCCGAAGGAGGTCGGCGCGGACCGGATCATCAACGCGCTGGCCGCCGTCGAGCTCTATGAAGGCCCCTGCGTGGTCGTCGACTTCGGCACCGCGACGACCTTCGACGCGGTCAGCTCGCGCGGTGAGTACGTGGGCGGGGTGATCGCGCCGGGCATAGAGATCTCGGTCGAGGCACTCGGCGTGCGCGGCGCCCAACTGCGCAAGATCGAGCTGGCCCGGCCGCGCTGTGTGATCGGGAAGAACACCGTGGAGGCCATGCAGTCCGGCATCCTCTACGGCTTCGCGGGCCAGGTCGACGGGATCGTCCAGCGCATGGCGCGCGAACTCGCGCAGGACCCGGAGGACGTCACGGTCATCGCCACCGGCGGGCTGGCCCCCATGGTACTGGGGGAGTCCTCGGTGATCGACGAGCATGAGCCCTGGCTGACACTGATCGGCCTCCGGCTGGTGTACGAGCGGAACGTCGCGCGCGGCTGAGCGCCGCCCCCCGGCCTGCCCTCCGGGCGGGCCGGCGGGAAACCCCGGGATTCGGAATTCCGCACCCCGTTCCGTAGCGGATCGACGAATTCGCCATGGGTGTGCCGGCTCTCGGCCATCGGCCGCGCGGCGGTCAAGAAACACAACTCTTCGAATTCCGTATTGAGCAGGAGGAACGCGAGCGGTTCCCGATCCATCTCCCAGCGCGGTCCGCCGCGTCTGTGCCGGGAGCCGGGTCTGCCGGGAGCCGGCCCGAGCGCGCCCGGCGGTCCGCGGCCCCGGGGGAGCGGGGCAGGGGACGGCGAGGGCGGCGCCGTCGGCCGCAACGCGCCGCACCGTCCGACGCTCAGCGAAATTTGTCCGCTTAGCACTTAAAGTCGCTCCATGCCCACGCCATATGGATCCCGCGGCGGAATGGCGTTCAGTGCGGATGAGCTGCGTGTGCTCCGACGCGCCCTCGCCATCGCCCTCCAACCCGACCCCGTCACTCCCTCTGCCGGCCCCCTCGGCCCGGACCGGGCGGAGGAGGTCCAGGACTGTCTCCGGCTCGCCGAGGCGGTGGACGAAGCGGTCCGCGAGGGCGGGCGGCTGCGAGCGTTCCTGCTCGACGAGCTCGCCCGCTACCGCGCCGCCCTCCCCGGCGCCGCCGTCGGCTATCTCGAGCAGCTCCAGGGCGCCCTCGCGGCCGGTTACGAGCCGCTCCCGGAGGACCTGGCCGCACTCCGCACGCTCTGCGCGTCCGCCGCAGGCGGCGGCGAGGCGGTGCGCCGGCGCGCGCTGCTGAGCCACTGCGAGCGCCTCGCCGAGCGGGGCGTGCGCACCCGGCTCGCGGAGCGCGCAGGCATCACCCCACCGCACCGCTCACGCCCCGCTGCGGCCCGGCTGCACGCCCTGCCGGGCGGTGCGGCAGTCACCCGGAGGGCCGAGGAGCGGGCCGGGGAGTGCAGGGACGAGGATCCGAAGCCGGAGCCGGGCAAGAAGCCGCCGGCGCCCGAGCGCGAGGAGCCGAAGCGGGGGGAGCCGGGCCGTGGGCCGCGCCCCGGCCGACCGGTGCCGACGCCGGCGGAGGTCTTCCCGCCCAAGCGCCGCCGCCCCGCGCCGCCGCAGGACCACGGCGCCCGGATCAGCCCTCTCGCCCCCGACGCGGGGGCGCGTACCGCCTGAATCCGTGCGCCGCGTAATCTGGGGATCTCGACCATAAGGAGGCCGAAAGCCATGGATTACGTCTCCGCGCTGGTCCCGCCCGTCGTGATGGCCGTGGCCTTCATCGCGTTGATCGTGACGATAGTGAAGAGCCAGGGCGGCGCCAACAAGGCCAAGGAGGACGCCGCGGTGGACGCGGCGCTCGCCCGCGCCGAGGCGGCCCGCCAAGCGGCCCCGCGCGACGCGCCCTGATCGCGCACCGTCCTTCACCGCACGTCCCGGGATGCGCCGCATCCCGGGACGTGCTGCTTTTCGCCGGATGAATGTCCCGACATTCGGGACATCTACCACTATTATTCACGGTGTGCCCCGGCCATTGGGAGAGCTCGAAGACGCGGTCATGACGCGGGTGTGGAAGTGGAACCGCCCGGTCACGGTCCGGGAAGTCCTGGAAGACCTTCAGCGGGAACGCTCGATCGCCTACACCACCGTCATGACCGTAATGGACAACCTCCATCACAAGGGCTGGCTCCGCAGGGAGGTGGAAGGCCGCGCCTATCGATATGCGGCGGTCTCCACACGCGCCGCCTACTCGGCCGCACTGATGAACGAGGCGTGGTCGGCCAGTGACAACCCGGCAGCCGCCCTCGTCGCCTTCTTCGGGATGATGTCCGAAGAGCAGCGGGACGCGTTGCGGGATGCCATGCGGGTCGCACAAGTCGGCGAGCCCGGCGAGAGCCCCGGTGAGTCGAGGCGATGACCCGGGACGATAGCGTCCGGTCATGCCATCCCCACTATCAAAAGTAGTCACCGTCCGCCGTGCCCGGACCGGCGATGTGCGGGCGGTGCGCCGGCTCATCGACTCCTACGTGGGCGATCGCATCCTGCTCGACAAAGCCACCGTGACGCTTTACGAGGACATCCAGGAGTTCTGGGTCGCGGAGCGGGACGAGGACGCGGAGGTCATTGGCTGCGGGGCACTCCATGTCATGTGGGAAGACCTCGCGGAGGTTCGTACTCTCGCAGTCCATCCGGCCCACAAGGGCAGTGGTGTAGGCCACCTCCTGCTCGACAAGCTGTTGCAGACAGCGCGCTGGCTGGGCGTGCGGCGCATTTTCTGCCTCACCTTCGAAGTCGACTTCTTCACCAAGCACGGCTTCGTGGAGATCGGCGAGACCCCGGTCGACGGCGATGTCTACAGCGAGCTCCTGCGTTCCTATGACGAGGGCGTCGCCGAGTTCCTGGGTCTCGAACGGGTGAAGCCGAACACCCTTGGCAACAGCCGGATGCTTCTGCAACTGTGATCGCGGGCCCTATGTCCGAATCGCTCCCCTATCACATAGCTCCGGAACATCGCCTTCCAACAGGCTTCCCGCTTGGTCGATCGGTCGAACCTTCCCGGGGGGTTTGTGTTTTTCCGGGAAAAGCGGTTTGCTATTCCCTCGTAGTGTAATTACCTGGGGGGTGAGACATCAGCGGCTAACGCCGCGCCCTCAACCCCCCGTTTTCCCTGAAAGGAACCCCATGGCACAGAAGGTTCAGGTCCTTCTTGTCGACGACCTCGACGGCGGCGAGGCGGACGAGACCGTGACGTTCGCGCTGGACGGCAAGAGCTACGAGATCGACCTCACCACTGCCAACGCGGACAAGCTCCGGGATGCCCTGGAGCCGTACACCAAGGGTGGCCGTCGCACGGGTGGCCGGGCCTCCGGTGGTCGTGGCAAGGCGCGCGCTGCGGCGGGCGGCAGCCAGGACACCGCGAAGATCCGCGCCTGGGCGAAGGAGAACGGCTACGAGGTCAACGACCGCGGCCGTGTTCCGGCGACCGTTCGTGAGGCATACGAGAAGGCCAACGGCTGAGCGCGTCACCCTTCCCGGCTCGCCGCTGTCCGGGCAGCGACCGGGCGCGCAGCAACTGGGCCCGGTGGCACTCCGTGGCCGCCGCGGCCACGAGCCGCACGAGATCGGGGGCGCCCCCATCGCCCCCGAAGCCTGTCACCGGCAGCATCCCCACCCCGCTCCCCGGCTCGGGAGGTCGCAGCCATACGGCGGCCTCCTGCGGGCCCCGCACTCCGGGCGCGGCGGCGGACGGCCGGGTGGAGACAGGGCACGGGGCGGTGATCCGGCCGCCGACGCCGATCGCGGTCAGACCCAGGGGCACGCCGCCCCACTCCAGCCAGTCGAGCAGCCCCGGCAGCTCGTCGGCGCCGCCAGGGGCCACCAGGAGCCGCATCCAGGGCCCCTCCACCGCGACCGGACCGGTCCGCGGTACCCGGCGCAGCGTTGCGAAACCGGCGACGGCCGGTAGTTCGATGACGTCGAAGGCCACCCCCGTGAGCAGTTCGATGGGATCACTGCCGGCCGTCGGCCAGCCCAGCTCCCGCTCGTACCAGCGTGACCGGGCGGCCGGTGTGGACCGCCTCGCGCCGTGGGCACTGGAGATCATGCCCGGAGAACCTCCCACCTCCCCTCGGAGTTACGGTCCGTGTGCCGATGTGTGCACTCCGTGCCGATCAGGGGTGGTGCAGGGGTGGTGAACGGGCGCAAGGTTGTTCGCCCGTAGCGGATGGAACCGGCCCACGCGGCATGGACCGTCTCTCCTGGCGGGTAAGACATCCCTAGTGGGAGGGGCGGTCCGCATGTCGACAGCAAGCGACGTTCGCCATCGGCGTAGTGACGGTGGGCGTAGAGGCTTGGCCTGCGGGAACATCGTCTCGCACCATCGGGTTGAGACAGTTGTCAGCCGTTCGGGCAGGAGGCCAGTCTTTGTTTGCCCCGCGCTAGCGGGGGGTCATCCGGACGGTGTCGGCAGTTGGAGTGAGCTGTCCCGGGTTGCGGGACTAGCATGCGGAAGGACAGGGAGGGGATCGTCCCCGATCTTTCTGACCGCTCTGAGGAGCGATTAACGATGTTCGAGAGGTTCACCGACCGCGCGCGGCGGGTTGTCGTCCTGGCTCAGGAAGAAGCCCGGATGCTCAACCACAACTACATCGGCACCGAGCACATCCTCCTGGGGCTGATCCACGAGGGTGAGGGTGTCGCCGCTAAGGCCCTGGAGAGCCTCGGGATTTCGCTCGAGGCGGTCCGCCAGCAGGTGGAGGAGATCATCGGGCAGGGCCAGCAGGCCCCGTCCGGGCACATCCCCTTCACCCCCCGTGCCAAGAAGGTGCTGGAGCTGTCGCTCCGCGAGGCCCTTCAGCTCGGTCACAACTACATCGGTACGGAGCACATCCTGCTCGGCCTGATCCGCGAGGGCGAGGGCGTCGCCGCCCAGGTCCTCGTGAAGCTGGGCGCCGATCTGAACCGGGTGCGGCAGCAGGTCATCCAGCTGCTCTCCGGCTACCAGGGCAAGGAGGCCGCCACCGCCGGCGGCCCGGCGGAGGGCACTCCCTCCACCTCGCTCGTCCTGGACCAGTTCGGCCGCAACCTCACGCAGGCCGCCCGCGAATCCAAGCTCGACCCGGTCATCGGGCGCGAGAAGGAGATCGAGCGGGTCATGCAGGTGCTGTCCCGCCGTACCAAGAACAACCCGGTCCTCATCGGCGAGCCCGGCGTCGGCAAGACGGCGGTCGTCGAGGGCCTGGCTCAGGCCATCGTCAAGGGCGAGGTGCCCGAGACCCTCAAGGACAAGCACCTCTACACCCTGGACCTGGGTGCCCTGGTCGCGGGCTCCCGCTACCGCGGTGACTTCGAGGAGCGCCTGAAGAAGGTGCTCAAGGAGATCCGCACCCGCGGCGACATCATCCTGTTCATCGACGAGCTCCACACCCTGGTGGGTGCGGGCGCCGCCGAGGGCGCGATCGACGCCGCGAGCATCCTCAAGCCCATGCTGGCGCGAGGCGAGCTGCAGACCATCGGCGCGACGACCCTCGACGAGTACCGCAAGTACCTGGAGAAGGACGCGGCCCTGGAGCGCCGCTTCCAGCCCATCCAGGTCGCCGAGCCGTCGCTGCCCCACACCATCGAGATCCTCAAGGGCCTGCGGGACCGTTACGAGGCGCACCACCGCGTCTCCATCACGGACTCGGCCCTGGTCGCGGCCGCCACCCTGGCCGACCGCTACATCTCGGACCGCTTCCTGCCGGACAAGGCGATCGACCTGATCGACGAGGCCGGCTCCCGGATGCGGATCCGCCGGATGACCGCGCCGCCGGACCTGCGCGAATTCGACGAGAAGATCGCCGATGTGCGCCGGGAGAAGGAGTCCGCGATCGACTCGCAGGACTTCGAGATGGCCGCGGGCCTGCGCGACAAGGAGAAGCAGCTCCTGGCCGCCAAGGCGAAGCGGGAGAAGGAGTGGAAGGCCGGCGACATGGACGTCGTCGCCGAGGTCGACGAGGAGCTGATCGCCGAGGTCCTGGCCACGGCCACGGGCATCCCGGTCTTCAAGCTCACCGAGGAGGAGTCCTCCCGGCTGCTGCGCATGGAGGACGAGCTGCACAAGCGCGTCATCGGCCAGAAGGACGCCATCAGGGCGCTCTCCCAGGCCATCCGGCGTACGCGTGCGGGCCTCAAGGACCCCAAGCGCCCCGGCGGCTCCTTCATCTTCGCGGGTCCGTCCGGTGTCGGTAAGACCGAGCTCAGCAAGACCCTCGCCGAGTTCCTCTTCGGCGACGAGGACGCGATGATCTCGCTCGACATGTCGGAGTTCAGTGAGAAGCACACCGTCTCGCGGCTCTTCGGCTCCCCGCCCGGATACGTGGGCTACGAGGAGGGCGGCCAGCTCACCGAGAAGGTGCGCCGCAAGCCGTTCTCCGTGGTCCTCTTCGACGAGGTCGAGAAGGCCCACCCGGACATCTTCAACTCGCTGCTGCAGATCCTGGAGGACGGTCGTCTGACCGACTCCCAGGGCCGGGTCGTGGACTTCAAGAACACGGTGATCATCATGACCACCAACCTCGGCACCCGGGACATCTCCAAGGGCTTCAACCTGGGCTTCGCCGCCCAGGGCGATGTGAAGACCGGCTACGAGCGGATGAAGAACAAGGTCAACGAGGAGCTCAAGCAGCACTTCCGGCCCGAGTTCCTGAACCGTGTCGACGACACCGTCGTCTTCCACCAGCTCACCGAGGAAGACATCATCCAGATCGTCGACCTCATGATCACCAAGGTGGACGAGCGGCTCAAGGACCGCGACATGGGCATCGAGCTCAGCGGCGAGGCCAAGAAGCTGCTCGCCAAGAAGGGCTACGACCCGGTCCTGGGCGCCCGGCCGCTGCGCCGGACCATCCAGCGCGAGGTCGAGGACATCCTCTCGGAGAAGATCCTCTTCGGCGAGCTGCGTCCGGGCCACATCGTGGTCGTGGACACCGAGGGTGAGGGTGAGGAGAAGAAGTTCACCTTCCGTGGCGAGGAGAAGTCGGCGCTGCCCGACACCCCGCCGATCGAGTCCGCCGCCGGCGGCGCGGGCCCGAACCTCAGCAAGGAGGCATAAGCGCGGCGAGAGCCCCGCTGGGGGCCGCCCCGGACCGTACGGTCCGGGGCGGCCCCTTTTGTCCGCCCGGGGGTCGGGCCACCCGGCCCCCGGGCCCTGGGCGTCTGCGGCCGGGCCGCCCGGCCCCGGGGCTCGGGCGGCATTCCGTGTCCGAGGCGTCGGCTGCCGCGCTTGTGGGCGTCTGCGGCCGGGCCGCCCGGCCCCGGGGCTCGGGCGGCACTCCGTGCCCGAGGCACCGGCTGCCGCGCTTCTGGGCGCCTGCGGCCGGGGGCCGTGGCCGTCGGGGTCCTCCGGGCCGCCCAGGGCCCAGGGTGAGCCCCACGGGTTCCCCAGGTCCCCGGGGCCGCCGGAGGGGAGCTCCAGGGGCGCTCAGGCGGGTGTCACGATGACCTGGATGCCCTCCGGGACCCCGGTCACCTCCGCGTTGCGGGGGCTCAGCCTCAGGGTCTGGAGGTGGGGGAAGGCGCTCAGCCAGCTGAGGTCGCGGCGCTCGCCGAGGTCGTAGGCGAGCCACAGGTCGGTCAGGCGGTCGGCGACCAGACCTTCGGTGAGCTGGTGCGAGGTGAAGGCACCCGCGATCCGTACGCAGGGGCGGCCGCCGAGCCGGCGCAGGGCTTGTAGCTCGTCCGGGTTCGACACCGGAAAGTCGAGTTCGTGTTCATCGAGATGGGCGATGATTTCCTCGGCGTAGCGGTCGGTGTCATAACGGCGCCAGGCACCGGCCAGCTGCGAGCGGACCGCCCATGCGGTGCGGTCCCGGAGACGGGCCAGATAGTCGATGGCGCGGTCGTCGGCGATGGAGCCGGCGGTGACGGCCAGCCGGTGGGCTTCCTCATCGGATACGCCCGCGGGATCGGGCAGCATTTCCAGGGCGATAGGCCCGATCCAGCCGAGGGCCCGGGCGGCTTCCAGGGTGGTCGGGCGGACCAGATCGCGGGTATAGCGGTGCACCCGGGAACGTACCTCGGGGTCCAGCTCCGTCGCGTGTTCCAGACAGGCGGCCGCGAGCAGTTTGCGATGGCGGGCATGGACCGGCCGGGTGTCTTTACGGGCGGCCAGCAGCCCCTCCAGGAGGTAGGCGCATTCATCGGGGCGGGCGAGCGCGACGGACATTCTGATCACTTCTTCCCAGTCGTCCAGGTGTGCGTGGTCGATCAGGAAGTCGAAATCGTGCCGTTCCACGACAGCTCTGGCACTCAGATAGTCCTGGAACGTTCGGTGCACGAAATCGACCGAACCGGGTGCGGGCTCGCGCAATAGACCGGTTCGGTTGAGCAGATGCCGGTAGATCTCCTCGGGTCCGCCCTGCCACGCCGCGTGCGGAATGGCCGGAAGATGACGGGCGAGGGTCTCGAGCGCGGTGGCGCGGTCCATTTCGGACCGGCCGTTGAGGAGCATCCAGTGCGCGAGCTTCTGCAGCAGCCGGATCTTCGGTTCCTGGGGAAGGTCGATTCCATCCGGCGACAGCATGGCGCGCTCGCGGTCGCGCCGTTCGAGCAGCATGGAAAGGGCAGCGTCATAGAGGGCTTTCCGGCCCCGCGGCAGATAGCCCCGGCGGTCCCGGTGCAGCGCGCAGATGAGGCCGCACATCAGCGGATTGGTGGCCAGCCGCCCCAGGTCCCGGGTTATCCGCACGGCATCCAGCAGCGTTTCCTCGTATCCGTCCAGCCGGTCGAGATCCGTGCCGCCCGCTCCGTCCTGGCGGGCCGCGGTGTGCCAGCGCCGAATGAATGCGGTGACGCCCTCCCGGCTGAGCGGGGCCAGTTTCAGCTCGGCGAAGCGGTCGGCCGCCAGCCAGTTCTCCCGTACCGCCGAGGGGCGGGAGGTGACCAGCCAGACATTTCCGGGATAGCGCGCCGGGAGGTCGTGCAGCGCGTGCCGCAGTTGCTCCCGGTCCTCCTCGGGCGCCTCGTCGATTCCGTCGACCAGCAGCAGCCCACGCCCGTCGGACAGCACCCGCTCGGCCCAGCCGGGCGGCTGGGCGCCGGCCTGCGGGTGGCGGACGGCGGACAAAAAGGCGTCGGGCGCCGGAAATCCGTGGCGGCGGAATCTGCGCACCGGCAGCACGAACGGCACCCGCCCGCGCAGCCCCTCCAGTGGGGCCGGCAGAGCGCCGCGCGCCACGGATACCGCGAGCCACTGGACGAGGGTGGTCTTGCCCGACCCCGCCACTCCCCACAGCAGCACCCGGTCGCGTCCGGCGAGCGCCTGCTCGGCGGGGGCGGAGGGGCCCGTGTCGGTCTCGGTGTCCAGGCTGAGATACGCGGCGTCCAGGGGCCAGCTGTCGGGGGAGTGGGCCAGATCCATGCCGTAGATCGTCAGGTGGTCGTGGCCGGCCACGATGTCCCGGGCGTACCGCTCCTCGAACGCCGAGTCCACGGCGGCCGCGACGAACGCGGACCGCTCGGTGAGGAAGCGCAGGACATGCGGACAGACGGCCCGCAGCAGTGCGGAGTACAGCCGCGCGGCCTCCGCCCACAACTCCCGGTCCGCGTCCGGCGCCGCGACCGCCAGATGGCGCGCGAACCCCTCGGGTCCAAGCCGCACCGCCCGTAGGTCGTCCATGTCCACCGTGCCGAGCGCGTGCAGCGTCCGCGCCAGCGCGTCGGTGACCGCCTGCCGCTCCCCGGGCTGGGCCTCCCGCAGCGCCTCCTGCGCCAACGCCCCGGCCACCCGCGTCAGATCGCGCTCGGTCAGCGTGCGCCGGTCCCCCTGGAAGGACACCAGCGCCGAGATCCGCACCGGGCGGTCCCCCGGCGGCGCCCCGGGCCCCTCCGCCGTGAAGAGCTGCGCGATCAGCGGCAGGACGACACCCGGCGCGAGCCGGGCACTGATGACTGCGGGATCCATGCGCCCCGGTCCCCCCGTGGCTGTATCGGCCGTTCCGAAGCCTCCAGGGTAGGGCGCGGCACGGGTCCGGCGCCGGGGTTCACAGGGGGCGGGCGGGGGCATGGCTTGGGCTGTACCCTGGCGCGCCGCGGCCCGGCTCCCCGCAAATGGGGCGCCGGGCCGCGGCGGTGCGCAGGGCGGGTCACTTCGTGATGGTGATGCGGTCCGCCTTCGGCGGGGCCAGGGGCGAGGACGCCGAGGAGTGGGCGCCCAGGTAGGCCGTGAACGCCTCCAGGTCGGAGGCGCCGACGAGCTTGTTCTTGCCGTCCTTGAAGACGGGGAAGCCGTCGCCGCCGCCCGCGAGGAACTCGTTCATCGCGACGCGGTAGGTCTTGGCCGGGTCGATGGGCTCACCGTTCAGCTTGACCGAGTCGGTGACGATGCGGTCCTTGCCGGACTTGGTGAGGTCGAGGGTGTAGGTGAACCCCCTGGAGACCTGGAGGATCTTCGGGCTGGCCTCGTTGGAGCCGCTGACCTGCTGCTGGAGCGCCGTGATGAGCTGGGTGCCGGTCAGGTCGACGACGTTCATCATGTTGGTGAAGGGCTGGACGGTGAAGGCCTCGCCGTAGGTGACGACCCCGTCCCCCTCGCTGCCCGACGCCTCGTAGGCGAGGTCGGACCGGATGCCACCGGGGTTCATCAGGGCGAGCTGGGCGCCGCCCTTGTCGGCGGGGGAGAGCGCTTCGAGCTGGCCGTCGGTGATGACGTCACCGAGCGGCGACTCGTACGCGCCGGAGCCGCGGCCGGGGATCTCGGCGGAGACGTAGCCGACGGGCTTGCTGGCGATGGGAGCGGCCAGCTTGTTCCAGCGGCCGATCAGCGAGGTCATGTCGGCGGCCTTGGGCTGGTCGCGGTTGACGACATGGTTCGCCGCGTGCGCGCCCTTCACGCTCGTCCGCACGATGTCGCCGGTGCGGCGGTCGTAGGTGAGCGTGGTGTCGGTGTAGAGACGGCCGAAGGAGGCGGCGGAGGTGACGGTGCGTGGGGTGCCGGACGGGTCCGGGATCGAGCACGCGTATGCCTGGTGGGTGTGGCCGGTCACCAGGGCGTCGACCGCCGGGGTGACGTGCTTGGCGATGTCGACGATGGGGCCGGAGATACCGTCGCCCGCGCCGGGGCTGTCGCAGTCGTAGTTGTACGAGGAGGAGGCGGGCAGCCCGCCCTCGTGGATGAGCGCGACGATCGACTTGACGCCCTTGCGCCGCAGCTCCTTGGCGTACTTGTTGATCGTCTCGACCTCGTCGTGGAACTTCAGGCCCTTGACGCCCTCGGCGGTGACGATGTCCGGGGTGCCCTCCAGCGTGACGCCGATGAAGCCGATCTTCACGCCCTTGTGCTGCCACACGGTGTAGGGCTTGAGCAGCGGCTTGCCGGTCTTCTCCGTGGTGACGTTCGCGGCCAGGTAGGGGAAGTCGGCGCCCTGGAAGGTCTTGCCCTTCTCGTAGCAGCCGTCCTTGGGGTGGCAGCCGCCGTTCTGCATCCGGGCGAGCTCGGTGGCTCCCTCGTCGAACTCGTGGTTGCCGACGGACGTCACATCGAGGTCGAGCTTGTTGAGCGCCTCGATGGTCGGCTCGTCGTGGAAGAGGCCGGACAGCAGCGGGCTCGCACCGATCATGTCGCCGCCGGCGGCGGTGACGGAGTACTCATGGCCCGCGCGGGCCTTGCGGAGGGAGGTGGCGAGGTATTCGACGCCGCCCGCCGGGACGGACTTGGTGGTGCCGTCCGCCTGGGTCTCGGTGACGTTGCCCGAGGAGCCCTGCGGGGGTTCCAGGTTTCCGTGCAGATCGTTGAAGGACAGCAGCTGCACATCGACGGTGCGGGCCGGCGTGTGCCGGGCCGAGGCGGCGGTGTCCGCGCCCGCCGGGTGCGCCCCGGACAGGATGCCGGCGGTGGCCGCCAGCGCCGCGGCGCCCGTGGCCAACCGGCGGGCCGTCCCGCGCCGTTGAGGTCTCGCTGGCATGTCGTCCCCTTTGTGCCCGTGGTGGTTGGTGGGCGGCAGCTTACGGTCAACGCGCGTAGCGATGCGGGGAGATGAGGTGACGAGCTGGTTACGGATGGAGGGCCAATGACCCGTAGGACGCCCATTCGGGGGGTATGTCCGGCCGCCGGGAACCGGGACGAGTCGGGGCCGAGTCGTAGGCTCGGCCCCATGAACGACGTGGTGAACGATCCGGCCGGGGCCCGCCGCCTCGAGGTCCTCGAGGAGCTGACGCCCGACGTGGGCCAGGAGGTTCTGCGGCTGATCGCGGAATCCGCGCGCACCGACGGGCAGCAGGCCGTGTCCGAGCAGGGGCGGCTACAGCTGCGGGGGCGGCGGCAGGGCGTACGCCATCTGGTGCTGCGCGAACCGAGCGGCGAGCTGGTCGGATACGCGCAGCTGGAGGACACCGACCCGGTCGAGGCCCCCGCTGCCGAGCTGGTCGTGCATCCGGCGCACCGCGGGCAGGGGCACGGCCGGGCGCTCGGGGTGATGCTGCTGAAGGAGTCCGGTAAGCGGCTGCGGGTGTGGGCGCACGGCGCCCACGCCTCCGCGCGCCATCTCGCGCAGGTCCTGGGGCTGACCCTGTTCCGCGAGCTGCGCCAGATGCGGCGGCCGCTCGGGTCGCTCGCGGAACTGGGGATCGACGAGCCCACCCTGCCGGAAGGGGTGACCGTACGGACCTTCCGGCCGGGGGAGGACGACGCCGCCTGGCTGGCCGCCAACGCCGCGGCCTTCGCCCACCACCCCGAACAGGGCTCGCTCACCCAGCGCGATCTGGACGACCGCATGGGGGAGGACTGGTTCGACCCCGAGGGGTTCTTCCTCGCCGAACGTGAGGGCGAGATCGTCGGCTTCCACTGGACGAAGGTGCACGCCGAGGAGGGGCTGGGCGAGGTGTATGTGGTGGGGGTGCGGCCGGGCGCCCAGGGCGGCGGGCTCGGCCGGGCGCTGACCGCGATCGGGCTGCGGCACCTGGCAGCCCAGGGGCTGCCGACCGCCATGCTCTATGTGGACGCCGACAACTTCGCCGCCGTCGCCGTCTACGATCGGCTCGGCTTCGCGACGCATGAGGCGGACCTGATGTACCGCACCGAGACCTGAGGCTCCCCGGGGTGAGGTGAATCCCGGGGGTCGGCGGCGGCAGGGACCGCCGGGACCGGGACCCGGCGGGACCGCCGGGACCCCTGCGGGATGGGTCCCGATTTCCTACGCGCCATGTCTCCGTTACCGGCGATTCAGACTCGGTTGCAAGCATCACTGAATGCAGTCCGCTGTGCCGAATTCGCCGAACCGGAGGCTCCGTGCCGCTCCCGCACCCGCTGCGGTCACGCCACATCGCGTCCCGGCGCGGAACAATGAGGTCATGAGCGATTCCAGCGGTCAGGCATCGGTGCCCCCGCAGCCCCAGCCTCAGCCCTCGGTCGGCTCGATCGCGGCCCACCGGCCGCACGCGGTCGCCGTCCCGCCGGTGCGGTCGCTGGACCCTGACCTCGACGCCGATCTGGACGCGTACGAGGACGGTTCCCTTCCGGACCTGGAGGGCGAGCTGCCCACGGGGCGGTTCCTGGACCGCGAGCGCAGCTGGCTGGCGTTCAACGAGCGGGTGCTGGAGCTCGCCGAGGACCCGGCGACCCCGCTGCTGGAGCGGGCGAACTTCCTCGCGATCTTCGCCAGCAATCTGGACGAGTTCTTCATGGTGCGGGTCGCGGGTCTCAAGCGGCGCATCGCGACCGGCGTCGCCACCCGCTCGGCCTCCGGGCTGCAGCCCCGTGAGGTGCTGGAGCTGATATGGACCCGGTCCCGGGAGCTCATGGCCCGGCACGCCGCCTGCTATCAGCAGGACGTCGCCCCGGCGCTCGCCGAGGAGGGCATCCATCTGATCCGCTGGGCGGATCTCACCGAGAAGGAACAGTCGCGCCTCTTCACCCTCTTCCGTCAGCAGATCTTCCCCGTGCTGACCCCGCTGGCGGTGGACCCGGCGCACCCCTTCCCCTATATCTCGGGGCTCTCGCTCAACCTCGCGGTCGTCGTGCGCAACCCGGTGAGCGGCCACGATCACTTCGCCCGGGTGAAGGTGCCGCCGCTGCTCTCGCGGTTCCTGGAGGCGTCGCCCGGGCGGTACGTGCCGCTGGAGGACGTGATCGCGGCGCATCTGGAGGAGCTGTTTCCCGGCATGGAGGTGCTCGCGCACCACATGTTCCGGGTGACCCGCAACGAGGACCTGGAGGTCGAGGAGGACGACGCGGAGAACCTCCTCCAGGCCCTCGAGAAGGAGCTGCTGCGGCGCCGCTTCGGGCCCCCGGTGCGGCTGGAGGTCGAGGAGTCCATCGACCCGTACGTCCTCGACCTGCTGGTGCGCGAGCTGAAGGTCTCCGACGCCGAGGTCTATCCGCTCCCCGGGCCGCTCGACCTGACCTCGCTGTTCGGCATAGCGGCGTCCGACCGGCCCGAGCTGAAGTACCCGAATTTCGTCGCGGGCACCCACCGCGATCTCGCCGAGGTGGAGTCCGCCTCCGCGCCCGACATCTTCGCCGCGCTGCGCGAGCGGGACGTCCTGCTGCACCATCCGTACGACTCCTTCTCCACCTCCGTCCAGGCGTTCCTGGAGCAGGCCGCCGCCGACCCGGACGTCCTCGCGATCAAGCAGACGCTCTACCGGACCTCCGGCAAGTCGCCGATCGTCGACGCGCTCATCGACGCCGCCGAGTCCGGCAAGCAGGTGCTGGTGCTCGTGGAGATCAAGGCCCGCTTCGACGAGCAGGCCAACATCAAGTGGGCGCGCAAGCTGGAGGAGGCCGGCTGCCATGTGGTCTACGGCCTGGTGGGCCTGAAGACCCACTGCAAGCTGTCGCTGGTGGTCCGCCAGGAGGGCGACACCCTGCGCCGCTACGCGCATGTCGGCACCGGCAACTACCACCCGAAGACCGCCCGGCTGTACGAGGACCTGGGCCTGCTGACGGCCGACCCGAAGGTCGGCGCGGACCTCTCCGATCTGTTCAACCGGCTCAGCGGCTACTCCCGGCGGGAGAACTACCGGCGGCTGCTGGTCGCCCCCAAGTCGCTGCGCGACGGCCTGATCACGCGGATCAACAAGGAGATCACGCACCATCGGGCGGGGCGCCCCGCCTCCATCCGGATCAAGGTCAACTCGATGGTCGACGAGGCCGTCATCGACGCCCTCTACCGAGCGGCGCGGGCCGGGGTGCCGGTCGATGTGTGGGTGCGCGGCATCTGCGCGCTGCGGCCGGGCGTCCCCGGGCTCTCGGAGAACATCCGGGTCCGCTCCATCCTGGGGCGGTTCCTTGAGCACTCGCGGGTCTTCGCCTTCGGAAACGGCGGCGAGCCGGAGGTCTGGATCGGCAGCGCCGACATGATGCACCGGAACCTGGACCGCCGGATAGAGGCGCTGGTACGGGTCACCGACCCCGCCCACCGCGCCGCGCTCAACCGTCTGCTGGAAACCGGCATGTCCGACTCCACCGCCTCCTGGCATCTGGGACCGGACGGCGAATGGACCCGGCACGCCACGGACGCGGACGGTCAGCCGCTGCGGAATGTTCAGGAGATGCTCATCGACGCCCGGAGGCGACGGCGTGGTTCAACGACATGACCTGCCGCTGGTCGGGATTACGGGGCCCGGGCAAACGCCCGGGACCCCGCCCCGCTCCGTCGCGCCGGGGCCCGGGGGGTACGACGACATGACGGAGCGCACGACCGAGCTGCTGCCGGACGTCCCGGCGGCGGTCCCGGCGACGGCCGGGGAGGTGCTGTCGGCCTATCTGCACGCCCACGCCGCGGACTTCCTGCGCAGCCTGCGGCTGCACCGCGAGAGCGGGTCCGACGTCGAGGAGGCGGCCGAGGCCGCCCGGCTGCTGCGCCGGGCCGCCCGGCGGATCAGCGGCGCGCTGTACGTCTACCGCCCGCTCACCGATACGGCCTGGTCCGACCAGCTCCGCGCCGAGCTGGCGTGGCTGTCGGGCACCCTGGCGCAGGAGCACGCGTACGCCGAGCGGCTGGCCCGGCTGCGCGGCGCCCTGCACCGGCTCTCGGGCGCGGGCGGCCCGCCGGACCGGCCGCCGCTGGGGGAGGTGGCGGCCGGTGAGGGCGCGGCGTCCACCGACCCGGCCGACGGTGGCGCGGACCCCCCGGGCCCTGCGAGCCCTACGAGCCCCGCGCGTGCCTCGCGCGGCGGGGTCACGGTCGGGATCGACGGCGAGGCGCCGGCCGGTCCGTCCGGCTCGTCCGGCTCGTCCGGCTCGACTGGCTCACCGGCTTCCACCAGCTCTTCCGGCTCGTCCGGTCCCGCCGGCTCGACTGGCTCACCGGCTTCCACCGGCTCGTCCGGCTCGACTGGCTCACCGGCTTCCACCAGCTCTTCCGGCTCGTCCGGTCCCGCCGGCGGTCCCGCCGCTCCCCGTTCCGCCCGCGCCGCGCGCCGCAGCGTCTCGCTCGCGCCCGGTGCGCCGGGCGCCGGAGCCGCGGACCCTGTCGGGGGGCAGGGTCCGCGGCCCGGTCCGGCGGACGCGAACAGCCGCGCCGAGGGCGCGCTCGACCAGGACGCGGCACCGGCCGGACGGCGGCGGGGCGACCGTTCCGGCCGCGGCGACAAGCACGGCACATCCGGGCCGTCCGGCGCGGCCCATCAGCGGGCCGACGCCGAGGAAGAGCCCCGGGGCGGGGCGCTGACCGTGGGGGCGGCCCGCGCCGGCGCGCTGCTGGAGCGCCGGCTCACCCTGGCCCGGACCCGCGCCCACACCGCCGCCCTGCAGGCGCTCGGCTCCTCCCGCTTCCACGCGGTCGCGGACACCGTGGCGCTGCTCGCCTCCGAGGTACCGCTCGACCACACCACCGCCGAGCGTCGCGCCGAGCAGGTGCTGCTCCCGCTCGCCGAGCTGGCCAACCGGCGGCTGATCGAGGCGGTCGAGGCGCTGCCGCTGGGCCGCGCCGGGCTTCCGTACAACGCGGAGGCGCTGGTCCACGGCCTCGCCGCGACCCCGGCGGCCGACGCCCCGCCCGCCAGCGAGCGGCAGGACGCGCCCTGGCATCAGGCGCGCCATCTGGTGCGGGCGCGGCGTTACGCCCTGGAGGTGCTGGAGCAGGGGCGGCAGCCGGGCGGAGCCGCCCCGGGCGGGCCCGGGCCGAACGGCCCCGGGCCGGGCGAGGCCGAGCCACCGCTGTCCGTACGGCTGCTGGCCGCCGCGCAGGCGCTGGATCGCCACCGCGACGCCGCCGAGGCGGCCGCCGCGGCGGCCTCCGCCGCCCGTACGCCGCGGATCGCCCCGGCGACGGCGTACGCGCTCGGGGTGCTGCACGCCGATCAGCGCCATGAGGTCGAGGCGGCCCGCTTCGCCTTCGGCCGGATCTGGCGTCGGCTGGCGGCAAGAGCCTCCTGACGGGGTGCCGGGGCACACGGCAACAGGGGCGAACACGGCAACCACAGGCGCGACCACGGGCAACAGTTGCGAGCGGGGAGGCGAGAGGGCGAATGGACCGGCGGAATTCCCACACCTCGGGCGGCGAGGGCGGCGGCGTGCCCGGCGGAACGGTCCTCGCGGCGGGCTGCGTGCTCTGGCGGCGCGCCCCGCGCGACGGCCGGCTGGAGATCGCCCTGGTCCACCGCCCCCGCTACGACGACTGGTCGCACCCCAAGGGCAAGCTGAAGCGCGGCGAGGACGCGCTGCACTGCGCGATCCGCGAGGTGGTGGAGGAGACCGGCATGGGCTGCGCGCCCGGCGCGGCGCTGCCCACCCTCCACTACGTCGCCAAGGGCCGCCCCAAGGTGGTCCACTACTGGGCGGCGGAGGCGATCGACGACGAACCCTTCGTCCCCAACCCCGAGGTCGACCGCCTCATCTGGCTGCCGCCGGCCGAGGCCCGGCTACGGCTGACCTACGAGCACGACCGCACGCTCATCGACGCCCTGCTGGAAGCGCTGCGCCCCCTGTCCTGAGCGGTTACGGCGAAGTCAAGTGCTGATCCTTCTCGGCGTCCAAGCCCTCGGCCACGCCGAACGGCGAGGATCAGCGGCGAACTTCACCGCATCCGCTTGGGCGCCCCCGGACAACACACCTGGGCCGCTGCTAGCCGCGCTGCGGGCCGCGGCGGCGCAGCGTCTTGTCGGCCAGCGAGGGCGGTGTGTAGTAGCTGTCCGCCCGGTTGAGGTCGGTGCCCGGCGGCACGATCTCGTCGATCCGGTCCAGGACGTCCTCGCTCAGCTCCACCTCGGCGCCCGCGAGCAGATCCTCCAGCTGTTCCATGGTGCGCGGACCGATGATCACCGAGGTGATGGCCGGATGGGCCCGTACGAAGGCGATCGCCAGGTGCGGCAGCGAGAGCCCGGCGTCGGAGGCCAGCTTGGACAGCTCGCTGACGGCTTCGAACTTGCGGGCGTTCTCCGGCAGCGTGGGGTCGAACTTGTTCTTCTCCAGCGCCGCCCGACCGCCCGTCAGGTCGACGTCCGACGCCTTGGTGTAGCGGCCCGAGAGCCAGCCCGCGGAGAGCGGGCCCCAGCTCAGCACGCCCATCCCGTACTTCCGCGCGGTCGGCAGGACCGCCGCCTCCACGCTGCGCGCCAGGATCGAGTACGGCGGCTGCTCGCTGCGGAACCGTACGTGGCCGCGCCGGTCGGAGACCCACTGGGCCTCCACGATCTGCTCGGCCGGGAAGGTGGAGGAGCCGACGGCCCGCACCTTGCCCGCCCGCACCAGATCGGACAGCACGGACAGCGTCTCGTCGATGTCCGTCGCCGGGTCCGGCCGGTGGATCTGGTAGAGGTCGATGTAGTCGGTGTCGAGGCGGCGCAGGCTGTTCTCTATCTCGCGGGTGATCCAGCGCCGTGAGTTGCCGCCGTGGTTGGGGTCGTCGCCCATCGAGCCATGGGCCTTGGTCGCCAGGACGACATCGTCGCGGCGCCCCTTGAGGGCCTTGCCGACGATCTCCTCCGACTCGCCCGCCGAATAGATGTCGGCGGTGTCGACGAAGTTGATGCCCGCGTCCAGGGCGCGGTGGATGATCCGCACCCCGTCTTCGTGGTCCGGATTGGCCCAGGCGCCGAACATCATCGCGCCCAGGGCGTATTCGCTGACCGAGATGCCGGTGCCGCCGAGGATCCTGCGCTTCATGGGATCGCGCCTCCGCTGTCGTGCGTATCGATGCGTGGCAGTGCGTTGTCAGTGCGGTGTCAGTGCGTTGTCAGTGCGTTCGGCAACAGCCTCCGTTCCGTCCGGGTAGCCGCACCAGGCCCGGCTCAACCTGGGTCTGCCGGAACCACCCGGCCCGGGCCCCGGGCGGTGCGGATAATGGACCGATGGGCCATTCCGAACCGGAGATCAAGGCGTTTCTCAAGGCGCGGCGTGCCGCGCTCGACCCGGCCGAGCTGGGGCTGCCGGAGGGGGTCGTCCGGCGCCGGGTGCGGGGCCTGCGCCGCGAGGAGGTCGCGCAGCGGGCCGGAATCAGCGTCGACTACTACACCCGTATCGAGCAGGGCCGAGCCCCGGCCGTCTCGGACTCGGTGGTCGACGGTCTGGCGCGGGCGCTGCGACTGACCCCGTCCGAGCACACCTACCTGCGCAACATCACCCTGCCGCGGCGGCGCGGCAGGGTGGACGCGGGCCCGCCCCCGCGGGTGCGGCCGGAGATCCGCCGGCTGCTGGAGGCGATGGACGGCAGGGTCCCGGCCGTCGTCTTCGGCCCGGGCATGGACGTCCTGGCCTGGAACAGGCTGAGCGCCCGCATCGGCATCGACTTCGGGACGGTTCCGGAGGACGAGCGCAACGGGGCCCTGCTGGTCTTCCTCGACCCCCGGGCGCGGGAGGTGCACGCGGACTGGGACGAGGTCGCCGACGACACGGTGGCCGGCCTGCGCGCGGAGATCGGGCGCACGCCCGGCAACGCGCGGCTGTGCCGGGTCATCCATGAGCTGCTGGAGCGGAGCCAGGAGTTCAGGCGCCGCTGGGAGGCCCAGGCGGTACAGGAGCGGACGCGCGGTACGAAGCGCTACCGGCACCCCGAGGTGGGGGAGCTGGTGATGGCGTACGAGGCGCTCGTCCTGCCGGCGGATCCGGGGCAGGTGCTGTGCACGTACACGGCCGAGCAGGGCTCGGCGTCGCAGGAGGCGCTGAGGATCCTGGCGGACGCCGACGCCGCGACCTCGGCAGTGGTTTAAGGGCCCGCAGCGTGATCCAAGGGCTCGCAGCGTGATCCAAGGGCTCCTCGCAGCGGGATCCAAGGGCTCAGGGGCGGGATCCAAGGGCTCGCAGCGGGGGCCAAGGGGCTCAGGGGCGGGGGCCAAGGGCTCAGAGTCAGGGGCGCCTGCGGGCGAAGACGCGCTCCCGGGCGTCCTCAAGGGCCGTGGCCACCGCGCCCAGCAGCACCGCGTCCTCGCCCAGCGTGCTGCCGGTCACCTTCGGCCGCAGCGGGCCGATCCGCTGGAGGGTGGTCTCGACCGTGCGCAGCAGCAGATCCGCGCTGTGGCCGACGCCGCCGCCGAGGACCACCAGATCCGGATCGAGAACGGCGGCGACGGCGGCGATCACATGGGCCAGCCGTTCGCCCTCCAGCCGTACCGCCGCCAGCGCGGGCGGGGCGCCCTTCCGTGCCGCCTCGAAGACCGCCTTGGCGGTCAGCGGCCCGGATTCCCCGGGCCCGCTCCCCGACATGCCCAGCTCACGGGCGGCCCGGACCACCGCGTCCGCCGCGACGGCGTCCTCCAGACCTGGTCCGCCGCCGTTCGGCAGCAGCGGCAGAAAGCCGATCTCCCCGGCCGCGCCGTGCGCCCCGGTGAAGAGCCGGCCGTCGGCGACCACGCCCATGCCGAGCCCGGTGCCGACCATGACGTAGACGAAGAGCCTGCTGCCCCGGCCCGCGCCGAAGGTGTACTCGCCGAGCGCCGCCAGATTCGCGTCGTTGAAGACGGCCAGCGGAGTGCCCAGTTCCTCGCGTATCCGGTCCAGCAGCCCCGTACGCCCCCAGCCGGGCAGATTGACCGCGTAGCGCACCCGGCGCCGCTCGGGGTCGTACACCCCGGGAGCGCCGACGACCGCGTGCGCGACCAGCGCCGGGTCCACCCCGGCGTCGGCTATGACCTGCCGGGCGGTGGCCACGGCGAGGTCCGCCATCGCGGCGGCGCTGCGGCCCCGGTTACGGACGTCCGCGCGGGCGACGACGGTCCCGTCCAGGTCGGCGGCGGCCACCCGCACCCACGACCGGCCGATGTCCAGCCCGAGCACATATCCGGCGGTCGGGTCCGGCTCGTACAGCACCGCCACCCGGCCCCGCGCCGGCGGCGCCTGCCGCCCCGCCTCCCGGACCAGACCCGCCTCCTCCAGCGCCGCCAGCGCGCTGGAGACCGTCGGCTTGGACAGCCCTGTCTCGCGGGCGAGCTGGGCGCGGGAGGCGGGGCCTTCGGCGCGCAGCCGGGCCAGCAGCATGCGTTCGTTGTTGCTGCGCAGTCGCTGCCGGTTCCAGGGGGCGGCGTCGTCCCCGTGCGCATCCGTCATGGCGGCCCTCCCTCGGCTTCCCCCAGCCCTTGATGCCCTTGACGGGTCAAGTAAAGATACTTAACTTAATCACACTCGCGCGGCGAGAAGCAGCGGCGAGCAAGGGAGGTCCAGATGCCCGGCACCCCAGAGGGCGGATTCGTCCGCCGCATCGGCCTGTTCCAGGCGACCGCCATCAACATGAGCCAGATGTGCGGCATCGGCCCGTTCGTCACCATCCCCCTCATGGTCGCCGCCTTCGGCGGACCGCAGGCCGTCATCGGCTTCCTCGCGGGCGCCGTGCTCGCGCTCGCCGACGGGCTGGTCTGGGCCGAGCTCGGCGCCTCGCTGCCCGGGGCCGGGGGCAGCTATGTCTATCTGCGCCAGGCCTTCCAGTACCGCAGCGGCAGGCTCATGCCGTTCCTGTTCGTCTGGACGGCGATGCTGTTCATCCCGCTGATCATGTCCACCGGCGTGGTCGGCCTGGTGCAGTATCTGGGCTACCTGTGGCACGGCATGACACAGACGCAGGGCGATCTCGTCGGGCTCGGCGTCATCGCCCTGGTCGTCGGGCTGCTGTGGCGCGGGGTCGAGCACATCGCCAGGATCACCGCCGTCATGTGGTGCGTGATGATCGCCTCCGTCGTCCTCGTCATCGTCGCCGCCTTCACCCACTTCGACGCGGACCAGGCCTTCACCTACCCGGCGCACGCCTTCGACCTGAACACCAGCCAGTTCTGGACCGGCTTCGCCGCGGGCCTGACCATCGGCATCTACGACTACCTCGGCTACAACACCGCCGCCTACATGGGCGCCGAGATCAAGCACCCCGGCCGCACCCTGCCGCGCGCGATCGTCGCCTCCATCCTCGGCATCATGGGCATCTACCTGCTGCTGCAGATCGGCACCCTCGGCGTCGTCGACTGGCACCACATGCTCGCCCCGGGCTCGACGGCCTCCCAGTCCGTCGCCTCCGCCGTGCTGGAGCAGACCTGGGGGAAGGGCGCGGCCGACGTCGTCACCGTCCTCATCCTCATCACCGCCTTCGCCTCCGTCTTCGCCGGGCTGCTCGGCGGCTCCCGGGTCCCGTACGACGCCGCCCGCGAGCGCGTCTTCTTCCGCCCGTACGGCACACTTCACCCGCGCCATCGCTTCCCCGTCCTGGGCCTGGCCACCATGGGCGTCGTCACCGCGGCCGGCTTCCTCATCGGCCGCCACACCGACCTGGCCACCCTCATCCAACTGCTCACCACGGTCATGGTGATCGTCCAGGCCCTCGCCCAGGTCCTCGCCGTCACCGTCCTCCGCCGCCGCCGGCCGACACTGCGACGGCCGTACCGGATGTGGCTCTACCCACTGCCGAGCCTGGTGGCGCTGGTGGGCTGGCTGGTCATCTACGGCTACGCGGACAAGAACTCCCCCGGCCGGCACCCCATCGAATGGTCCCTCGCCTGGGTCGCCGCCGGGTGTGTGGCGTTCCTGCTCTGGGCGCGGGCGGAGAAGGTGTGGCCCTTCGGACCGAAGGAGATCAGCGAGGAATACGCGGCGGGGGCGGACCCGGACGCGGAGTCGCCGATGGCGGCCGAGGAGACGAGAAAGTAAGCCCACGCAGGCGCCAGGCGCCAGGCAAGGGATCAGCCGCGGGGTGCCAGAGCCTCCCACCTCACCGTGATCTCCCCCTGACGCCAGCGCCGAGGGCCGTCCACCAGCGGCCAGCCCGCGGTGTGCAGCGTCTGGGCGCTGCGTATCCAACGCTGCCGGGCGCTCAGCGACGCATACGGGGCGGCGGCCGCCCACGCCCGGTCGAAGTCGCGCAGAAAGGCGTGCACCGGCTCGCCCGGCACATTGCGGTGGATCAGCGCCTTCGGAAGCCGTTCGGCCAGGTCGGAGGGGCGTTCCAAGGAACCCAGCCGCGCCGCGAAGGTCACCGTGCGCGGCCCCGTGGCGTCGAGCGCGACCCATACGTGCCGCCGCCCGATCTCATCGCAGGTGCCCTCCACCAGCAGCCCACCGGGCGCCAGCCGCCCGCACAACCGCCGCCACACCGCGGCGACCTCGCCCTCCTCGTACTGGCGCAGCACATTCGCCGCCCGGATGAGCACCGGCCGCGCCCCGCCCGGCAGCGGCACCTCGAACCCCCCGTGCGCGAACGCGAGCCCGTCACGCTCATACGGCCGCGCGGCGTCGACCCGCGCCGCGTCGATCTCCACCCCCACCACCCGGGCCCCGGCCCGCACCGTCCGCAACCGGTCCAGCAACTCCACGGCCGTCCACGGCGCGGCCCCATATCCAAGATCCACCGCGACAGGCGCCTCAACCCGCCGCAACACCGCCCCGTGCGCGTCGGCGATCCACCGGTCCATCCGCCGCAGCCGATTCGGATTGGTCGTCCCCCGGGTCGCCGAACCGATCGGACGGTTCGACGAGGTAGCGGGCATGACATGAGCTTATGGGGTACCGGGGAAGGGTATGCCCCCGGGTCCCGCTTTCCGTACCCAGCGGATCGTGCGGCGGGGCAGCACCAGCACGGCGCGCTTCCGTCGGGCGATGATGCTGCCGCCTCGGCGGGCGGGGACAGCGTCCCGGTGATCCGAATCCCGTCCGGGCCCCGCGGCCTCGCCACCACCCAGGTGATCGCTTACGGTCGCAGCACTAGCGGCGCCCGCTGGCGGCCGGGCGCACATGACGGACTCCGGCGGCCGATACGATCCCCGTCAACACGACGGCGCAGGCTGCCGATGCCGCTGCCGTCACCCGAACCCCCTGCGGTACGTCCTCCACTGCTTTACGCCCTCCGTCTTCCATGACGCACACGGTGCGCAGGGTGAGGAAGTGGACGTCATAGTCCACTGACCCCTTCAACTGGGTCCTGCACGGGTGGTTGTAGGGGAACGGAGCCGAGTCCGCCCCGCCGTCCTGCGCCACGGCCACGGTCGACATCAGACTGATGGCCCCCAACGAGTAAGAGGCCGCAGCCGTGGCTGCGCAGGCATAGGCGGCAGCGACGACCACGCGGCGCCATCCGGACCAGTGCCGGTTCCCTGGCAAGACCACTCCGAGGGACCGGAGCAGGAAGAACATCACCATCGCGATGGCAGCGAGGAATACCACCGGTACAAGGAGGATCACGACGGCCCTTTCTCCTGGGCTCGGCTGCTCACGGGCATCCTGCCCGCAACCATCCGGCCCTGACGTCAACTGTGGTGTGCGTCACCGTCCCAGAAGTCGAGGTGCCGCACCTCAGACAGCCCTCACCGAGGTAAGGAACGGCAGCGGTGGACGACGAACCGCTAAAGGACTGTGCGGAGCGCCGTGACGCGAACGTCGGCCGACTTCGCGCCGCGCCTGTCGTCCCCGACGGGGCCCCAAGGCCTCCCACCTGAACCCGGACGCGCCACGTGCCATCGAGCGGTGGAACGACTACGAGTGGGAGCCCCACGGGTTCGCCGCCAACCTGGCCGAGGCGAAGGCCATCCTCTACCCGGAGGCCGACGAACTTCCGGCCCCCGCCCTGACCAAGGCCGCCCAAACCCACTGTCGGTTAAGGTGTGGCCTTCATTCGCCCGTCGAATGTCCGTTCGGCAGGCGCCTCTTGAGTATGTGAGGGAATGGGTACGAAGACACAGGCCGGGAATCATCGCCGCGCTCGCCGCTGCCGCCGCGTTGGGCAGCGTCGCCGCTCCGGCCGCGAACGCGGACGAAACCGTGGGCGACATCCAGATCAGCAGCGTCGTCGTCAACGGTGGCGACAACATCGTGGTCGACACGGCCGACAAGACGATCATGGTCTCGGTGACCGCCACCGACCCGTCAGGAATCTGGGACGCGGATTTCTACCTGTGGCGGGGCCCGGACGGCTCGGACCCCCATGACAGCCCCGACAACATCCTGCCCAACGAGAACACCACTCCCGCGGATTGCGTCGCCTCCAGCAGTACGACGTCCACGTGCTCGAAGACCTTCACCTTTGAACCGGACTGGTGGGTCACGAACGCCGACGCCGGCACGTGGAAGGTCGGTGTCCAGGTGTCCGCCAACGACGACAGCTGGGCCGAGCGGTATGCCTACACCACCACCCGCCTTCAGCGGCACTCCAAGCTGACCGTCAACGCGAGCCCCGAGCCGATCGCCAAGGGCAAGACCCTCACGATCACCGGCAAGCTCACCCGGGCCAACTGGGACACGCTTGATTACCGGGGCTACGCCAATCAGCCGGTCAAGCTCCAGTTCCGCAAGGCGGGCACCAGCACCTACACCACCGTCAAGACCGTGAACACCTCGAGCACGGGAGACCTGAAGACCACGGCCACCGCGTCCGCGGACGGCTACTGGCGCTGGAACTTCGCAGGCACCTCCACCACCCCGGCGGTCAGCGCGACCGGCGACTTCGTTGACGTGCAGTAGTCACGGCCGGATGTCCGGATGACACACGGCGCCGAGCCGCTCTCGCAGCGGCCCGGCGCCGTACCGGTGCGCCAGCGCGGCGACAAGCCCCCTACTCGCGGGAACCGCGGGTAGCGGGCTTGGTCAGTCTGTGTTACTTCTTCTTGCCCTGGGTCTTGCCGGGGATCTTGATGAGCTGGGTTTTGCTGGTCAGGGCAGTGCTCATAGGCGACCGGATGGTCGCCGTTGGTCGTTGTTGGCCACTGTTGAGCGGCCTCGGACGGCCCAGAGGCGGCCCAGGCAGTGGCCGTCGGCCCATCCGTTGGCCTACGAGCTGATAGGCAAGTCCCGTGCTTGATGGCGGGCTTGGGCCCGTAGCTCTTTCAAGCGACTGTGAAACGCGTTGTGGCGGTTCTGGTCGAGGTTCAGCGGGAGGTCGAGTTGGGAGATGAGCTGTGACTCCAGGTCCCACGGTTCGCTCTGCTCGATCCAGCACACCCGTCCGTTGTCCGCCATCCACTGGCTCAGGGTGGCCTCGTCGGCCTTGCCGAAGGTCATGCGCTTGCCGCTGCCCACGCGGCGCAGCTCAAGTCCGAGCAGACATCCGAGGGTGAGCCGCAGCGTCGAGCCAGCCGCGTTGCCCCGGTAGTGGTAGCGCACCCGCTTGCGCAGGTTCTGCGTGCTGGTCCGGTTCGCCATGTACCGCGGTGCTATCCCGACGTAGAGCAGGCACCCAGCGTCCAGGTCCGGGTGGGGCGGCTGCTTGAAGTGCCACCCGTAGACCCCTGCCGCCGCGGGGACAGGGCTCGGACGCACCAGGACCTCCTGCGCCGACCACAACCGATCGGGACTGACGAGAGCGGTAGCTTCCACGAACCCTCCAGGCGTGCCGGGGATGGTCGTCGCAGGCTACTGGTCGACGCTGACAGAAGGTCCCTCAGGCGCGGCCAGTCACCGGCAACGCCGTCGTTCCGCCGGGCGTGCACCGACGTGCGCGGACGTCGGTGTCAGGAACTGATGTCTCGCACGGAGCCCCGTAGCAGGCCCGGTGTCCTGACCCTCCGCTTTTCAGGCCGTGTCTCCGCTGGTCAGGGGTTGGGGTGGTCGCCTTGGCAGTAGAAGTATCGGGAATTGGGGTTGAGCGTCGCTGCCTGCCCCTCGTTGAGGCGGGCGACCTGCTCATTCCACCACTGGATCTGACCGTCGCCGTTGAAGTCGTAGTTGATGGAGATCGAGGCATTGCTGCGGTTGCGGACGTAGTTGTTGCCAATGGCACCGGGCCACTTTCCTCCGTCCGAGCACCAGGCCACAATCTCGGTGGCGCTTCTGATCCGTGGCTCTAGCCGGATCGGCCAGCGGCAGTGCACCGGTTACGTGCATCGATCCGGTCCACACCAGCGGCTAGCACCGGCTCCTGGCAAAGGCGGGGACGTTCGCGACGTGTAGCCCTCAAGTGATCAACGCACCACCCATGGATGATCATGTGGTCGTGGAGGCTGAGGTGCATGACTACGGGTTTTCGCCGGGCACCCCGTTCACCGTCCCGGGCCGCCTCGTCCACACAGCCTGACGGCTCCACCTGCGACTCCCGGTCACCCGCCGTAGCATCCGTCGAACGTTTTCGCACCGCCTGCGACGGAGCCCTGCGTGCAGCCCAGTTCACCCGGCGGCGCGGCTGACGGCTTCCCAGCTCGCCCATACCTCTTTGCGCTGTTCGATGCTGTGCTGTGCGACGTCGTACATCGCACTGCCTAGGATCAGCCGCAGGGGCGGCTCCTTGCTGTCGACCAGTGCGAGCAGGGCTTTGGCTGCGTCGGCCGGATCGGCGTCCTCGGCGTCCTGCCACATTTCGGCCAGGGCTGCGTGCAGCGGGGCGTAGGCCTCGTGAGCAGGCTGGGTGCGCATCGCGGCATAGAGACCAGTGGCGTACCCACCGGGCTCGACGATGCTCACTTTGATGCCGAACGGCGCGACCTCCTGCGCAAGCGCCTCGGTCATCCCTTCCAGCGCCCACTTGCTCGCGCTGTACATCCCGCTGGTGGCGAAGCCGATGATCCCGCCGACGCTGGAGATCTGCACGAGGTGGCCTCCTTGTTGCCGTCGCAGGTGCGGCAGAACTGCCTGGGTGACCCAGAGCGCGCCGAAGAAGTTGGTCTCCAGCAACGTGCGCGCGTCAGCCTCGGTGAACTCCTCGACGGCGCCCATGCTCATGATGCCCGCGTTGTTGACGACGACGTCCAGCCGACCGAACGCGGCGGCGGCCTGCTGTACCACCGCGAACACCGACTCGCGATCGGTGACGTCCAGGGGCAGAGGGATCAGCCGGCCGGGGTGTTCGGCGGCGAGAGCGGTGAGTGTCTCGGTCCGCCGGGCGGCGCCGACGACGCGGTCGCCGGCCTCCAGGGCTGCCTGGCTGAAGGCCAGGCCCAGGCCGCTCGATGCCCCGGTGATGAACCAGACGCGGCCTGAAGTGGTGGTGCTGGGAACCATGCAGTTCTCCAATCGATAGGGCAACTCGCTGCCCCGCTTGCTTCGGTCTGCGCAGAGGGGTCCTGGTCCAGGGGCCTTCTGCGCTGTGGCTGGGTCAGGCGTCGGCGGGCGCGGTCCACTCGACGAGCTGGACAACGACGCCGTTGGGGTCCGTGACTTGGAAGAGGCGCTCGCCCCACGGCTCCTCGCGCAGCGGCATCGTGATGGGTGCCCCTGCCTGCCGCAGACGGGCCTCGTGTTCGGCGATACCGGT
This sequence comes from Streptomyces sp. NPDC005266, assembly GCF_040607655.1. Lineage (NCBI taxonomy): Bacteria > Bacillati > Actinomycetota > Actinomycetes > Kitasatosporales > Streptomycetaceae > Streptomyces > Streptomyces sp. NPDC005266. The sequence goes on from NZ_JBEXHC010000028.1 coordinate 63,718, forward strand.
GACGGTGAACGCCACGATCAGGCCGGCGGCGCGCTGGTCGCGCTGGTCCGCGGGCAGGACCTTGGTGCCGCGCTGGAGCAGCACGAGATCGACCGCAGCGTCCTCACGGGCGAGGGAGGCGAAGCCGTCCGCGGCCATGACCTGGCTGTAACCGAAGTGGCTGACGAAGAAGTCGCTTGAGGCGGCGACGTCGTCGACGGTCAGGGACACGGTGGAGGCGGTGATGTTGATGAGGAGCTCCCTCTGTGACGGCTGGTGTGGGCTGGTCGTGCATGTGGTGCAGGCGGTGCGGGCCGCTCAGGGGGTGCGGCGTGCCCGGGCGCTGCCGCGGCTCGGCTTGATCGCACGGGTGGCTGCCGCCATATTCCTGCTGGAACGAGCGGAGGTGCGTTCCGGGCCCGTCCCGCCGCGCTGTGCAGCCAGGAACGCGGCAGCAACGGTGGCGGTCATGCCGGTGGTGACATTGGTGGTGCGGCGCATACGAGGTCCCCCCCAGGTGAAAACTTATGACGGGGGTAAAGTTATACTCGGGGTCGATTGTTCGTCAAGTAGAAATTTACTTCGGTAGTAAAGTTGCCCTCATGAGCGTCGAACCCACGGGCCTCCGAGAGGCCAAGAAGCAGGAGACCCGGCAGCTGATCTCCGATCACGCCACACGCCTGTTCATGCAGCAAGGCTTCGAGGCGACGACCATCGCCGAGATCGCCACCGCCGCCCGCGTCGCCAAGAAGACGGTCACCAACTACTTCGCCCGCAAGGAAGATCTCGCCCTCGACCACCACGAGGCATTCACCAACAGCCTCGCCACCACCGTCACGGAGCGCGGCGACGGTGAATCCGCCCTTACCGCCCTGCGTCGTGCCTTCGATGCCGCGCTCGAAGCCCGCGACCCCGTCGCCGGCTTCGCCGGACCGGCCTTCTCCCGCATGATCGCCGAGAGTCCTACCCTGACCGCCCGCCTGCGCGAACTTCACGACCAGCGCGAACACAACCTCGCCCAAGCTCTCGCCTCCGCCACGGACGCCGCCCCCGACGACATCGCCCCCCGCGCCGCCGCCGCCCAACTCGCCGCCGCCCACTGCCTCCTGTTCACCCGCATCCAGGAACTCACCCTCGCCGGTCACGACAACGACGCGATCGCCGCCACCCTCACCGCCGAAGCCGCCCATGTCTTCGACCAGCTCGAACCCGTCCTTGCCGATTACGCCACCCGTTGACCCCAATCCGGCCGGGCGCCCCGCAGTTCTCGTCCCGACGCCCATGCGAAGCCCTGCCGGACCACCGGCCGGAAACCGAGAACGAAGCAGCACCAGGAGACAGGCGCATGACCCGCGCCCCGGTAGGCGCCGCCCTGCCCATGGCCAGTTGAAGACAGGCCGCCGCTCGGGTCCGGCGCCCACGGCCCAACCGTCGCTCGGCCAGGGGCGGAGCCCCGGAAGCCGCGCAGGCGAGTTGGAGGACAGCTGCGGGGACTCGCCACACACAGGGCCGTCCGTCGTGCCCGGCATACCGGCGTCCCTCCGGGTTCGCCTTCCCTCACCTCGACAAGCAGGACGAGCGATTCGCCGTGGCGCAGGCGCGCTACGGGCTGGGCGGGATCCTCACCTCCCTGCCCGGCTGCCTGTATGTGAACCGCCAGGGCGGCCCACGCCGCCTCTGGGACGCCATCGAGTCAGCGGTGGCCATCTGGGAGGAGTACGGCTCACCGAACAGGGCCGCCTTCGGGGTGACGGCCGGCCGCAAGGCCCAGGTGGTGTGGCTCGGGAACCCGGACGGACCGCAGTGGCCGCTGTCGCGCTGATACGACCACCAGCCCTGCGAGCCCTGCAGTAACAGTCCTGGACAGCACGGCCCCGGAATGCCTGGAAGCGCGTCGAACCTCTTCAGGAGGTCTTCGAGATGCTGCAGGAGCGCCTGCGCAACCGGCTCCAGGCCGCCGTCCAGTCGCTCGGCGACGGAGGCACGGCGTACCCGGATGACGGTCGCAGCGTCTGGGCCCTGAGGTCCCGGAGACGGCCCAGCCCCACCAAAAAGCCCCCGCCCCGCGAAAAAACCGCAGGTCGGGGGCTAAAGGTGGGCGCTTACTTCTTCTTGCCCTGGTTCTTGACCGCCTCGATGGCGGCCTTCGCCGCGTCCGGGTCAAGGTAGGTGCCGCCCGGGTTGAGGGGGTGGAAGTCGGCGTCGAGCTCGTAGGAGAGCGGGATGCCGGTGGGGATGTTCAGGCCCGCGATGTCGGCGTCAGAGATGCCGTCGAGGTGCTTGACGAGGGCGCGCAGGGAGTTGCCGTGGGCGGCGACCAGGACCGTGTGGCCGTCGATCAGGTCCGGGATGATGCCGTCGTACCAGTACGGCAGCATGCGGTCGACGACGTCCTTGAGGCACTCGGTGCGCGGCCGCAGCTCCGGGGGGATGGAGGCGTAGCGCGGGTCGTCGCTCTGGGACCACTCGGAGCCGTCCTCGATGGGGGGCGGCGGGGTGTCGTAGGAGCGGCGCCACAGCATGAACTGCTCCTCGCCGAATTCGGCGAGGGTCTGCGCCTTGTCCTTGCCCTGCAGTGCGCCGTAGTGGCGCTCGTTCAGCCGCCAGCTGCGACGGACCGGGATCCAGTGGCGGTCGGCGGCCTCGAGGCCGAGCTGCGCGGTGCGGATGGCGCGCTTCAGGAGGGACGTGTGGACCACGTCGGGGAGCAGGCCGGCGTCCTTCAGCAGCTCACCGCCACGGACTGCCTCCTTCTCGCCCTTCTCGTTCAGGTTGACGTCCACCCAGCCGGTGAACAGGTTCTTCGCGTTCCACTCGCTCTCGCCGTGGCGGAGGAGGATCAGCTTGTACGGTGCGTCGGCCATGTGGTCGAGCCTACTGGACCGGGTGGCGGGGCTCGTTTGTCGGTTGGAGGCGCTCGCTTGACGGACCCCGTCAATTCGATGGCGGTCCGGGGAGGAGCGGCGGTAAGTCGCCGATGCCGCTGGTGCCACTTACATGGGGGAGTCGTCCGATGTCCGTCGCCCGACTGGGACAGGCCGCGAAGGAGAGCGTCTCGGGGCTCCCCCGGGCCTTCTGGTGGCTGTGGGCCTCCACCTTGGTGAACCGGCTGGGTGGCTTCGTCGCGACCTTTCTCGCGATGTACCTCACGGTCGAGCGCGGCTACTCGGCGACGTTCGCCGGTCTGGTCGGGGCGCTGCACGGCCTGGGCGGGGCGGTGTCGGCGGTGGTCGCCGGGGTGCTGACCGACCGGCTGGGGCGGCGGCCCACGCTGCTGGTGTCGCAGCTCTCGACGGCGGTCACGGTCGCCGTGCTGGGATTCGTGCAGAGCCCGGCCGCCATCGCTGCCGTGGCCTGTCTGGTGGGGGTGACGAGCAACGCGTCACGGCCGGCGGTGCAGGCGATGATGGCCGACATCGTCGCCCCCGAGGACCGGCTGCGGGCCTTCTCGCTCAACTACTGGGCCATCAACCTGGGCTTCGCGTTCTCGGCGATGGCGGCGGGGCTGATCGCCCGGCATGGGTATCTGGCGCTCTTCCTGTCCGATGCCGGGATGACGTTGCTGTGCGCGCTCATCGTCTTCGTCAAGCTGCCGGAGTCGCGTCCGGACCGGGACGCCGCGGGGCAGTCGGTGGACGAGCCGGCGGTCGGGCTGGGCACGGTGCTGCGCGATCGGCGGTTCATGGCCGTGGTCGCGCTGTCGTATCTGGTCGCGACCCTGTTCCAGCAGGGGTTTGTGGCGCTGCCAGTGGCGATGGGGGCGGACGGGCTGTCCAGTGCGGACTTCGGTCTGGCGATCGCGACGAACGGTGTGCTGATCGTGGCCGTGCAGATCCCGGTGACGCGGTTCATCGAGCATCGCGATCCGGCGCCGCTGCTGGCCGCTTCCGCGCTGCTCACCGGATGCGGCTTCGGGCTCACCGCCTTCGCTGGCTCGGTGGGCATGTACGCGGTGGCCGTGGCCGTCTGGACGCTTGGCGAGATCATCAACTCCCCCACCCAGATGGGGCTGGTCGCGCGGCTCTCGCCCACCCATGGGCGGGGCCGCTACCAGGGGGTCTACGTGCTGTCGTGGTCCCTTGCGGCGCTGACCGCGCCGCTGGCGGGCGGAGCGGTCATCGATCACTTGGGCGCGGACGCGCTGTGGGCGGGCAGCGCGGTGGTGGGCGTCGTGGCCGCCGCAGGTTACGCGGCGCTGGGCCGCGGGCTGCGACCCCGGCCCGCGGCTGTCGCCCCGGCTGCCGTCCCGGCCCCGGCTGCCGCTCCGGCTGTCGCTCCGGCTGCGGCTGTCGTCCCGGCTGCGGCTGTCGTCCCGGCTGCGGCTGTCGTCCCGGCCGCGGCTGTCGCCCCGGCTCCGGCTGCCGTCCCGGCTCCGGCTGTCGCCGCGGCTGCTGTCCCGGCTTCGGCTGCCGCTCCGGCTCCGGCTGCTTCCTCGGCCGCGGCTGCTTCCCCGGCCCCTGCTGCCGCTCCGGCCCCGGTTGCCGTCCCGGCTCCGGCTGCCGCCGCGGCCCCGGCTGCCGCCGCGGCTGCTGTCCCGGCTCCGGCTGCCGCTCCGGCTCCGGTTGCCGCTCCGGCTCCGGCTGCCGTCCCGGCTGCGGCTGCCGCCCCGGCCCCGGCTGCCGCTCCGGCTGCCGGTGCCGATGTCGGTGCCGGTGCCGGGGCCCCGGTGACGCGCGACGCCGACGCCGTCGGCTGACGCCGGTCTCATGGCGTACGCCGGGGCACAAGGGACCCGATGTCGAGGCTCGGCAGTGCGGGCGACGGCAGCCGGTACGACGGTGTCGGCAGGCGGTCGGTCGGGACCGGGGCGGGGACCGGGCTGTAGTGGTAGCCGCCGGGCTGCTGTGTCCATCGGGCCCCCGGGGCGCCGGGGTAGGCCGGCTCGTCGCGGCCTGCCCACAGCGCGTACGACAGGCCCGTCATCACCAGCAGCACGGTGAGGGCCAGCGCCCCGGTGGTGGTGATGCGGCGGCGGGCGGGCCCGGTCACCCCGGGGGCGATGGTGATCCGCCGCGGTTCGTCCCGGGGCGCGGCGCTGTCCGTCGCGGCCCGGGCGGGTGGCAGCGGGGCGCGTTCGTCCACGCCCAGGGTGGCGAGGTGCAGGCCGAGCCGCTGGGTCTGGTCGGGCAGCTGTACGGCGGTGTCGGCCCAGGCGCGGATGGTCTCGGGAGCTATGCCGTCGGGCGGTACGAGGGTGCCGGGGCCGGTCCAGTCCATCGTCCAGTACGCGGGGGAGCGGGCGACCAGATGGGCTCCGATGAGGACGGCGAGGGCGTCGGCGAGGAGGCCGAGCGGGTCCCGATCGGCGCGCTCGTCGGGCGGCAGCAGGGAGTTCAGGGCGCGTGCGAGCGGCATACGGCGGCCGCTGTCCAGCAGCCGCAGTACTCGGTGGATGGTCAGCTCGGCCCCCTCGGCCCCCTCGGCCCCCTCGGCCTTCTCGGCCCCCTTGGCCTTCTTGGCCTTCTTGGCCTTCTTGGCCTTCTTGGCCTTCTTGGCCTTCTTGGCCTTCTTGGCCTTCTTGGCCTTCTTGGCCTTCTCGGCCCCGTCGGCCTTCTCGGCCCCCTCGACCGTCCGCACCGCCTCGGCCAGCGGAGTCAGCGCCCGCCTCGCCCGGTGTTCGGCGAGCAGGCCGAGCCATTCGCGCCAGGGCAGGCGGCGCGCCTCGGCCCCGGGGAGCAGGGCGCGGCCCAGCTCGGCGGCGTACCGCGACGGTACGGGGAGGGGTTCGGTGGCGCGGCCGTCCGGGGCGGGCTGCGGCGGCCGGGGCGGGACGCGCTCCAGCCGGCGGAGGCGGGTGGCCAGGTCCGGATGCGGGTCGTCGGGGTCGGCGGGCCGGTCCACCACCCGTTCGCGCAGGGCGGCCAGCGGTTCCCGTAGTTCGGGGGCCTCGACCATCAGGGCGAAGACGCGGAAGGGGTCGTCGGGTACGCACCCGTACGCCCGGCGCATCGGGGTGAGGAAGTCCGCCGTGAACGCCCGCCACGCCTGTTCCAGCGCGACCGTGGAGCGCAGCGCGTCGGCGACGGTCCGCGGCCCGGCCACCCGGGCGGCCTCCCGGTCGGCCTCGATCTCCTGCCGTCGGCGGACCGGGCGGGTGAGCCGGCGGAAGACGCGCATAGAGGCCGAGGAGCAGCCGCGGGCCCGCCGCGTACGTCCGCACCAGGTCGTTGGCGGCCGACGCGTCCTGGATGGCCTGCCGGGCGGCGAGGAGCCCGGCCGTACCGCGGTGGGCGAGGGCGCCGAAGCGGTTGTGGCGGCGGGAGAAGTGGCCCAGCTCATGGGCGAGGACGGCGCGCAGCTCGGCGGGCGACAGGGCCGCCAGCAGGGGCAGGCCCAGGCAGAGGGTGCGCTCGCCGGGCGCCAGGCCGAGGAACGAGGCGTCCTCGGTGACGGACGCGTTGACCTCGGCGGTCAGCCGGATGTGGTCGGGCGGCCGGGTGCCCACGGCCAGGGCCAGCTCCTCGACCGTGGCCCACAGAGCGGGCGCCCCACGTCGGCTGACCCACACCGTGTCGTCGCGCGGGGCGGCGGGCCGCGCGGTGCGGATCAACGCCCACACCAGGCCGACGAGGATCGGGGCGGACGCGGCGCACCCCATGATGACCGGGGTCGGGGGCGTAGCGGTCGTCGGCGATCCGGAGCTCCCTCACGCCAGCACCAGGAAGGCCACCCACAGCCCCACCATCACCGCGACCAGCGCGTAGAGGCCGGCGAGCAGCGCCAGGGCCAACACGGCGCGGGCGGCGGCGATCAGTGCCGCCCCCGGTGCTCGGTGCCCAGGCCGTCCCGCAGCCACTCGGCGGTGCCGCACAGCACGGCAGACAGCGGGTCGAGCCGGCCGGTGCTCAGCAGGCGCTCGCCCTCGGGGCCGAGCTCGGGAGAGACGTCGAGCAGCATGATCAGCCGCTCGCGGGCCTTGTGGAGATTGCTGCCGACGCTTCCGATCGAGATCCCCAGTTCGTGGGCGATCTCCCGGTAGCTCATGCCCTCCAAGGAGTGCATGACGACCACTTGGCGCTGGCGCGGCGGCAGGGTGCCGAGCGCCCGCAGCGCGGCCAGCGCCTCCGCGGTCTCCATGGCGGCGGGCGACATCCGCCATCTCGGCCAGCTCACCGATGAGCCAGCCCGCGTCGAACTCCCGCGGCCCCCGGGACAACGTCTCTCCCGTCAACAGCACGGCGCCGCCCGCGCCTTGCTCCTCCGGTACGGGCACGATCAGGCCGAGCGAGGGCTCACCGTGCAGCAGTACATGCCGCCGGGAGGGCTCGGCCGTATCCCGGCACCACTCCCGGAGAACCCGCAGCCGCGATGCTCCCAACCGAGCCCCGCACAGCGCGTGCAGCCGGGCCGAGTCCTCCCCGTCGCCGCCGTGGCCCAGCCACCGGTCCAGACGCGACAGCGCGGGCGGCACCAGCCCCCTGTGTCAGTTGATCGCTGAACCCGAAACATCCGCCCTGCGGCGGGCGGCCGGTGTCACCCCGTGTGCAGCCGGTGGGCCGTCCTGCGGGCCCACCACAGCCCCGCGGCGCCGACCAGCAGCGGCCACAGCAGCCCCGCCACGCCGAGGGCGCCCGCCCGGGTGACGTACACGAGCACCGGGGCCGTCAGCACCAGGACGGCCAGGGGCCCGCGCAGGTACCAGGCGGCGGCCTGGAGCGCCGCCGTATTGCCCGCCGGGGTCTCGGCCCCGACGAGGATGTGGAGGGGGAGGGGGCCCCGGTAGGAGCTGACCAGCGCCGCCGCCACAAGGGCCGGGGCACAGGTCACGAGCACCGCGAGGCCGGGCCGCCCCCAGCCGCCGAGTGCGGCGGCCACACCACCCGCCGCCGTCCCGGCGACCAGCAGAAGGCCGGGGACGAGCGCGTGCCACAGGGCGAGGGACCGCCCCGGACAGGGCAGGTTCGCCGACCGGCGTACGTCATCGCTCTCCCGCCGCGCGGGCTCGGTCAACTGGGCCGCCGCGAGATAGCCGGCCACGAGCGCCCCGACGGCGGCCACCGCCTCGGCCCGCTCCCGCAGCGTGGGCGCGAGGGCGGTGAGCGCCACGGCGGTGGCGGTCCACAGGGCGGCCCAGCCCAAGCGCCCCGGCGTGCGCAGCAGTCCCGTCGCGTCGCGCCACGGCATGACGAGCCACCGGCGGCGCGGCATCGGCAGCCGCACGGCGGGCCGCGAGCCGCGCTTGCGCAGCGCCGGGAGCCCCGCCTTCGCCTGCCGCAGGTCCAGCGTCAACACCGACGCGCCGAGCCGCGTGGCCACCGTCGCGCGCAGCCGCAGGGCCGCCTGGGAGATGTCCGCCGCCTCCCCTCGCGCGTACACCAGCGCCGCCAGGACGAAGACGGCCGACAGCGCGGTGCCCACGGCCCAGCCGGGCGCCCCCGCGTCCGCCGCCGCGACGAGCGGCTGCGCGGCCCAGCCCCACGGGCCGGACCACAGGAACGCGGCTCCGAGCCAGGAGGGATGGTGACCGCGGGCGGCCGAGACCACCGCGGCGGCGGCCAGCAGGGCGACGACAGCCCCGGCCGCGCCGAAGATCCGGGCGCCGTACCGGTCCATCAGCAGGTCGCGGCGCTCCACCACGGCACCCGCCGCGGTGCCGGTGAGCGCTGCCACCGCCCCCGCCCACGCCCCGGCCGCGGTCACCGCGGGCCAGGACGAGGCGCCCGACGCGTACACCAGAAAGCCGAGCGCGCCGCCCGCGACCAGTCCGGCCGCCCCCGCCACCAGCGTGGACGTCAGCAGCCGGGGCAGCACCAGGGGGGCGCGCGACAGCGGGGCGGGCAGCAGCCACGAGACCGTCGGCATGTCGAGAAGGACCGGCCCGCGCCACACCGCGCCACGCGCCATCAGCAGCACGACCAGCGCCAGGAGCGTCGGCGCGGTCAGCGGCAGGCTCGTCAGTACGTGCTCGGCGAGCGCCCCGCGGTGCCCCTCGGCGCGCCCGGTGCGGGCGGCCGAGATGAGCACGGGTACGCCCCAGCCCGCCGCGATCATGCCGAGGGCGTAGAGCACGAACGTGCCGCTCTTGCGCCGCTCCCGGCGGAAGTCGCTCCGTAACGCGCGCAGATACGCCAGGGTCTCGGCGGACGCCGTCTCGGAGGGGCCGTCCTGGATCGCGTGCCGGATGACGTCGTGCCGTGTCATCTCGTGCCCGGGCATGTCGTGCCCGGGCATGTCGTGCCGTGTCATGTCGTGCCGGGTCATCTCGTCCCCGGGCATGTCGTGCGGTGTCATGTCGTGCCGGGTCATGTCAGCGGCCACCAGCGGCACTTCCCCGCAGGCCGTCGTCCAGCGCCGCCTCGACCGGTGCCCCGCCGTCGAGCATGAGCACCCGGTCGGCGACCGCCCGCAACGTGTCGTGGTGCGTCGCCACCAGGATCGCGGTGCCACGGTCCCGGTGGGCGGCCAGGCGCCGCGCCAGCTCCTGCCGTGCGTGGCCGTCCAGGCGCTGCTCGGGTTCGTCCAGCACGAGCAGGTCGTGGGGGCGTACGAAGGCGGCGGCCAGCAGCAGCGCCTGGGTCTGCCCCGACGACAGCGCCGAGGGCAGCACATCACCGTGGCCGCTCAGGCGGTGCTCCTCGAGCACCGCCTCGACCGCGTCCTCGGCCCCCTCGCCCAATCCATGGGCCAGCGCCACCAGCATCAGATGCTCGCGTACCGTCAGATCGGGGTAGTGCGCCCCGGGGTCCATCACCGTGGCGACACGCGCCCGGGTGACGGCGTCGTCCTCGTCGATCGGCTCGCCGTCGAACAGCACCTCGCCCGACGTCGGCCGCTCCCTGCCGGACGCCAGCCTCAGCAGGGTCGACTTGCCCGAGCCGTTGTCCCCCATGAGCACCACGCACTCGCCCGGCGCGACGTCCAGCGTGGCCGAACGCAGCACCTGACGGTCCCCGTAGGTCCGGCTGACGTCGGTCAGCCGGAGCAGGGCGGAGCCGGGTGCCTTCTCCATGTGCGTCCTCACTCGGGACCGTTCGTGCCGGGTCGGGCCGCCTCGTACACCGACACATGGCGCGGACTGTGCGGTCCGTACGCCTCGCCCTTCCAGCCGCCGAAACGCTCCACCAGGCGCAGCCCGGCCAGCCGGGCCATCAGGTCGATCTCGGAGGGCCATGCGTACCGGATGATCTCTTGGGCCGGGCGCGGCACGCCCCCGTCCACCACCGTGTGGATGACCAGGATCAACTGCCGGTCACGCATCACATGAGTGCTGTCGATCATGACCGATCTCTCGGAGAGATAACGCGTGCTGGTCTTCTCCCCGTCCTGCTGGTGGAAAGGCAGCGGGTCGAAAGCCTCAATGACCACGCGGCCGCCCTCGGCCAGCTGCTCGGCCATGCGGCGCATGCACTCCACCTGCCGGTCGGCCGAAGTCGGCGCGAAGAAAGTGTTGAGCGCGATGAATACCGTGTCGTAGACCCCGCCCGTGGTCGTCGCGGTGAAGTCGCCGGTGGTGATGCCGACCTTCCCCTCGGGATCCCGCTCCGTGAGTTTCGAGAGCATCTGCTCGGAGCCGTCGATGCCATGAACCCTCAGACCCCGCTCCGCGAGAGGGATCGCTATCCGGCCATTTCCGACGCCGAGCTCCAGCACCCTGCCCGACTCGGGGGTCAGCTTCGCTATGAAGTCGACCGTGTCGGCTATATCCGGCGAAGCGGCCGGATACATCAGGTCGTAGACATCGGCTAATGCGTCATACGTGGCGCGCGATTCCATGGCACCTCTTCTGAATTCCCGGCGATCAACAGGTCATTCATACTGGACGCCATGGCGCCCCGGCCAGTTGATTCAGGCCAGGGCATGTCGCCGGTGTTCGGCGAGTCGGTCACTCGGTCACTCGGTGACCGAGTCGCGGGTCAGGTTGGAGAACGCCTCCAGATTCCGCGTGGACTCGCCGCGCGCCGTGCGCCATGCGTACTCCTTGCGGATGGCGGTGGCGAACCCCATCTCCAGCAGCGTGTTGAAGCTGCCGTCCGCGTTCTCCAGCACGGTGCCCAGCAGCCGGTCCAGTTCGTCCGGGGTGACGGTGGCGAGCGGCAGCCGGCCCACCAGATAGATGTCACCGAGCTGGTCGATCGCGTAACTCACCCCGTAGAGACGGGTGTTGCGCTCCAGCAGCCAGCGGTGGACGGCCTCATGGTTCTCGTCGGGGTGCCGGACGACGAAGGCATTGACAGAGAGGGAGTGCCGGCCGACCCGCAGCGAGCAGGTCGTCGACAGCTTGCGGGTGCCGGGGAGCGTGACGACATAGGTGCCGTCGGACGGGCTCTCCCACTCCAGCTCGGCGTCGCGCAGCGTCTGCTCGATCACGGCCTTGGCGTCGGCCACGGCCTCGGTTTCGGGCTTGGCGTCGGTGTCACCCATGGCCTGATCGTAGGCGACGCCGCTCGCGCATCGCCTCCAGGTAGACCTCGGCCGTCGCCGCGGCGGCCGCGTCCCAGCCGAAGGACTCCGCGTGCCGGGCCGCCGCCGCGCCCATCCGCCCCGACCGCCCCGGGTCGTCCGCGAAGGGGCGCAGGGCGCGGGCGTAGTCGACGGGGTCGTGGCCGTCGACCAGCGTGCCGCTGACCCCGCCCCGCACCGCCACCGGAAGCCCGCCCACCGACGCCGCGACAACCGGGGTGCCGCACGCCTGGGCCTCGATCGCCACCAGTCCGAACGACTCGCTGTACGACGGCATCACCAGCACCGACGCCGCCCGGTACCAGTCGGCGAGCTCGTCCTGCGCGACCGGTGGCCGGAAGCGGACGACATCGCTTATCCCCAGCCGCGCCGCCAGCTTGTGCAGCCGCTCCGGCTTGGCCAGGCCGGTACCGCTCGGGCCGCCCACCACGGGTACGACCATGCGCTCGCGCAGCGTCGGGTCCTCCTCCAGGAGGTGGGCGACCGCGTGCAGCAGGATGTCCGGGGCCTTCAGCGGCTGTATGCGCCCGGCGAAGAGCGGTATGAGCGCGTCGGCCGGCAGCCCCAGGCGGGCGCGGGCGGCGGCCCGGCCGTCGGCGGGCCGGAACCGCTCCAGATTCACCCCCGGATGCACCACGGCCACCAGCTCGCGCGCCGCCTCGTAGTGGCGCACCAGTTCCTCCGCCTCCTCGGCCGTATTGGCGATCAGCCGGTCGGCGGCGCGGACGATCTGCTGCTCCCCGATCACCCGGGCCGCCGGTTCGGGCGTGTCACCGGCCGCGAGCGCGGCGTTCTTGACCTTGGCCATGGTGTGCATGGCGTGCACCAGCGGCACCCCCCACCGCTCGGCGGCCAGCCAGCCGACGTGGCCGGAGAGCCAGTAATGGGAGTGGACGAGGTCGTAATAGCCGGGCCGATGGCCCGCCCACGCCTGCATGACCCCATGTGTGAACGCGCACAGCTGCGCCGGAAGGTCCTCCTTCGCCAGCCCCTCGTACGGACCCGCGTCCACATGCCGTACGAGGACGCCGGGCGCGAGCTCGACCGACGGGGGGAGGGCGCCGGTGGTCGCCCGGGTGAAGATCTCCACCTCGATGTCGATCGCGGCGAGACGCTTGGCGAGCTCGACGATGTACACGTTCATCCCCCCGGCGTCGCCGGTGCCCGGCTGATGCAGCGGAGAGGTGTGCACGCTGAGCATCGCGATACGGCGCGGTTTGCGCGAAACGCGCCGAAGCCGCTGGTGGGACGGGCCGCCGAACGGCGTATGGGACCGGCCTCGCAGGCCGCCGAGCCGGGACGGGTACTGGCTCACCGGGCGAACCTCCTTGCCGGGGCGGGCTTCTCCTCTGACCCTCAACACCGGAACGTCTGGTTCCCATTTCCGCTTTGCCAAAGCGTGACTGTTTGGGTGCGGCGGGGCGCGGTGCGGTGCGTGGCTCGGTCAGGGCGCGGAGGGTGCGGTCGGGTGCGGAGGGCGCGGTCGGGTGCGGCGGTGCGGTGTGCGGTGCGGTGTGCGGTGCGGTGCATGGCTCGGTCAGGGTGCGGAGGGTGCGGTCGCGTGCGGAGGGCGCGGTCGCGTGCGGAGGGCGCGGTCGGGTGCGGCGGTGCGGTGTGCGGTGCGGTGCGGTGCGGTGCATGGCTCGGTCAGGGTGCGGAGGGTGCGGTCGGGTGCGCAGGGCGCGGTCGGGTGCGGCTTCCCTCTCGGCTGAGGCGGGGCGGCTTCGCGGCGCTGGGGCGGGCGCGGCGCTGGGGTGGGCGCGGCGCGAGCGGGCGCGGGCGGGCGCGGCGCGGGCGGGCGCGGCGCTGGGGTGGGCGCGGAGGGTGCGGTCGGGTGCGAAGGGTGCGGAGGGCTCGGTCGGGTGCGGCTTCCCTCTCGGCTGAGGCGGGGCGGCTTCGCGGCGCTGGGGTGGGCGCGGCGCTGGGGCGGGCGCGGCGCGGGCGGGCGCGGCGCCCCCGGTGGCTTGATCCGGCGCGACTACCTCGCGGCCGGCCAGTCGTCGGGGCCTCCACCGTGCCACTCGATCAGCTGGGGGTCGTCGATGGGGGCGTCCTCTGCCATCAGACCCGCGCGGTTCAGGATCCGGCGCAGCTCGTCCGCGGTGACGACGACGCCGACGTCCTCGCCGTCGATCAGCACGCGGCGGCGCCCGTCGAGCGGTTCGTCCACCACCACGTGGGGGCGGGACCGGGACTCATCCGTCATGCGATCCATGCTCGCCGCGGTCGGTGGCGTCCGCACCTCGGGCGGTGCCTCCGGGGGACCGGCGCACGGGACCCGACGCACGCGGCAGGGCGAAGGGGCAGGCGCACGGGGCAGGCGCACGGGGCAGAGCGAAGGGGCAGGGCGACGGGGCAGAGCGACGGGACAGGACGAAGGATCAGCCGGTGGCCGTCTGTCTATCCGGGCCCTCACCCCGACGCCGAGGGAAACCCCCGGATCAGGCGGAACCCGGTACACCACTTCCAAGGACGCAACCAGGGGCAGGGCGAAGGGACAGGACGAAGGGGCAGGGCGAAGGGACCGGCGCACGGGGCAGGGCGACGGCAGGACGAAGGGGCAGGGCCTGGGACCGGAGGCCGGTCCCAGGCCCTGCCCGGGTCGTATCGGTTCGGGGATAGGGATGGCTCAGCCGCAGCAGCCGCCGCACTGGCAGGCGCCGCCGGACTGGCAGCCGCAGCCGCAGCCCGAGCCGCAGCCGCAGGCGCCGAGGATGGGCAGCGCAGGACGCTGTTCGGACGCCGGCCGGCCGACGGGGGTGGGGTTGGGGATGTCCGCCATGAATCTCCTCCTTGGGAGGGGTCACCTGCTGCTCATGGTGCCGATCCGGCGGTCGCGCACAGGGGCGCATCGACGGCGCGTGGAGGCATGCCGGGCCCGCGGCGTCACGCCCCTTCGACGGCGTCCTGCTGCACGATCTCGTCCGCGTGCTCGCCGGTGACCAGGTAGACGACGCGCTTGGCGACCGATACGGCGTGGTCGGCGAACCGCTCGTAGTAGCGGCCGAGCAGGGTGACGTCCACGGCGGTCTCGATGCCGTGCTTCCAGCGGTCGTCCATCAGGTGCTGGAAGAGGGCGCGGTGCAGGCTGTCCATGGCGTCGTCGTCCTGCTCCAGCTGCAGGGCGAGGTCGACGTCCTTGGTGATGATGACCTCGGCGGCCTTGGCCATCAGCCGCTGGGCGAGCTGGCCCATCTCCAGGATCGTGGCGTGCAGATCGCGCGGCACCGCCGAGTCCGGGAAGCGGAGCCGGGCGAGCTTGGCGACATGCTGCGCCAGGTCGCCGGAGCGCTCCAGGTCGGCGCTCATCCGCAGGCTGGTGACGACTATCCGCAGATCGGTGGCGACCGGCTGCTGCCGGGCGAGCAGGGTGATCGCGCGCGCCTCCAGGTCCCGCTGCAGATCGTCCACCTTCTCATCCGCGGCGATGACGCTCTCGGCGAGCTTGAGGTCCGCGTCCAGAATGGCAGTCGTGGCACGGCCGATGGCCGACCCGACGAGCCGGGCCATGTCGACCAGGCCCTCCCCGATCGAATCCAGCTCCTCGTGGTACGCGTCCCGCATCACTGACCTTCTCTCACTGACTCATGCTGACGGATCTCTGTGGACTCGTGGCCCCACAGTGCCACGTTCCGGCCAGAACGCATCCGGTTCCGGCATCGCAGGTAAATCACACGGGACTCCCAGGTGAACTCTCGGCAACGCGCCCTGAGCCCCGCCGTGCCGCGGCGTTCCGCCGCGACGTCCGGAGTGAACCGGCACCGACCCCCTGGTGAACTCTCGGCAACGTATGACCGAGGGGACAGGTTCGGGGCTGTGGAGCTGTCTCATCACCCGCATAACCTGGATGCATGAACGTGAACGCGGCGATCGCCGCAGTGGCGGCGCTCGCCGGTCTGTGCACCGGCGTCATCGCCATGCTGGCGTTCCGCTGGAGTGAGCGCGAACAGGCGAAGCCTACGCGCTCCTCGCTGCACACAGATGCCGTGCTGCCACCCGGCGTGGACACGGTCCTGTCGGTCCTGCGTTCCTCTGCCGTCGTCCTCGACGAAGCGGACGCCGTCGTCAAGGCCAGCTCGGCCGCGTATGCGCTGGGCCTGGTGCGCGGCGGCAAGATCGCCATCGAGCAGATGCTGGCGATGGCCCGCGACACCCGGCGGGACGGGGAGATCCGGCAGATCGAGCTGGATCTGCCACGGCGCGGCAGCGGCCGGGGCGGCGATGCCCTCGCCGTATCCGCCAGAGTGGCTCCGCTCGGCTCCCGGCTCGTCCTGCTGCTGGTGGAGGACCTCACCGAGGCCCGCCGGATCGAGGCCGTCCGGCGCGACTTCGTCGCGAACGTCAGTCATGAGCTCAAGACCCCGGTCGGCGCGCTGTCCCTGCTGTCCGAGGCCGTGATGGACGCGTCCGACGACCCGGAGGCGGTCACCCGCTTCGCGGGCCGGATGCAGACCGAGGCGACCCGGCTGACCAGCCTGGTCCAGGAGCTCATCGACCTCTCCCGGGTGCAGAACGACGACCCGCTGGAGGACGCCGAACCGGTACGGGTGGAGGAGCTCGTCGCCGAGGCCATCGACCGGTGCCGCCACCAGGCGGGCACCAAGCAGATCACGATGGCCACGGGCGGCACCGCCGAGCTGCATGTATGGGGCAACCGCGGTCAGCTGGCCGCCGCGCTCGGCAATCTCGTCGAGAACGCGGTCAACTACAGCCCGGCCCGCACCCGCGTCGGCATCGCCGCCCGCCGCATCCCCGCGACCGTCGGGGATCTGATCGAGATCGCCGTCACCGACCAGGGCATCGGCATCTCCGAGAAGGACCGTGAGCGGATCTTCGAGCGGTTCTACCGGGTCGACCCGGCCCGCTCGCGGCAGACCGGCGGGACCGGCCTCGGCCTCGCCATCGTCAAGCATGTGGCCGCCTCGCACGGCGGGGAGGTCACCGTGTGGAGCGCCGAGGGACAGGGCTCCACCTTCACCCTGAGACTCCCGGAAGCCGGTGCGGCGCGGGACCGGGACCGCTCGCCGAGCGAGTCGTACGCATCCGGAACGGACCTCGATGGCGAGGACCAGGACCGGCCGTACGAGACCTTCACCAACGAACCACTCTCAGCCCCGGAGGTCCTTCCGTGACCCGAGTTCTGGTCGTCGAGGACGAGGAATCGTTCAGCGACGCGCTGTCGTACATGCTTCGTAAGGAGGGATTCGAGGTCGCCATCGCGGCAACGGGACCCGAGGGCCTCGACGAGTTCGAGCGCAACGGCGCCGACCTGGTGCTCCTCGACCTGATGCTCCCGGGGCTGCCCGGCACGGAGGTCTGCCGCCAGCTGCGCGGCCGCTCCAATGTCCCGGTGATCATGGTCACCGCCAAGGACAGCGAGATCGACAAGGTCGTCGGGCTGGAGATAGGCGCCGACGACTATGTGACCAAGCCCTTCTCCTCGCGTGAGCTGGTGGCCCGCATCAGAGCCGTGCTGCGCCGCCGCGGCGAGCCGGAGGAGATCACCCCCGCCGCCCTTGAGGCCGGCCCGGTACGGATGGACGTCGACCGGCACGTGGTCACGGTCGGCGGCGGCAAGGTGGACCTCCCGCTGAAGGAGTTCGACCTGCTGGAGATGTTGCTGCGGAACGCGGGCCGGGTACTGACCCGGATGCAGCTGATCGACCGCGTCTGGGGCGCGGACTACGTGGGCGACACCAAGACGCTGGACGTCCACGTCAAGCGCCTGCGGGCCAAGATCGAGCCGGACCCGGGTGCGCCGCGCTACTTGGTGACGGTGCGGGGGCTGGGCTACAAGTTCGAGCCGTAAACCGGACCCGGGCCCCGAGTGGCCGGACGGAGTCCGGACCGGCACCGAGGCGGCGGTAACGCGAGGGCGGCCCTGGATCTCCAGGGCCGCCCTCGCGTGCGCTCAGTGACCGTTCGGCGCCGGCTCGCCGGAGGCGATGCCGTTCTCCTGGCCGCCACCCGGCTTGGTGGTGGCACCGCCCGGCTTGTTGGTGGGGCTCGCCGTGCCGGACGGCGTGCTGCCCGGCTTCGTGCTCGCCGTCCCCGACGGCGTGCCGCCGGGCGCGGTGGCGGACGGCTTCGCCGTCGGGAGCTGGGACGGGCCCCAGCCCTTGAAGTAGCTCTTCGCCGGGAAGACGAAGGCGGTGATCGGGACCTCGCCCGTCCGGCTGAGGTCGAAGACGACCCGCTGGGCGTCGCCGGCCCGGGCGGACTCGCGCCCGTCGTTGACGATGGCGGCGGCGTTGCCCTTGCCGCCGAAGGCGATGGAGCCGCCGGCCGGGACGACGACCGGGCCCTTCTTGCCCGTGGGCGGGGAGACCTTCACCCGCTCGCTGGTGCCCGGGAGGGTGATCGCCTTGACGGTCTGGTCCCACTTGCCGTTGTTGAAGATCCTGGCCGTGATGACGGCCGGGCCCTTCACCTTGGGATCCGGCTGGGTCACCACGATCGCGTTCTGGATCTTGATATCGCCGACGGACGTCGCGGCGTTGTCGGGCTTGACCTCCAGCGTCTGCGCGTCGTTCCCGGCTCCGCAGGCGGAGAGCGGGGCGACCGAGACCACGATGGCGGCTGCGGCGAGGGCGCCGCGTCGAAGGCTGCTGCTCACGGCGGCGGCATCTCCTAGGACGAGGTAAAGGTGGGATCAGCGCGCTTAGGTTACCGATCCGTCCTCATCGGCTTGCACCCGACCCGCCTCCGTGCGGCCAGCTCACCGGACGCTCCCGTTCCGAGTCCGGTGCGAGTCCGTTGCGAATATCGGCTCGGCGGCCGGAGCGAGAGATTATCGGTAAGGAATCCGCGGACGCCCCGGAATTGATCACAGCGCGATGACTCCGGAGCGGATCAACGGTGTGATCAATTCGGGAATCGGGGCCGGATCTGACGCTCCTGCTCCGAACGGAGTAGCGGAAGTCCATCGACCGGACTCCGGCAAAACGGGACGTACGTCCACCCGTATGACCTTCATGGGGCAGGTAACGGACGGGTTTCCCTGCGTCCGGACAGCGGCTCCGACCTGCGAATACCTCGTTCCGCACCCCTCTCACAGCACGTTCCGGTCGCTGTTGTCAAGCCCCGAGATATGCCCTGACCTGCGAAAACGCCATTCAGAAGAAGGCGTTCCCGTGTTACCCTGGATAGCCACGGAAGGGGTACCTGTCACATGACGTTCAAGGTTGGCGACACCGTGGTCTATCCCCATCACGGGGCCGCGCTGATCGAGGCCATCGAAACTCGCCAGATCAAAGGCGTGGACAAGACCTACTTGGTGCTGAAGGTCGCTCAGGGTGACCTGACGGTTCGTGTGCCGGCGGACAATGCGGAGTTCGTCGGTGTGCGTGATGTGGTCGGCCAGGACGGGCTGGACCGGGTCTTCGAGGTGCTGCGTGCACCGTATGCGGAGGAGCCCACGAACTGGTCCCGTCGCTACAAGGCAAATCTCGAGAAGCTCGCCTCCGGCGATGTGATCAAGGTCGCCGAGGTTGTGCGTGACCTCTGGCGCCGGGAGCGTGAGCGCGGACTGTCCGCCGGTGAGAAGCGCATGCTCGCCAAGGCCCGCCAGATCCTGGTGAGCGAGCTCGCTCTCGCCGAGAGCACCAATGAGGACAAGGCCGAGGCCCTGCTTGATGAGGTTCTCGCGTCCTGACACACAAATGCCGTGGTGCCCGAGTGACACAGACCTGATCCAGCTGAGTCGTCTGTCGCCGGGCGCTGCGGCATGTGCGCACGCCGGTGCCCTGGAGCCCCGGCCGCCGCTCCATATGCCGTTGTTGTGGTGCACGTGGTGTGCCGGGCCCGGGCAGCTGGCTCGACCAGTCGTCACGGAAGGGTCCGGTCGGGGCATCGCGCCCGGCACGCTGTGGCCATACCCATTTCGGTCGAGGAAGCAAACCTGAACGCCAACTCAATGTCCGTAACCCCGAGTCCCAGCGGTTCCGGCATCCCCGAGCGTCCCACCCGTACCGCCGCCGTCATCCCCGCCGCGGGCCGTGGTGTGCGGCTGGGCCCGGGGACACCCAAGGCGCTGCGCCCGCTGAGCGGCACCCCGATGCTCGTCCACGCCGTCCGTGCGATGGCCGGATCCCGATCCGTCTCGCTGGTCGTCGTGGTCGCCCCGCCGGACGGCGTCGATGAGGCCCGCCGGCTGCTCGACGCGTACCCGCTGAGCGGCACCCTGAGCGACACCACGGACGTGGTGGTCGTCCCCGGCGGCGAGACCCGTCAGGATTCGGTGCGGCTGGGGCTGGCCGCCGTCCCCGAGGCCGTCACCACCGTGCTGGTCCACGACGCGGCCCGTCCGCTCGTCCCCGTGGACACGGTGGACGCGGTCATCGCCGCCGTACGGGACGGGGCGCCCGCCGTCGTCCCGGCGCTGCCGCTGGCCGACACCGTCAAGCAGGTCGAGCCGCGCACGGGGGACCGGGCCGGCGAGCCCGAACCGGTTGTCGCCACCCCGGAGCGAGCGCTGCTCCGCGCCGTCCAGACCCCGCAGGGCTTCGACCGCGCCACACTCGCCGCCGCGCACGAGAAGATCGCCCCGGAGGGGGAGGGCGCGACGGACGACGCGGGGATGGTCGAGCGGCTCGGCGTCGAGGTCGTGGTCGTGCCCGGCCACGAGGAGGCGTTCAAGGTGACCCGGCCGCTGGACCTGGTGCTGGCGGAGGCGGTTCTGGCCCGCAGGAGGGCGAATGATGGCTTCTGATCCGCTCCCGATGCCGCTGGTGGGCATCGGCACGGATGTGCACGCCTTCGAGCGGGGCCGCGAGCTGTGGTGCGCGGGTCTGCTGTGGGAGGGCGAGGAGTACGGGCTGGCCGGCCACTCCGACGGCGATGTGGCCGCGCACGCCGCCTGCGACGCCCTGTTCTCCGCCGCCGGGGTCGGCGACCTCGGCGCGCATTTCGGCACCGACCGCCCCGAGTGGTCCGGCGCCGCCGGCACCACCCTGCTCGCCGAGGCGGCCAGTATCGTCCGGGCCGAGGGCTTCGAGATCGGCAATGTGGCCATCCAGGTGATCGGCGTACGCCCGAAGATCGGCAAGCGGCGTGAGGAGGCGATCAAGGCCCTGACGGCCGCGGTCGGCGCCCCCGTCTCGGTCTCCGGCACGACGACGGACGGTCTCGGTCTGACCGGCCGGGCGGAGGGTCTGGCGGCGATCGCCACGGCGCTGGTGTTCCGGCGGTAGCCGGTCCTGGGCTGGGCTTCCGGCAGTAAGTCTCAGGGGTGACGCTCAGCAGGCAAGGCTCCGGGGCTCCTCCGTATGGCCGCGTTCCTCGTGCGGAGGCTGACCTTTGACGGTGTGTTGGGTACGGATCGGGTACCCGTCACCGCGATCGTCAGCCCACCGCCAGGGAAGGAACCGCCGTGGCCACCGCACTCTCCGAGAACATCAAGCGCCTCTTGGACACCCCCGTCTTAGTCGTCCTCGGCACCATCCAGCCCGACGGCAGCCCTCAGATGTCACCGGTCTGGGTGAAGCGTGACGGCGACGAGCTACTGATCTCGACCACCATGGGACGGCGGAAGCAGAAGAACATCGCGCGGGACCCGAGGGTGTCGGTCCTGGTGCAGTCCCCGGACGACCCGTACCAGTACGCCGAGATCCGCGGCACCGCCACCTACACCACCGAGGGCGCCCAGCAGCTGATCGACGAGCTGTCGCTGAAGTACACGGGCAAGAAGTACGCCGAGTTCAACCCGGCGTCCGCCCAGGACAGCGAGCGGATCGTGGTGCGGATCACTCCCCGCAAGATCGTCGGCAGCCTCTGACCGCGACCACGGCGTCCCAAGTGTCACGCTTCTGTGTCCCCGCGGCGGTCCGGGGCGGGGCACCGTCGCCCTCCCACTACCCTTGATGCGTGACTATTCGCCTGTACGACACCAGCGCCCGGCAGATCCGTGACTTCACCCCGCTCACGCCGGGCTGCGTCTCGATCTACCTGTGTGGCGCGACCGTGCAGGCCGCCCCGCATATCGGGCACATCAGGTCGGGCCTCAACTTCGACATCATGCGCCGCTGGTTCGCCTACCGCGGCTACGACGTGACGTTCATCCGCAATGTCACGGACATCGACGACAAGATCATCGCCAAGTCGGCGGAGCAGAAGCGGCCGTGGTGGGCGATCGGCTACGAGAACGAGCGCGCCTTCAATCGCGCGTACGACGTCCTCGGCTGCCTGCCCGTGACGTACGAGCCGCGTGCGACCGGTCACATCCCCGAGATGATCGAGATGATGCGGACCCTGATCGACCGGGGCCACGCCTACGCCGCCGAGGGCAATGTCTACTTCGACGTGCGCTCGTACCCGGAATACCTCCGGCTCTCCAACCAGGACCTGGACGGGCTGCGCCAGCCGTCCGGCGAGGGCGAGACCGGCAAGCGCGACCCCCGCGACTTCGCGATGTGGAAGGCGGCGAAGCCGGGGGAGCCCAGCTGGGAGACGCCCTGGGGACGGGGCCGTCCCGGCTGGCATCTGGAGTGCTCGGCGATGGCGCACAAGTATCTGGGCCGCGCCTTCGACATCCACGGCGGCGGTGTCGATCTGATCTTCCCGCACCATGAGAACGAGATCGCGCAGGCCAAGGCGTTCGGCGATGACTTCGCCTCCTACTGGGCGCACAACGCCTGGGTGACCATGAGCGGCGAGAAGATGAGCAAGTCGCTCGGCAACTCGGTGCTGGTCTCCGAGATGGTCAAGCGCTGGCGCCCCATCGTGCTCCGCTACTACCTGGGCACCCCGCACTACCGGTCGATGATCGAGTACAGCGAGGAGGCCCTGCGCGAGGCCGAGTCCGCGTTCGCGCGCATCGAGGGCTTCATCCAGCGCGTCGTGGAGAAGGCCGGGGTCGTGGAGCCCGCGGCGGAGGTGCCGCCGGCCTTCTCGGAGGCCATGGACGACGACCTCGGGGTGCCGCAGGCGCTCGCGGTCGTCCACACCACCGTCCGGCAGGGCAACTCCGCCCTGACCGCCGACGACAAGGAGTCGGCGGTCGCGCGCCTGGCCGAGCTGCGGGCGATGCTCGGCGTGCTGGGCCTCGACCCGCTGGACGACCACTGGTCGGGCGGCGCCGACCGCGGCGAGGATCTGCACGGCGTGGTCGACTCCCTCGTCCGGCTGGTCCTGGAGCAACGGCAGGCCGCCCGGTCCCGTAAGGACTACGCGACGGCGGACGCGATCCGCGATCAGCTCCAGCAGTCGGGTCTGGTGATCGAGGACACCCCGTCCGGCCCGCGCTGGGAGCTGGGCAACCGCTGAGCTTCCCGTCCGGCCCCGCTCCATCTCGCTCGACCCTCTGACCTCGCATTTTGTGCCGCCCGGTGGGCCGGGCGGCACACTTGTGACCGTACGTACGTTTGCCGTTTGCTGAGCAGCGCTGAGCAGTGAAGAGACAGGTGACATTTCATGGCCGGCAACAGCCAGCGAAGGAACCGACGCACCGCCAACAAGAAGGGGGCGCAGGTCGGCAGCGGCGGCAAGCGGCGCCGGGCTCTGGAGGGCAAGGGCCCCACCCCGCCCGCCGAGATGCGTAAGGGGCATGCCAAGCAGCGCATCGCCAACGCCCGCACCCGGCAGGCCGCCAAGCGCCCCGCCCCGCGCCGCGGCGGCGCCAAGGGCACGAACGAGCTGGTGGTGGGCCGTAACCCGGTCGTCGAGGCGCTGCGCGAGGGCGTCCCCGCGAACTCGCTCTATGTGCAGCAGTTCATCGACAGCGACGAGCGGGTGCGCGAGGCCCTGAAGCTCGCGGCCGACCGCGGCGGCATCCACCTCATGGAGGCGCCCAAGCCCGAGCTCGACCGGATGACCAACGGGCTGAACCACCAGGGTCTGGTGCTCCAGGTCCCGCCGTACGAGTACGCCCACCCCGAGGACCTGGCCGCAGCCGCCTTCGACGAGGGCGAGGACCCGCTGATCGTCGCCCTCGACGGCGTCACCGATCCGCGCAACCTGGGCGCGGTGGTCCGGTCCGTCTCCGCCTTCGGCGGCCACGGCGTGGTCGTACCGGAGCGGCGCGCGGCCGGGATGACCGCCGGCGCCTGGAAGACCTCCGCGGGCACCGCCGCCCGCACCCCGGTCGCGCGGGCGACCAACCTCACCCGCGCGCTGGAGTCCTACCAGAAGGCGGGCCTGACGGTGATCGGCCTCGCCGCGGACGGCGATGTCGAGCTGCAGGACCTCGAGGCGCTGGACGGGCCGGTCGTGATCGTCGTCGGCAGCGAGGGCAAGGGCCTGTCGCGGCTGGTCGGCGAGACCTGCGATCTGCGGGTGCGGATCCCGATGCCGGGGGGCGCGGAGTCGCTGAACGCCGGTGTCGCGGCGGGCGTCGTGCTGTACGAGGTGTCGCGGCGCAGGGCGTAGGGAGCGCTTCGGCTGTTACGGCGCGGGGGTCCCGTGTTACGGCGCGGGGGTCCCGCGCCGCACCTGCCGCTCCCGCCACACCTGCCACACCCTGTTGAGGGCCCGCTCCCTGCGATCTGCGGGTGCGGATCCCGATGCCGGGCGGCGCGGAGTCGCTGAACGCCGGTGTCGCGGCGGGCGTCGTGCTGTACGAGGTGTCGCGGCGCAGGGCGTAGGGAGCGCTTCGGCTGTTACGGCGCGGGGCTCCCGTGTTACGGCGCGGAGGTCCCGCGCCGCACCTGCCGCACCTGCCACACCTGCCGCACCCGCCGCACCTGCCGCACCCTCTCGAGGGCCGCTCTCAGCGGCCCCCGCTCAATGATCTTGACGGGCCTCGGACAGATCGGGGCACTCACGGCAGTGTCTTTCCCGTCGGTCACTCGGTTAGTTGAGCGTGGAGACCAGAAAAGCCCGCACGCCATCGCCTCTGGCGGGACGCGCGCCGGGATTCGACGACGAGCCACAGCTGTCCATGGCCAAGGTGCCGTGCGATCCGGCGCAGGTCGCCGTCAATGCCCCGAGCTTCCGGGTGCAGCTCAGCGCCCCGGTCGTGAGCAGCGCGCTGGCGGACACGGCCCGGCTCGCCCGCGTCCCGGCCCCCGGCCGACGCCGGCCGCCCGTGGTGTGGAGCGGCCGTACCCGCCCCGGCGGTGACACGGCGGCGACCCGGCTGCTGCAGGCCGTGCGGTACTCCGAGGAGGGCCTGACCGACAGGGAGGGTGCCGAGGATGTCGGCACCACCCAGGTGCTGCCGCGAGTCACCTTCGACGACGGCCCGCCCACGGTCATCGGACCGCGCAGCCCGCGTACGGAGTCCGTGCCGCGTACCGCCACCGCGCCACGCCCCGGCGGGCAACGGGGCCCGGACCGGGAAGGGTTGCGGGGACCGGGCGAACGCCGTCCGTCCGAGGGATGGGAAGGATCCGACGAGCCGCCGCAGGCCACAGCCACGGTCCCGCGGCCGCGCCGCCACTCCGACTCCGTACGCCACGCCTACTACCCCGGGCGCCGGATGAACCTCGGCGTCGTCCTGCTCCCGCTCCGTATCTTCCTCGGCTTCATCTCCGTCTACGCGGGCATGGGCAAGCTCTCCGACCCCGTCTACTTCGACGGCGGCGAGCGCGGCTCCATGGTCACCTGGCTGCAGTCCCTGCACCCCTGGCCGATCGCCGAGCCGCTGCGCGACCTCGCGCTGGAGCACCCGGTGGGCGCCGGGCTGACCGTCGCCTTCCTGCAGATCGCGGTCGGCGTGCTCACCGTCCTCGGGCTGTGGCAGCGGCTGGCGGCCTCGTTCGGCGCGCTGCTGTCCGCCGCGCTGATCCTCACCGTGAGCTGGCGTATGGTGCCGGTCTACGACGCGCCCGACATCATCTACCTGGCCGCCTGGAGCCCGCTGATCATCGCGGGCGCACCGGTGTACTCGGCGGACGCCCGGCTCGCCGGCGAGGCATGGCGCCGCCTCGGCCCCCGCGCCGGGCTCTGGGAGCTACGGCGCCGGGTGCTGCGCCGCGGCACCGTGATGGCGATGGTCGTCGCCGGGCTCACGCTGCTGATGGGCTCGATGCTCGGCGGCGCCGTACGGTCCTCGGAGACGGTGAAGGCACCGGAGCCTCGTGACGTGCCGACGAACAACCTGCCCGGTTCGCCGCTGCCCCGGAAGCCCATGGAGAGCCCGCGCGGCGGGATGCGGGGCCCGGTGGAGTCGAGCGGCTCCCCGTCCACGCGCCACCGGCCCACGAGCCCGAGCCCCGCGGCCTCGGCCTCGGCGTCCACACCGGGCGAGCCGAGCGCGACGGGGGCCGCGGGGTCGGCGGGGTCGGCGGGGGAGCCGGGCAGCGCCTCGGTCGACCCGACCCGGCCCCACCCCGGCCTCCGCACCACCCCCCGGTCCCCTCGCCGCCCCGCCGCCCCGATGACCCCACCGGACCCGCCGTCCCTGGGCGGCACCGGCGGCGGCACGGGCGCGGGCGACCAGGAGGGCGGCTCGGACGAGGGCACCACCACGTACGGCAACCCGGACTCGGGTGCCGAGGAGGCCGCGCTGGGCGGCCTCCTCGGCTGAGGCGGCCGCTCGGTAGGGCCGGTTGCGTAGGGCCCGCTTCGTACGGCCGTTCCGTAGGGCCATAGGCCGGCATGGGCCCCGACCCGCCGCTCAGCCTCAGCCGTGCGGCACCGGCGCAGCGCCCAGGGGCCCGTGACCGTGCGGGGCGGGACCCGCGGCGAGTTCCTTGGCGGCCTCGGTGAGGTCTTTCGCGGTGTCGATGGCCCGCCAGTACGCCCCGTGGGGCAGCGGGAAGCCCGCCAATCGGCGCTCGCGCGCGAGGCGGGGGAACGTGGTGCGCTCGTGGTCGCCACGGCTGGGCAGCAGCGACGCGAAGGTCTCGGAGAAGACGTACACGCCCGCGTTGATGAGATACGGCGACGGCGGCGCCTCGATGAAGTCCAGGACATGCCCGAACTCGTCGGTCTCCACCGCGCCCCAGGGAATGCGCGGGCGCGCGAGCGCGAGGGTCGCGACCGCGTCGCGCTCGCGGTGGAAGTCCGCCATGTCGCGGAGCGAGAAGCGGGTCCAGATGTCGCCGTTCGTGGCGTACCAGGCCCGGTCGGGGTGGGGGAGCTTGGCCGCGGCGAACTTCAGGCCGCCGCCGCGGCCCAGCGGTTCCTTCTCGACGACCGTGGTCACGCGCAGCGGCAGCTCCGCCGACTCCAGCCAGTCCTGGAGGACGGCGGCGAGATGGCCGCAGGAGACAACGGCGTCGGTGACGCCCTCGGCGGCCAGCCAGGCCAGCTGATGGCCGATGATCGGGGTCCCGGTGCCCGGGATCTCGACCATCGGCTTGGGGCGGTCGTCGGTGTAGGGACGCAGCCGCGAGCCCTGGCCGCCGGCCAGGACGACGGCTTGTGTGGGGCGCGCGTTCTGTGGGTGGTGGTGCCCGGCCCTGCGGTCGTCGTCATGGGTCATGAACCGCACCATATGCGGTGCGGGGACTGCCGCATGACTGTCGCACGGCGGTCGCCGGAGCGAGAGCGGAGCCGGAGCGCGATCAGCGGTACGCCTGGGTGATACCGGAGGCGAACGACGTGTCGCAGACGGGCCGGGCGTACGCCTGGGCGCGACTCGCGCCGCCGTACTTGGCCACCGCGGCGCGGCCGAGCGCACGGGCGATGGACGCGCAGTGCTTGGCGAGCGAGGGCCGTTCGTTCGTCGCCACCTGGAGGTGGGTGAGCGCGACGGCGGGGTCCTTCTCCTGGAGCTCGGCGAGCAGCCGGTCGCGCAGCAGCTCATGCGGCGCGCGGTGGCTGATGTGGGTGGACGCCCGGTCGGCGGAGGCGGTCAGGATCTGCGACTCGGCGTTCGGCGAGGCCCACGGGACGCGGGTGACCGCGAGGGTCCCGGAGAGGACGAGGACGACTGGGAGGACGAAGGCGAGAGTTCTGCCGATGCGGCGGGCTGCGGTTTTCACGGGGGCGTTCCTCGCGGGTCGGTACGGATCGGAACGTGACCGCGGTACGGGACTGCGGTACGCGGTGATCGTAGCGAGGAGCGACGATTTGGCGACATTCAGTCACCAACCCGGGTGATGGAAAATCGTCTTCGGCGGTCGCCATGTTGACGCACAGGGTCGAAATGCCGGAATTGCCAGGTAATTTATCGACAACGCCACGAGGCAACAACGCACCAACGCGAACGGCGCCGCCCGCCCGCACGAAGCGGACGAACGGCGCCGTCGCGAACCCGTGAACCCGTGAACTCGTGAACCCGTGAACTCGTGAACCCGCGAACCGTGAACCCGTAAGGCCCGCTCAGTCGCTGAGCCGCTCCCCGGTGGAGGTCGAGAAGACATGCGTCTCACCCGGCCGCGGCACCACGTGCAGCTGCGAGCCCTTCTCCGGCACCTGGCGCCCGTTGACGCGGACGACCAGGTCCTTCACCTCGGCGCCGACCTCGGCGGCGCCGTAGACGTATCCGTCGGCGCCGAGCTCCTCGACGACATTGACGGTGACCGCGAGCCCGGCCGGGGCGTCGTCGGACGCCTTGGTCAGGGCCTTGGCGGCGGCGCCGTTCTGCTCCACCACATCGAAGTGCTCGGGCCGGACACCCACGGTGACCGTACGGTCCCCCCGGTCCGCCGCGGCGCTCAGCGCCTCACGCGAGACCGGGACCACGCTGTTGCCGAACTTCACACCGCCGTCGGTGATCGGCACCTCGACCAGGTTCATCGCGGGCGAGCCGATGAAGCCCGCGACGAAGAGGTTGACCGGCCGGTCGTACATGTTGCGCGGCGAGTCGACCTGCTGCAGCAGCCCGTCCTTCAGCACGGCCACCCGGTCACCCATGGTCATGGCCTCGACCTGGTCGTGCGTGACGTACACCGTCGTGATCCCCAGCCGCCGCTGAAGGCTCGCGATCTGCGTACGGGTCTGCACCCGCAGCTTGGCGTCGAGGTTGGACAGCGGCTCGTCCATGAGGAACACCTGCGGCTCCCGCACGATCGCCCGCCCCATCGCCACCCGCTGCCGCTGGCCACCGGACAGCGCCTTCGGCTTCCGCTCCAGGTACTCGGTGAGGTCGAGGATCTTCGCCGCGTCCTCGACCTTCTGCCGGATCTCCGTCTTGTTCACGCCGGCGATCTTGAGCGCGAACCCCATGTTCTGGGCGACGGTCATGTGCGGGTACAGCGCGTAGTTCTGGAACACCATGGCGATGTCCCGGTCCTTCGGCGGCAGGTGCGTGACATCCCGATCCCCGATCCGGATCGCCCCGCCGTTGACGTCCTCCAGCCCCGCGAGCATCCGCAGCGACGTGGACTTCCCACAGCCGGAGGGGCCGACGAGAACGAGGAATTCGCCATCCTCGATGGCGATGTCGAGCTGATCGACAGCGGGCTTCTCCGTGCCCGGGTACACCCGGGTTGCCTTGTCGTACGTGACCGTAGCCATGGTGATTGGTCCCTTCACCGGCAGGAACGTGCCGGACGATCCGAGTAAAGGTGGGGTCTAGTCCACTCGATGTGGATTGGCGTGACGCTATACCGGCGAGGGCCGCCATGTCTGTAGCCAGGACCCCGGAATTTTCGAACGGATCACGCCCCCGACATGGGTACACTGCTGGGGACGCCGACTTAGCTCAGCCGGTAGAGCACCGCTCTTGTAAAGCGAAGGTCGTCGGTTCGAATCCGACAGTCGGCTCTGTGTCTGAGCAGGGAAGAAGCCCCGGACGATCTCTCGTCCGGGGCTTCTGACATCCACGGCTGACATCAGCTGGACGCCATACTGGGCCCATGGCCGATGATCGTGACTCCGAGCACGGCGGTCCCACCGGCCGGAGCGCCCTGGACGAGCTGATCGCCGACTTCGACGAGGTCAACGGCCCGGCCGATCCGAACGCCGTAGCCGACAAGCTGGCCAGGTTGACCGGTGAGCCGCACGGTGTCCGGGTCACGAGGCCGCCCATCTAGTGCGTCTCCGGCCTGCCCCGAATCTCAGCGGCTGGCGTACGTGTAGGCCAGCAGCGCGACCGGCATCGCCGCGCAGGCCACCAGACAGATCACCCACGCCGGTACCCCGAAGAACCGCGTGCCTTCGTCGTCCTCGTGCGGTTCAGCGCCCGCGCACTCCGGCCGTCGGCATGCCCCTACCGTCCTGATCTTCATGGTCGTCTACCGCTTCCACGTCCAGGTGAGAGCCATCGCCATCAGCGCTCCGAGAGTAGCGACCGGCAACGCCGCGACCATGCAACCGCTCGACCCTCCCGCCACGCCCTGGTCGCCACCCGGAGGTGGTTCGCGGTGTTTCCCGGCGTTGCTGTTCTTGCTGTGCTTCCCCTTCCCTACGCCGCTCGCCTTGTCCTGGTACTCGCTGTAGTCGCTCACGAAGATGCCTCCTGGCCGGGGCCGTTGGGAATCGGCAGGCTTCGCTCGAACGGGTCACGCTGCTTCGGGAAGGTGGGCGCGCAGCGGGGGCAGGCGTAGAGGGTGCGGCCGCCGACACTGGCGCCGTGCTCGACAGCGACCACGACCGGGGCGTTGGTGGTCTTGTCGCAGCGGGCGCAGACCTGGGGCATCATCGGGCCGTCGCCCCCTCGGCGGGCTCGGCCACGGCTCGTGCCAGAGCCCCGCGCAGCTGGTCCGCGTCGGTCAGATACCGGTCGGGCCCCATCGGGATCTGCCAGTGGAGGCGCGGACCGGTGGTATGCGTGGCCGGGGGTACGCCGACGTAGGTGATCCCGGTGCGCTCCGCTCCGAGGGCGTGGATATCCCGTCGCAGGCGCTGCCACGTCCGGGCGTGGCCCGGGGCGATGAGCCAGTACATGAGGCCGTAGTCGGCGATGACAGCGCCGGTCTCGTCGCCGAGTAAGGCGAGCGCGCGTTCACCGATGTCGGCAGGGGCGCGTACGACGTCCCAGTAATGACCGACCTCGATCATCTCAACGTCGCCGCCGCTCGGGGGCGTCCATGGCAGGGCCTTGGTCGTCATCGCGGCCCTCCAACTCGACAGGGGACCGCTAGTGCTCGGTTCATGCTCCGAGGTAACCGGAAGCGTCCTGTGAGCGATCAGGTCACAACCCAGGCAGTTACCGTCCGCGGAACAGGACAGTTTTACCTGGAGGGTAGGTCTGGGCAGATCTACCGTCAGAGCCCGCAGCCGCAGGGGAGACGTGCCGTATGCCGAAACAGCGGAACACCAGGCTGGAGGCGCTTCTGCTGGAGTTCGGCTACACGCACCAGCAGCTGGCCGACGAAGTCAACCGGATCGCGGAAGACCTGCTCGGCAAGCCAAGTACATGCACGGACCGCCACGTTCGCCGCTGGGTCGCGGGGGACGTGCAGTGGCCGTGGGCGCAGTACCTTCTCCCTCTCCAAGAGATCTTCGGCCGCAGCCCCGAGGCGATGGGCTTCGTGCCGCGAGGCAAGTCTTCGCGCGTCCCGTCTCCTCCGCAGCGGCCGACTCCCGTGAAGGAGGTGCGACCCGTGCGGCGCAGGGAATTCATCACGGCCGGGCTGGCCGCCGCTGTCGGCCTGGACACCATCCCGGCGGCCGGGCGGCTGGGAAGCGCGGACGTCGACCGCATTCGTCGAATCGTCCCAGCTCTCTACACACATGACCACGCCCTTGGCGGAGGCGCGCTCCACGCCGTCGCCACGGAAGCCCTCCACCGCGTGCGCGATGCCGTGAACCGCTGCAGCTACGGCGAGCGCGTGGAGAAGCAGCTCTACGCCGCCGTCGGCGATCTGGCCGCCTCGGCAGGCTGGTTCGCGTACGACGCGGGCCACCAGCGAGAGGCGACAGCTCTCTACAACGAGGCGCTACAGTCCGCGATTCTCGCCGGAGACGGTTCTCTGCAGGCCCGGGTCTGGTCGAACCTGGCGATGCAAGCTCGGCTGCTCGGCCGTGACCAGGAGGCGGTCCGTATCGGTCGTGCCGCAGTGGAAACCCGCCAGGCCAAGCGCGATCCGTGGCTCATGACGCTGCTGCACTGCCGCCAAGCCGTCGGGCACGCGCGGGTCAGGGAACGCTCTCGGGCCGAGCGCTCGTTGGCCCGCGCCGAGGCCACGTACGACCGCGCTTCGGGCCAACCGGAGGCGTGGCTGGCATTCCTCACCCCGGCCGAGCTGGCCGGGCTGGCAGGCGTAGCGCACCAGGCTCTCGGCCGGCATCGCCGAGCCCAAGAACTGACCGCTTCCGCATTGGACATGCTGGAACCGCGCTTTGAACGAAACCGCTTCTACTACACGGTCCAGCGTGCTCAGGCTCTCCTCGACGGCGGTGATGTGGAAGAGGCCGTTATGGAGGCTTCCCGCGCTTCCTCCATGAGCGACCGGGTCCAGAGCGAACGGGTACGAGACAGGTTTACGGACTTACGACGGGCGATCGGCCGACACCACCGCGTATCAGCAGCAGCTGACTTCTTACAGCAGACGTGGCACGTGGGAGGAACGACATGGAGGACCTGACGATCGAGCGCCGCGACGCTGCTGGGCTCGCAGAGATCCGCTCAGAATTGCTGTCCGTGTACGCCGATGTGTACGCCGACCGGCTGGGCGAAGAGTTCCACAGCGTGGACCGCTTCGACGAACGCCTGGGGTGGAACACGGAAGTTCCCGGATTCGGGGCAGTGATCGGCTATGCGGCTGGAACACCGGTGGGATGTGCGTTTGGCTGCGCGCTACAGCCAGGCACGCGCTGGTGGAGCGGGCTCCGGACGCCGGTGCCAGATGAGGCCGTGACAGAGACGGGTAGCCGTACGTTCGCGCTCTCGGAGCTGATGGTGGTCGAGAGAGCCCGTGGCACCGGAGCGGCCAAACAGATTCACGACGAGCTGTTGCGGCCACGGCACGAAGAGCGGGTGACCCTCCTCGTCGAGCGGGCACACCCACGGGTCCGTGCCAGGTACGAGGAGTGGGGCTACCAGTGGCTCGGCGAGGTGCTGCCGTTCCCCGAGGCCCCCTGGTACGACGCGATGGTGTTGCCGCTCCAGTGACGTGATGTCTCCCCGCCCAGGGCAATCCCTCCCCGATGTACCGGCAGCGGGCCGTCGCGCTGCTCCGGGACCACCAACGGAGATGGGGCCGTCATCAGCGACGCCGAGCACGAGCGGTCCAGCACAAGCAGTGAGTTACAACCTTCTCTACGGGGTCAAGCAGCCGGCTGCGCTCCGCTCCGCCGGGCGGGCTTCCCGGCTCCGCTCGGGGCGCCGCTCCTGCCTTCGGCCCGCTCCGCCCCGGCTGCGCCGACGCCCGCCCACACGTGGATAGGGCCGAAGTCCATTCGGCGAGCACCCGCCCAACCTCGGCCACGGTCAGGGACGATGCCTCCGGCGGGGGATCGGCCGGCACCGGGATGGAGGGGGCGCCGTTCCCGGCCGCGGGCACATCGTGGCGAGCGTGGCGCTCCCATCCCGTCCACCATCGACCCAGGCAGAGCCGAGCAGACGCGGCCCATGGCGTCCAGGAAGTTCCTATAGATCGTCAAGCAGTCTGTAGGAGTTCTGCCTGTGAGGTGTTCGTGCTGGTCAGGTGCTTGTAGACCTCGCGCGCGATGAAGCGTTTGA
>NZ_JBEXHC010000029.1:0-25581 GCF_040607655.1 Streptomyces sp. NPDC005266
GGATACTCCGGATCGACGGGGACATAGGCGGCACCGGCCTTCAGCACCCCCCACAACACCACCACCACGTCCACCGACCGCTCCATCAGCACAGCAACCCGGCTCTCAGGCCCCACCCCCCGCCCCATCAACCACCGGGCCACCCGATTCGACCGCTCGTCCAGCTCCGCGTACGACAACGACACCCCGTCGTCATCCACCACCGCCACCGCACCCGGCGCCTGTCCCACCTGCACCCGGAACAACCTGGGCAGCGTCCCACCCGAAACACCCACCGCCGTGTCATTCCACTCGGCCACAACCCGTTGCCGGTCGTCGGCCATGAGGGCGTCGAGGCGTCCCACGGGGGTGTGCGGCGCCGTGGCCGCCGCTTCGAGGAAGACCTTGAAGGCCCTTTGGTGGGCGACGAAGTCGTCGATGCCTGGCGACGAGGCGTCGCCGTCGAAGTCGATCCGGATCCGGCCGTCGCCGGATCCCCCGCGGACGGTGATCATCAGGTCCTCGACGGGTGGGATCGACACGTCGTGCGCCGTACCCAGCGAGCCCGCGAAGTCCAGGTCGTGGTCGAAGGCGACGACGTTGACCAGGGGCCCGAACTGCCGTTTGCCATCGGCCGGCCAGTCGAGTTCGCGACGCAGGTCCTCGCCCCGGAACCGCTGGTGCCGTGCGATGTCGCGCAGTTCGTCCCGCACTCTCCGGGCCAGGGTGAGGATGTCGTCCCGCGGGTCGACCCGCACCCGCATCGGCACGATGTTGGCCATCGTGCCGGGTGTGCGCCCGGCCAGAGCGGTGATCCGGCCCGTCACGGAGACGCTGAAGACGACATCCTCGCTGCCGGTGTTCCGGCTGAAGTAGGCGGCGGCCGTGCCGATGACGACATGGGACCAATTGACGCGGGACGCCGCGGACAGCTGTCGGAGCCGCTGCGCGCCGGAGGCGTCGAGGCAGGTGGTCTCCCTGCGGAAGGCGGCCTCGGCCCCGCCGCCGACGGGCAGGCTCACCGGGTCGGGCCGGTCGGCGAAGCGGCCGGTCCAGTAGGCGCGGTCCCGGTCCTGGTCGGCGGAGGCCCGGTACTCCTCCTCCTCGTCCAGGAGGTCCGCGAGCGATCCGAACCGGGCGCGGGCGCGGGGCGTCCCGCGGACGAGGGCGGTGTAGATCTCCGCCACGCGCCGCCCGAAGACGGACCAGCCGTAGGCGTCCATCACGACGTGGTTGTACCGCTGGTACCAGAGGTGCCGGTGTTCGGAGATCCGCAGCAGCGCGTAGGCGAAGAGGGGGCTCGCCGTCGGATCCGCCGGGGTGGAAAGATCCTTGCGCATCCAGGCGTGCGCCGCGCCCTCCGGGTCCGGGGAGGTGCTCAGGTTGAGGACGGTGAGGGACCACTCGGGGGCCGCGGGGATCTGGTGGGGGCCGGCGAGGTCCTCCTCGATCCGGACGTTGAGCCCCTCGGTCTCCGCGACGGCCTGCCGCAGCGCGGTCTCGAACGAGGGCCCGTCGACCGGCCCGTCGATCTCCAGGTACTCGCCGGAGTTGTAGACGGGGCTGGGATCGCCGATGCGCTGCGCGAGCCAGATGTCGTACTGGGCCGCGGACAGGGGCAGGCCACGGTCGTCCTGAGACATGCGAGTCCCTCACTCCAGGTTCGGTACGTTGCGAGCGCGGCGTCAGTCGGCCGCCACCAGGCCGTAGATGGACGCGAGGCTCGGTGCCTCGAGCAGATCGATGACGCTGACGCTGCGTCCCGCCCTCTCCTCCAGGGCGGTGACGAGCCACAGCAGGTGGACGGAGTCCCACCCGGGCAGGTCGTGCAGACCGCGCTCGGCGTCCTCGACGGTCACGGGCAGGCCGATCTCCTCGCGGATCAGGCCGATGAACTCTTCGAGGTCCTTCATGGGAGCTCGCCTTGGGACGTGTCGTCGAGGTGGATGTGCGAGGGCACCGGGGCGATGTCGGTCAGCGGGTGCCGGAAAGCCAGCACGTGCCCGACGCCCGGGGCGCCGTCCTCCGGGCCGCCGTCCTCCGGGCCGCCGATCGGGGCGAAGCCGTTCCGCGGGTAGAAGTCGGCGACCCGCCGGTTCTTGGCGGTCTCGCGGTAGCGGCCGACGACGGCGCTGGCGCCGGTGGTCCGGGCCTGCCGAAGCACCCAGCACAAGCAGGCCTCCTCGATGGACCGGGAGAAGACCCTGCAGCTCAGCAGGAAGTTGTCGATGTGCAGCAGGTCGCCGTCGCGCCGCGCCAGGACCGCGCCGACCAGTCCGTGGTCCCCGAACCGGTCACCGGCGTGGACGGCCAGAGTGAGCGCTGCGGGGTCCTTCGTCAGGGCGAGTACGTCGGCGGGCTGGAGCCGCTCGGCGGTCAAATTGAACTGGTTGGTCCGCAGGGTGAGTTGGGAGATCCTGGGCGCCTCGGCCTCGGTGGCCGGTCCGATGCGCAGGTGGACGCCCAGCTCGCGCAGGTAGTCCTCGGTCGAGTCGAAGCTGTCGAGGAAGCTCTTGCGCGCCGCCCCCTCCCGGTAGCGCGAGGCCCGGACCCGGTCCTCGGCGGTGACCTCCCGCACGTCGAACCAGCCGTCGCGCAGCAGGGCGCTCCGGTGCCAGGCGGGTTCGCCGTCCACGTCGACCACCGCCACGCCCGGCAACTCCCGGCGGACCAGCTCGCGTTCGAAGGCGCTGTCGTCGACGAAGACGAAGCTGTCGACGGACAGGCCCAGGGTCTCGGCCAGCTGCCGCAGGTTGTCGTGCTTGGGCTGCCAGTTGGCGACGATGTGGACGAAGTCCTCTTCGCGCAGCGCCATGCGCGGGTGCTCGCGCAGCGCCCGGCTCACCGTCTCGGGCTCGTTCTTGCTGACGGCCGCGAGCAGGACACCCTGCGCGCCGAGCTGGCGGACGACCCGCTGGAACGCCAGGAACGCCTCGCCGCGGTGGCCTTCGCCGATCTCTATGCCGTCCACTCCGTCGTCGCCGAGTACACCGCCCCACAGGGTGTTGTCGAGGTCGAGCACGAGGCATTTCTTGGCGCGTCCGGTCAGCTGCCGGGCCAGGTGACCGATCTCCGCCGCGTACGCGGAGAGCAGGCCGTCGGTCAGATGGGCCTTGGCGTAGGTGCTGAGCCGGTCGTCGCTGACCGGCACCCCCTGTGCGGCGATGGGGTCGAGGTCGAGCACGACGACCGACGGGTTGTCCTCGGCGAGCCGCAACAGCCGTGCGTTGGCCTCCCGCCACACCGCGCCCAGCCGGCCGCGGGACCGGTGGTCCACGAGCTGGCGGGTGTGGCCCGGCAGCAGCGGCATCGTGTTGAGCACCAGCGTGCCGGGGGTCTCGGCGAACCGGGCGGCGAGCCGTTCGATCAGGGCGAGCTTCTCCCCCGCGACCCGGGCCACGTCATCGGCGCCCCAGACCACCGGCACCTCGTCGAACACGATCATCGGGTCGAGGACGCACAGGACGAGGTCCGGGCGGGCCGCGTTCAGGGCGCCTGCGGGGTCGAGCAGGTCGAACACGTAGTTGTCGAAGTCGGACAGCGCCGTGCGCGCCACCAGGCCGTGCCGGGCCAGCTGCGCGGCCAGCGCCGGGGCCAGGGCCGCGAGGGTGCCGTGACCGGTGATGCCGATGGTGACAAGGGGCACCTCGGGGTGGGTCCGCGAGATGTCCTCGGGGTCGAGCCGGGCGAGCAGCCGTCCGGCGCGCAGGAGATCCGCGCCCGAGAGGCGGGCCACCAGCCGGCCCGCTCTCGGGTATTCGGCGACCAGGCGACCCGCTTCGGCCAGATTGCGCAGCTCGGCCGCGGCCGAATCGACAGCGGACACGGTCACCTCCTCGGCGGTTCGGTGTCCGGCCCGAGGGGACGGAGGTCGGCGCCGCCCAGAATCCGCAGCGGAGGCGGGCCGGCGGGGCCGCCCTCGGCCCCGCCGGCAGGCGCGGGCGCGCCGGGGGGCGGGCCATCGGGTACGGCCTGCTGGGGGCCGCCCGGCGGCGGACCGCCAGGGGCGCCGAAGGGCTCCGGACCGCCCGGACCGCCCGGACCGCTGAAGCTCCCCGGACCGCCCGGACCGCTGAAGCTCCCCGGACCGCCCGGGCCGCTGAAGCTCCCCGGACCGCCGGGGCCGCCGGGAGGCGGACCGGCGGGCAGGCCGAACTGCGGGCCGCCGAAGTGCTGCGGGTCGCCGGGACCGCCGAAGGGATCGGGGCCGCCCGCGAGCTGGGGGACGGGTTGGGGCTCCTCGGCCCGGGGGCGCTGCGCGGCGAACTGGGTGCGGTAGAGCTCCGCGTAGAGCCCGCCTTGCAGCAGCAGGTCCTCGTGGACGCCCTGCTCCCGGATCTCACCGCCCTCGACAACCAGGATCTGGTCGGCCTCCCGGATGGTGGACAGCCGGTGGGCGATCACCAGGGAGGTGCGGCCCGCGAGCGCGGTCTTCAGCGCGCGCTGGACGGCCGCCTCCGACTCCGAGTCCAGGTGCGCGGTGGCCTCGTCGAGGACGACGACCGGGGGCGCCTTGAGGAGCAGCCGGGCCAGGGCGATCCGCTGCTTCTCGCCGCCGGACAGCCGGTAGCCGCGGTCACCGACGATGGTGTCCAGGCCGTCGGGCAGGGACGAGATCAGGCCCCAGATCTGCGCCGCCTTGCAGGCTTCGGTCAGATCGTCCTCGGTGGCGTCCGGGCGGGCGTACATCAGGTTGGACCGGAGGGTGTCGTGGAACAGATGCGCGTCCTGGGTGACCATGCCGATGGTCTGCTGGAGCGACTCCAGGGTCAGGTCGCGGGCGTCGACGCCGCCGATCCGGACGGTTCCGGAGGTGGGGTCGTACAGCCGGGGCACAAGGTGGCTGATCGTGGTCTTGCCCGCGCCGGAGGGCCCGACCAGCGCGGTGAGTTTGCCCGCCGGGAGCTTGAAGGCGAGGTCCTTGAGGGTCAGGGCGTTGTCCTTGCGCACCTGCGAGGGAAGGGCGATGGACTCCAGCGAGGCTAGGGAGACGTCGGAGGCGGCCGGGTAGCGGAAGCTGACGTCCTCGAACTGGATCTCGGGGGCCTGCTTCCCGCTGCCGGGCGCCTGCTTGGCGTCGGGCTTCTCCGCGATGAGGGGCCTCAGGTCGAGCAGTTCGAAGAGCCGGTCGAAGCTGACGAGCGCCGTCATCACGTTGGCCTGGAGGCTGGACAGCTGGTTGATCGGTCCGAACAGCCGGGTCAGCAGTGCGGCCAGGGCGACCAGCGTGCCGAGCTCGAAGGCGTCGCGGATGACGAGGGCGCCGCCGATGCCGTAGGTCACGGCGGTGGCCAGGGTCGCCATCAGGGTGACGGACACCATGAGCATCCGGGAGTAGACGAAGGTGACGACGCCGATGTCGCGGACCCGGCCGGCCCGCTTGCGGAACAGCTGGGTCTCGTGGGCGGGCCGGCCGTACAGCTTGGACAGCAGCGCGCCCGACACGTTGAAGCGCTCGTGCATCAGCTGGCCCATCTCGGCGTTCTGCTCCATCGACTCCCGCATGAGCCGCTGCATCCGGCGACCGATGATCTTGCCGGGCAGGACGAAGAACGGCAGAAGGAGCAGCGCGACGAGGGTGATCAGCCACGAGAGGTAGAACATCGTGCCGAGCACGAGGACGAGCGAGAGGACCCCGGACACGACCGTCGACAGCAGTGTGGTGAGGGCCTGTTGAGCCCCCACCACGTCCGTGTTGAGCCGGCTGACGAGCGCGCCGGTCTGCGCCCGCGTGAAGAAGGCGAGCGGCTGCTTCTGGACATGCTGGAAGACCTCGGTACGCAGGTCGTAGATCAGCCCCTCGCTGATGCGGGCCGAGTACAGACTCTGGGTGAAGGCCGCGGCAGCCTCCAGCAGCGCGAGACCGGCGACGCTCAAGGACACGGCCAGGACGACGCCGTTGTCCCGGGGAATGATTCCCTTGTCGATGAGGACCTTGAAGAGCAAGGGGCTCGCCACCGTGATCACCGCTTCCAGAGTGGTGATCAGCAGGAGGAGCGCCACGGCCCAGCGGTAGGGCTTGATGTAGGGGAGAATGCGCGGCACGGTGCCGGGTTTGATTCTCTGTCGGGTCGGCCCTTCCTCAGAGCCGTACCCGTGTATCACCATTTGCGGCCCCGAGCCGCCGATCATGGCCACCAAATCTCCTTGTTGGTCGAGTCAGCGGACGCGCCTGAGCTATTCGGACTCTTCGAAGTCGACCCGGGAATGACTCTCGACCGCGGCCTCTCTCCGAAAGGGAAACCGGCGTCGTTACTGGGCGCCCTCGTACTGCTTCATTTCCTCGATAAGGCTCTTGGGACGCATATCCGTCCAGGTCTCCTCGATGTAGTCGAGGCAGGCCTTCCGGGTGTCCTCGCCGAACGCGATCTCCCAGCCTGCCGGAACGTCCGCGAACGTGGGCCAGAGGGAGTACTGGCCCTCATCGTTGACGAGCGCGTAGAACACACCGTCCTCGTTGTCGAACGGATTCGCCATGTTCGTCCCTCCCCGTGAAGTCGATCCGATTCCATAAATGCGCGTGCTTTCGCACTATTCGACTTCGAGCGATCGTAGTTGCCGCGATCTCAGGCGACAAGCAAGGAAGACGGGCGTCCAACCATCCGATTCCGACACTTGGACACCTGCCGGAGCATCAAGAGTCCCAACAGCACGGCAACGATTTGCGGTTTTCCCTACGGGCACCATGCGAAAACGGCCGGCGGCGGGCGAACGGCCGTCCAACCGTGCATTTTTCCATTTGCCCGCCGCCCCGACCGCCCTGCCGGGTGGTACATCGAAGGATGTAGAGCCGTTTCATCAGTCGCTATGACGCCCGTGGCGGGACGGGAAGTGAGGATGGACCGGAAGTCTCCGCACGTCTTGAGGACTCAGATGACCGGCCTTCACCCGCGCACGTCCGCCCCCTCGACCACCGTCGCCCTCGGCCGCGCCCTGACCGGTGGTCTGGTGATGGCCACGGCGCTCGGCGCCGGCACCGCACTGGGCTCGGCCGGGGCCGATGCCCTCGGTATCACCGGCCATGCGGCCCGGCTGATGCCCGCCGCGCTCGTCACCACGCTCTCCGTGCCTCTTGTTCTGCTGCTCGTACGCGGGGACCGCCGGTCCCCGGCGTGGCTCGGATTCGGCGGGCCGGGCGCGAGCGTGCGTGCTCTGCTGACCGGCGCGGGAGTGACGGCGGCCGCGGCCGCCCTCGTCCTCGGCGCCGGTACCGCGGCCGGCATGCTGCGCTGGTCGCGCGTCGAGCCCCTCACCCTCGCCGAGTTCCTCCTCTCGAACGGGGTGATCGCCTTCCTGCTCGAAGCCCTGCCGGAGGAGACGACGCTGCGCGGCTACGCCTGGGCCTCACTGCGCCCACGGTTCAGCGGTGCGGTGGCGGCCCTCGGCACGACGGCGGTGTTCCTGCTGGTGCCGGGGGTCTCCACCGTGGCCGCGGCCGCGACCGCACCACTGGTCGGCGGCGAACCACAACCGATGGGGATCGCACCGGACGGGCAGCGCCCCGCCGACTATCTGATCCTCCTGACCATCTTCGGGCTGACACTCGTAGCGGCCCGGACGGCAGTGGGCCGGGCTCCCCTGTGGGCCGCCATCGGCACCCATCTGACCTTTCTGACCGTCAACCGGATCGTCCTGGAGGGAGATCGGCGCCACACGGGCTGGGACATCCGGCAGACGACACCGGACGCGGTGCTGCTCGTCCCCGCCTATCTGCTGGTGGCCACCGCCGGATTCGCCGTGTGCCGATGGCGCGCACGTGAAGGACGAGTCAACCCGGGCTCGGCGAAGGACCGTTCCGCTCGCCGCAGGACACCGGTCGGCCGCT
The DNA here is from genome assembly GCF_040607655.1 of Streptomyces sp. NPDC005266. Lineage (NCBI taxonomy): Bacteria > Bacillati > Actinomycetota > Actinomycetes > Kitasatosporales > Streptomycetaceae > Streptomyces > Streptomyces sp. NPDC005266. The sequence continues at coordinate 7,805 of NZ_JBEXHC010000029.1, forward strand.
GAACGGCACCACGCTGCCGCCCGTCTCCAGCACCTCCCCGTGAGCCCCGTCGTCACAGGATCCGTGAATGGCCACCACGGTGACAGACCGGCCGTCCCCGGCCACCTCGACCAGCCGGCCGAGCGGCGCCGAATCGTCGATGGGAAGCTCCCCCGGCCGGTCTGATCGGCGGCTTGTGGAGCCTTGCCCGCACATCGTCGCCGGTGAACGAGCCCATGTGTGTGCCCGCGCCCATAAGGCTCCCCCCCCATACGGCGACTCGGCCTGGCCGCCACCGAACCGGTCTTCCCAGGAGCCCGATCCGGAACTGCCAGCGGGCCAGTGGCTTGGTGATGAGGGGCGATTTTCGGCCAGGATCTCGGTTAAGGCGGGCGTGAGAAAAAGGGGCGTACGACGGCCATTGCTATCAAGAGAGAACGGCCCGGAATAAGGCATTCCATTTACCCACTCAAATCCCGTGAAACATTTGACAGAAGCAACGAGGGAGCCGTACGGTCGAACCTGACCAAAGGCATGTCCGCGCCACCCCTTGGCAGTTATGGAGAATTTTGGTCGTATGAAGGGCATAGTTCTGGCCGGGGGCAATGGCACCCGACTGCATCCGCTGACGCATGCGGTATCGAAGCAGATGCTTCCCGTTTACAACAAGCCGATGATTTACTACCCGCTCTCCGTCCTCATGCTCGGCGGTGTACGGGACATCTTGATCATCTCATCGCCTTCCCATGTGAGCATGTTCAAGGAGTTATTGGGAGACGGCAGCAAGTTCGGACTGAACATCGAGTACGCCGAGCAGCAGGTCGCGAACGGTATCGCGGAAGCTTTCATCATCGGCGCCGAGTACATCGGCGATGATTCGGTGGCACTGGTACTCGGCGACAACATCTTCCACGGTCCGGGGTTCGGTCGGCTCCTCCATAAGGAGATGAGCGAGGTCGACGGCTGTGTGCTCTTCGGTTATCCGGTGAGCGACCCCCAGCGCTATGGCATCGGCGAAGTGGACGAGCGGGGAACTCTTGTCTCCCTTGTGGAGAAGCCGGCCTCGCCCCGCTCCAACCTGGCCGTGACCGGTCTGTATCTGTATGACAACGACGTGGTGGACATCGCGAAGAACGTCCGCCCGTCCGCCCGTGGCGAGTTGGAGATCACGGACGTCAACCGGGTCTATATGGAGCGCGGCCGGGCCAAGCTGATCAATCTGGGCCGCGGCTTCGCCTGGCTGGACACGGGCACCTACGACTCGCTGCTGCAGGCGTCGCAGTATGTGCAGGTGCTCGAGCAGCGCCAGGGCGTACGGATCGCCTGCCTGGAGGAGATCGCTTTCCGTATGGGGTTCATCGACGCCGCCGCGTGTTACTCACTCGGCAGCCAATCAGGGCGTACGGATTACGGCAGGTATCTGATGGAGATTGCCGAAAAGGACTGAGAGGCAGCCAGTGCGGATAGTAGTCACCGGAGGAGCCGGGTTCATTGGCTCGCACTTTGTCCGGCAGGCGATCAAGGGTCACTACCCGGGGTTTTCGGACGCCGAGTTGGTGGTGCTCGACAAGCTCACCTATGCGGGAAACAGGGCGAACCTCGCCGCGGTCGCGGACAGTCCCCGACTGCGCTTTGTCGAGGGCGACATCTGCGACGAACGGCTGGTGGGGGAATCCCTGCGGGGGGCCGAGCTCGTGGTGCATTTCGCCGCCGAGTCGCATGTCGACCGTTCGATCGCCGGGGCGGAGGACTTCATACGGACGAACGTCCTGGGCACGCACACCCTCCTCAATGCCGCGACGGAGTCCGGTGTGGGTAAATTCGTGCATGTCTCCACGGACGAGGTGTACGGATCGCTGGAGGGCGGCGAAGCCCCCTGGGCGGAGGAAGAGGCTTTGAAGCCCAACTCGCCCTATTCCGCGTCCAAGGCGTCGGCCGACCTTCTGGCACTGGCCGTGCACCGCACCCACGGACTGCCCGTCTGCGTCACCCGAGGCTCCAACACCTATGGCCCTCATCAATACCCCGAGAAGATCATCCCGCTTTTCGTCACCAACCTTCTCGACGCCAGGAAGGTCCCGCTCTACGGCGACGGCGAGAATGTGCGGGACTGGCTCCATGTGGACGACCACTGCCGGGGCATAGCGCTGGTGGCCGAGGGGGGAAAGCCCGGCGAGGTGTACAACGTCGGCGGTGGCACTGAATTGACCAACCGAGAGGTCACCCACCGCCTGCTCGAATTGCTGGGCGTGGATCAGTCGATGGTGGAGTACGTGCCCGACCGCAAGGCACACGACCGCCGGTATGCGATGGACATCACGAAGATCTCCGGTCAGCTGGGCTACCAGCCCGCCGTGACCTGGGAAAAGGGCCTCGCCGAGACCATCGGCTGGTACGCCGCGCACCGCGAATGGTGGGAACCCCTCAAGCAGTGACTCAGTCATGGTCCGAGTCGATGAGCCAGGTGCCCGGCATGGCCGGATCCCTGCCTCGCGGAGCGCAAGCACGCCGAGCCGGAGGCCGTGGTGGCCTCCGACTCGGCGTCCTCCTTCCATCGCCCGTCAGCTCATCTCGGCTGTCAGGACAGTGACGCGGGGGCCCTTCAGCATCAGCTCCTGGTCGCAGGGCGGAAGCGGGAATCCGGCCCCCGGGATCACCCAGCAGGTGCGGTCCTGGGCGAGTACGGAGACCAGTTCGGCCAGGTCAGGGTCGGTGGCGAACACGTTGGCGCCCGCGGTCGCGTCGAGGACCACCAGGGCGGGGTCCTGCGCCATCGCCCGTACGAGAGCCAGTCGCCACCGGTCGGCCTCGGACAGCGCCGGCTCCTCTGAGGAACCGGTCGACAGCGCCTCGCGCAGCCGGTCCACGGCGGCCCGGACCACGGACCGTTCCCTGAAGGACGACGTGCCCGGGGCGTCGGCCGGCTCAGTGGACTCAAGGAATCGGGCAGCGTCCTGCCGGGTGAGATCCGGTGCCTCCGACGAGATCCGGCTCACCCGGCGGTCGATGTCACGGACCGCGAGGGCGGAGATGTCCACGCCGCCGATCCGGACCCGTCCCGAGGTGGGTGCCAGGTCGCCCGTCAGCACATCGCCCAGCTCGAGCCGCGCGCCGTCCGGCGTGCCGAGGAGTGCCGTGGTGCTGCCCGCCGGGATCCGGAAGGAGACCTTGTCGAGCACCGTTTCGCCCGCGACCACCAGGCTCACGTCCGCGAACTCGATGTCACAGCGCTCGGGCCAACCGGTCCCGGCCGATGCGGGGTCACCGGCCTCGATGAGCCGGCCAAGCGTGGTCAGGGTCGCGCGCGAGTTCATGACGGTGCTGGTCAGCAGGGCCGCCTCCATCACCGGCTGGAAGGTCAGCACCGACAGCACGACGAGCGCGACGCTCTTGGTGGGCGACAGATCGCCCGCGGTCGACAGCGCGGCACACACCCCCACAGCGGCGCATATCGCGAGTTCGATGACCCGCCATGGCAGCGTCTCTCCCGCGGCGGGGAGGAGGACGGACGAGGTCCGGCCGCCCGGAGCGGAGGCGGGTCGCCCGTACGTGCGCCTCAGCCACTCGGCACCGTCGGGCTCCTCGGTCCGGGTGAGCAGCCTGGCCGCGCCGAAGGCCGCCGCCGCCAGCACCAGCAGGCCCCCCGCCAGCGTCGCGGCGAGGAGCGGCGACACGAACGCGCTGATGACGATCACCGTCAGCGGGGTGACGACGGCGGCCACCAGCGGGCGCAGCACATGCGCGGGCAGCCCCATCAGCACCACGACCGCGCTGCCGTTGAGGGCGGCGAGCCGGTCCGCGTAGGCCGTGCCGAGCGACCGGGCGGGCAGCTCGGCCGCGCGCTCGGCGACGGCCTTGTGCAGGGTGGTGACCAGGTCGGCCCCCAACCGGTTGCCCATGGGGACGCTCCGGTAGTGCAGGGCGGAGTGCACCACGGCGACCGCCGCGAGGGCGGCGATCCACGCCCAGGGAACAGGCTTGTCCGGCGTGAAGAGGTCATCCGCGATCGGGACCACCAGGGCGAAGGCGATGCCCTGGGTGACCGCGCCGAGCACCAGGAACAGCAGCAGCGATACCACCGCCGCTCTCCCGGGCGCGTGCAGGAAGCGAGCAAGAACGGCCCTCATCAGGTGATCTCCTGGGATGTCGCGGATCGGGGAGCGGCCGCGGCGGCCCGCTCGGTGGCCGGGAGCGCTTGGCACAGGGCCGCGTACCGGCCGCCCGCGCGGATCAGCTCCTCGTGCGGGCCGGACTCGGCCACCTCCCCCTTGTCCATCAGCACGATCCGCCCGTCGGTGACCACCGGCGGACCGCAGCTCACGACGACGACAGCGGCCCGCTCCCGCAGGTCGGCCACCGCGGCCCGCAGGACGTCCGGGTCGCCGCCGAACGCCCGCTGGTCGAGGAGCACGACCCCGCGGTCGTCTCCCGCGACCACCCTGGCCAGCGCGATGCGCTGGATCTCCGGGTAGGACAAGGACACTTCTGCGCCGACGACCGAGGCGTAGCCGCGGGGGAAGGCGGAGACGGTGTCGTGGACGCCGGTGAGCCGGGCGGCGCGTTCGGCCGCTTCCGGGGTGCCGTCGGCACGGTCGGCTGTGATGTACGCGCCGACGGCGCCGATGACGACGGCCGGTTCGGCCTCGACCGAGGTGAAGCGCTCGGGGGGCGTGGCGGCCGTGATCCGGTCGGTCAGCCGGTCGGCACCTTCCGGGGTGGACTCGATGACCGTCAGCACCCCGCGTTCGGGCAGCTCGAGGCCAGGGCTGTCGGGGCTGTCGGGGCTGTCGGTGTCGGCGGGGGCCGCCGGTCCGCCGGTGGCGAACGCGGTCAGCCGTGCCGTCGCCTTCTTGCCCTCCCCGACCTCTTCCATGGAGTAGGTGCTGGCCAGCAGAGGCGCCGCCAGGCCCGCGCCGATGACCAGGAAGGGCACGAGGTCGGCGGGGGCCAGCGCGTCGGACCGGACCATGAGCGCTCCTCCGCACAGCACGGAGACAAGGACGCTCAGCGGCGAGAAGGCGATCTCGGCGAGTGCCCGGCCACCGAGCAGGGTGCCGATGCGGGACAGGAAGAAGCCGCTGAACCCGTCGGTGGCCTCGGTGAGCCGGCGGGCCGAGATCCGGGTCGTCATGGCCGTACGGGCCCGCGCCCCGGCCCGGTTGACCCGCGCCTGAAGGCCGATGGTGGGGCGCACCGCGTCAATGGCGGCGATACTGGCCACGTACTCGTCCTGCATCTCCTTGAAGAAGCGTGCGGAGATCACGCCGAAGGTGATGAAGCCGAGCAGGATGGGGAGCAGGGTCACCAGTGCCATCCGCCAGTCGGCCCAGAACAGATAGCCGATCGACAGGAAGAACACCAGCACGGCCGAGAGGAGTTCCGATCCGGCCCGGCCCACCATCACCCCGGCGGAGGCGATGTCGCCGCCCAGGGTGGCGCCCTGCGCCCGCCAGTCCGCGTGGATCCGGCGGGCGGGCGGGTTGCCGCGCAGCCTGCGGGCCACCCCGGCGCGCAGGAGCTCCTGGCCGCGGGTGGCCGCCTGCCTGCTGAGCGTCCGCCCCGAGAGCTGCGCGAGGAGCCCGGCCACCACCGCGCCGACGGCTATGAGGACGAGCCCCTTGAGCCGGCCGGTGTCGGGATCGGCGGCCAGTACTTCCCGGCAGATCTCCACGACGACGACCATCGCCCCGACGGTGGCGACCGCCGCGGCCGTCTCCAGGAGGAGCGCCGCGCGGGTACGCCACTGGATGCCCACGGTCGGCGCACTCGCTGTGCTCATCGCTTGGAGACCAGGTAGTCGCCGATGACCAGGTGGTCGATATCGGTGCCGAGGAAACATTCGACCGCGTCCTTCGGGGAGCAGACGATGGGCTCGCCGGCGACGTTGAAGGAGGTGTTGACCAGGCAGGGCACGCCGGTGCGCGCGGTGAACTCGCGGAGCAGCTCGGCCAGCAGCGGGTTGCCGTTCTCGGTGACCGTCTGGATGCGGGAGGTCGCGTCCACGTGGGTGGCCGCCGCGATCTTCTCCTGGTACTCCGGCCGCACCGGGAAGACGAAGGTCATGTACGGCGAGCGCGTCTTCTTGCCCATCTCGAAGACGCGGGGCGCGTCCTCCTCCAGCACGATCGGCGCGAAGGGGCGGAAGGGCTCGCGGTGCTTGACCCGGTTGTTGATGATGTCCTTCATGTCGGCGAAGGACGGATTGGCGAGGATGCTGCGGTTGCCCAGTGCCCTCGGCCCGTATTCGGTGCGACCCTGGAACCAGCCGACCACGGTCTTCTCCGACAGCAGCTCGGCCGTCTTCTTCGCCACCTCGCCCGCGGGCAACTCCTGCCAGGTGACCGAGGAGGCGTATGCGTCGAGGGTCTCGCGGATCTCCTCGCCGCTGAACTCCGGTCCGAGGTAGGGCGACTCGGTCGGCGCCACGGGTTCCGCCTTGTCGGCCGCGACATGGGCGGCGGCGCCGATGGAGACTCCGGGGTCGCTCGCGCCGAAGCTGACCTCGACGCGCTCGAAGTCGAGGTCCTCCAGGAGCTTGGTGTTGTTGACGCAGTTCAGCGCCAGCCCGCCCTCGAAGATCAGGTCCCGCAGGTCCGTCGCCTCGGCGAGCGCGCGCAGCTGGTGCGCGGTCACCTTCTCGATCATCTGCTGGGCGGCGCAGGCCATCCGGACCTGGAAGTCGAACTCGCGGCGATTGCCGTCGTGCCCGCCGAACAGCTCGTCGAACAGGGTGTCGTAGGCCCGCGGGCCACGCGGGTCGTACGCCAGGGCCAGCGAATACCGGCCGCCCTCCTGAAGGGTGACGACGTCGGTCAGGAAGGGGTTGTCCCCTTCGGGGGCCTTCCCGAATCCGGCCAGGCCCATGACCTTGTACTCGTCGTTGTTCGGCACGAAGCCCAGGTAGCGGGTGACCGCGCTGAAGAGCTGGGCGATCGAGTTCTGCGCGTCGATGGTGAACCGGTCGAAGACCTCGACCTTACCGTTGCGCACCTCGCCCATGATGGTGCTGTCCGACTCGGCCTGGCCGTCATTGATCAGGAAGGCGGCGTCGCCGAGGCCGGAGAAAGTACGTCCACAGGCCAGATGGGCACGGTGGTGCGGGACCGTGATCAGCTTCTCGTCGGGCAGCGCGTAGCCGGTGTGGCTGGTGAAGTCCTCGATCAGCGCGTTGCGGCCCAGCGCCCCGGTGTACAGCTCGCCGAAGGAGGCGATCGCCGGGAACTTGTACTCGGGCGGAATCGGCGCCTGCGCCAGGCGTACGAGGGCGGCGTCGGCGAAGTCCGCGTTGAAGTTCCATCCGAAGGCGTAGTAGTCCACGTCCTCGTAGCCGATTCCGGCCCGCTCCAGACACCAGCGCATGGCCTCGGCCGGGAAGGCGGTGGTCTTCTTCCGTCGGTTCATCCGCTCTTCCTCGACGGCGGCCACCAGCTCGCCGTCGATGAACAGGGCGGCGGCGGCGTCGTGGCCGAGAAAGCTGTGCCGGTCGACGGAGTCCTGGGTGTAGCCGTAGAGCCGCCCGAAGAGTTCCGCGATGCGGGAGAAACCGTTGTAGCCGAGAATGATCATTTCATGTTCCTTCGCAGGCCGCGGCCGCCGTTGGCCGCGGGTCGGTACAGGGGTGGGTGTGGGACCACGACGCCGCCGGGTCACAGATCGCGTTCGGCGAGCCAGCGCTCAACCGTCTCGGCGGTCAGTGCAATGTTGTCCTCCATGATCGTGAAGTGGTCGCCGGGCGTGATGGCGGCCGTGTGCGGGAAGGGCCAGGACGGCCGCCAGCCGTCGCCGTCGTGGCCGCTGTCCTGGTGGGGCAGCGGAGCCTCGGCGCGCAGGAACAGCACCGGGCTCTGTATCGGGGCCACCTGGCAGTCGTCCATCAGGGCGTGGTAGCGCCCCATGGCGGTGAGCCGCACGCCGCTGAACGCCCCGGGCCCGAGGATGTGTTCGCGGGCGAACAGGCCGTCCATCATCGCGTTGGTCAGCTCGTCCGAGAACTGGCTGCCGGACCGGAAGGTGTCGATGAGGACCACGGCGGCGGGGGCGGGGCCCGACCGCTCGGCCCGCATCGCGAGGGCGTAGGCGATCAGCCCGCCCGCCGAGTGGCCGAGCAGCACGTACGGCCCGGAGCCGACGGCCGAGCGCAGCGCGGCGAGCTGCAGCTCGATGAAGGTCCCGAACGAGTCGGGCACCAACTCCCCCTCGGAGAAACCGGGGTTGACCAGTGCGAGCACATCTCTCTCGCCCTGGAGCCGCTGCGACAGCGCGGCGTACTGCACCGGTCCGGCCGTGGCGGTGATGGCGGGCAGGCAGACCACCGCGGCCCGTCCGGAGGGGCCCGTGGCGAGCCGTACCGGCGATGGGACGTGGTCGGCCACGGTGTCGGCGGTGAAGGACGGCCGGAGCCGGGCGGCGGCCTGGATGAGGTCCATGCCGACCGTCCCGGCCTGCCCCAGCGCGTAGGACTGCCGGTAGAGCGCCTCGATGGTGTCGAAGGGGGACGAGGGCGTGCCCGCGGCCTCCCCGGCGGCGGCGCGTGCGGGGCCCGTGCCGACCAGGTTGGCGAGGTGACCGGCGAGCCGGGCCGTGGTGGAGTGCTCGAACAGCGCCGTCGCGGGGAGCGCCAGGTCCAGCAGCGAGTCGAGGCGGTCGCGCAGGGCGATGCCCGCCAGCGAGTCCACCCCCAGATCGAGGAACTCCACGTCCACGTCGATGTCCTGGGCCTCACCGAGGCGCAGGACGGCGGTCAGCTCGCCGCGGATGATGTCCTCCAGCAGTCGGCGGCGTCGGCCGGGCGCGGCGGCCAGGACCCGGGAGAGGGTGTTCTCCTCCCGCGCCCGCAGCGGCGGTTCGCGCCGGGCGGGCACGGCCGTCCCGGAGGCGGGCCCGAACTCGGCCGTGGGCACGGCGCGCAGGGTCAGCCGGTCGACGCTCGCGACCGGCCGCCCCTCGGGGTCGGCGAGGCGGACGCTGACCGCGTCCGGTCCGGCGCTCGCGAGCCGTACCCGTACGGAGCCGGGGGCCGTGGAGTGCAGCCGCACCCCGGACCAGGTGAGCGGCATCCGCAGGTGCGCCTCGCCCGGGTCGAAGAACTCGCCCGGGCCCACGGCGTGCAGGGCCGCGTCGAGCAGCGCCGGGTGCAGCTCGAAGCCGCCCGGGCCGGCGGCCGCCTCCGCCAGGGCCACCTCCGCGAAGAGGCAGTCGTCGCGCCGCCACGCGGCGCGCAGGCCCTGGAACGCCGGTCCGTACGCATAGCCGTCCTCGGCCGAGCCGTCGTAGAGGCCGTCCACCTCGACCGGCGCCGCGCCGGGCGGCGGCCACACGCCCGCGAGCTCCTCGAACCCGGCCGCGCCGGTGTTCTCCGGCTCCGGGGCGAGCACTCCCCGGGCGTGACAGGTCCACTGTGTCTCCTCGCCCGGGTGCTCAGGGCGCGAGTGGACGGTGAGGGCGCGTCGGCCGTCCTCGTCGGGGGGACCCACCTGGACCTGGATGTGCGCGGCGGCGTCGGGGTCGAGGACCAACGGCGATTCCTGGGTGAGTTCGGGCAGCCGGGGGCAGCCGAGCTCGCGTCCCGCGTACAGCGCCCAGTCGATGAGCACTCCGGCGGGCAACAGGACGGTGGACCCGGCCGTGTGGTCGGCGAGCCAGGGGTGGGCGGTCCGGGAGAGCCTGCCGGTGAACAGTGCGGTGTCGCCCTCGGCGGGCACCACCGCGCCGGCCAGCAGGGGGTGGTGTGCCGTGTCGAGCCCGATCCCGCTCGCGTCGCCGGGGGCGGCGGGCGCCTCCAGCCAGAACCGCTGCCGCTGGAAGGCGTACGTCGGCAGTTCGACCGTCTGCGTCGGCCGCCGCACCAGGGTTGGCCACTCCACGGCGGCGCCGTGTGACCACAGCGTGGCGGCCGAGCGCAGCAGCGCGGCGCGGTCGTCGACTCCGCGCCGGAGGGAGCCCACCACGACGGTGTCGTGCCCGGCGGCGGCCGCCCGGGCGGCGAGGTCGGCCGTGGCCACCGGGTGGGAGCTCACCTCGATGAAGGTGTCCCTCCCGTCCCGCAGCAGCGCATCGAGCGCTTCGGTGAAGCGGTCGGGGGCGCGCAGGCTACGGTTCCAGTGGTCCGCGTCCGCGCTTCGCGGGTCGAGCAGGCCTCCCGTGACGGCGGAATAGAGCGGGATCCGCCCGCGGTGGAGGGCGACCTGCGGGGGCGGCTCGGGCGCCCGGCCACCGTCCGCGGCGGCCAGCCGTCCCTGCCACGCGGCCAGCGCCGCCCCGTCGCCCTGCGCCAGCGCGCCGCAGACGCAGGCGGCGGCGGTCTCTCCCTGGGCGAGGCCGATCACGGCGCTGGGCGTGATGCCGATGGAGCGCCACAGCTCGGCCAGCGCCACCATGACGGCCCACAGGGCGGGCCGGGCGACGTCCGGGCGCTCCAGCGTCTTCGGCTCGCCCCGCAGCACGTCGAGGAGGTGCCAGCCGGTGTGCGGCGCCAGCGCCTCCGCGCACTCCCCCAGCGCCTTGGCGAACACGGGCGAGGACTCCAGCAGCCCGGTCGCCAGGCCCGGCCACGCCGACGCCTCGCCGGGGAACACGAACGCGGCCTTCGTGCGGGTACGGGCCACCCCGCGGATGACGTCCGCTCCCCCGGTGCCCCGGCCCGCCAGGGCGTCGAGGCCCTCGGCGAATCCGGCGCCGTCGGCGGCGAGGAGGACCGCGCGGTGGGCGAAGGCGGTCCGGGCCCGCACGAGGGCCCCGGCGACCTCGGCCACCGGAACACCGGAGGCGGCGGGGCCGGTGGTGAACTCCCGCAGCCGCTCGGCCTGGTCGCGCAGGGCGTCGGCCGACGTGGCCGACACCACCCAGGGCAGGGCTGCGGCCGGGTCGGGCTCGACCACGGCCGAGGGCCAGTCGGAGGTCTCGTCGAGGGCCGCGACGGCGGGCTCTTCGGGGGCCTGTTCGAGGACGATGTGGGCGTTCGTGCCGCTGATGCCGAACGAGGACACCGCCGCCCGGCGCGGCCGCCCGGCCTCGGGCCACGGCACCGCCTCGGTCACCAGCTCCACCGCGCCCGCCGACCAATCCACATGCGGCGTCGGCTCATCCACATGGAGCGTCGGCGGCACCACACCGTGCCGCATCGCCATGACCATCTTGATGACACCCGCCACACCGGCCGCCGCCTGCGTATGACCGATGTTCGACTTCACCGAACCCAGCAGCACCGGCCGCCCCGCCGCACGCCCCTGACCATAGGTGGCCAGCAACGCCTGCGCCTCGATCGGATCGCCCAACGGCGTCCCGGTGCCGTGCGCCTCGACCACGTCCACCTCGCCGGCCCGCACGCCGACTCCGGCGAGCGCGTCGGCGATCACCCGTTGCTGGGAGGGGCCGTTGGGCGCCGTCATGCCGTTGCTCGCACCGTCCTGGTTGACCGCGCCACCCCGGACGACGCCGAGCACCCGGTGCCCGCTGCGGTGCGCGTCGGACAGCCGCTCGACCAGCAGGACGCCGACGCCCTCCCCCCACGCCGTGCCGTCGGCCGACGCCGCGAACGCCTTGCACCGGCCGTCCGCCGCCAGCCCCCGCTGCTTGCCGAACTCGGTGAAGGCGGCGGGGGTCGAGACGACCGCGACACCGCCGGCGAGGGCCAGGTCGCAGGTTCCGCGGCGCAGCGCGGTGACCGCCATGTCCAGGGCCACCAGCGAGGAGGAACAGGCGGTGTCCACCGTCACGGCGGGCCCCTCCAGGCCGAAGGTGTAGGCGATCCGTCCCGAGGCCACGCTGCCCGCGTTGCCGTTGCTCAGATAGCCCGCGATCTCCTCGGGCACCGCCTGCAGCCGCGCCACGTAGTCGTGGTGCATCAGTCCGGTGAAGACCCCGGTCCGGCTTCCCCGCAGCCGGGTGGGGTCGATACCGGCCCGCTCCACGGCCTCCCAGGACAGTTCCAGGAGCAGGCGGTGCTGCGGATCCATGGCCAGCGCCTCGCGCGAGGAGATGCCGAAGAACCCGGCGTCGAAGTCGGCGGCGTCGTAGAGGAAGCCGCTCTCCCGTACGTAGGTGGTGTTGGCGCCGGTTCCCTCCGGGTCGTAGAGCGCGTCCACGTCCCAGCCGCGGTCGGCGGGGAATCCGCCGATGCCCTCGCGGCCGTGCAGGACCATGTCCCACAGGTCCTCGGGGGAGCGCACATCGCCCGGATACCTGCAGCTCATGCCGACGATGGCGATCGGTTCGTCGGCCGGTACGGGCGTCCGCCGCACCCGGTCGCCCGTGCCGGCGGCCGGAACCAGCGCGGATCCGAGGAACGCGGCCAGCGACTCGGGGCTGGGGTAGTCGAAGACGAGCGTCGTGGGCAGCCGGACGCCGGTGACGTCGGCCAGCCGGTTGCGGAGTTCGACGGCGGTCAGCGAGTCGAAGCCCAGGTTGGCGAAGGACTCGGCGGGCGCGATGTCGGTGGGCGCCGCGTGTCCCAGCACGGTGGCGACGTGTTCGCGCACCAGATCGACCAGGAGCGCCGACCGCTCCCCCTCCGGCAGGCCGCGCAGCCGATCGAGCCGGTCCGCGTCCCCGCCGCCCGGGGTGGCTGCCGCCCGTCGCCGGTGGGTGGGGGCCAGGGCCCGCAGCAGCGCGGGCGGGTCGCTCTGGCCGCGCAGGTCCAGGTGTACGGGAACGAGGACGGGCTCGGGCAGCCGGGTGGCGGCGTCGAACAGCGCAACGCCCTCGACCTCGGAGAGCGCCCGCAGACCGCCGCGGTTCAGCCTGTTGAGGTCGGTGTCGCTCAGGGAGCCGGTCATCGCGCTGGTCTCGGCCCACAGTCCCCAGCTCAGCGACTGCGCGGGCAGGCCCTCACGGTGTCGCGCTCGCGCCAGGGCGTCCAGGAAGGTGTTGGCCGCCGCGTAGTTGGCCTGCCCCGGGGAGCCGAAGATCCCGGCCGCCGACGAGAACAGCACGAACATCCCCAGGTCCCGGTTCCGGGTCAGCTCGTGCAGCTGCCAGGCGGCGTCCACCTTGGGCCGGAAGACCGCCGCGAGGCGCTCCGGCGTCTGTGATGTGATCATCCCGTCGTCGAGGACACCGGCCGCGTGCACCACGCCGCGCAGGTCGGGGAGGGAGTCCAGGAGCGCGGCGACGGCGTCCCGGTCGGCGACGTCACACGCCGCCAGCCGGACCGTGGCGCCCAGGGCGCCCAGCCTCTCGGCCAGTTCGGCGGCGCCGGGCGCGTCCGGGCCGCTCCGGCCGGCCAGCACCAGGTCGGTGACCTGGTGGGCGGTGACCAGGTGACGGGCGACGGCCGAGCCGATGATCCCGGTTCCGCCCGTGATCAGCACGGTGCCCCCGCCGGACCAGGGGGCGGGGACGTCCGCGGCCGGGGCGGGGTGGCGTACCAGACGGGGCACGAACAGGGCGGTGCGGCGGACGGCGAGCTCGGTCTCCCCCGCGGCGATCGCCGCCCGGACCAGGTCCGGCGGGACGTCGGCCGCGTCGGTGTCGGTGTCCAGGAGCGCGATCCGGTCCGGGTGCTCCGAGCGCGCGGAGCGCACCAGGCCGTGGATCGCGGCCTGGGCGAGGTCGATGCCGTCACCGGAGGTCACCTCGACGCCGCCCCGGGCCACCACCACCAGCCGGGCGCCGCCGAGTTCGTCGTGGGCCAGCCACTCCCGCACCCGCTCCAGGACGCGCGCCACCGAGGTCCGTACCCGCTCCGGCACCGGGGCGCCGGAGCAGTCCGGCCCGGCGCAGTCGAGCAGCACGAGGTCGGCGCCCTCGGCCACCGCGGCGGCGGCGAGTTCGGCGGCGGGCGTTCCGTCCGCCCACACCAGCGGCCGTGCGCCGGTGGCCGCCGGGTCCGGCCGCTCCCAGCGCTCCCATCGATGGGCGTACAGGGACTGGGGCACCGTCGGACGCATCTGGGTCTGCGTCACCGGGCGCAGCACCAGCTCGTCGATGCCCACGACGGGCGCCCCCTGCGCGTCGGCGATGCGGACCCGTACCGCCGCGGTGCCCACGGTGGACAGCCACACCCGCACTGCCCGGGCGCCGCTCGCCCACAGCCGTACGCCCGACCAGGCGAACGGCAGCCGGGCCGCGCCCTCGGCGTCGTCCACGACGCCGCCGAGGCCGATACCGTGCAACGCGGCGTCCAGCAGCGCGGGGTGGATGCCGAAGGCCTCGGCCTCCTGCGTCGCGTCGTCGGGCAGGACGACCTCGGCGAAGAAGTCGTCGCCGCGCCGCCAGGCCGCGCGCAGCCCCTGGAAGGTGGGCCCGTAGGCATAGCCCTGCCCGGCCAGCGCCGGGTAGAAGTCCTCGACGTCGATGGGCGTGGCGGCGCGGGGCGGCCACTGGCCGCCGGCCACCGCGCCGAAGTCGGTGGTGTCCGGGGCCGGTGGGGAGAGCGGCGCCAGCACGGCCTGGGCATGGCAGGTCCACTCCGCCGGGCCTTCGGCACCGTCTTCGGGGCGCGAGTGGACGCTCACCGACCGCCGGCCATCGGCGTCGGCCTGTCCCACGACCACCTGGATCTGCACCGCTGTGGCGGCGTCGAGCCGGAGCGGGGTCTCCAGGGTCAGGTCCTGGACCTGTCCGCACGCCATGTCCTGCCCGGCGCGCAGGGCGAGTTCGACGAAGGCCGTCCCGGGCAGCAGCACCGCGCCCAGCACCGCGTGGTCGGCCAGCCAGGGGTGGGTGGCCAGGGACAGGCGGCCGGAGAGCACGGCGGTGTCGCCGTCGGCCACGCTGACCGCGGCGCCGAGCAAGGGGTGGTCGACGCCGGTCAGGCCCGCCGAGGCGACGTCCGCGGCGGGCCCGCGCGAGGAGATCCGGGGCCAGAAGCGACGGCGCTCGAAGGCATAGGTCGGCAGGTCCACATGGCCCGCCGGGGAGGGCAGCACCGCACGCCAGTCGACGTCGATCCCGCGGGTCCACAGGGTCCCCACGGCCCGTAGCAGGCTCGCGAGGTGCGGCCGCTCGCGGTGGGCGACCGCGGTCACGGTCGCCTGCCCGTCGCCCAGGCTGTCCTCGATCGGCCGGGTGAGCACCGCGTGCGGGCCGATCTCCAGGAAGACGTCGGCCCGGCCCTCCAGGGTGCGTACGGCGTCCTGGAAGCGGACCGCGTGGCGGGCGTGGCGGATCCAGTAGTCCGGGGAGGTCAGCTCCTCGGCCGTGGCCGTCGTGCCGGTGACGGTGGACACCAGGGGGAGCTTCGGCGGGGACCAGGTGAGCCGCGTGAGGACCGAGCGGAACTCCTCGAGCATGGGCTCCATCAGCGGCGAGTGGAAGGCGTGGCTGACCCGCAGCCGCCGGCTGCGCCGCCCGGCCCCGTCCGCGGTGGCGGCGACCCGCTGGACGGCGTCGGCGGCGCCGGAGACGACGACGGCCGACGGGCCGTTCACCGCCGCGATCGCCACCTGGTCCGCGGGCTCGTCCCGCAGCCACCGCTCGACCTCGGCCTCTGTGGCGTCGATGGCCAGCATGGCGCCGCCGTCGGGGAGCGCCTGCATGAGCCGGCCGCGGGTGACGGCCAGCGTCACCGCGTCGGCCAGCGAGAGCACCCCGGCCACGTGGGCCGCCGCGATCTCGCCGATCGAGTGCCCGAATACGGCGTCGGGTACCACGCCCCACGCCTGAAGGGCACGGAACAGGGCCACTTCGACCGCGAACATGGCGATCTGCGTGTAGGCGGTCCGGTTGACCAGCTCCGGGTCGGCGGTCCCCCGGGCGAGGACGAGGTCCGCCAGGGAGGCGCCGAGTTGCCCGTCGGCCTCCGCGCACACGGCGTCGAACGCTGCGGCGAAGGCCGGGATCCGCTCGTACCACTCGCCGCCCATGCCCGCCCACTGCGCGCCCTGTCCGGCGAAGACGAAGGCCACCTTGGCGCCGGGGCGCGCCGCGCCGCGCACATGGTGGCGTCCGGAGGTGGCCTTTCCCGCCAGCGTGTCCAGCACCTCGGCGAATCCGGCGGGGTCCTCGGCGAGGACGACGGCGCGGTGCTCGAAGGCCGTCCGGGTGGTGGCCAGGGCGACGGCCGCCCCGGCCACGTCGGGGTCCTCGGACGCGAAGTCGCGCAGCCGCTCGGCCTGGCCGCGCAGGGCGGACTCCGAGGCGGCCGAGAGGATCCAGGGCAGGACGCCGTGCTGCGGCGCCGGGTCGGCGGCGGGCTCTTCCGGGGCACCTTCCCGGGCACCTTCCCGGGCGTGTTCGAGGACGATGTGGGCGTTCGTACCGCTGATGCCGAACGAGGACACCGCGGCCCGGCGCGGCCGCTCGGCCTCCGGCCACGGCACCGCCTCGGTCACCAGCTCCACCGCGCCCGCCGACCAATCCACATGCGGCGTCGGCTCATCCACATGAAGCGTCGGCGGCACCACACCGTGCCGCATCGCCATGACCATCTTGATGACACCGGCCACACCGGCCGCCGCCTGCGTATGACCGATGTTCGACTTCACCGAGCCCAGCAGCACCGGCCGCCCCGCCGCACGCCCCTGACCATAGGTGGCCAGCAACGCCTGCGCCTCGATCGGATCGCCCAGCGATGTGCCCGTGCCGTGCGCCTCCACCACGTCCACCTCGGACGCGGCGACCCCCGCGGCCGCGAGCGCGTCACCGATCACCCGCTGCTGGGAGGGGCCGTTCGGGGCGGTCAGACCGTTGGACGCGCCGTCCTGGTTCACCGCCGAGCCCCGCATCACGGCCAGCACCTGGTGGCCGTTGCGGCGCGCGTCCGACAGCCGCTCGACCAGCAGGACGCCGGCGCCCTCGCCCCACGCGGTGCCGTCGGCCGACGCCGCGAACGCCTTGCACCGGCCGTCCGCCGCCAGCCCCCGCTGCTTGCCGAACTCCGCGAAGACACCGGGGGTCGACATGACCGTGACCCCGCCGACGAGTGCGAGCGGGCAGTCGCCGGACCGCAGCGCCTGGGCGGCCAGATGCAGGGCGACCAGCGAAGCGGAGCAGGCCGTGTCGACCGTGACGGCCGGGCCCTCGAAGCCGTAGGTGAAGGCGATACGGCCGGAGACGACGCTTGCCGCGGTGCCGGTCAGCAGATACCCGAGTGACTCGTGGCCGGCGTGGTGCAACAGGCTCGGGTAGTCCGCGCCGTTCACCCCGATGAACACGCCGGTCCGGCTGGTGTGCAGGGTCGTCGGGTCGATGCCCGCACGCTCGAACGCCTCCCAGGACGTCTCCAGCAGCACCCGCTGCTGGGGGTCCATCTCCAGTGCCTCGCGCGGGGAGATGCCGAAGAAGGCCGTGTCGAAGTCGGTGGCCGCGTCGATGAATCCGCCGCGGCCGGGCGGCCCCTCGGGGCCGGCGTCCATGGCGCCGGTCCGCCAGCCGCGGTCGTCCGGGTAGTCGCCCATCGCGTCGCCACCGCCCCGCACGAACTCCCAGAAGGCTTCGGGGGTGTTCGCGTGGCCGGGGAAGCGGCAGCTCATACCGACGATGGCGATCGGCTCGCGCTGCGCGTCCTCCAGGTCCCGGACCCGCTGCCGGGTGCGCTTCAGATCCGCCGTCACCCGCTTGAGGTACTCGACGACCTGCTCTTTATCAGCCATGTTGCAAACCCCTCATAGAACCGCACACGTGCGTGGGCGTCGCGCGCATCAGCTCAGTCCCAACTCGTCGTCGATGTAGCGCAACAGGTCGTCCTCGGACGCCGAGCCGAGCCCGTCGTCCCCGGTGTCCTGCGCCCCGGATCCGTGGTGCTGTCCGGCCGACCGCTCCCGCGTGGGCGTCGCGCGCATCAGCTCAGTCCCAACTCGTCGTCGATGTAGCGCAACAGGTCGTCCTCGGACGCCGAGCCGAGCCCGTCGTCCCCGGTG